>CAVVFZ010000010.1:0-175430 GCA_963747555.1 uncultured delta proteobacterium
CATGACGCCGAACACATAGGTCGCTAGATACAAAAAGATAAAGACCATCGCCTGGCGAATCCTGGCGTCATCCACAAACACACGCCTGTTTCCCTCCCAAACGGGACATTCCAATATTGCGGTGCGGGGCATGAGATATCGCTTGATGTCCCATCGAGCATCTTCCACAGCAGATAGATCCGAAACTGCTTGATGCCGCCCGCCGTGGAACAGGTTCCGCCGCCGATCAGCATCAGAATGACCAGCAGAAACAGACCGAAGGCATTCCAATTGCCGTAGCCGACGGTTGAAAAGCCCGTTGTGGTAATGGCCGATACCGTTTCAAAGACCGCGACCCGAATGGTTTTCCGAGCTGCGGATAAAGCGCCCGGCACGTCAGAAGGAACATGGCCGCGGCTGATAAGGGAATGAGCACAACCATCAGCCGCACTTCGCCGTTTCGCGTCACCAAACGCAGCTTGCCGCGCCACAGCAACCAGGCGGTAACAAAGCTCAAATTGCCCAGAAGCATCAGCGGCAGGGTCACCGCCTCGATGACGGGTGAATCCCAATATCCGATGCTCTCCACTCGCGTGGAGAATCCGCCCGTGGAGACAGCGGCAAAGGAATGGTTGACTGCATCAAAAAAAGACATGCCCGCCATCCAATAAGCCATGGTTCCGACAACGGCGTAGCCGGCATAGATGATCAGAACCAGACGCGCCGACTGCCTGACATGCGGGACGAGTTGTCGCCCCGGCCTTCGGCGCTGGAAATGCCGACGCCCGTAGGGCCGACGATGGCCGACATCATGATGATGGCCAGTCCCGCGCCGCCGGCCAATTGGATGACGCTGCGCCAGAACAGAATCATGGCTGGCGCTGGTCACATCCACGACCGAAAGCCGGTGGTGGTCCATCCGCTTACCGATTCAAACAAGGCCCGGGAAAATGAAAGCCCAGAACGGACATAAACGGCCATGCGGAAAAAAGAATGACTACCATCCAGCTCAGCAGAACGATAATGCCGCCCTCCTGAACAGAGAGCGTGATATTGGGCGTGAAACGAAACAGCCTTCGACAATGCAACTCCAATGAACATGAGGCACGCCGCGGGCAGAACGAAGGCCAATGCGTTGACGGGTCCTCGGGATGGAATAGAAAACGAGCAGCGGCGTCAACATCAGCCGCGCCGGATAGAAGCAGGATCATGCCGACCGATGAAAGGATCGCGGCATAGCGCTGTTTGATATATTCTTTTTCCCTCAAGGCTGGCTCCTCTATCGTCCGTTCGCCCGTAAACACTTTCAGCACGGGCCATGGTTCTCCGGCAGGGTGATCAGCACCACCCGGTCGCCGCCAGCAGTTGATTGGCGCCCCGGGGGACGATCGGCTGATTGTCGCGGATCACAACCGCGACCAGGGCGTTTTCGGGCAGGTCGATATCCTTCAAGAGTTTGCCCGCGACCGGGGAATCGGCATCGAGCATGATTTCCGTCACATTGACCCGGCCTTCTCCCACCGGCAGCAAATTGATGATCTGTTCCAGGGAGGCCCGCTGTTCGATCAGGCTGCCGACGATATGGGTTGTGGAAAAGGCGGAGACGCCCAGTTTTTCGAAAATCTCGGCATTGTCCGGGTCGTTGGCCAGGGCGATGGCCCGGGGCACACCGAATTGGATGGAGGCCAGCTGGCAGATGATCAGATTGTCCTGGTCGTTGGGAGTGATGGCGAGCACCACATCCGCGCCCATGGCGCCGGCCTCCTTGAGAATGTCGGCATCGCTGCCGTCGCCGCAAACGACCGTGGCGGAAAGCTGCCTGGCCAGCTGAACGCATTCCTCCCGGTCGCGGTTGATGATCACGACCTCATATCCCTTGGCGGTGAAGTTCCGGCAAAGAAAATAGAGCGTTTTGCCGGCGCCGACGATAATCACTTTCATGCTTGCATCTCCCGTCCGGGCTCGCCCGCTGGCCACGGCCATGAAGAAACATCTCCGCGGCCACCGATGTCGGACAGATGGTTTCGATGCCGAGTTGCTGATAAACCTGCTCCCTCCTCGGATCGAAAACCCTGGCCAGCACGTGCGGAACATTGAAAATCTTTCGGGCCACCTGTGCCACCATCAGGTTGACATTGTCCTCATGGGTGGTGGCGAAAAAGACATCGGCCTGCTTCAGTTTGGCCTCTTTCAGCACCGCCATATGCGCGGCGTCCCCCACGACCCGAAATCCGCTGAAATCCGACGACAGATCATTGAAAGTGTCCTCATCCATGTCGATCACCACAACCGAATGTCCTGCCCGGCTCAACTGGTTGGCCAAGTGCGATCCCAGCCGCCCGCAGCCGACGATTACGATGTAAAGGCTATCTTTCATCCGGGTCCTCTTTGCCGTCCCTGATCGGGGCCGCCTCCTCCCGCTGGTCCGTCCCAGATCGATTTTGCCGAATTTGTTCCAGGAAGTGGTTCGATCCAGGTTCGCCCGGGCCGGTTTGAAAGTGGGGTCGATATCCAGTGCCGCCCGGTAGAATTTCTGGGCCTCCACCCAGTCATCCTTCATTTCAAGCAAAACGCCCAGAAGATTGTATGCCTCCGGCTGATCCGGGTCGGCCGCTATGGCCTTTCGTACCGTTTCACGGGCCGCCGAGAAACCCGATCGGAGATGTGTCGCTTGGTGAGTTCGATCAAGGAGAGGTAATCGACGGCGTTCTCTTCATCCAGCGCTTCGCGCTCCAGCACTTGGGTCGCCAAATCTCGAATCTCACCGGGGCTGAAAGGCTTCTGAATGAAGTCCACCGCGCCGAGTTTCATGGCCTCCACGGCGGATTCAATCGTCCCGTGGGCGGTGATGATGATCACCCGGATTTTGGGCCAGTCCTCCTTGATTTGCCGAAGGACCTCCATCCCGTCCATCCCCGGCATCTTCAAATCCAGAAAAACCAGACCGAACTCGGCTTCGCGGAGCTTCCCAAGCGCTTCCTCGCCATTCACGGCCGTCTGGACCGGGATTTCAAGAGGCTCCAATGACTGCGACATGGTCAGACGGATGTTTTTTTCGTCGTCAACGACCAAAATGGGTTTCTTTTCCATGTGTTCCTCCTATTGGGCCATCTGCCTGTGCGGTTCCGCCCGCGGACAGGCCGGCAGGGTGAAGGTAAAAGTGCTTCCCTGACCGGCGGACGATTCCACCCAGATCGCGCCTCCGTGGGCGCGCACGATCTCCTTGCAGATGGCCAGACCCAAACCCGTTCCCCCCGCTTCCCGGCCTTTAACCTGTACGAATTTCTGAAATATCTTGGATTGATACTCCGGAGGGATTCCCGGCCCATCATCGCGCACGGAAAGATGAACATGAGGCCCGATCCTGTGGCCCAGAAGACTTATATGGCCGCCCCTGCCCACATATCGCAGCGCGTTGGAAACCAGATTGGTCAATACCCATGTGATCTTGTTGGCATCGGCGCGGACCTCGGACGTATCGCCGGTGAGCTCGGATGTGAGCGCAACCTCCTTCATGTCCATCTGGCTTTTGAAAACCGCTTCAACGTGGTCAAACAAGGTCGAACGGGAACGCTTTCAAACTCCAATTCGATTCTGCCCGCCTCGATTTTTGAGAGATCAAGCAAATCATTAACAAGCGCCTTCATGCGGTGGACTTCCTCATGCGCTGCCTGGAGAAGGTCCCTGTCCTTTTCGGCAAGTCCCCGGGCGGCATGTTCCAGGAGAAGATCCACGCTCATGCCCAGACTGGTCAGAGGGGTCCGAAGTTCATGGGACGCGGCCATGACGAATTCACTCTTGAGCCGCTCCACTTCCTTCAGGCGGGTGACGTCCCTCAGCAGAAGCACGATGCCCGAAAGGTTTCGGTCTCTTCCCCGAATGGGCGTAACGGAAAAAAGATAGTGTCTGGCCCCTCTCCCTCCGAAAGGACGATAATGCGCTGCTCATCGGGAACAGCGGGCTGAACTCCCGTCTCGACGGTTTTGCGGATAAGGTCGCAGACCTGCGGGGCCGCCAGGATGTCCGCACAGTGTAATGTGGAGCTTTCAGCGAACTCCAAATCCAGCAACCGACGCGCGGCGGGGTTGATGCCGGTCACCTTGAGCCTGGTGTCGAAAACCACCAGGCCATCCTCGATGCTGGAAAGAATCGCCTCGCCCTTGTTCTTCTCGGAGATGATTTGCTCGATATTCATCTCGTGATAACGGCCAAGCTGGTGCGCCATTTGATTGAATTCTCCAGCCAGACGCCCCAATTCGTCACCGGTCTCTACGGGCACCTGAACGGTGTAGTCGCCGGAGGATATTTTCCGCGATGCCTCCATGAAACGCCGGATGGGCCGGACAATCCGCTCGGCCAAAAACAAACTGAACATCAAGGCCACGATCAGTGCGGACGCGGCCACGAGCGCCGTTGACCAGATGGCGCGCCTGGCCACGCTGCCGGCCCTGACGCTGGCGGCATACATGGTCTCCTCGTTAAGGTTACGCAAGGCCGATACACGCCTCGCGCACCTTGACGAAAAGCGGATAGACTGTTTCCTGATAATGGGCGGGCTCCAACGTCGCGCGGCTATTTTCACGCAAGTCGGTCAGCGAGGAGAATTGTTTCCGGTAGATCGCAGTAATCCGCCTCTATGGATTGGACGAGTTCCGCTTCGCCCGGAATGGTGATGTTGTCTTTTGCTCGCGCCAACCATTCAAGAAAGACCGCTTCGTTTTCCCGAAATTGTGCGATTCCTTTTTCGGCATCACCCAGGAACATGAGCAACACGCCGCTGTCCTGACGCTCCAAGGCGTCCACCATGTTTTCGGCGGCAAGGATGCTCCGATAGTTCTCGCTCAGAATGGCGTCGGTCGCCTTGCCCAGGGACACCAGGTTCGTGACCGCCCAGGCCACCACAAGACCCATGAGCGCGAACGCGACGCCATATCCGATTAAAATCTTCTTTTTCAAAGTCATGGGAAACAGCCCTCCATTTGGCCACCGTCGGCGCCAATACCAAAAGCAACGGGCGTGCCATTAATCAGGACCAGCGATTTCAGTGGGTTATGATTGAATGCGGAATGGTTGGACTTGAAATGTGAAAGGCGCAGGCGGAAATCACCTTGCAAAATGCAAGGCGGATGGGAACGAAAAGCGGTATCAGATACCGTAGGTTTTCCTCCTACGCCAGAGCGTCGCCTGGTCTATACCCAGAACGTCCGCCGCTTCCTGGAGCGAGGAGGTGTTGGCCATTATTCTTCTGATGTGCAGCTCTTCGATGGTGGACAAGGGCACCATGTCGCCAATGGCGGTGGCGCCAGCGGCCGGCGTGAAGTTTCCTGGAAAATCGGCTCTCGCGATCCGGTCGCCGCTGCCTAATATCACGGCCCGCTCGATGGTGTTTCGAAGCTCTCGAACATTTCCCGGCCAGGCATGGCTTATGAGAGTTTGTTCGGCCTCCTCGGTGAATCCGATGATCGATTTATGGTTTATTCGACAAAAATAGGCAATAAAATCCGCGGCCAAGGGCAAAATGTCCTCCGGATGCTCTCGCAGCGAAGGGATCGTGAGTCTGATTACGTTCAACCGGTAAAACAGATCCTCCCGGAACCCGCCTTCAGCCACTCGCTTTTCAAGGTCGGCGTTCGTGGCGGCGATGATGCGGACATCCGCCTTGCGTATCCTCGATTCTCCGAGACGCTCGTATTCCTTGTCCTGAATGAACCGCAACAGTTTGGCTTGCACCGATGGCGTCATATCTCCGATTTCATCCAGTAATAGCGTGCCGCCCTCACATGCGGCGATACGCCCGGGGTTATCCCGCACCGCTCCGGTGAAGGCCCCCTTGGCATGTCCGAACAATTCGCTTTCAAGAAGATCGGGTGGAACCGCCGGACAAGCTACAACCGCGAGAGGCTTTGCCGACCTCGGGCTCCAGTGGTGGATCGCTTTGGCAAACACCGATTTGCCCGTGCCGCTTTCCCCGCAAAGCAAGACGATAGCCTCCGAGGCCGCGGCCTTTTTCGCGGTTTCGATAACCCGCTGCATGCCGGCATTCAGACTCTGAAGTCGGTCTTTTGGTCCAAGCCGTTGCATGTCCTCTTTAAGTGCGGCGATCTCGATTTCCATTTTCCTGATTCGTCCCATTTTGCGGGTCATAAGCCGAACTTGATCCGGCGTAAAGGGTTTGGCGATGTAATCGGCAGCACCTCGCTTCATCGCCTCCACTGCGCTCTCAATAGAGGCATAGGCCGTGATGACCACAATCTTGGCCCAGGGGGAATCTGACAGCAAAACGGGAATTAGCTCCATTCCGTTTTCCTCTCCCAGCTTAAGATCCAGGAAAACCAGGTCAAAAGATCTTCTCCTGGCCTCATCAACGGCGTCGGCCGGGTTGCTCACCGCGATAACCGTGTTTCCCTCGGCCGCCAGACAGTAAGAGAGCGTTTTACGGATATTGGCGTCATCATCCACAATGAGGACGCTTAGGAGGATGTCGTTTTATTTTCAGCCATCATAAGCTATTTCCCGAACTTTTTCGAAAACAGTTAATCCAAAATTGGATTTTTCAAACACATTGCCGCAATTGGCATAGGAAGGTTGTTTTAGACCACATTATCGAACAATGCATGGTCCTGTCAAATCGTCAATCGAACACCGACCTCAATCACCTGATCCGCTGGAAGACTGAAAAAGGAGGTGGCATCCGCGGCATTTCGGGACATAAAAATAAAAAGGTTCGCCCGCCAGCGCGCCATAGCGCTGTTTTCCGCGATGGCCAGGCTTTCACGGCCGATGTAAAAACTCGTTGTTTCCGGATTCAAATCCAAACCCTGCCCGCGCGCCAACCCCAGCACGGTATCCAGCTTGGGCTCTTCCATGAATCCATAGCGGGCCGTAAGGCGATAAAACCCGCCGCCCAGTTTTTCGGTTTGGATCTTTTCCAGATTGGGAATCCGCGGAACGTCTTCCACCTGGAAATTCAACAACACCGTCCGGCTGTGCACGACCCTGTTATGTTTGACGTTTTTTGCAAGGGCCACGGGCGCGACGTGGGGACTGCCCGTCAAAAAGACGGCATCCCCCTCTATTTTGTTTGGGGGATTGCCGGCCAGATCCGCGATGAATTGATGCACCGGCGGCATGAGCTTGCGCAATTGAGCTGCCAGTATCCGGCGTCCCTTGGCCCAGGTGAGCATCAGGGTGAAGAACGCCGCGCCGATGACCAGCGGGAACCATGCGCCATGAAGGATTTTGCTGATATTGGCCACAAAAAACGGCACATCCACCATGAAAAAGAGACCGACCAACGGCGCGGCCCACACCAGGGGCCATTGCCACCGCCTGCGGGCCACAATAAAAAACAGCGTCGTGGTAATGAGCATCGTGGCGGTGACCGCCACCCCGTAGGCTGCGGCCAGCTTGCTGGAGGATTGAAAACCGAACACCAGCGCGATGGTGCAGATCATGAGCATATAATTGACCGGGGCCACGTATATCTGGCCGATCTGCGTGGCGGCGGTATGCCGGATCTTCAATCGCGGCAGGTAGCCCAGCTGGATCGCCTGGCGGGTCATGGAAAAGGCGCCGCTGATTACGGCCTGGGAAGCGATGATGGTGGCCAGGGTGGCCAAAACCACGGTGGGAATCATGGCCCATGGGGGCACCATGGCGTAAAACGGATGGCTTGCCGCTTCGGGTTGGGCCAGCAGCAGCGCCCCTTGTCCGAAATAATTCAATACCAGGGCGGGAAAGACCAGCGCGAACCAGGTCAGGCGAATGGGCCGGGTGCCGAAGTGCCCCATATCCGCGTATAGGGCTTCGGTCCCGGTGACCACCAAAAAGACCGCTCCCAACACCACCAACCCGTGCAGCTTGTTAAGGATTAGAAAATGGACGGCATACCAGGGAAAGACCGCCTCCAAAACCCGTGGGTCGCGAATGATTTGCGCCGCGCCGGTAACAGCCAGAAAGCACAACCATATCAGAATCACCGGCCCGAAAAGGCCCCCCACCCGCGCCGTGCCGTGGCGCTGGATCAGAAACAGGCCCAGGAGAATGGCAATGGTCAGGGATATCACATAGGGATCGAATACAGGGGTGATGATGCCGATGCCTTCCACCGCGCTCAAAACGGAAATGGCCGGGGTGATCATGCCGTCCCCGTACAGCAGACACGCCCCAAACAGACCCAGGGCGACGACGCCCAGGCCCCGCCGGCTTCCGGTGGGGGCGCCATGCCCGCGAATCAGGGCGGTCAGCGCCATGACTCCGCCTTCCCCCCGGTTGTCGGCCCGGAAAACGAACACCAGGTATTTCACCCCCACGATCATGACCAGCGCCCAGAACATCAAGGAGAGGATCCCCATAATGTTGGCTTGCGTTTACGGCAATTCCGTATTCGCCGTGAAAACATTCCCGAATGGCGTATATCGGGCTGGTGCCGATATCTCCGAAAACCACCCCCAGGGCGGCCAGGGACAGTTGCGCCAGCCGGCCCCTGCTTTTAGCCTCTGATTTATTGTTCCCGGGTTCGTTCCGGTTCGTGCCGTTAGCCCTTTCGGTGGAAATCGCCATCGGTTGCCTCTCGTTCTATTCTATGTTCCATAGGATTCGATTCGGCAAATTATCACAAAGGATGCGATATTGCCAATATCTTATCGCTTGCGTTACCTGATCAGGTAGAGGGGGGTCTCTTTCGTGCCGGCGATATTGTGTCGATCCGGTTGGTTTGAATGCGGAAATGATTCACAAGCACATGAAATACCGGGAGATCAAGGGAAGGGGTTTTGAAGCCAAAAAATTCCGGGATGCCGACGTCTTAACGATACCTTGCCCCCTCGAGGAGGCAAGGCAGTCTTATTTACCTCTCACAGAGGGTTTCCGCTTATTTTTGCGCTTTCACGGACTCCAAATAGGCAATCAGATCGTCCATCTGGGAAGACATGGGATCAATAGGTTTTCCTTGAAGCGCATTAACAATACAGCGTTAATGATTTTTTTCAACTCCTTCTTATCCTTATCGGCGCCTTTTGCGGCCTTTTTTCCGTCCGGATGGCAGGTATTGCAGGAGATCCCGCCTTGCCGTCCGCAAAATGAGGGTCGTTAAAGAGGGCTTTTCCTTTTTCAGCATCCCCTGCTCCAAAGGCCGGGGTGAAGAATAATGCCACTGCCATGAGGGAGAGCAGTATCCCTTTTGTTGTTCTCATTTTTTTCTCCTTTCTCGTGAAGGCATGAATGGTTCACGTTTGACTGAAACTGATTTAAAGCGTAAGATAAAGAACATGTAAGTCATTCCTGTTTTTAAGCCAACGGCTAATTGCTAAAGCTAATGCCGTTTTGGTATTATTTCATTGCGCCCTGGTTGGTTTCCCCTGTCGCGTTTTTCGTGCCTTCTTCTATCTTGAGGGCATTGCTCATTTTATCAAGGGTCTGTGCCGTTTCGTTTCGCAGTTTGTCCAACTGGCTGGCGCTCTCCGTCTTCAGCTTTTCCATCGTCGCCTTGAGATTGGTGATTTGGCTATTCAGCCCTTCCTCTTTTGAGGAAGAAGAATAGCCCGCAATAGACACAATGAGGGCAATGATGGAGATGATCAATGCCAGGGTCGCCCGGAACCCGCCTTTCACAACCTTTGTTTGTTCTGTCATGGTAAATCGCTCCTTTGCAGCAAAATGATTTTAGCAGCCAATTTTCAATTTTCTATTCCAGCATAGGGGAATTTTGAGGCGGGAACAATGGGGGCAACAACGTATACTTTTCCAAAAAACACGGTAGACGGCATGGGTTTAAATCGAAAAAGCACATTCGATTCGGTCGCATTACCTGCAATGGCCAACAAAAATAGGGGATTCACCCCATTGTTGGAAGGACCGTTCCTGTGAATAATTAAAATCAGGTTTCAGGCTCCAGTGTTCAGGTTTCAGCGTTCAGTTTCACCAAGGACGCAACTCAGTTAAACACCTTGAAAGGGCTGGATTCAGTGTTTCAAGAGGAGAGAATTGTGGAAGACGAAAAAACGATAGATCCTTTTTATATCAAGGATTGCGCCCTGATTGCCATCGCTACCGGGAAAAGGGCTCAAAACCTTCGGGAGCTTCGGGAACACTTGCGAGAGATAGAGCCCGGAAGCATTTATTATCACTTCTGGGGAGGGTTGTTGCGACCTCGCTTTGACGACACCGAATATCATAACGATTTTGCCATATGGGTGGCTCGCAGTCTGCATAACAAATCCCTTGCGGAGCGTCTGGGCGTTATCGATCCGGTTGCATTTGAATCTATAGAAGAGGTGAGAAATGAACTGATGGAAATCATAGATGAGAGCCTGGATGAGACGGAATTTCCCCAATGGACCAAAAGGGATGATCAATTTGAATTCATCCGATCCCAAATCGTTGTTTTCGACACCGCCATATCCGTGAGTCGTCCGGAAGATCTTCTGGATATTATCAGAAACATCTCCGTTGGCAGCATTTTTTACCATTTTATCGATGCCAGGCATCGAAACGAGAACTCCCTGGATGATTTCCAGAACTGGTTATCGGGTTGTGGAGACGATTATGCACCCCTTTGTCAAAAAATAAGGGAAAAAAACTCCTATTTTTCGCCGCTGAGAGAATTGAAAAGCGACCTTGAAGAGGTCTTTTCCGGATATTTCAGAAACGGACAGGAAAAAAATGGATAATCAAAACGTACTTGAAAAATACGAACAGGTTGTCGGCCGGGATGTTATTGATCATTTGCGTCAGCTCGCCCAGCCCTGAAAGGCCTTCACGTGGTGCACGTTAACGCCACCCGTGTGGGGGGCGGCGTGGCGGAAATACTCCATAAGATGGTTCCCTTTATGGAAGAACTGGGGATCAACACGAGATGGGAAGTGATTGAAGGGGAATCGGTTTTTTATCAATGCACCAAAGAGTTTTCATAATGCCATTCAGGGAAACCGGGTAAGTATTCCGGAAAGCTATCTTGAAGATATACGAGGATACGAATGAAAAGACGGCCGAAGCCTTGGAAGGGGTGTTGCGTGATGCCGATATCGTCATTATTCACGATCCTCAGCCTGCTGCCTTAATCAGGCATTTTAAGGGGCACAAGGGGAAATGGGTTTGGCGATGTCATATCGACGCCAGTAAACCGTTCAGACCCGTATGGCGCTACTTGCGAAATTTTGTATCCGATTATGACGCGAGTATCTTTTCCCTTGCCTCTTTTGCACAAAACCTGCCCCATCCCGTATATCTTATAGCGCCAAGCATCGACCCGCTCCACGAAAAGAACATCGATCTCGGAGCGGAGGAGATCGAAAGCATTTACAGCCGGTTCGACATAGATCCGGAACGGCCGATGATCCTCCAGGTATCCCGCTATGACCGGTTCAAGGACCCGCTGGGTGTTATAGAGGCCTATAAGCTTGCAAAAAAATTCATCCCCGCACTGCAGTTGGTACTCGCCGGGGGAGGCGCCTCGGATGATCCGGAAGGCGAAATCGTGCTGAATGAAGTCCGAACGGCTGTCCAGAGACGACCCCGACTTGAAGGTTCTTCTATTGCCTGCCGATGCCCATCGCACCATCAATGCGCTTCAACGCGCTTCGGACATCGTGCTGCAAAAATCAATTAAAGAAGGATTCGGTCTTACCGTGACGGAAGCCCTGTGGAAAAGAAAGCCCGTCATTGGAGGGAATACCGGCGGCATCCGCATGCAGGTCATCGATCATCACACCGGTTTTTTGGTGAATACTCCGGAAGGCGCCGCACTGCGAATCCGATATCTACTGAAAAAGCCGGATCTCATGGAGAAAATGGGCATGAAATCAAAAGAGTTCGTCCGTGACAATTTTCTCATCACGAGACATTTGCGGGAGTATCTCACCCTGATATTTGCGCTTCTGCATGGGAAAGATGAGAGGATCGAGTTGAGCTGAAAATGAAAGTTGGGGTCTATATAAGAGATGAGCGATCTGGTGATTGCTTCCAACAGGGGGCCGTTCAGTTTTTCGGAAGATTTTATTCAGGAAGCGGAGGAATCCGTGGAAAAGGGAGGACTGCCGGAGCCGCAGGACTTCGGGGCAGGGGGCCTTGTGGGGGCCATGGCAGGGCTTTTGAAAGGCGATAAATGGGATACCACGTGGATTGGCGCTTCCATGGGCGAAAAAGACATAGACGTGGCGAGAGGTCACTACGATTTCCTTTTTAAAAGAATGCGGGAGAGGAAAATTGCCCCGGATCATTTTCCATTGATACAGATAGATGAAGGGACCAGGATGCATTTTACCTATAAGGAATACGATTATCATATGCGGTTCGCATTTTTCGATACAAAACATATGCACAGCTATTACAGCAAGTTTGCCAATGGATTCCTGTGGCCTCTCATGCACCTCACCAGATCGCCGCTTTTTTATAAGAAAACTCCGGTTTTTCCCAGACCGCATTTTGAAAAAAACGATTTCGTACAATACACCAGCAGCGGCGTAACTTTGGCCAATACCATTATTGATGAAATCAATAAGAAAAGACAATTCAGAGATAAGGAGAAAATCGATATTGTCGTCTGGAACCAGGACTACCATCTCATGCAGATAGCGGAAGT
This sequence comes from uncultured delta proteobacterium, assembly GCA_963747555.1. Lineage (GTDB taxonomy): Bacteria > Desulfobacterota > DSM-4660 > Desulfatiglandales > Desulfatiglandaceae > DUZB01. Next base: position 12,560 of record CAVVFZ010000010.1, read on the forward strand.
GCTCAAGGCCCTTTTGCTGGAAAACGGAGAGGCCGAAAAGGAAAAAGGAGAGATTCATGTGGGGCAGTTCATGCACACGCCTTTCTTCAATATCCACGAAATCCAGGGACTGATTCGGGAGGATAAGAGAAGAAGGGTCAAAGAACAGATCCTGGACCCCTTTTCCGAGAGTATTGATAGTGTCTTGCAGAAACTCTGTTGGGGCCTTCTGTCCAATGATTTTATAGGGTTCCATACAAAGGAGTATTGTGACAATTACCTTGAAGCCCTTGAAGAGTGGTTTCCCGTACAGATCAAGGTAGTCGATCAGTCTTATGAGATTATTCGTCAAAATGGTGTCACCACGCTGGCCGCCTTTCCCATCGGTGTGGATGTGGATGAAATTCTCTCGGAAGTCTCGGATGGAAAGCGGCTGGAATATACATTTGAAGGGGAAGACCTGTACGAGAGGATTTTGGCGGACAAGAGAAATGGGCGGAATCGTTTTCGGCGGTTTGGAAAGGTGCGACTACACCAAGGGTCTGCTGGAGAGATTGAATATTTTTACCCGGGTTTTCAATAAATTAAAGAACGAAAAAAAAGATGCCCGTTTCTATCAGGTGACCGCCTTCAAGCAGATCTGGAAAATCCGGACTATCAAAAACTTCAAGCTGCCCTGGAAGGGGAGGTCGTCAAGATAAACAAAAAGTTTCAAGAGGCGCCTGTCATCCACATCGACGAAGGAATATCCTCTCCTCAGAATTACAGGTTCATGAAAGAGGTGGACGTGATGATGGTGACCCCGTTGGAGGATGGAATGAATCTGGTTGCCTTTGAATATATTCTATCACAAAAATTCAGACCTCCCGCGGAACGAGGGATGCTGATATTAAGCAAGAGCGGTGCTTCGAGAGTATTGGAACAGAACGGCTTCGGTGAGCAAGATGGGCTTATCCATATTGATGTGATGAAGGCAAAGGATGCAGCGGAAAAAATCGTGCAGGCGTTACACAAGAAACGTCATCTTTCAGAAAAAATTATCGACTATGTTGCGGAAGAACACAGAGTGAAAGATTGGGCGGAAAAAAATATTAATGCTATTCAGAACTGCAGAAAGGCAGCATGACTGCAATGAACGAGAAATCTTATCCACCCATAAGCGATTACGCCTATATTGCCGATTGCCATTCTTCCGCGCTTGTATCCAGATCGGGTTCCATCGATTGGTGCTGCATGCCCAGGATCGATTCCGGAAGTTGCTTCGGACGTATCCTGGACTGGGAGAAAGGGGGGTACTGCCGGATATCGCCGGCAAGCCCTCACGAGATCTCGCGAACCTATCTGGAGAACACGCTGATTCTTGAAACCACTTTCCGGGAGGAGAACGGCGAAGCGCGTCTTCTTGATTTTTTCACCATGCGCAAAGGCGGAGAGCACCTTCCTCATCAGCAGATCCTGAGAATCGTGGAGGGCATCAAGGGAAAGATCGCATTTGAGATCGATATTGTTCCCCGCTTCGATTACGGATCCATCAGACCCTGGATCAGAAGACAGGACGATCACTCTTATATCATGATCGGCGGTCACGACGGGCTTCTCATTTCCTATGATTCTTCATTGGAGATGGAACACCGTCACAGACTCATGGGATCCTTTACAGTGGAACCGGGAGAACGACGGCATCTGTCGATCCTTTACCGAAAACCGGAAGACCTTGACGAAGGGCTTGTATCACCCGCCGCGTGTTGAAGAACTGGACGATCGACTGGACGAAACCCTCCAACTGGTGGCGATCGTGGAGTCGGAAAGGGGAAAATCGAAACTCCTTATGCATCGTACGCCCGGCGTTCGGCCATCGTTCTCAAGGGACTCAGCAATGCGCCGACCGGCGCTATTGCCGCTGCTGCGACAACTTCCCTTCCCGAGAGCGCGGGGGGGAAGCGGAATTGGGATTACCGCTTCACCTGGATCCGCGACTCGACCTTCACGGTTCAATCCCTGGGAAAACTGGGCTACGTCCGCGAAGCTGACGGCTTCAGACGTTTCGTGGAGCGAACAGCCGCCGGCAGTGCTGAAGAAATTCAGATTCTGTTCGGGGTGGGCGGAGAGAGACGTTTGAAAGAGATCGAGATCGATGAATTGGAAGGGTACGGCGGCGCAAGGCCGGTACGGGTGGGCAACGCAGCGGAAAGTCAGATCCAATTAGACGTTTACGGTGAACTCCTTGAACTTGCCAGAAGATGGCACGAATGGGGAAATGAACCGGACGATGATTACTGGGAATTCCTGGTGGAACTGGTCAACCAGGCCGCACTCCGATGGAAGGATCCGGACCAGGGGATCTGGGAGATGCGGGGCAAGCCGCGCCATTTTGTCCATTCAAAGGCTATGTGCTGGGTCGCATTGAATTGCGGCATCCAACTGGCTGAAACACTTGATCGAGACGGCCCGGTGAATCGATGGAAGAAGGCGCGGAAAGAGGTTCTGGATGCTATCGAAGAAAGAGGGTATGACCGGGATCGAGGGATCTTTATCCAGGCCTTCGACAGCCCGGAAATGGATGCTTCTCTCCTGCTGCTTCCCATGATGGGATTTGTGGATTACCGGGATGAGCGTATGATCCGAACCACCGATGCCGTGCAAAAGGAATTGGGAGAGGCCGGCCTGCTGCGAAGGTATGCCGCCATGGACGACGGAATGGAGGGAAAAGAAGGCGTCTTTCTGGCTGCGTCTTTCTGGCTTGCGGAATGTCTGGCAAGGCAGGGACGTTCCGAGGAGGCCCATAAGGTGTTCAAACGGGCCATATCCACGGGAAATGACCTGCACCTCTTTTCAGAGGAATATGATCCGAAAGCCCGGGAGATGCTGGGCAATTTTCCCCAGGGCCTAACCCATCTCTCACTCATTTCGGCCACGGTGGCTTTTAAGGATATGGCGGCCGGGTAAGAGCGCAGTCCGTTGCCCCCAAGAGTGCCGCCCTGTCGTTCAGGATTACGCGAACGGGGGAATTCCTGCGAGCAGGTCCCGGAATCGTCCCTTATCCGTGAAGGCCCACAGGAAGATGCCCTGTTTCAGCGCCGATAAAATTCTGGGCGGAATCCCTCCTCCAAGATAAAGTCCTCCCAGCGTGAGACCTGTTTCAGCGCCAGGTTTCCGCGGGCCGCATCCAGGAATGTTCCCACCCATTGACCTGTGAGCAGACTCATCCCTGAAATGAATAAGAAATAAAAAGGAAGGGTTGAAATGAACTCCTTCAGAATGTAGGGTAGGGATCTGCAGGTCAGTTATAAGGGAATGACCCCATTCGAAATTCGGGGCTATCCGTGTATATTGCAAGATATGATGATTGCTTGATTGACACCGGGCACAAAATTCTTTTGAGCGATACCGGCGACAATTCCTTCCTTTTAAACGATTGGATAAACCGACATGCGAGAACAAATCAGAAGAATCATTATCGATGATATCCGTCCGCAGATGGATGGTGGAACTTTTCCCATCCGGAGGGCCATGGGAGAAGCGGTTCAAGTAAAAGCGGCGATCGTTGTTGACGGACATGATCTGTTGGCTGCTGAACTTCTTTACCGAATAAAAGAGCAGCGAAATTGGCGGACCAGTCCCATGTCGTCTTTGGGTAACGATTTTTGGCATTCCACTTTTCGCGTGAACGAGACAGGCACCTATCAATATACGGTTCGTGCCTGGATCGACCGTTTCGGAACCTGGGTGGATGGGGTGCAAAAAAAATATGCAGCGGGTCACACGCTCTCCGTTGAGATGATGGAGGGTGCTGAGATTATTGAAAAAGCTTCTCAAATAGCTGGGCAGGAAGACCGCGATAGTCTCTTGGCAAAAGCCCGCTTCTTGAAAAGCGAAGAAAGAGCCCGGGACAAGATAGAGGTGGTCACCGACCCTGAATTCATGCGCTTGATGGGGGGATATCCGGATAAAAGCAGTATGAGTGAATACGAAAAGATCCTGGAAGTGGTCGTGGAACCTCTGCGCGCCCGCTTCAGCGCCTGGTACGAAATGTTTCCACGGTCCTGCTCCGACGCTAAGTCGGGACATGGTACTTTTAAAGACTGTGTGAGAAGGCTTCCCTATATCGCGGATATGGGATTTGACGTACTCTATCTGCCGCCGATCCATCCTATCGGGATGACCCACCGGAAAGGAAAGAACAACGCCATTAAAGCGGGCTCCTGAAGATCCGGGCAGTCCCTGGGCCATCGGGTCCGAGGAAGGGGGGCACCGGTCTGTTCATCCGGATCTGGGAACCATGGAGGATTTTAAAGAGCTCGTTCGAGAAGCGCGAAACAGGGAAATCGAGGTCGCCCTGGACATGGCCTTTCAATGCAGCCCGGATCATCCCTATGTGAAGGAGCACCCGGAATGGTTTCACATGCGGCCGGACGGCAGTATTCAATACGCGGAAAATCCCCCGAAGAAATACGAGGATATTTATCCCTTCGATTTCGAATCGCCGCAGGCGGAAGCGTTGTGCCGGGAACTTTTAGATGTAGTCAACTTCTGGATCGACATGGGGGTGCGGATCTTTCGCGTGGATAATCCACACACCAAGCCCCTGCGATTTTGGGAGTGGTTAATCGGTGAAATTAAACAACGACATCCGGAAGTTATCTTCCTGGCAGAGGCCTTCACGCGGCCAAGAAGCATGTATCGACTGGCAAAAGGCGGGTTCACCCAGTCTTACACTTATTTCACCTGGCGCAACCTGAAGTGGGAGATCGAGCAATATCTTACGGAACTCACCCGGACGGAGGTCGCCGAATTTTTCTGGCCCAACTTCTGGCCCAACACGCCGGATATCCTTCCCGAGTACCTGCAGGTGGGTGGCCGGGCCGCATTTATCGTCCGCCTGATCCTGGCCGCGACCCTTTCTCCCAACTACGGCATCTACGGCCCTGCTTTTGAACTCTGTGAAAATGAGGCAAAAGAGCCTTTCAGCGAAGAATATCTTAACTCGGAGAAATACGAAATCCGTAGATGGGATCTGGATCGGGCCGAAAACATCAAAGGCGTTATTAAACGGCTGAACCGTATCCGCAAAGAGAATACGGCCCTTCAACAGATGCGGAATCTTACGTTTCACAAGGTAGAACGGGAAGAGATTATCTGCTACAGCAAGTTTACCGATGATCTGAAAAATGTTGTGCTGGTGGCGGCAAACCTGGATCCTCACCATACCCATTCCACCTGGCTGGAGTTGCCGGGAAAGGAACTGGGACTCGATCCGGACCAGCCGTTTCAAATGCATGAGTTGATCGGCGATGCCCGATACTTATGGAGTGCAGGCAGCAATTTCATCGAACTCGACCCCTCGGTGATGCCGGTTCAAATTTTTCGCATCCGCAAACGTCTTCGGTCCGAACACGACTTCGACTATTTTATGTAGCGTATGGTTTTGCTAAACCTGCAATCCAAACCCGCTGAAAGCGGATTGCAGATTTTATTTGATGAAAATAACGCGAGACAAAGAGCATGGGAGTTCCATGGAGATACCTGATCCGAAAGAAGCCCAACGTTTCCTCTGGTACAAAGACGCCGTTATCTATCAGCTCCATGTGAAGACGTTCTTTGACGGTAACGGCGACGGAATCGGCGATTTCAAGGGACTTCGGGAAAAACTGGGCTACTTCAAGGAGCTGGGCGTAACGGCCCTTTGGCTATTGCCTTTTTACCCTTCCCCCTTGAAGGACGACGGCTACGACATTTCCGACTTTAAGTCCATTCATCCGAGTTACGGCGCCCTGCGCGATTTTAAGACTTTTCTTCGGGAAGCGCATAAGCGGGAGTTGAAAGTGATCACGGAACTGGTGATCAATCACACCTCCGATCAGCATCCCTGGTTTCAGCGCGCCCGCAGGGCCAAACCCGGCAGTCCGTGGCGAGACTTCTATGTCTGGAGCAACACACCGGCAAAATACGCCGAAGCCCGCATCATTTTCCAGGATTTTGAAACCAGCAACTGGACATGGGACCCGATTGCCGAGGCCTATTACTGGCACCGTTTTTACTCCCACCAGCCGGATTTGAACTTTGAGAATCCCAAGGTCCACCAGGCCATATTCAATGCCCTCGATTTCTGGCTCGAGATGGGAGTGGACGGACTGCGGCTGGACGCGGTTCCCTACCTTTACGAGAAGGAAGGCACCAACTGTGAGAACCTGCCGGAAACCCACGCCTTTTTGAAAAAACTCCGGGCTCGAATGGACGAAAAGTATACGGGTCGCATGTTCCTTGCTGAGGCCAACCAATGGCCGGAAGATGCAGTCAAGTATTTCGGAGAGGGAGATGAGTGTCACATGTGTTTTCACTTTCCGCTCATGCCCAGGCTTTTCATGGCGCTGCACATGGAAAACCGATACCCGATCACCGACATCCTGGAACAGACGCCGCCCATTCCCGAATCCAGCCAATGGACCATTTTTTTGCGTAACCACGACGAGCTGACCCTGGAGATGGTTACAGATGAAGAAAGGGATTATATGTACCGGGTCTACGCCCAAGACCCCCGAATGCGTCTCAATCTGGGTATTCGCAGACGCCTGGCGCCCTTGATGGGAAACCACCGGCGCCGTATCGAGGTGATGAACGGACTGCTGCTCTCTTTGCCCGGTACGCCGGTAATCTATTATGGCGACGAAATCGGGGTGGGGGACAACATTTATCTGGGAGACCGAAACGGCGTGCGTACCCCCATGCAGTGGAGCCCGGATCGGAACGCCGGTTTTTCTCCTGCAAACCCCCAAAAGCTCTATCTTCCGGTGATTATCGATCCGGAGTACCATTATGAGGTAGTCAACGTTGAAAGCCAGAAAAACAACCGCCATTCCCTCTTCTGGTGGATGCGCCGGCTGATCACCTTGCGCAGTCGGTTCAAGGCCTTCAGCCGTGGAAGTCTTGAGTTTCTCTATCCGGAGAATCCGAAAATTTTAGCTTTTCTCCGGGCCTGCGACGAAGAGTGTATCCTGGTGGTGATCAACTTTTCCCGGTACGCCCAGTTCGTGGAGCTCGATCTTTCCGGGCATCAAGGACAAGGTGCCGGTGGAAATCTTCGGAAACACGCCTTTTCCGGAAGTTCGGGAAGATCCCTACCTTCTCACCATGGGCCCCCATTCCTTCTTCTGGTTCAGCCTGCAAGCGAAAGAAATCGTTCATGCGCTTGCGGACTTACCGTCCGGGACCGATCAACTTCCCATGTTCACCGTCCGGGAACACTGGGAGGAGCTGTTCCAAGGGGACGTCTCTTCGCAAATGCAAAACAGGCTGCATACTTACCTGAGCGTCCAGCGATGGTTCGGCGCCAAAACCAGACGGATCAAGATGCTTTCAGTGATGGAGATGCTTCCCTTGAGGGGAGAGGGGCTCACGGCGGTGCTGCTCTTTATCTATATTCAGTTCACGGATGGAGACGGGGAGATTTACGCGCTGCCATTGGCGCATATTGCCTTGGACGCGGCCGAAGATCTCTACGAAAAGTATCCTCTGGCGATCCTTGCCCGGGTCCAGGAGCGTACCTCAAACACGCAGGGACTCCTGGTGGATGGGCTCCATCATCGGGAATTCTGCCTGATGCTGCTCAATATGATTTCGCGTCGGGCCGTTGCCAAGGGAAACCGTGGAAGGATGACGGCAATTCCCGCTCCAGGGTTCAAAGTCCTGCAAAAGGAAAAAGAGATGTCATGCGAGGTCTCCTTGATGAAGGCTGAGCAGAGCAATTCATCGGTTGTTTTTTCGGACCGATTTATCCTCAAACTTTTCAGGCGCGTGCAGGAAGGAACCAATCCGGATCTTGAAATCGGACGTTTTCTCACCCGAAAGGGCTTCGCCCACTTGCCACAGGTCCTTGGTGCGCTGGAATATACCCAAGACGGCAAAGATCCGGCAACCCTGGCCATCTTGCAGGCCTACGTCCCCAATCAGGGAGATGCGTGGAGCTACACCCTGAACAACCTCTACCAGTATTTCGAAATCCTCCTGGAAACCCATGGAAAATTAGAGCACGCCCCGCTTCCCGAAGGAAGCCTGCCGACGATCGCACAAGAACAAATCCCGGAGAGCGTTGCGGAAGGGATCGGGATCTTTCTTGATTCGGTGCGGATGATGGCTGAACGTACCGCACAGATGCACATAGTTCTGGCCTCGGACGACAAGGATTCGAAATTTACGCCCGAACCCTTCACCAAACTTTATTTGCGGTCTCTTTACCAGTCCATGCGGTCCATGGCGGGGAGGATACTGCCGCAGCTTCAAAGAAGAATCGCCCTTCTTCCGCAAGCTCCGCGCGCTGCTGCCGAGCGGATTTTGGCGCGCAAGAAGGAGATCATCGGGACATTTGACGCCCTTACCGGGCTGGAGATCACGGCTAAACGAATCCGATGTCACGGCGATTACCATCTGGGCCAGATACTCTACACCGGCAGAGATTTTGTTATTATCGACTTTGAAGGGGAGCCCGCACGAGCTGTCAGTGAAAGGAGGATAAAGCGCTCGCCGCTTTACGATGTGGCGGGTATGGTGCGTTCTTTTCACTATGCCGCCCACAGTGCCTTGATCGAAGAGCAGGCAAGGGGGCTTTTTCATCCGGAAAACGTCCCCCTCATGGCATCCTGGGCGGACTATTGGTATCGGTGGGTCGGCGCCGCTTTCCTGAAACGCTACATGGAAGTTGCGGCCGAAGGAAACTACCTGCCGAAAACGGGCCATGAGTTTGAAGTGCTTTTCAACGCATTTTTGATGGAAAAGGCCATCTACGAAATCGGCTACGAAATGGACAACCGTCCCGACTGGATTGCAATCCCCCTTGAAGGGATCGAACAGCTTCTGGGGCCATCCCCGGATGGGCGGAACGAATCGTGATCCGAAAAACATCGGACATCAAAACGAAAGGAAGACGATGAGCCTCAAAAAGGACCCAAGGCGAAAAGGTCGGAGAAACAGCAGATGCCGGCGGTCTATTCCGATTCCTGTCTGTTGACCCATGACGACCTGTACTTGTTTAACGAAGGGAATCATTTTCAACTCTACAAAAAGCTGGGCGCCCACCTGAGGTCCCACGAGGAAGAAAGGGGCGTCCATTTCGGGGTATGGGCGCCGAACGCCCAGTACATATCCGTGATCGGAGATTTCAACGGATGGGACAGGGAAGCGCATCCACTTCACATGCGAGAAAATTCGGGCATTTGGGAGGGCCTTATCCCCGATCTTCCATCGGGCGCTCCATACAAGTATCATGTGCGCTCCCGCTACCGGGGGCACCGCGTGGACAAAGCGGATCCCTTTGCCTTTTTCAATGAGTTGTCGCCAGAGACAGCCTCCGTGGTCTGGGATCTTTCCTACCAGTGGAAGGACCACGCCTGGATGGAGGACCGGACGGAGAAGAACCCCAAAGAGGCGCCTGTTTCCATCTATGAGATTCACCCGGGGTCGTGGATGCGGGTCCCGGAGGAGGGAGACCGGTTTCTGACCTGGCGCGAATTGGCGCCCAAGCTTGTGGAGTACATCCATAAGACCGGGTTCACCCATGTGGAGTTTCTGCCGATTATGGAACACCCTTTTTACGGGAGTTGGGGATACCAGTGCCTTGGTTACTTTGCCCCCACCAGCCGGTATGGAACGCCGCAGGATTTCATGTTTCTCATCGACCTGCTTCATCAAAACCAGATCGGGGTGATCCTCGATTGGGTGCCGTCCCACTTCCCTTCGGATGAGCACGGTCTGAGCTATTTCGACGGCACCCAACTGTTCGAGCACCAAGACCGTCGGCAAGGATTTCATCCTGACTGGAAAAGCTACATATTTAATTATGGCCGCAACGAGGTGAGAGGTTTTCTGATCAGCAGCGCCCTGTTCTGGTTGGACAAATACCATGTGGACGGTTTCCGGGTGGATGCCGTGGCCTCCATGCTTTACCTGGATTATTCCCGCAAGGAAGGGGAATGGATCCCCAACGAATTCGGGGGAAATGAGAACCTGGAGGCTATCTCCTTTTTGAAGCGCTTCAATGAAGAAGTCCACAAAAACTATCCTAATGTCTTGACCATCGCCGAAGAATCCACCGCCTGGCCGCAGGTTTCCCGGCCCGTCTACCTGGGAGGATTAGGGTTTGATATGAAGTGGGATATGGGATGGATGCACGATACCCTGCGCTATATGTCCCAGGATCCCGTTTACCGGAGCTATCATCACAACAATCTGACCTTTCGCATGATCTACGCGTATCAGGAGAACTACGTGCTGCCGCTTTCGCACGACGAAGTAGTCCACGGAAAAGGCTCGCTGCTTTCCAAAATGCCCGGCGACGAATGGCAACAGTTCGCGAATGTCCGGTTGTTGATCGGCTATATGTATGCGCAGCCCGGAAAGAAATTGCTTTTCATGGGGTCCGAGATCGGCCAACGACGAGAATGGTCCCACGATCGAAGTCTGGACTGGCATTTGTTAGACCATTTTCCCCATCGCGGTCTTCAGCGCTGGGTGGAGGACTTAAACCGGTTCTACCGGAGCAATCCGGCTCTTTACACAAAGGACTTTGTGGCGGAAGGGTTTTCCTGGATCGATTGCAACGACGCACCGCAATCCACCTTAAGCCTCTTGCGCCGCGGAATATCGCCGCTTCAGGATGTGGTGGCCGTGTGCAACTTCACCCCGGAGCCACGGCATAACTATCGGGTGGGAGTGCCTGGTGAGGGGGTCTGGAAAGAAGCCCTCAATAGCGATTCTCGTCACTACGGCGGCAGCAATCAGGGCAGCCAGGGGGATCTGGAAGCCACTCCCGTCCCCTTTCATGGCTTTCCCTCTTCCCTGAATCTGGTCCTTCCGCCCCTGGCCATCGTCTTTTTTATTAGAGGGGAATAACCTTTCCATGCGCATTCTTTTGCTGACCAACGAATATCCGCCCAATGTTTACGGTGGCGCCGGCGTTCACGTGGATCATCTCAGTCGGGAGATCCTGGGGATGGAAGACCCCGAAATGAAGTTAAAGATCCTCTGTTTCGGCAGCCGGTGCAATACCGTCGACGGGAAAGTAGTTGCCGGTATGGACGGGCCCGAAGGAACGTTGAGCCGGCTTCCTCACACCAAACTCCTGGACGTTCTTTACCGGAATTTAGCCATGATCGGCACAGCCGAAACGGCCGATCTGATCCACTGCCACACATGGTACAGCTACCTGGCCGGTTGCCTGCTCAAACAGATCCTGGGTGCGCCGCTGGTGGTGACCGTCCACTCCCTGGAGCCTCATCGCCCATGGAAAAAGGAGCAGTTGGGAAACGATTACTACGCCACGTCGTGGCTGGAAAAGACAGCATTGGAAAATGCAGACGGCGTCATCGCCGTGTCGGGCGCCATGAAAAAGGACATTACCGATCTTTACAACGTGAAACCGGAAAAGATCCGCGTCATCTACAATGGCATTGATGCCGATCGCTTTCAAAAGGTGGAACGCCCCGACGTACTTGCTTCTTACGGCATCGACCCGGGCAGGCCTTATATCCTTTTCGTAGGGCGTATCACGCGGCAGAAAGGCATCCTTCACCTCGTCAATGCACTGCCTTTCCTGGACGATGGGGTGCAGGTCGTTCTCTGCGCCGGCGCCCCGGACACCGATGCCATCGGCAGGGAAATGGAAGACCGGGTGAAAAGAGCTCGCGAAAACACCCGAAACCCCATCTTCTGGATCCAGGAAACGGTTCCCGAGGAAAAACTGGTGGCGCTTTACAGCCATGCCGCTGTTTTCGTGTGTCCGTCGGTTTACGAGCCCTTCGGCATTATCAATCTGGAGGCTATGGCGTGCGGCACGCCCGTGGTGGCTTCGGCCGTGGGGGGTATTCCCGAGGTGGTGGTGCACGGAAAAACCGGACTGCTGGTCCCGTTGGAAGCTGTCGGCGGTGGCAACGCCGAGCCGAAAGATCCGGAAAAATTCGCGAGGGACCTCGCCGGCGGCATAAACGCATTGCTGCGGGACCCGGACAAACGCGCCCGAATGGAGGATGCTTGCCGGGAACGAGTCGACAAACAGTTTCGATGGAAACGTATCGTCGAGCAGACGGTCGAATTTTACAAGGAACAGGTGAGATCTTCTTCCATGGACAAAAGGGCGATGGGATGAAATATTTTTCTCCTGCACACCTTGGGGCGGAAAGCCTTGGAGACGGCCGGACAAGCTTCACGGTATGGGCGCCTTTTGCGGAAGCCGTGACGGTTGTTATGGTCTCACCGGAAGAACGGCTGGTCCCCTTATCGCGGATGAAGAATGGATATCATCAGGGCATCGCGGAATCCGTGGGTCCGGAGACCAAATATTTTTACCGTCTTCACAAAAAGGGACAAGAAGGCGAGAACGTCGAACAATGGCCGGACCCCTGCTCCCGATTTCAACCCGAGGGGGTTCACGGTCCTTCCCAGGTGGTGGACAAGGCATTTCATTGGCAGGATGAAGCGTGGTCGGGACTTTCCCTCTCTCAATATATCATCTGTGAAATTCATGTAGGCGTATTTACGCCGGAAGGGACTTTTGACGCGGTCATCTCTCACCTGGACCGGTTGAAAGACGTGGGTTTTACGGCCCTGGAGTTGATGCCCGTGGCCCAGTTCCCCGGGAGCCGAAACTGGGGTTATGACGGCGTCTACCCTTTTTCGGTCCAGAATACCTACGGAGGTCCCGCGGGTCTGAAACGGCTGGTAAATGCCTGCCACCAAAAGGGAATGGCGGTGATTCTGGACGTGGTCTACAATCACCTGGGTCCGGAAGGAAACTATCTGCCCAAATTCGGGCCCTATTTCACCGACTTTTATCGTACGCCATGGGGTGAGGCGATCAATTTCGACGGTCCGGACAGTGATGCGGTCCGCCGATTTTTCATGGAAAGCGCGCTGCAATGGGTCACGGAATACAGGATTGACGCGCTGCGAATCGATGCGGTACATGCCATCTTAGACTTTTCGGCCCGCCCGTTCCTCGAAGAACTGGGGCTGGCAATTCACAAAGCGGCGGAAATGGAGAACCGCCGGATCTACTGCATTGCCGAAAGCGCCCTGAACGATTCACGGGTCATTGAATCCCGGCAATTGGGTGGGCTTGGCCTGGACGCCCAATGGAACGATGACTTTCATCACGCATTGCATACTCTACTCACCGGGGAGCAGGAGGGGTACTACCAGGATTTCGGGAGTATGGAACACCTGGCAAAGGCATGGCAGGAAGGCTTTATCTACTCAGGGCAACATTCCGCCTTCCGTCGACGCCGCCACGGCAATTCCTCTCGGAACCTGCCCGGGCGTCAATTCGTGGTGTTCGCCCAGAACCACGACCAGGTGGGAAACCGTATGCAGGGCGACCGGTTTTCCACATTGATCTCTCTGGAAAAGCAGAAACTCGCCGCGGTCCAGGTGCTGCTCTCCCCCTTTATCCCCCTCCTGTTCATGGGGGAAGAGTATGGAGAGACCGCGCCTTTTCCCTATTTTGTAAGCCACTCGGATGCGGAACTGGTGCGCGCCGTCCGGGAAGGCCGGCGAAAGGAGTTCGCGGACTTTCAATGGAAAGGGGAACCGCCGGACCCACAGGCCGAGTCAACCTTCCTTTTGGCAAAACTTGACCCACATCTTGCTGAATCCGGTGTCCATAGAACGATCTTGGAATTTTACAGGGAGTTGATCAGGCTGCGCAAGGAGGTCTGCTGCCTGCGCGATCCAAGCAAAAAATCGATGCGTGTGCATGGTTCCGGTCAAGTTCTCAGCGTGCACCGCTGGAGCCTTCAAGACGAAGCGTTTTTATTGTTTCATTTCGGGGACAGGTCTTTGAAAAAGACGGTCCCGCTGCCGGCGGGATGCTGGACGAAACTCCTCGACTCCGGCGACCGCCAGTGGTCGGGTCAGGGAAGTGAAATTCCGCCTGTGCTCGTCTCGGAAGAAGGCGCCGCGACGGACATTTTTCTTAGTCCCCATAGTGCGGCCGTTCTTTACAGGGCGAATCCAAACCCGTGCTTATAAAATAGAGGTTGATGATGGAAGAAAAATATATCTGCATACATGGACATTTTTATCAACCTCCCCGGGAAAACGCCTGGCTCGAAACCGTCGAAGTGCAGGACTCGGCCCACCCCTATCATGACTGGAACCAGAGGATTACCGCCGAGTGTTACTCGGCAAACGCCTACTCCCGAATCCTGGATGGAGACGGCCGGATCGAAAAAATTGTTAACAATTACGAAAAAATTTCCTTCAATTTCGGCCCCACGCTTTTAGCCTGGATGGAAAAAAACAGCCCGGGATTGTATCAGGCCGTTTTGGAGGCGGATAAAAGAAGTGCCGATCGGTATTCAGGGCACGGCTCCGCCGCTGGCCCAGGCATACAATCACATGATCATGCCCCTGGCCAACCGGAAAGACAAAGTTACCCAGGTATTTTGGGGAATCCGGGACTTTGTCCACCGCTTCGGACGCAATCCGGAAGGAATGTGGCTGCCGGAGACGGCGGTGGACCTGGAAACCTTGGAAATCCTTGCCGAGCAGGGCATTTTATTTACGATTCTCAGCCCCTACCAGGCGGCAAGGACCCGCGACATAGGGGGAGAAAAATGGTGTGATGTAACCGACGGAACCATTGATCCCAAAGAACCGTATCTGCAAAAGCTGCCCGGTGGAGGCGAGATCTCGCTCTTTTTTTACGATGGTCCAATTTCACATGGTGTAGCCTTCGAGGGGTTGCTTAAAAACGGCGAGGCCTTTGCGGAACGACTTGTCGGAGGGCTTACCGACCGAAAGACGGCGCAGCTTTTACACATCGTTACCGACGGGGAAAGTTATGGCCATCACAGCCGTTACGGGGATATGGCCCTGGCCTATGCGCTGCACTTCATCGAAGCGGAAGGACTTGCCAGGTTGACGAATTATGGTGAATTTCTCGAAAAACACCCACCGATGCGTGAAGTGGAAATTCACGAAAACTCCTCATGGAGCTGCTCCCATGGTGTGGAGCGTTGGCGGGAGGACTGTGGCTGCAGTTCCGGACAGAATCCGGGCTGGCGCCAGCGCTGGCGCCGTCCATTGCGGGAATCCCTGGACGCCCTTCGGGACGAACTGGCAACGGTCTATGAAGAAAAGATCGCGGACTATTTTAATGACCCGTGGAAGGCCCGGGACGATTACATCGACGTTGTGTCAGACCGGTCTCCGGAGGTTATCGAGCAATTTTTGAATCACCACGCGAAGAAGGCGTTCCGCCCCGGGGACATGGTGAGAATGCTCAAACTCATGGAAATACAGCGTCATGCCATGCTGATGTATACAAGTTGCGGCTGGTTTTTTGACGAGATTTCGGGGATCGAAACCGTCCAGGTTATCCAGTACGCCGGTCGTGCTATTCAGCTTCATCAGGACTTGTTTGGCGGCGATCTGGAAACCCGATTCCTGGAAAAGCTGTCCCTGGCCGAGAGCAACATCGCCGAACACCACGACGGCCGGACCATCTACGAGAAATTTATCAAGCCGGCCGTGGTCGATTTGAAACGGCTCGCGGCCCATTATGCCATCAGTTCGCTTATCGAGGATAAGCCCGAAATGACCGCCGTGTTCTGCTGTTCCATAACCCAAAAGGAGTACCACCATGCGGAAGCGGGGAGAGCCAAGATGGCGGCGGGTCAGTTGGAAATCACCTTCGACATAACCCAGGAATCGGAAAACATACAGTTCGGGGTGTTCTACATGGGAGACCATCAGCTCACCTGCGGCGTTTCCAGGGACCTTCGCGACAAAGATTTCGGCCAACTGGTTCGAGAACTTTCAGCGGGTTTTGATCGCGCCGATTTTACGCGGGTCATGCGGATCTTGGCGGATACGTTCGGCGGCTCGCTGTATTCGCTTAAATCGCTTTTCAGAGACGGTCAACGAAAATTGGTCAATGCCATCCTGGAAAATATGGTCGCCGATGCCCTTTCGGTTTATCGTCACATCTATGAACCGAATGTGCCGCTCATGCGCTTTCTTAAAGATTCCTCCACCCCCATTCCTTTTCCTCTCTATGAGGCGGGAAGATTCGTTGTCAACAGTCAGCTTAAAGAAGAACTTGCCCAAGAAGATGTGGACTACGAAAAAATTACTTGTCTTCTGCGGGATGCGGATCTGGCGGGAATTTCCCTGGACGCGGAAACCCTGGAATACACCCTGCGCAGCAACCTCGAGGAAAAGGCTGACGCCTTGGAACGCAATCCGGAACAGTATCCTCTTCTGGAAGAGCTTTCAAACGGCGTTGAGCTGGTCTACGCACTTCCCTTCGACGTGAATCTGCGCAAGCCGCAGAATATCCTCTATGAATTAAAGAACAGGGTCTACCCGGACTTTCGCGATAAGGCTGGCCAGGGCGATAAGGACTTGGCTTCCTGGGTAGCCCTTTTCAAAACCCTGTGCGGACGATTGAACTTGAAGATGCCCTAACCATGAAAGTTCCCATCGCCACATATCGTATTCAGTTTAATCCGGAGTTCGGGTTCAGGGACGCCTTGGCGATTGTGGACTATCTGGCCGATCTGGGCGGACCCTGGCTTTATGCCTCGCCAATCTTTGCGGCCCGCCGGGGAAGCCTCCACGGATACGATATTATTGATCCGAATCGACTCAACCCGGAACTCGGTTCCGAGGGCGATTTTGATGAATTGATCGACCGGCTGCGGGAAAAGAAGATGGGCTGGCTCCAGGATACGGTTCCCAATCATATGGCCTATACCGGAGAAAATTCCCTGCTCGCGGATTTTTTTGAACTGGGGAAAGAATCTGTATTTGCCTCTTTTTTCGACATCTACCGGGACTATTCCGCTAACGCCCTCTCGGGTCGATTGGCGGCGCCTTTTTTAGGGGATCGGCTGAATTCCTGCCTCGAAAGAGGAGAAATCCGGCCGGTGCTGCGAAACGGTACGCTTGGTGTGGCCTATTACGAACTTTTTTTTCCGCTGCGGCTCTCGTCCTACGCCCTCTTGGATCCCGGGAGTCCCGATTCCTCTGTATCCCTGCCGGAGGAAGATAAAACGCTTCTGGCCCGGGCAGTTCGAGGACTCATCGATACCGCTGCTGCGTCGCCCTCTTCGAACCGTGACGTCCGCATCCTCGAAGGAAAGGAGATGATCCGCCTGCTGGTCGATCAAAATCCGGAGATTCGTCGATTTGTGAACAGACGACTGGAAATCATGGATCCGAAAAAGAACGGGTCCGATGCGGTGAACTCCCTGAAGCAACTGCTTTCGGAACAGGTTTATCGGCTTCGGTACTGGAAAACAGCCGCTCGGGAGATCAACTACCGGCGGTTTTTCGACATTAATGAACTGATATGCCTGCGCCAGGAGCGCCGGGAGGTGTTCGAGCATACCCACCAACTGCTCCAAAGACTGGTTTCGGAGGGGAAGATTGATGGGCTGCGAGTCGATCATGTTGATGGTCTTCGTTTTCCCGGACAATATTTGCGACGTCTGCGGGAGGCATGCGGGGACATCTACCTCGTGGTGGAAAAGATTCTGGGTCCAAAGGAGTCTCTCCGGCGTACATGGCCCGTTCAAGGGACCACCGGCTATGAATTCGCCGACCGGGTGACCCGGCTCTTCTGCCGTTCGGACCGTCAAGGCCTGTTGGACGAAATCTACCGGGATTTTTCAGGAAGAAAGCTCTCTTTTGACCATGTCTGCCGAATCGCCAAGGGGCAGGTACTGAAGGAAATATTCGAGGGGGATTTATTCAATCTCGTGGAATCGATACGTGCCGCGATCCCCGCTGAAGCGGGAAAATCAGACACCGACACGCTTACCGCCGCCGTTCGGGAAGTGCTGATCCGCTTTCCCGTCTACCGAACCTACGGGGATGAAGACGGGGGCAACGGGGAATGATGCGGATCTTATCCGCGAGGTTTTCCGAGAGGCTGCCGCGGATCGGCCGGGCCTGTCCCGGACACTGAACGTCTTTCGGGACTGCCTTTTGGGTGAAGAGAAAGATGCCGGCGGTGCGGAGGAGGGGGAGGGGATCTCCGAGGCCCGGGCCGAGGCCCTGTCCCGGTTTCAGCAGCTTTGTGCTCCTCTGGCGGCCAAGGGTGTTGAAGACACTGCCTTGTACCGGTTTCATCGGCTTGGCTCCCTGAACGAGGTGGGTAGTGATCCTGCCAGGATCGGGATTTCCCTGGCCTCTTTTCACTCCTTTTTGGCCGAGCGCGCCGAAACCTGGCCCCATGGCATGAACGCTCTTTCCAGCCACGACTCAAAGCGTTCCGAAGATGTTCGAGCGAGGCTTAATGTCCTCTCCGAGCTGCCGGACGAATGGCGGTTTCAATGTAGTGTGTGGCGCGATTTGATTCGGGATAAAAAGGAACACTACAAAGGTGCGGAGGTGCCTGATGCCAATGTTGAGTACCTCCTGTATCAAACCCTGGTGGGCGCCTTTCCCTTTGAAATGGAGGACTTGGGCGACTGGACGGCACGAATGCGGCAATACATGGTCAAGGCCTGCCGGGAGGCCAAGGAGCACACTTCCTGGCTGGCGCCGGATTCTGACTACGAAGATGCCCTGGGCCGGTTTATAGATCGGTTGCTCTCAGAGAAGAAAGAGAACCGTTTCATGAAAGCATTTGTTCCTTTTGCAAGGAAAGTGGGGCGATTCGGCGTGTTCAATTCGCTTGCCCAGACGTTGATTAAGATTACCGCACCGGGACTTCCTGATTTCTATCAGGGGACCGAACTGTTCGACTTTTCTCTGGTGGATCCTGACAACAGGCGCCCGGTTGATTTCGTCCGGCGCAAAATGCTGCTGGAAGAGATCACAAACCGCCCGTTCACCGACTCGTGCGCAAAGGGTGACGAAAAATACCGGTATGATCAGGATGAAACTTTACCTCGTCCACGCGGCCTTGCAGGTCCGAAAACAGCGGCCCGCGCTCTTTCAAACGGGAAGGTATAAGCCCCTGGAAGCCGTTGGACGTTTCGCCGCCCACGTCGTTGCTTTTGCCAGGGTCCTTGGAGACCGGTATTGTCTGACGGTGGTTCCCCGATGGCTGACGGAGGTGATACCCGGCGGGGAAGAACCGTTGGGGGCCGTCTGGGAGGACACAACGCTTCCACTGCCCGACGGTTATCCCACCGCCTGGAGCAATGCCATGACCGGAGAAAAATACGGCGTCATGCAACCGCTGATGCTGAAAGATCTCTTCGGACGATTTCCTATGGCGCTTCTGACTGGGGAAAGGGATGGATGAGCGCAATTCGCAACTTCCATCCGAATCTCCTCTCAGTTCGAGGTCTAAGAGCCTGTTTTAAAATTATCTCGTCGCGAGGTTGAGCGAGGCTTTCAATGGCAAGGAAGCAAGAAATGGGGCTGGAAGCGTAGTCGGGCTACGATGAAGACCCATTTTAGCAGCTGACGCAGCCATTGGAAGCCACAGCCGACCGCAGCAGGGATAATTTTAAAACAGGCTCTAAAGCGAACGGCATTTTTTTTGACTGCACCGAGCAGCCATAATTTGAAAGAGGAAAATAAAAATCCATGGAACAGCGTTTCGTCAGTGAGTTTCTTCAACATTGGCATGCCATCGCCTGGTTGGCGGCAAGTATTCTTTTCGGGCTCATTGTGTATTCCGTGGTTTTTAAAATAGGCAAGGTCCTTGCCCGGCGTACGGAGAGTATCGTGGACGATTCCATGATCAAACATTGCCGGGGCCCCATGCGACTCATCATCCCCCTGTTGCTTTGTGATTTTCTGTTCCCATTGATCAAATTGCCTCCTGATGTCGTGCTCTTTTTAAAGCAAGTCATCAGTCTTGTCTTAACAGGGGCCGTGGCGTGGCTTATCGTAAAAGTCATTTCTGTTTTTGAGGATATCATCCTCGATCGATACAAAGTGGATGTCACGGACAACCTCAGGGCTCGCCGGATCAAGACGCAGATTCAGATTTTGAGGAAGATCCTGGTCATTGTCGTGGTGATACTGGCTCTTGGCGCCATCCTGATGACCTTTGACAAGGTTCGTCATCTGGGGTCAAGTATCCTGGCGTCGGCCGGGATTGCCGGCATTATCGTGGGCCTGGCCGCACAGCGATCCATTGCCACTCTGTTAGCGGGGATCCAGATTGCCTTTACTCAACCCATTCGCTATGACGATGTGGTTATTGTGGAAAGTGAGTGGGGGCGTATCGAAGAGATCACGCTGACCTATGTGGTCGTACGGATCTGGGATTTGCGCCGTCTGATTTTGCCGATTACCTACTTCCTTGAAAAGCCGTTTGAAAACTGGACGCGGATATCAGCCGACCTTCTGGGGACGGTTTTTCTGTACGTCGATTATACCGTCCCCGTTCAGGCGGTAAGGGAGGAGCTTCTGCGTATCCTCGAAAAAACCGACACCTGGGATGGCCGTGTGAGTGGATTGCAGGTGACCAACACAACGGAAAGGACGGTGGAACTCAGGGCACTCATGAGCGCGGCGGATTCCTCCAAGGCCTGGCAACTACGCTGCACGGTAAGGGAAGAACTTGTTGCGTTTCTCCAGAAAAATTATCCTGATGCCCTGCCCAGGGTACGTGCCGAGGTCGGCGCATGGCCGTCCAATATGAGGGCCGAGGAGAAGACGGCCCCGGTTCCTGATAAAGAATCCCGCATTACCATGCGATTTCCAGGGCCTTTCCCTTATGAAACTCGTGGAGTTCTTCGTTATATCCGATCTTGATCGGTTGCCGTCCGGCCCCGGATGTGGTCACTCTCAGTTTGCCCGGCAATATTTCGATAGACAGGGTATGACTTCGGTAACGCAATTGCATGGAAAATTTTCCCAGGTCATCCGGAAGAAAAGGATTGAACCATAATACGTCGCCCCGGGTTTCAAGGCCCGTAAAGCCCCTCTGAAGCATGTCAATACATCCGGCCATGGCGCCGAGGTGGATGCCTTCAGGCGTGGTCCCTCCTTGGATGTCTGAGATGTCGCTTTCCAATGCCTCCTTGAAAAGTTTCCAGGAACCAGCCCTGTCACTCCTTGCCAGAACCCAAGAGTGAACCACACGACTCAGCGTAGACCCGTGGGAAGTTCGTTTGATGTAATAATCGATATTCTTTGGAATGGTCTCGTATTTGAAAGGATATCCCAACTGATCAAATAGCCGACCCAGTTCTTCCGAGGAGAAAAGGTAAAACAACATAAGGACATCGGCCTGTTTAGATGCCTTGTACCGATTGGGGGTGTCATCCTCGGCTTCCAAAATTCTGTCCAGCCTCTGGATGTCCCCGTGTTTCTCACGATAGCCATCCCAGTCAAATTCCTGGAGTTCGTCATACCCCTCAAACTGACTGATGATTCCGTCGCCATGAAAGACCACGCGCATCTTTCGGCTGATATCCCGCCAGTGTTCGATCTCCTCTTCTCCTAATTTCAACGATCGGTACAGCTCTTTCTTTCTATCCTCGGGGAGGATTTCCAGCAAGGCCAGGGCCTCGGTCAGGACCCACACGGCCATGATATTGGTGTAGGCAACATTGTCTAATCCGGGTTCGTCGGAATCGGGATAGGCTTCATGGTATTCATCGGGGCCCATGACGCCCAGGATTTCGTATCGACCCAGGTCCGAATTGAAGCTTGCGATACTGGCCCAGAACCGGGCAATTTCAAGGACCATTTCCGCTCCGTAGAAGGAAAGGAACTCCATGTCTTCCGTTGCCTGATAGTATTGACAGATATTGTAGGCAATGGCTGCACTGACATGCCGCTGAAGATGTGAATGATCGGGGATCCAATTCCCCGATTGGGGGTTGAGATGGATCTTCTGGGTTTCCTCCCGGCCGTTGCTTCCGCTCTGCCAGGGATACATGGCGCCGCGGTATCCCGCTTTCTTCGCCGCGGCACGGGCCTCATCGATGCGGCGATAGCGGTACATGAGCAGTGAGCGCGTGATCTCCGGAACCCGCAGATTCAGGATGGGGAAAATAAACAGCTCGTCCCAAAAAATGTGTCCGCGATAGGCCTCCCCGTGCCAGCCCCTGGAGGGAATACCCACATCCAGGTCCATTGTGTGCATACTGCTGCTCTGGAGCAGATGGAAGGTATAGAGGTGGAGAATCCTGCCTGTACGATCTTGTCCCGAGGGATTTTTTTCCTCATACTCCACATCAAACCGGCGCCAGAGGTGTTCCCACGCAAGGGCATGGGAGTCGACCAGTTCTTGGAAATTCTCCGTCCTCTCTATGAGCTTTTTGGCCTCCATTCCGCATTCGGTCGAGGCATGGTCGCGCGAAGTGAACAGGGCAACCACCTTTTCCACGCGGATCTCATTGTTTTCATCCGCACTTACGGTAAAAACCTGACTGATATAACCTAACTTTCTGTGTATCCTTCTTTCGGTGTCCAGGAATTCACCATTTCGGGCAACCCGTGTTCTTGCGGTCTGGGCAATTTCAATTCTTGACTGCAACGTCCGGGCTTTGAGGAAAAGGGTCTCCTCATTGGTCGTTCCGCTTTCCGGAATTTCAAGATGCTGGCTGTTAAGCCCTCCGTAACGGGGGACCCCGTCGTTCGACACGCGGCCGTCCAGGGCCGAGCAAAATTCCACTTCCTCTGAACAATTTTCACACCTGAAAGTGATTTCAAGGCCGGCCAGATGCGGGTTGGCCATATGGACGAACCGGCGTTCTCTCATGGCGACGCGTCTGTCTTTCCGATCCCTGAACCGGAAATTGCGCGCCAGAATTCCGTGTTTCATGTCCAGTTCCTGCCGGTACTCCAGAATCTCCACATTTGCGGGGTTAAACCATTCCTCGTCTCTAAAGCGAAAGGTGAAGCAAAGCCAGTTGGGCAGGTTGACCAGATCTTCATTCTCGATGACTTTTCCCTTCATTTCCGTCTTCAGACGGTTATAGCCTCCCGCAAGATAGGTCCCCGGGTAATGAATGCCGTCCGCCTTTGATTCCGGAGCCGCCCCCCGTGTGGCAAAATACCCGTTCCCCAGGGTGCACAAGGCCTCCCGCAGCTTCTCCTGTTCGGGGTTGAACCCCTCATATTTCAGAGACCATACACTCATCAACGTTTTCCTCCCTTCATGGCGACAAGCCTGGTAAGAAATTCCTCAACCTCGTCCGGATCTTTCAATCGATACTGCGCCTCCGTGGGACGGGGCTCATCCATGACCACGATTCCTATCCCTCGTTGTCGCAAGGTCTTGAAGGCGTCTTCATCCGTTACGTCGTCACCCAGATAAAGGGGAACCACGTCCGGACCGCCCAGTTCAAGTTCCTTAAGCAGCCACAACAAGGCCTTCCCTTTATGCCAGTCGATCTTCGGCTGGAGTTCAAAGATCTTTTTTCCACCCGATTGACGAAGATCGGAGTGACGTCCCGCGACCTCCTCCACCATTTCTTTCACCGATGCCGTCTTTTCCTCTTTCACCTGCCTGTAATGGATGGCAATGGAAAATCGTTTTCGTTCGATCCTTGCGCCCGCAATAGAGCCGGCCTTTTCCTTGAGTTCCTTCTCCGCCTGATCGAGGGAAGGCAGATGATCCGTCCCCTTTTGGTGCTGCATCCGCATCCCTCCAGGTCCCGCGATATCGAAGCCGTGGCTTCCCGCATAGTAAATTCCTTCCATCCCGACGAGTTTACGGACGTCGGGCAGATCCCGTCCGCTGATTACCGCCAACGGAAAAGACTCCATGACCTTTTTTAATGCCTCGCGCATGGAGCCGGAGAGAAATGCCTTTTCAGGATCGTCCACAATGGGCGTCAGCGTGCCGTCATAATCTAAAAAAACCGCTACCTTTTTGTCTTTTGCACGGGATGCAATCTCTCTTGTACTGGCAAGAGCCGATGGAGGCGTGTCCGGATTGTCGGCAGCAGGACCTTCCACCCGCACAATCCCCAGGCTCTTGACCACCGCGGTGGCTCCCGCTTCCCTGAGATCCTCGGCATGTCCGGTTCGATCCACCCCGATGACGAGGCCGAAATGGCCGCGTCTGCCGGCTTTTACGCCTGAAATGGCGTCTTCCACCACCACGGCGCGGCCGGGGCTGATGCCCAATCTTTTGCAGGCTACCAAAAAGATATCGGGGGATGGCTTTCCTTCAAGATCCAGTGCCTCCGCATCCGTGCCGTCAACCCTTGTATGAAAGAGATCGGAGATCCCCGTCACCTCGAGAACTTTCTTGCAGTTCTTGCTGGATGACACCACGGCGGTTTTCATGCCGGCTGAAAGGATTTCCCGAACAAGACGGACGGCCGGTTGATATACCTCCACCCCTTCCATTTCCAGTAGCTGATGGAAAATCCGGTTTTTCCGATTCCCCAGGCCGCAAACAGTCTCTTGGTCCGGGTCGTCATCCGGCTTTCCGTGGGGAAGATCGATGCCTCTCGATTCAAGAAAACTCTCTACCCCGTCATATCTTGGCTTGCCGTCCACGTAGAGACGATAGTCCGAATCCTTGTCAAAAGGCTGCCAATCGCCGTTGGAATGCTGTTTGAGATATTCGTCAAAAAGCTGCTTCCAGGCGTTGGCGTGAACTTTTGCCGTCCGTGTAATGACCCCGTCCAAATCAAAAACCACACCATCAAATTGGGATTTTGAGATCTTCAACCATGAATTCATCACTTGACCTCCGCGATATTTTCAGACCAAGGTGAATTGCCGTCTTGCGCCATTCCAACTTGGACCACTTATAAAATACCTATCATGCCAAAGGGAGACGCGGGAATGGGGTAAGTTATGTATTTTTGATCCATTCCAAGAGGATTTCCATCGAAAAACCCGTCAAGATTTCAGAGAAGATACCCCGTTTTTTATGAAAGCTAAGGGCTATGCCTGATTGCCTTTGCAATAGCGTATACTTTTCCGAGATCCAATGGAGGCGGTCGGAAAATGGGTTTTTGTCTTAATCGGCGATGAGCTTGGAAATGTTCATCCGATTCCACCCATATACCTGTAAAGGCCAACAAAAATAGGGGATTCACCCCATTGTTGAAAGAATCGTTCCCGTGAATAATGAGAATGTGGAACTGCATCGAGTCCGGATTTTCCGTAGCTGGCGCCGGGGTCATAGAGATAAGGAGGAATATGGGAAAAGAGAAAGAATCGCTTAAGCTTTCTTCCTGGTGGCGATACAGCGCATTACTGGTCTTCCTGATCGGATTGAGCGTGCTGACCTATCTTTCCATCGGCGCCTACAAAAATGCTCCGCCCATACCTGAAAAAGTGGTCGGGCCCGCGGGAGAGCTCCTGTTCAGCGGAGATGAGATCCGGGATGGTCAGGCGGTTTTCCTCAAATATGCACTCATGGAAAACGGGACTATCTGGGGACACGGCGCCTATTTGGGCCCCGATTTTTCCGCGGCTTATCTCCATGCCCTGGCGATACACGCCAATCACGCCATTGCCCGGAGAGAATTTAAACGCGACTGGGAAGATCTCGGTAAACAACAACAGGAAAGGGTCAGGGAAGAGACCCGAAATGCCCTGAAACAAAACCGCTATGATGCGGCCACAGGTACGTTGACGTTCACCCGGATTGAAAAAGACGCCTATCCGGAGCAGATCGATCAGTGGACACGCTATTTTGGGGGGCCGGAGAAAACAGGAGGACTTCCGGAGAAATTCATCCATGATCCCCGGGAATTAAGAGACCTGACGGCATTTTTTGCATGGACAGCCTGGGCTTCGGTAGCCAATCGGCCAGGCAAATCCTTTTCCTACACCAACAATTTTCCCTATGATCCCATGGTCGGCAATGTCCTGACGCGGGATGCCATCCTTTGGAGCGCTCTGAGCGTTGTGATGCTGCTGGGCGGCCTGGCCGCGGTCCTCTTCGCGTTCGGCAAATTCGATTACCTGGGATGGAAGGGAGAGTCCACGCGCATATCTCTCCAAATGCTTCCGGGTGAGACGACCGGGAGCCAACGGGCCGTTATAAAATTTTTTTTGATTGTGACCCTTCTTTTTCTTGCCCAGACCCTTGTTGGGGGGGCTGTTGCCCATTTTCGCGCCGATCCGGGCACTTTTTACGGTTTTGACCTGTCCCGTATCTTTCCAAGCAATATCCTTCGGACCTGGCATTTACAGTTAGCCATTTTCTGGATCGCAACAGCATACATAGCGGGCGGACTGCTGCTTGCCGGCACCCTCGGCGGAGAAGAACCCAAAGGGCAGGTTATGGGCATCAATCTGTTGTTCTGGGCCCTGGTTCTGGTGGTGGGCGGAAGCCTTCTGGGAGAACTGCTGGGCGTCCGCCAGATTTTTAAGAAAACCTGGAGCATCTTCGGACATCAGGGATGGGAATATCTGGACCTGGGCCGCTTCTGGCAGGCCCTTTTGGTGGTTGGCCTGCTCCTGTGGATTTTCCTGATCAATCGGGCGCTTCGACCGGCACGAAAAAAAGCTGAAAGCAGGGAGATATCGCTCCTGTTCCTCGGTGCGGCGGTAACGATTCCGCTTTTCTATCTGCCTGCCTTTTTTTTCGGCTCAGGGAGTAATTTCTCGGTTGTGGACATCTGGCGGTTCTGGATTATTCACCTGTGGGTGGAAGGCTTTTTCGAGCTCTTTGTCACCGTGATGGTGGCGGTTACCTTTTTTCAACTGGGTGTGGTGTCCAGGATCACCGCCACACGGATTATTTACCTGGACGCAATTTTGTTTTTAGCAGGCGGCCTTATCGGGACCGCCCACCATTGGTACTGGACCGGTCAATCCAATGTCATGATGGCTTTTGCCGCCCTTTTCTCCGCCCTGGAAGTGGTTCCACTCACGCTTCTCACCCTCGATGCCTGGGATTTTATCAAACTTACCGGTACAAAAGATGGATCCGGCAAAGCCAAACGGATTATCCCTCACAAGTGGGCATTCTATTTTTTGATGGCGGTGGGTTTCTGGAACTTTGTGGGGGCGGGTATATTCGGATTCCTCATCAATATGCCGATGGTCAGCTATTTTGAGGTGGGTACGCTGCTTACGCCCAACCATGGCCATTCCGCCCTGATGGGGGCCTTCGGCATGCTGGCCATGGCCCTGGTGGTTCTGGGACTTCGACAGGTGATGCCCGATGAAAAGTGGCAGCGGCCGGAAAAGTATGTCAAGCTCTCTTTTTGGGGCTTGAATATCGGTCTTGCCTTAATGGTGGCCGTCAACCTTTTTCCCGGCGGCATTATGCAACTCTGGGATGTCTTGACCAACGGCTACTGGCACGCCAGAGGATTGTCGTATCTGAGCCAGGAACGGGTAAGGCTCCTCGAGTGGCTTCGAATGCCGGCCGATCTCATTTTTATTCTATTGGGCGTCATCCCGGCGGTGATTGCTGCGGGCATGACTTACCGGTATGTGAGGAGCAAAAATCTGGGTTCAGAGAGTCCGGCCTTAAATTAATCCCGGGAGGTGTGGCTTGTTAGGACAAGTTGGCGACGATCAGGTTTCAGGGTACCTTTTTAAATTTCCTGGTAAACCATTTTAGAATCAGCAAATCCATTCCGTCACAGGGTCTTTTTTGCTGCCGCATCTGATTCCTGCGGAGCACCGGTCCTTTTAAGCCGGTACGGAGAGGACATTAAAAACTCAAGGTATTCGTTGTACCAGCCTAAAAGGACCTCGCAACGATCGGTGAAGGTCGATCCAAGATGCAGCAGCAAAGAAGACCCTGTGACTCCATTACTGCCGGGTTTTTGAAAAGAGACGTTTCAGGTGTCAGGTTTCAGGTTTCAGCGTGTTATGATGACTTTTGACGGATTTAACAGTGCAACCTAAAAAAGGGAGGTTTTCAAATGGAGCGTAGAACTTTACTCAAGGCGGGGCTTTTCGGTGGAGCGGCCATGGTTTTCGGTAATGGGTTGGCGGCGGCAAAGGAATATTTTCCCATCCCGGTGAATGAGGAACTTTTTCAAAATATCAACCGGGTAAAGGACCCGGCCAACATGACGGGGCTTGAAAAAAAGCACATGCCGGTGATTAAAGCTCCCGAAAAGGTGAAGGCAGGAGAACCCTTTGATGTGAACGTCATCATCGGGGAGATTCTCCATCCCATGGGGCCGAAACACTGGATTGAATACCTTCAGATGAATATCGGCAATGAGCCGGCAGGCAGAATCGACTTTCGTTCACATGGCTATCTGAAGCCCAAAGCCGGGTTTAACGTGGTGCTGGGGGAGGACCTGAAAGGAAAGACGGTCTCTCTGGTGATGCAGCTCAAGTGTAATCTCCACGGTATCTGGGAAAGTTATCATAACGTGGAAATCGTGTAACCGGATGAAAACTGGATTATCGGGCTTTGGATGACCCTGATGGAGAAAGAACGAATGCCAAAACAACACCAGAAATATATGACCCTGGATCGTTTTTTAGTTCAACGACAGGAAGCATTTCCCGGGGCCAGGGGGGAACTGACCCGGGTTATTGATCAAGTGGGCGTTGTGGGAAAGATCATTTCCAACTACATGCGGCGTGCCGCCATGGAAGGGCTGCGAGGCCTTACGGGCGAACTCAACGTACAGGGGGAAGAGGTCAAGAAGCTTGATGAACTGGGAAATGCGATTTTTGTGGAATCCTTCGAGTATGTGAACATTGTGGGCGCCCTTGTATCGGAGGAAATGGATGAACCGAAAATCATGACGCCCAAGAAGAAAGGTGAAAAATATGTGGTCCTGGTAGACCCCATCGATGGTTCTTCCAACCTGGATGTGGATTGCGTCATCGGATCGATCTTCTCCATACGGCACCTCAAGGGAACGATAGAGGAGTCCATTCTGCAGAAAGGCAGTGAGCAGGTGGCCGCGGGGTATATCATGTACGGGACCTCCACAATTCTTGTTTACAGCGCCGGAGACGGGGTTCACACCTTTGTGCTCGATGAAGAGATCGGGGAATTCGTCCTGGATCACGACAACCTTCGAATGCCGAAACAGGGGAAGATCATCAGTTCCAATTTCGGGAATTATAACCGATGGGCGCCGGCTGCAAGAGAATTTACAGACGCTTTGGCCGGAGGCGCGGAAAACCGATACAGTTTGCGCTATTCCGGCGCCCTTGTGGCCGATTTGCATCAGATTCTGCATCGGGGCGGGATCTATTTTTATCCCGCGGATGACAAACGGAAAAATGGCAAATTGAGATTGCTGTATGAATGCGCGCCGCTGGCCATGATCGCGGAGCAGGCAGGCGGGGCCTCCACGACCGGGAAAATGCGGGTAATGGATGTTCACCCCGATAGCATTCATCAACGCATTCCGTTTGCCATAGGAAGCGAATTCGAAATCCGGAAATATGAGGATTTTCATAGGTAACGATAGAAATTGCAGAGAAAGAAAGGAGCGAAAAATGAAACTTAGCAGCACTGTTTTCAGCCATGAAGGGAAAATCCCGTCCAAGCACACCTGCGACGGAAAGAATATCAGCCCTCACCTGACCATCTCGGATGTACCTGCCGGGGCCAAGAGTCTGGCCTTGATTATGGATGACCCGGATGTACCGAAGAATCTGCGAAAAGATGGTTTGTGGGTGCATTGGGTCGTCTTCAATATTCCTCCGTCAACCAAAGAGATTCCTGAAGGCCGGGAGCCTGAAGGAGTCCACGGCGAAGGGACGGCCGGAAATGCCGATTATTACGGGCCGTGTCCCCCGGACAGGGAGCATCGTTATTATTTTAAGCTGTATGCCCTGGACCGGGAACTTGATCTGCCGGAAAAGACCGATAAGTTCACCCTGGAAAAGGAGATGGAGGGAAAAATTCTGGAACAGACCGTTCTTATGGGAAAGTACGAACGGATTTAACGCAAATGCCGGACGGACGACTCGGGGAAAAGAGGAAATTCAGGAAGGTTTGGTTTCGATGGATTCCCGATATTTTCCCCAGTTGGTTATCCCATCTGTCAAGCCTTTGGCGGTGGTGAGATAAAGCATCTTGGCGGAATGGCTGATCATAGCCGTATTATTGTACCAGCAATTGCAGGTGTCGTCCTCAAAAATTTGTCTTCTTGCATCATTAAACGTATTGGAATTCCAAATTGTCATAAAATCGGCCTCTTTTATGGACCCTACGCAGACGTGCTGTTCGAGACAGGGGTATACTTTTCCCCAGGGATCAATCCGGACCATCAGTATCCCCGCATAACAGCGTCCCTGTGGGAAGCAGCCGCTTTCCTTGAAACTTTTCAGTAGGGGCCTTACGTACATTTCACGAGCCAGGGGATGTCCCTCCAACTGGTGCATAAGCCTTGTCATATCCAGTTGGAATATCTCGCGGTCTTTGCCTGTATAAAAGGCATCGCCGCAATGATGCACCGGTTGGATCAATACATGATCCACCATGGGCACCCATTTGTCATAGTAGCCATGCATTTCTTGCACATTCACGTTTGAAACGGTCATTCTGACCCGCACCATGGGCCGGGACTGGAAGGGATGGGCCACCAACCGACGGATACCCCGTTCGATTTTCGCATAGTCGCCCCGGGTTCCTCGTATGCTTTCATGAGAATCAGCGGTCGCTCCGTCCACGCTCACCGTAACACAGGAGGCCCCAGATCGGCGCAGGGGATCGACATATTTTTCCAGCAAGGTACCGTTGGTGCAGAGATTTACCGACATTCCCTGAGCGGCAAAGCCCGAAATGATGTCAAAGATATCCTCTCGCAGGAGGGGCTCTCCCCCGGCAAGGCTTACCTGATACACTCCCAGATCCCGAAACACTTCGGCTAAGCGGTGGTATTCGGCCAGGGAGAGCCCTTCCTTTCGGGAATCCTGCCAGCGTTGACACATCTTGCAACGACAGTTGCACCGATAGGTAACATCCAGTTCAGCCATGTAAGGCCCTGCCACCGGAGGGTTCCCCAGGTTTGTCGCCAGCACATTCTTTCTGGCTCCCCACACGGAACCGGCAAAGCGACGTGATTTGAGGATACGTTTATATCGCCAGAGTTCATTGAATTGCATGATTGCTTATCCTTGATTAAAATCCAAAAATGAGGCATATCAAGTACCATACACTGCTAAGTAATGGCAATAGAATACGGTGGATCATGCATTTCAGGCATCGGTTTAAAGTAACTGCAGCGGCAAGCCGGAAGTGTCCGATTCAATTACTATCCCTGTTTTCGAGAAATGGGGTCTTCAACCTATTGTCTAACGGTCAAAATATATTAATATCTAATGCTCGAATATTAGTAAAACTTTAAACCTCGAAAGGAGGAAATAACCATGAAACATCTTTTGTTCATTGTTTTTTCAGCAATGTTTCTGGGAAGCGGATTTCTGGGGCTCATGAATGCGCATGGGGGAGAGTATGATCAGGGAAAATCCCTTTACAATTCCAAGTGTATGATCTGCCATGGGGCCAACGGCAAAGGGGACGGGCCGGCGGCAGCGGCCCTGAGTCCCCAACCCAAGGATTTTGCCCGTCCAGAGTTCTGGAAGGGGGATGTGGACAAGAAAATCGCGAACACCATCCACAACGGCCTTGGCCCTATGCCTGCTTTTTCTCTGAGTGACGATGAAATCAAGGCCATCATAGACTATATGTCCCACACCTTCAAATAGTCGGGACGTCCTGAAATTTGGCGGGATTTTCGTGTGTGGCGAATCCTTTAACACGGAAAGACACATGGGAAAGGAGGGGAGCAAATGTTTCATCAGCATATTCAAAAAGGTCTTTTTGGATTTTATCTCAGCTGTCTCGTGGTTCTATCATTTCCCTTATCGGCATGGGCTGTGCCCAGTTTTGCCCGTCAGACCGGCATGTCGTGCACGGCCTGTCACACGGTTTTTCCTGAGCTGACCTCCTTCGGCAGGACCTTCAAACTGGGAGGATATACCTTCAGCATACGGGGCGAATCTCAACCCTATGTGCCTCCTGTTGCGGCTATGTTTCAGGCCTCCATTACTGCCCTGGATAAGAATAACGGTGTATTGAATAACGGCGTGGCGCCCTTTGACAACAAGGACGACAGGGCTATTGACGAATACAATCTCCCGCAACAGGCCTCCGTTTTCTACGGGGGGAAAATTTACGACGATTTGGGCGCCTTTGCCCAGGTCACCTATGACGGTACGGCAAACGACATTGCGTTGGACAATACAGATATCCGATACGCGAGAACCGATCTTGTGGGTGGCAAACATCTGGTTTGGGGAGTGGCAATCGATAACGATCCCACCGCGGGGGACGTTTGGAATACCACCTTTGCGTGGAGCTTCCCCTACGCCTCTTCGTCCGTTGCTCCGACGCCCGCGGCAAGCGCATTGATTGATGGAGGATTGGCCCAGCAGGTTGGGGGTATTGGCGCCTATGCCTTATGGGCGGATTTTGTTTACGCCGCCTTCAGGGTTTACCACACCACCAATGACGGCATTGCCAGCCCTCTGGGGGCAGGCACCGATCCCGATACCATAACGGACGGCGCCGTTCCCTATTGGCGTGTGGCGCTCCAGCACCAGTGGAATAAACATTACGTGGAACTTGGCACTTATGGAATGCAGGCTGACGTTTATCCCGGGGGCGGTAATAGTGGGCCTACGAACTGTTTCACCGATTATGCCTTTGATGCCCAGTATCAGTATATTTCCAATCCGCACCTGTTTTCTCTGGAAACCACCTGGATTCATGAAAATCAGGATTGGGACACGAGCTACGCAGCGGGGATGACATCAAATCCCTCGGATACCCTGAATACCTACAAAGCCAACGCCAATTATTACTATCGCAGTCACTACGGAACATTCGGCGGGACCCTGGCTTATTTTTCCACCAGCGGCGGCTCCGATCAGCTGCTCTACGCTCCCGATCCGGTGGATGGGAGCCGTACCGGGAGTCCCGACAGCAACGGATTTATTTTCGAAGCCGATTACGTACTCAAGGAAAAATACAGATTTTCTCTCCAGTATACCGCCTATACAAAATTCAACGGCGCAACCTCCAATTATGACGGATTCGGCCGGGATGC
The DNA here is from genome assembly GCA_963747555.1 of uncultured delta proteobacterium. Classification (GTDB taxonomy): domain Bacteria; phylum Desulfobacterota; class DSM-4660; order Desulfatiglandales; family Desulfatiglandaceae; genus DUZB01. Next base: position 45,469 of record CAVVFZ010000010.1, read on the forward strand.
ATCGGACAACAACACCTTTTATGGCGTCGCATGGCTCATGTTTTAGGCACGTCTGCTCCGCCGTTGCCTTTCCCCCATTCTTTGTTGAACCACAGGGCCGGCAGGCCTTGAAAGGAAAATGAACCATGATCAATTCTTTTTATGAAATGCTCAACAGTCTGGGCTACCATCATCCTTTTCATCCCACGGAAGTTCACATGCCCATCGGATTGGTGGTCGGCGCCCTTATTTTCGCGCTTGTCGCCCTGGTTTTTCGCCGTGAGAAGCTTGTGATGACGCCTCGCTACTGCATCATCCTGGCTTTCATATGGGTTTTTCCCACCATGATTCTGGGCATCATGGATTGGCAGCATTTTTACGAAGGGGCCTGGATTTTGCCTTTTAAGGCGAAACTTATCACGGCTCCCATCCTCGCGGTGCTCTTGGGTTTAGCCGTTTACCTGGGGCGCAAATATGGATCCACCTCTATGAAAGTCGTGCCGATCTATTTCCTCTGTTTTTGTGCCGTAGTGGTGCTGGGATATTTCGGTGGCCAATTGACTTATTCGGGAAGGACGATCAGCGGCCCCAAAGAGTACAAGGCGGGGCAAGAGATCTATTCGGCTTATTGCACAACGTGTCATCCCAGTGGCGGGAATACCATTGACCCGGGGAAGCCGATCCTCCATTCCGCATTGGTTCAGAGTCAGGATATCTTTGACATGTGGATTCGCAATCCCGCCACGCCCATGCCGGCTTTTCCGTCTTCCAAGATTTCGGATCTGCAGGCAAAAGAGTTGTATGCCTATATTCAGAATGTCTTGATGAAGAAATAAGTTAGGGGTTCGGATACGGTTCTCTGTGGGCCGGTCAAATGTTGAAGACAATTACAACCGGATGTGATAAAAATGAAAACTTGAAATCAGCTTTTGACCGTTGGTATTTAAAATGGAACATTCAACATCACAAAGAGAGCTTACCGGCACATCACGGCTGGGATTATTTCTGGCCCTCTCCAGAACCCCCCACGGTTTACTGGACATGACGACGCCCTGCCTTGCAGCTCTGCTGTGCCTTGGCGCGTTTCCGCCGCTCAAAGTGGTCTTGGTGGGGCTTTTGACCGTTTTTGCCGGCTACAGCGCCGTCTATGCCCTCAACGATGTGATTGATTACCGTTCCGATAAGAAGAAGATGGAAGAAGGTCTGTTTCTGGATTCGGATTCTTATCTGGACGGCGGCATCGTACGGCACCCTTTGGCCCAGGGCTTGCTGAGTATCAAGGAAGGTCTTGGATGGACCCTTGCCTGGTCGGTAGTGGCCGTGACCGGGGCATTCATCCTGAATCCGGTTTGCGTTGTCGTTTTCCTGGGCGGCTGCCTCCTGGAAATCATTTACTGTCTGATGTGGAGGCTCAGCTGGACGCGAAGTATCGTCAGCGGTGGCGTCAAGACTTCAGGCGCCATAGCCGCCGTGTTTGCGGTGGACCCTGATCCCTCCTTCGCCTTCCTGCTGGCACTTTTCCTGTGGCTCTTTTTCTGGGAAATCGGAGGGCAAAACATCCCAAACGATTGGGAGGATCTGGAGAGAGATAAACATTTTGAGGCTAAAACCATCCCTATTCGATTCGGACCGGATCTTTCGGCGATCTTTGTCATGGGGTGTCTGCTTATGGCCCTGGCCATGAACCTGGTGCTCTTGCTGCTGACCCCGTTCGAGTTAACATGGTCGTTTCTCTCCCTTTTCCTTCTTGCCGGGGTATGCTTGCTCCTCTTTCCCGCCTACCAACTATTCAGAACCAGAGACCGCGCTAAAGCGATAACTCTCTTTAACAGGGCCAGTTATTACCCTCCGGCCCTGTTCGCGCTGGTGGCGATCCGGTGCCTTATTTGAATAACTTTTGAACCTTTTTTGTCTCTAAATCACGATAACGGAATTATCCGCATCTCCGTAAGGCGTCTTTACATACTTGTCGGCGTTCCATGCATTTTCCCATCGAGACCCGTTGATGAGATAACGGAACTGGTATTCACTGCCCGGATAGAGGTCCATGTCGATGCGGTAATCACCGTTTCTCAACTTTCGCATGGGGCTCGATTGGAAATCCCAGTTGTTGAAATCGCCAACGATACAGACATCCTCCGCATCCCCCGCCACAGTTCCCGGAAGCGTGAATGTGACCTTGCAAACATTCTTGCTTTTGAAATATTTTTTCTTTATTCCCTCCACCATAGCCGTGCCTTTCGATGGGGTGCTGCTTTTTTGAGCACTTCGGCCAGCCGTTTTTTTCGGCATCTCCAACCCACTTCTCCCCTGCACTGATTTCTTCATTTTGCCTCTCCTTTCCGGGCGTGCATAAAGCCGTCCGCCCTTGTAAAAATTTCCATTTCCAAATCCTTTTGCACTTCAGTGTCGCTTCCTCATCATTCCAATTAGAATCTTAAACTTGCATGTTCAGGCATACAATACCCTTGAGACTGTATTTTCGAGGATAAAGATACGTACCACGATCGGAAAAGGATACCAAGCGGGAGCGAATTCGCAACAAGGTTTTAGATACATAATACGCTTACTTTAAATACATGATCCACTCCATTTACAAATGGAGCGAATCTTTTCAATATGAGGGGCTATGATGAAAAATGGGCGTTTCGTGATGGCCGCGATTAACGGCCCATGCCCCTTTTACTTTTTTCCACGGAGGTCCTCTTTTTATGAAGAGGGATGAAGGTTCAAATGAAAGTGCGGATACCAAAAAAGGTGTCTTCAAAAAAAGGAAATGGGCGTTATATGCCGTCATTGGCGGCCTTGTTTTGGGATTGCTGGGACTGGGCGGCTATTGGTGGTTTTTTATGCGAGGCCGCGTCAGTACGGACGATGCCTATGTGGTCGCTGATGTAGCCAGTATCAGCAGCCGCATCAAGGGAACCGTATCAGCGGTATTTGTGGACAATGACCAGTTTGTGGATAAAGGCCGGATACTGGTCGAACTGGATCCGCGGGACTACCAGGTAGCTGAGGATAAAGCTCGGGCCGTGGTGGCTCAAATGCAGGCGGCCGTGAATTCCGCCGCATTGCGCGTACCGCTGCTGGACGATCAGACAAAAAATCAGGTTCAGGCCGCGGAAGCCTCTCTGGAGGCGGCGAAATATCAGGTGGAAGTTCGGAGCAATCAACTGGCTCAGCTTCAAAAGGAACTCCTTTCGGCCAACGCGGACCTGGTTTATGCGCAAAAGGAGTATAAACGCTATGAAGATCTTTATAAGCATCGATCGGTTTCGCAGGAAGATCGTGACAGATCCTTGAAGCGCTTTGACGATGCAAAATCCAGCCTGCAGTCCCTGAATGATCGAATCAGAGGAAGCAAGGCATCCATTAAGGCATTTGAACAGCAGGCCCGTCAGAGCGAGGCCGCACTCGCAACGGCCAGGAGCAACCGCAAAAAAGTGGACATCGAGGTCCTGCAACTGGAATCTCTTAAGGCCCAGCGAGATCAGGCACGGGCCGAACTGGAACAGGCAACGCTCAACCTTTCCTACTGTACGATCAAGGCGCCCCTTTCAGGCTGCGTGGCGCAAAGAAACGCCCAGGTGGGAGATCGTCTTTCAGTGGGCCAGCCTATCATGGCTATTGTACCTCTGCGGGCCGCCTATGTGGAAGCCAATTTCAAAGAAACGCAATTGACGCATGTACGAGTCGGACAGCCCGCCACCATAACCGCCGACATCTATCCTTCCCATACCTATCACGGAAGGGTGGTCGGCATTGCGGCGGGATCAGGAGCGGCATTTTCTCTGCTACCACCGGAAAACGCCACGGGAAACTGGGTCAAGGTGGTTCGGCGCGTTCCGGTCAGGATCTATCTCGATAAACCACCGCCCCCCCAATTTCTCTTGAGAGTTGGTTTGTCTTTGGAAGTCACCATAGATATCGGAGATGCGGATAAGGTCGTTCCGGAAAAAGAGGGAAAGAAACAGGATGCGGCAGCAAAAAAGACCTCGTGACTCCATTCGTACCATTGTTTGTGAATAAGATAAAAAATTTTCAAGCATGGACTGAAAATTCTCCCATGGAGCTGAATTGATGGCAAATAAGTGGGCCGTTGCCATTGCCGTGATGCTGCCGACCTTTATGGAGATCATGGACACCAGTGTCGTTAACGTGTCTTTGCCCCATATCCAGGGAAGTTTGAACGCGGGTCTGGATGAAGTAACCTGGGTACTCACTTCCTACCTGGTCTCGAATGCGGTAATCATTCCCATCAGCGGCTGGCTGTCGGGAGTCTTTGGAAGAAAACGCTATCTCTTATTCTCCGTTTTTCTTTTTGTCGGGACTTCCATCCTTTGCGGAGCGGCAACGTCCCTTGGCCTTCTTGTGGCGGCGCGGGCCATTCAGGGAATCGGGGGCGGCGGCCTTCAACCCTTGTCTCAAGCGATTTTACTGGAATCCTTTCCACAGGAAGAACATGGCCTCGCCATGGCATTTTTCGGCATGGGCGTGGTCCTGGCCCCCATTCTGGGTCCGGTATTGGGCGGCTGGATCACGGATCACTGGAACTGGCGCTGGATCTTTTACATCAATTTCCCCATGGGCATACTGGCCGTGATTCTGATCGTTTTTCTGATTGAAGATCCTCCCTACATTCGAAACGGAGAACGCAGGCGCATAGATGTGTGGGGATTGTTGCTTTTGACGGTGGGTTTGGGAAGCCTGCAGATTGTATTGGACAAGGGCCAGCGGGACGACTGGTTTCATTCCGATTTTATCGTCTATATGACGATCACTGCCGTCGTATCCCTCCTAACGTTTATCGTCGTGGAATTCCGAACCAAAGATCCGGTGGTGAATCTTCGGGTTTTTCGCCATCGCAGTTTCACGGCGGGGTGCGCCATCATGTTCAGCGGATTTCTGGCTCTTTTCGGAACACTCGTCCTTTTGCCTTTGTATGTTCAAAACCTGATGGACTACAATGCCACATTAGCCGGTTTGGTGCTGGGCCCGGGAGGATTTGCTGCCTTTCTGGTTATGCCCCTGGCCGGGATGCTCATGAGGAAGGGGGTGAGTCCCAGAATCCTTCTCGCGATCGGTCTGGCTCTGATGGCCACCGGCATGTGGATGATGTCGGAGTTTAATCTGAGCGCCAGTTTCATAGTCATCGCGATCCCCCGTGCGGTTCTGGGTTTCGGTCTGGGTCTCTATTTTGTCCCTCTCGCTGCCGCGACCTTTGTGGGGATCAAAAAGGAAGAAATGGGAAACGCCTCGGGCCTTTTCAATCTTTTAAGAAATCTGGGCGGAAGTTTTGGTGTGGCGCTCAGCGCGACCATTCTGGCTCGCAGGTCCCAGGTCCATCAAAGTTTCCTCTCGGAATATGTGACCCCCTACGGGCACGCCTTCCAGAGTTATCAGCAGAAGCTGGAAGCCTGGCTCGGGACGCAGCACCCGTCTCTCACATTCCGGAATGGTCCGCTGGAGCTCATTTACCAGGAAGTGCTGATACAGGCCAGGATGCTGGCCTTCAACGACTGTTTCTGGATTCTGGCCTGGTTTGTCGCTTTGCTTCTGCCCCTCACCATTTTATTCAAAAGCCCCCCGTCCGGAACGGATCCCGGCCCCGGTACGCTTGCCTAAATTTCCTCTATAAGGTAATAGATATAAACGATTTGTTTTTTCTAAATGATGAACTCTGACAAGAGGCTTTTCAATGAATAACCAGGATACGGAGAAACTCCTTCGCGAGCTCAAAGAAAGCGAAGATCGGTATCGTTCGGTCACCGAAACCTCCATCGATGCGATTATCACGGCGAGTGACAAAGATGCCATCCTGACATGGAATAAAGGGGCGGAATTGATCTTCGGCTATGGTCCGGAAATTGTGGGCCGTTCCGTGACCACTATCATCCCCGAAAGATACAGAAAAGCCCATTATGAGGGGGTGAAGCGATTTCTGAAAACCGGGGAAAAACATCTTCTGGGAAAGAAGATGGAACTGATGGCACTCCGCAGGGATGGAACCGAATTCCCCATCGAGCTTTCCCTGTCTTCCTGGCAAAGTGCTTCCGGAGTATATTTTGGCGGAATCATACGGGATATCACGGAGCGAAGACAAATTGAACGGATGCGGGAAGATGTCCAGCGAATGATCCGCCACGACCTCAAGTCGCCGCTGATTGGGATTGTGGGTTTGGCCAAGAGACTGCGGAAAGGTGTCAATTTGACGGATAAGCAAAGAAAGGCGGCGGCCCTGATTCAGGAATCCGGTGAAAAAACGCTTAAAATGATCGATCGAAGCCGTGATCTGTTCCAGATGGAGCTGGGGACTTACGAGCTTACGGCCAGGCCGGTAAACCTTGTGAGCGTTTTAGAGAGGATCAAGAAGCAGTTGGAGCCCCTGACCCTGAAAAAGCGGATCACGGTAAAGGTCTCCCTGTCCGGGCAATCATCAGAAGAGAGACCGGAGATTTTAAACGGTGACGAAGATCTGCTGGAAGTGATGCTGGCCAACCTCCTCAAGAATGCCATCGAGGCATCCCCGGGAAATGCACCTGTCCGGATCGATATAGGAATAGGTGAAAAGGGAGGACAAAAAGATCATATCATTGACATTCACAATCGTGCGTCCATACCGGAAGAGATGCGCGATACCTTTTTTGATGCCTATTCCACCAGCGGAAAACATGGCGGGACAGGCCTTGGTACGTATAATGCCATGCTGATCGCGAGAACGCATCAGGGGGATATCTCTTTCACCACCTCTGAAGCGGAAGGAACGCACGTTATTGTTTCCCTGCCCCACGGAGTTGCTTTACAGGCTGGAGGTTGAGTGGCAAGGCAGATTTCCCTGCTTCTATCGGACAGTCTCCACGTGAAATCAGCCGGTTAGAAAATCGAAAGTCGGTGACGCACACGTTTACTTGAAAAATGCCTGTGCAATCGTTTCAAATCGTTATATCCTCCCGGGGGGAATTTTCCCGAATCCTGAGGATGTTCATATAGGGGAAGTACGATGCTGAGGAGATGCCAAACATGAAGCCGGGTAGATGGAAACTGAAACATAAGGTCGTGGGGTTGGCCGTCCTGGTAGCACTTCTGCCCGTTCTCGTCATGTCAGGGCTTATCTACTTCCAGAAGGGCGAGATGTACAAGATGATAACCCATGAGATGAAGACCCTGGTGATGTCCAGCCTCGAACAGACTGCGCGGGACGTATACACCCTGTGTGCGGCTGTCAACGAGCTCGTACAGCAGACGGTAACGTATGACTTGAACGTAGCCCGTGCGATGATGAATCAGAAGGGAGTCGTCGCATTATCAGATACCGAGTTCGCGGAATGGGACGCGATTAATCAGTATACCAAAAAGGGCACGAAGATCAAGGTTCCCAAGATGATGGTTGGCGGGGAATGGTTCGGCCAGAACCGCGATCTCACGATATATACTCCCGTTGTTGACGATACAAAGAGGCTTGTAGGAGGGACCTGTACCGTTTTCCAGCGTTTCGAACAGGCGGGCATCAAGGGGATTCTCAGAATCGCGACAAACGTGGAAAAGCTCGACGGCACGAGGGCCATCGGTACCTTCATACCCGACGTCAATCCGGATGGAACGGCGAATCCGGTGGTCAGCACGATTATGCGCGGGGAGACATTCCGAGGGAAGGCCTACGTGGTGAACGCCTGGTATGTCACCGCCTATGAGCCGATCCGGGATGCCGAGGGTAAGATCATCGGTGTCCTTTACGTCGGCGTCAAACAGGAGGCGGTCGAGAGCCTGAGAAAGGCGATCATGGACACAAAGGTCGGTAAAACCGGTTATGTCTGGGTTATGGGCGCCAAGGGAAACGAGAAGGGTAAGTATATCATCTCCAAAGACGGCGCTCGGGACGGGGAAGATATTTGGAACCTGAAAGACGCCGGTGGAAAATACTACATCCGGGAGATGGTCGAAAAAGCCTTGAGACTGGGTAAGGAGGAACTCGGCCATTATTCCTACTCGTTGCAGAATCCGGGGGATAGCAAACCTCGCAGGAAAACATCGGCCCTGATCTATTTTCAACCGTGGGACTGGGTAATTGGTCCGAGCACCTACAACGACGACTACACTGAAACCTTCGAGAAAGTCCATTCGGGTTTCACGGCGCTATTGAGATGGGCCATTGTGGGAGGACTTATTATTCTGGCGCTTGCCGTCGTCATCGCCCTTATCGTCGGGCGGCAGGATCGCCAACCCGATCTCGCGGATTACGGAGGTCGCCCGGATGATAGCCAAAGGCGAGCTGCTGGGTGCGGCGAATTCCGTGGGGGCAATGGGGATATCCGGCGAGGCCGGAGAGGAGGATATCTACGAGAAAAGTCAGGACGAGACGAGGCAGTTGCTTGCCTCGGTCAAGACGATGACATACAACCTGAACTCCCTCGTCGGACAGGTTCAGAAGTCGTGTATACAGCTTGGTTCGACGGCCACCGAGATCGCCGCCGCCTCGAAGCAGCAGGAGGCAACGGTTAATGAGTTTAGAGCCACAACGAACCAGATCGTATCGTCGAGCAAGGAGATATCTGCTACCTCACAGAACCTCGTGGACACGATGAACGAGGTTTCGGACGTCGTAACGGGTACGGCGAACCTGGCTGACTCCGGCCACAGCCAGCTTAGTGAGATGGAAAACACGATGCGGATGCTGGCCGAAGCAACCAGCTCCATATCGACCAAGCTTTCGGTTATCAATGAGAAGGCAAACAACATCAACAAAGTTGTGACCACCATTACAAAGGTTGCGGACCAGACGAATCTTCTCTCCCTCAATGCAGCCATTGAGGCTGAGAAGGCGGGAGAATACGGACGAGGGTTCTCCGTTGTTGCCAGCGAGATCCGTCGCCTGGCAGACCAGACGGCCGTGGCAACACTGGATATTGATGAGATAGTCAAGGAGATGCAGGGCGCCGTCACTTCAGGCGTGATGGAGATGGATAAGTTCACCGAAGAGGTCGAGAGGAGCGTGCAGGGTGTGACGACCATCGGCTCTCAGCTGGAAAAGATCATGCAGCAGGTCAAGACACTGCCGCCGAGGTTTGAACACGTAACTGAAGGCATGCAAGGCCAGTCTGAAGGAGCCCTTCAGATCAGCGAATCCATGGTCCAGCTCAATGAAGCGGCCCAGGAGACAACGGAATCTCTTCGCGAATTTAATAAGGCCACCGAACAACTGAATACGGCGGCCAAAAATTTGCGGGAAGAGGTCTCGATCTTTAAGGTGAGTTAGAAGGTAAATCCGGCATTCCTTCTTTCCTGCCGTAGGCCATGAAATAAACCATGGGAACGACAATCAAGGTGAAAAAGGTGGAGACGGCGATGCCGAAGATCAAGGCCCAGGCAAGTCCCGAAAAGATGGGGTCCAGGGTGATGGGCCAGGCAGCCAGCATGGCGCCGAGGGATGTGAGGAGGATCGGTCTTGTTCGTAAGGCTCCGGCCTCCAGGAGAGACTCTACCAGCCCCTCGCCTTCTTTTCTCCGTTTTTCCACAAATTCGATGAGCAGGATGGCGTTTCGTGTGGCGATTCCCGACAGCGCGATCATCCCGATCATGGCTGTTGCCGTGAAATAGGTGGGATTGTTCCATCCATCCACGGGATGATCGGTCAGGAGGTTCAAGCAGCCAGAAACCCGGGATAATGCCGATGATGGAGAGGGGAAGGGCGATGAGTTGAATCGCCGGCAGGAGATAACTCTGCGTCTGATAGAGAAGCAGGATGTATATCCCCATAACCGCCACGGCAAAGGCGATCCCCAGGTCCCGGAATACCTGTACGGTGATATGCCATTCCCCCTCTCCGGTCCATACCACCTGGACGCCATCCAGTTCCGGATCTTTCTGAACCTTGTCTTCCAGCATCATCACCGCCTCGGGAGGGGGGAGACCCGCCGTATCCCCAAAGACATAGACGACGGATTGAAGATCCTTGTGATAGATGGGCTGATCAATGACTCCCTCCTTGAAGGAACCCAGCTCCGAAAGAGAGACCCCCTCGCCGGTGAGCCCCGTGATCATCAGTTGATTGAGGTCTGAGTTGAGCGCCCTTTCCTGCCTTGGCAGGCGCAACCGGATGTAAGGGGGGTTCACCTGATTCCCCAACCGGAGAGAGGCCGGATCAGCCCCCCGCACCATCCCCTGGAGGGTTGCGGCAACGTGGGCGTCGGTGACGTAATTGAGAGACGCCTTCATGCGGTCCGTCAGAAACCTGGTCTTTTGCTCCGGCGCCAGGAGGGTATCGTCTACGTCCACCACGCCTTCAATGTCATCCATCAGATGTTCGACCCTCGGCGCCGCCGCCATCATTTCCCTGTAGGGCTGCCCCAAGGTTCTCCCGTGGATTTCCGCCACCAGGGTTGCAATAACGGGTGGTCCGGGAGGTATTTCCACGATCTTGATGTTGGCGTCAAATCGCCTCGCAATTTCCTTGAGCCCATTCCTTAACCTCAAGGCCAGTGGGTGACTCTGTTGTTCCCGGTGCGTCTTTTCGATGAAATTGATGCGGATATCGGCGTCGTTGGCGCCGTGTCTGAGATAGTAATGCCGGATAAGACCGTTGAAATCCACCGGACTGCTGGTTCCCACATAGGTGCTGACATCCGTGACTTCCGGAACGCGAACGAGGGTTTCCGCAAGGGCGTGTGCGGCCGCCTCCGTGTTTTCGAGGGTCGTCCCTTCGGGCATGTCGATGACTACCTGCAGTTCATTTTTGTTGTCGAAGGGGAGCATTTTAAGGGGGACGCGATAGGTGACAACCAGCCACAGGGAGAAGCCCAGAAGGACCATGATCAAAGCCAAAATTCCCCATCGCAGGCTTCTCCTGTTCAAGACCGGTTTCGCCACGGCCCTGTAGAAACGGTAAAGGAGGGTTTCCTCAAGCACATAGGGTTTTTCCTGCGGCTTGTTGTACGCCCCCCGGAGCAGATGCAGGGAGAGCCAGGGGGTGATGGTGAAGGAGACCACCAGGCTCATGAGCATGGCCACCGGCACGTTGAGTGCCATGGGTGCCATATAGGGCCCCATCATCCCGGTGATGAAGAACATGGGCAGAAAGGAGATGATGACGGCCAGTGTGGCTACGATGATGGGGGGAAGCACTTCGTTGACAGCGTGGATGACGGCAAGATGGGGAGGTTCCTTGCGCATTTCAAAATGCCGGTGAATGTTTTCCACGTCCACGATGGGATCATCCACCACCAACCCGAGAGACAGAATCAGGGCAAAGAGGGTCACTCGATTGATACTATAGCCCAGAAGATAATTGATCAGAAGGGTGAATCCAAAGGTGACCGGAACGGCCAGGGCGATGATGAATCCTTCTTTCCATCCCAGGGCGTAGGCCAATAGGGCCACCACAATAACAATGGCCACAAGGAGTTCCTTGATCAATTCGTTGACTTTGTCGTCGGAGCTTTTTCCATAGTCCCGCGTAATGCGCCAGTACACGCCTTCGGGGAGCACCTCACGGGCAAAGCGCTCGGCTTCCTTCCGTACCCCTTCCGCGACCCATACAGCGTTTGAACCTTTGCGCTTTGCCACGGCAACGGTTACTGCGGGGTAGTCCTTCAAGGGCTCAATATCCTTGGGCAGCGTGCCCTCACCCGCGGGATCTATGGATGAGAAGGCCCTTCTGCCGAACCCGATCCGGGTATAGGTTTCGGCTTCCGCAGGACCATCCTTAACCGAAGCCACTTCTTTCAGGAAGACGGGTCTTCCGCCCTTTACGGCGACGACCAGGTTTTCCACTTCGGCGGCGGAGTGGAGGAAGCGGCCTGCGTCCAATCGGATTTCTTTATTTTCGGCCACAAGATTCCCTGCGGGCAAATGCCACATTGGCGCCCTGGATGATGCGCTGAATGTCCTGGATGGATATGCCGCGTGCAGCCATACGCAGGGGCGACAGGTGAACCGTGATCTGTCTCGGTCTTCCACCCACCAAAGAGGTAATTCCTGCTTCCCTTACGCCCTGAAGCCGGAGCTGCAGCTCCTCGGCCATTCGCCGCAGGGCATAATCACTGTATCGGGCGCTGTAGAGGGTAATGTTGATGATGGGAACATCATCGATTTCCACGGGTTTTACCACCCAGCCCGTAACTCCCGGGGGCACCTGATCGATGTTGGACCGGACCTTGTTGTAGAGCTTTACCCAGCTCCTTTCCCGGTCCTCCCCCACATGGAACCGAACCGTTACAATGGCCATGGAGGGGAAACTCATGGAGTAGACATGCTTTACGCCATCGATTTGATAGAGCAGTTTTTCCAGGCGGCTGGACACCTGTCGTTCCACTTCGGCGGCGGATGCACCGGGCATATGGATGAGTACATCCGCGACGGGAATCACAATCTGTGGATCTTCTTCCCGAGGCGTGATCCAGAGTGCGCCGATTCCCGCCATGAGGCTGATCAGGATCAATATGACCGAGAGGTTCCCTTTGAGAAATGCCTCCACGATCCCGCTGATCCAGCCATGAGAAGCGGAACTTGTGTTCATGGGAACACAACCTCCTCGCCTTCATTCAGTCCGGAGAGGATTTCAACCAGATCCCCATGATCCTTTCCAAGTGTGACGAAACGGCGTTGTGGATAGCCTTCATGATCGAGGACATTCACCAGGAACAGCTGTCCCACTTCCCGCACGGCCTCTTTGGGCGCCACAAGGGTTTCATATTCTCCACAGGGCACGAATAGACGACCGAAGAGCCCGTTTACAAGGTCGAAATCCGGAGGAAGAGCCACTTTTGCCAGGACGGTGCGCGTGGACGGATCCGATTGGGGTACGATTTCCCGCAGTGTTCCCTGTAAATTCCGATCCAGGGCGTCGATGTGGACCTTCAACTTCTGCCCTATTCGCAGCCGCGGGATGAGGGAGTCGGAGACAAAGGCATGAAGTTCGGGTTGTGCAGGGATCTCAAGAAAGAAGAGCGGCTGACCCGGCGTGGCCATGTCGCCTACGTCCACCCGCTTTCTGACCACCCGGCCCTTGAATGGCGCCCGGATTTCCGTGTAGCTCAGCATAATCCTGGCCGCAGCCTCCGCCGCATTGGCCTGTTCAATTTGGGCTTGAATTCTTTTTATATCACTTCGAGCGGCCTGTATGTCTTGCCTGGCCGCTGTCAGGTTCGCCTGGGCCACCTCTTTTTGGGCGAGGGCATGCCCCAATTGCTGGCCGGTGGCCGCCTGATGTTTATGGAGATCCTGATACCTCTCATAATCTGCAAGGGTCTTTTGCTGATTGGCAAGGGACGCTTCCTCCTGGGATCTGGCCGCGCCCAGTTTGGCTCCGGCCGCTTCCATGGCCTGCTCCATGGCCTTTACCTGAGACTGCGCTTCCCGCAACCTGGCCCGGATGTCCCGATCATCGAGTCGTGCCATAAGCGTCGCCTTTTCATCCTTGCCGTCCGCTCCTTCCACATTGTCGCCTTCGTGGACCAGGATTTCCGTGACCTGACTCATGATACGGCTGGAGACCTGCGCCTCCACCATGGCTCTCAGGTTTCCTACCTGCTCCATGAGAATGGGAAATGCACGTCGTTCGACCTTTCGGGTGCTCAACTTGGGAGGCGCGGGTCTTTTTTCGGGTGGGCCGGGTTGTACTTTGCTGATAAACGCTCCGGAAAGCCACATCATCAAAAAGACGAGTAGAAAAAAGACTGCCAGACCTTTTCCGCCCTCTCGAAAAATGGTTCGGATGACGTTCCCGGATGTTCTATCCATGTTGTTCCTCCGTCCAGTCGGCGAAATCCCCGAGGGTCTGCCTTAGGAGGACTTGCGCAATCTTTCCGTCAAACAGGGCTGCGGTGTAGGAGACATCGGCCTGGTTGCTTGCCACCTCCGCCTGTAGAAGAGAATCCACCGTGACCATCTGATTCCGATAGAGTTCTCTTACTTCCAGAAGCGCCTTTTCGGCCCATTGTCGCCTTTCATCGGCTACCTTGATCTTTTCTGCCGCCTCCTGAACCGCCAGGACCGCCTGGTGAACCTCGAGCGCGATATCCAGCGCCACCTGTTCGCCGTGGGCTTCGATCTCTTTTAGTCGTACCCGCGCTTCGCGGATTTTTGAAAGGGTCATTCCTCCTTCAAAAAGAGACCATGTGGCTTCGATCCCTACCAACCAGCTTCCTTCCATGTCATTGAAGGTTTCCGTATTCCATTGATATTCCGCGCCCATGCCGAGCCGGGGTAAAATTCCACCCCGTTCAGCCTGTATCCGTTTCCGAGCGGCCTGAACCAAGGCTCGGACACTGGCCAGTTCAGGACGACTTTTGAGGGCCTGCTCCACAAGAAGGTCCGGTTCTTCGGGACTGCTTTGTGATAAGGGAGATGGGAGAGACAGGGAAGGCTCGGGAATCTCTTCATCGCGGACCGGTCTCACCAGAAACCTCTCCAGTCCTGCCTGCAGTCGACGAGCGCCTGTCCTGGCCGCAACAAGATTTCCATGCATCTCCGCTCTGTGGGCCTTCAGCCGCATAATCTCACTGGGCAACGCCATCTCCGCCTTGTAACGGGCCTCCGCCAGATCGACATCCCTATTTGCCGATGTCAACCCTTTTTGGGCCACTCCGATAAAGCCCAAGGCCTGTATCCAGTGATAGTAGATTTCAACCACTTGGGCTACCATCTGGTTGCGAGCCGCCAGCAGTTCCGCCTCCATGGAGTCTTTAAAATGGCCTGCAGCCTGTCGATGGTAGTATCGGCTTCCCCCTTCAAAAAGAGATAAATCCGCCCGTATCCGGGTGGCAAAATCCTGCTGAGTTCCCGGATTATTGAAGTTCACATCGGATTGAAGACGTCGCTGATTGATGATATTCATCAGGGCATAGACCGGGTTATTGGTGGTATTGTACCGCTCGGAGGCGACCAACCTGGGATAAAAAGATGCATCGGCCTGGAGGATTTGTTCTGAGGCCGCCTTGATTCTCTGCCTGATCTGCTCCAATTCAGGGCTGGCTCTGAGTGCCTCGGAAATGGCCTGGTCGACTGTCAAAGGTCCCGGGTGAGTGGAGGGGGAGGAATGCGATTTTTCGGATACGTGCTGCCAATGTTTTAAGAGCGTCTTTTCGGGAAGGGGAGGCTGCTCGTCCCTTGGCATTGCATGCGGGGATGTGCATCCAGAAAAGGCAAAGGCGGTCATGAGCGCCAGAGAAAAGGCGAGGGTTCTCAAAGAGCAATTCCCGCAGGAAAATAGTGTAGGAAGACAAAAGGTCACGTTCCTTTCCTCTGGAATAGGAAAATTGAATGTCCCTGATGACATGTCTCTGATGCTATTGGAAAAAACGAAGAAATCCAATAGGGTCTAAGCTGTATTTTCCAGAGTGGAAATATGTACACGCGGGGTTTGGTCCCAGCGCACGCATAGCCTCAGATCACAGACAATCCATAATGAAAACCGCGACAACGCGGATAAGGCGGTTGCCTTGAAGCCGTTGTGTGTGCTATGTGTTCAAAAATGATTCTGTTCCTGTACCCCATTCAAATTTTCCGGTACTATGTTTGGAGTCAGCAAAGCCATTCCGCCACAGGGTCTTTTTTAATAAGGTGCCTGTTCCTGTTGTTTTTGCGGATGCCTGCCGGAGGAAGATGCTGAGGAAGAACAGAGTTGAAACGACCACCGCCATAAACGAGCACGTGAAAAAAGGAGGATTCCCATGAGACGGCTTCTTATGACGACCGCGTTCATTTGCTTTTGGACATTTCTATTTATAGGGGGGAACCCCTTGGGCGCGCAGGCAAAAACCCGGTTTGTCACCATCGGAACCGGGGGGATTACAGGTGTTTATTATCCTACGGGCGGCGCCATATCGAGGGTTATTAACGAGAAGCGGGAAAAGTACGGGATCCGTTGCACGGTTGAGGCCACGGGAGGATCTGTCTTTAACGTGAATGCCGTGATGTCCGGTGACCTGGATTTCGGGATTGTTCAGTCCGACCGTCAGTATCAGGCCTGGAACGGGACAGCCGAATGGAAAGAAAAAGGGCCTCAGAAGGATCTTCGTTCCGTCTTTAGTATTCACCCCGAATCGGTTACGCTGGTGGCTGCCGAGGATGCGGGGATTAGATCCATTCAGGATTTAAAAGGAAAGAGGGTCAATATCGGAAACCCGGGTTCCGGGCAGAGACAGAACTCCATTGATGCACTGACGGCCGCGGGAATCGATTACGAAAAAGATCTTTATGTGGAACAGGTAAAGGCGGCGGAAGCGCCAGGGTTGTTGCAGGACGGCAGGATCGACGCCTTCTTTTATACGGTGGGGCATCCAAGCGGCGCAATCAAGGAGGCCACGGCAGGGAAAAGAAAGGTGCGCATCATTCCTATTGTGGATACGGAAACACTGATCGCGAAATATCCCTATTACACGCCGGCAACCATCCCCCTTAAATTTTATCCGGGAGCGGCAAACACGGAAGATGTTCAGACTTTCGGGGTCAAAGCCACCCTTGTCACGTCTTCCAGGGTTCCCGATGAGGTGGTTTACGCGATTACAAGAGAGGTTTTTGAAAACCTGGAGCGTTTCAAAAAGCTTCATCCTGCCTATGAAGTTCTCACAAAAAAGGAAATGCTTCAGGGCCTTTCGGCCCCCCTGCATCCCGGCGCCGTCAAATATTACAAGGAAGCAGGCTTGATGAAATAGCCCTCTATCGGATTCTCATTTTCTGCAGGAATATGACCATTGCATAAAGGACAAGGCCCAGGGGAAAAAGGAAGTATTTGCGTGAGGCATCGATGTGCAAAAGGGAGGCGATGGCGCCGGGATAGAATAAAATAAAGGCCGCCGCGAGAAAGAAAGGGATGTCGTACGCTCTGTTTTTTGTGTAGCACCACCCCTGGGCGAAACATTCAAAGGCGGACATGCCCACGAGGGCCATGCTCAAGATAAGGAGGCACTGGGGCCAACTCTGAATGTCATGAAGGATCAATTCCGGATTGAAGACGAACATAAAGGCGATGCATGATGTCCGGATGTCGTAAAGAAAACCCTGTATGCCTGTGGGTATGGGCTCTGAACCGGCAATGGCTGAGGCTGCGTAGGCCGCCAGTCCCACCGGCGGGGTGTCATCGGCCAGGATGCCGAAATAGAAGCAAAAAAGGTGGGCGGCCATCAGGGGAATCACCACGTTGTAAAGTCCCCCCACTTCCACGATGATGGGAGCGGTCAGGGAAGCCATTACAATGTAGGTAGCCGTGGTGGGAAGGCCCATGCCGATAAGAAGACTCGCCATGGCGGTGATCAGGAGGAGCAGAAAAATATTGCCCTGGGAAAGGTATTCCACAACGCTCGATATCATTCCGCCGATTCCCATATTGACGACCCCGACGATGATTCCGGCGCAGGCACAGGCGATGGCCACGGGTATCATGTTTCTTGAGCCCTGTATGAAACCGGCCAGGATAGTTTTGAGGCTGGCGGCCAGGGCAGTGCTGAATCGCTTTTTTTCCTGAATCGTTTTTTTGATCTCCTGAAACAGTATGACCGGGAACAAGGTCATAATCGAGCGGAAGGCTGCCAGTTCGGGAGAATGCCTGAGCCACACCAGTTCGTACAGGAGTACTCCTATCGGGATCATGTAGTGAATCCCTTTGCGAAGGGTCTTAAAGAAAGGTGGAATATCTTCGCGGGGGAGGCCCTTGATGCCCAATTTGGATGCCTCCAGGTGGGTAATGCAGAAAAGCCCGAAATAAGAGGCAAGGGCCGGAATGGCCGCTGCCTTGACCACTTCCACATAGGGTACGTTTACGTATTCGGCGATAATGAATGCGGCCGCTCCCATGATAGGGGGCATCAACTGTCCGTCGGTACTGGCTGCAACCTCGATTGCGGCGGCTTTTTTCGCCGGGTAGCCGATCTTTTTCATCAACGGGATCGTGAAAGGGCCCGTGGTGACGATATTGGCGATGCTGGAACCGGAAATAAGACCGGAGGCGCCGCTTGCCATAACAGCCGCCTTTGCCGCCCCCCCCTTGTATCGGCCCAACAGGCTCAGCGCCAACTGCGTGAAGAATTTTCCGGCCCCCGCCTTGTCCAGCAGGGCGCCAAGGAGTACAAAGAGGTATACGATGGATGTTGAAACCCCCAGGGGAATGCCGTAGATCCCTTCCGTGGAAAGCGCAATATTGCTGAGATATTTACTCAGGGAAACCCCCTTGAACGCAAGGATGTCCGGCATGTATGGCCCCAAGAATGCGTAGGATGTGAAAAGAATGGCTATGACGGAAAGGGCGGGTCCAACGGCCCTTCTGGCTGCTTCGAGGAGCAGCAGGACGAGGATGGAACCGGATATGAGATCAAGTGTCGTCGGCACTCCCGCCCGCATGGCAATAGCATCAAAATTTATGGCAAGATACAGTGCGGTCGATGCGCCCAACACCATACAGAGCCAATCGGTGAGGGGAATGCGGCCGCTGCGAGGGATGGCGCGGGGCGATTTGCCGGTTTTCTTCAGAAATGGACAAACGAGGAAAAGGAGGGTCATGGCGAAGGCAAGATGAATCGCCCGTTCCTTGGTACTGGCCATAATGAGAAAACTGGGAAGGGAGAGCTGGAAGATCGCCCACCCGATGGCGATTGCGGATACAAGATAATGTTCCACAGGGCCAAGATCGCGAACAAAACCGGTTTCGGCCTTGAGCAGTTTATCGGGAGTCTTCCTTTTCCTGCTTCGGCTCATGGGGAATGCATACCATTCATGCGCCTGCTTGTCAAATCGGGGAAAAGCTGCCATTGTTTTTGAATAAGATACGCAACGCTCGATTAGGATTATGATTAAGATTATGAGTATGGAATTTATCTGATTGCCAATGATAAAAAGCAAGGGTAGGTCGCTTAAGGAGGGCAAAATGAGTGATGAGCGAAATGAAATAAAAGTGGAGTTTCCCAAGGAATTGATCGGGGGCGTCTACGCAAACAATATGGCGGTGGCCCACACGCGGGAAGAGTTTATCATGGATTTTCTCATGGTCGCACCACCAGCGGGTACGGTGAATGCCCGAATTATCGTCAGTCCCGGTCATATGAAGCGGATCTTCAGTGCGCTGCAGGAGAATATCGCAAAGTATGAAAAGAATTTCGGTCCTGTTCAAATGGCCGAAGAGCCGGGGAAGGATGTTACCATTCAATAAGGAGGAAAGGGACGATGAAAGAATTGGATCTGTTTATGAAAACGGTCGGGGAGGGTCTCAGGACCTTGGCGCAGGGGGCAAACGCGATAGCTGAAAAACTGGATCGGTTTCTGGAGAATCGATCGCCGTCGACCGAAGTGGAATGTGAGAAGGATGAAGAAGCGCCTTTTGATGTTGAACCGGAGGAGAAACACAAGCGGGTTTTGACGCAGGCATCAGGGGTAAGCGCGACAGCTGTGGTATCGGCGCTGATTCTTGAATCGTCTACACCGGTAAAGCTCGATGAATTGGAGCAAAAAACAGGTTTTGATAAAAGAAAATTGCAGGGGATACTCTATCATTTAAAGAAACAGAAGAAGATCGAAAGCGCCGGTAAAGGGATTTATCGGAAGGCTTCCTGATGGGGTGACGAGGATAAGCTGTTTCGGTAGATTGGAGAAAAGAATGATACGTGTTTTCCCCGGAATACAGGGGCTTATTTTCGATTGCGACGGTACCCTGGCCGATACCATGCCTGCCCATATGCGCGCATGGGAGGAGACGCTGAAGAATCATGGAGTCGACTGTCCCGTTGATTTTCTTGAGCGTTTGCGAGGGATGCCCGCAGAAGAAATTGTGGCCGTCCTGAATGAAAAATGCCACCTCAATCTTGATGCCCGGGAGGTTGCCCGAGAGAAGAACAGGAGAGTTTTCGAAGAGCTGCGAAAGGTGAAGGCGATCGAGCCGGTCGCCGCAATCGCCACGGATTACAAGGGGAAACTTCCTATGACCGTGGCTTCGGGAGGTACGCGAGTGAACGTCATTCGAACCCTGAAGGCCATAGGGCTGAGTCATCTCTTTCGTGCAGTTATTACCGCAGATGACCATTTGAGGCCCAAGCCGCATCCCGATATGTTTTTTGAGTCGGCTCGGATCATGGGAATAAAACCGGAAAGGTGTCAGGTTTTTGAGGATGGGGATCTGGGTCTGGAGGCGGCGCGCAGGGCTGGTATGAGGTCTGTGGACGTGCGGCCGTATCTGTGACATTTATGGAAAGCGTATTGCAGTGTTGCCCATTTCTTGTGTGTTTCATCCCTGGAAAAACGCGGCCTACATCCTGTATTTTCCGAAATCCTCCGGATTGAGATTTTCGAGGATCTCCTGCCATTTTTTCCCTTTTTCCGACTTGTCTTCCGGTTCCGCCTTCAGATCTATCTGGGTTGATCTGCTAATGACGTCTTTGGAAACCAGAATAGGGATTTGGAGTCTTAAAGAAAGGGCAATCGCATCACTTGGCCTGGCATCTATGGACAGTTCCTTCCCGGCGTATCCAAAATGGATAAGCGCATAGTAGGTATTGTCCTTCAGATCGCATATCTCTATTTTGCTGACCTTCACGTCCAGCATCTCAATGATGTTTTTCAATAAATCATGGGTCATGGGCCTGGAGAATTTGATCCCCTCCAGTTCACTTGCGATGGCTGTTGCTTCCAGAAGGCCAATCCATATGGGCAGTGTCCCGTCTCCATCTTCTTCTTTCAAAATAACAATGGGGCTGTTCGTGATGGGGTCTACAGTCAACCCGGATATGACCATGGGTGTGTACATTATTTCCTCCGAAATATTTCAGCGAAACTTGATATTCTCTGATTTACATTCTATTTTTAAGCATATATTAAAGTTTTGTCAACAACCTGTGAAGAAACGGCGGCGATAAGCATGGCAACAAACAAAGCGTGTTACCCTTTTATTCTCGATTATAAACCCGGATTTTTCCTGAGCGGGATCTTGTATCGGCTATTCAAACGGGTCTTGTTTAACCAGGACATGACGGACGAACTCAGGAGAATGAACAGCGAAGGAACGGTCCTTTACGTTATAAAGTACAAAGGGTTGCTGGAGTATCTTCTTTATCATTATCGATTCCGCAGGAGTAGGCTTCCCTATCCAAAGATAGCCTTTGATTTGAACATGTCCCTTGTCCTGCCCCTGTCGCAACTCTTTAGAGTTTTCAGGTTTTACGCAGCGCATTTTTTCAAACATGGTCACCTGCCGAATCCGGTGGAAAACGGATTTCTGGAAGACGCCATAAAACGGGAAGAAACCGCCCTGCTGTGTCTTGTGAATCCGGAAGGATTCTCCCGAAGTTTTTTGCATGCCCGGAAAGATCCCCTTCAGCTTGTTCTGGAAACGCAGGGACGGATGGAACGCCCCGTCTTTATCGTTCCCCAGCTCATCCTTTATAAAAAAACTCCTGAAAAAGAAAATCCCGGACTCTTGGATATCTTTTTCGGCTTCAAGGATAAACCCGGTGTACTGAGAAAAATCGTGCTCTTTTTCAGGCACAACAGGAAGGCCTTTATCGACTTTGGCGAACCGCTCAATTTGCAGGAGTACCTGAAAGACCTGTCTCCTGAAAAACCCATGGAAGAAGTGACCGATGAGGTTCGCCAGATGCTTCTGGACCGTATTGATCGACAGAAGAGGGTTATCTTGGGGCCTGTAATGAAATCCAGGCAGCTTATCAAAGAGACGGTGCTGAAAGACGGCAGGGTCGTTGAAGCGATTCAGGGAAGTGCGGGAAAGCCGGGGGCTGCCCACGGGAAGAAAAAAGAGGCCGCCCGGTACTTTGATGAGATTGCCGCCGATTATAATGTGGCCTATGTCCAGTTTTCCTCCATGGTGTTAACCTGGCTTTGGAAGAAAATGTTTCACGGAATAGATGTGAATCATTCGGAACTGGCAAAGGTGAGGGAATGGGCGGCAAAGGGCCCTTTGATCTACATTCCGTCCCACAAAAGCCATATCGATTATCTCATTCTCAACTACATCCTCTACAACAACCAGATGTTTGTCCCTCGAATCGCAGCCGGTAAAAACCTTTCATTCTGGCCGGTCGGGCCTTTTTTCAGAAAGGCGGGGGCGTTTTTCATTCGCAGGAGTTTCAAGGGGGCCAAGGTGTACGCGGCGGTTTTTACAAGGTATGTGAAAGCGCTGATTGAAGAAGGACATCCCCTGGAGTTTTTTATTGAAGGAGGCCGAACCAGAAGCGGAAAACTGATCCTTCCAAAAATCGGATTCCTCTCCATTCTTGTCGAAGCATTCAGGGAAGGGTATTGCAGCGATCTTGTTTTTGTCCCCGTCTCCATTGTCTATGACCGGGTAGTTGAAAGCCAGTCCTATCTCAAAGAAGTCGGCGGTGGAGAAAAAGCAAAGGAAACATTCAGCCAGGTTGTGGCCACGAGGCATTTCCTGAAAAAAAAATACGGCAAAATCTATATCCGTTTCGGGGAACCGGTTTCACTGAAAGAATTTTATGCGAAAGAGAGTGAAGTGAAAGCCAGGACGGAAAAACGCCTCGCTTTTCGTCTCATTCGCGCCATCAACGGCGTTACCCTGGTGACTCCCGTCGGCCTGGCTGCGGCAGCCATCCTGACGCGGCACCGGCGGGGATTCTACCTGACGGAACTGGCGGAAACAGTCGGGTCGATGGCCGGGTTTTTGGAAAGATACCATTTTCCTATGGCAGACTCGCTGTCGGATCCTCAGAAAGCCATGGATGAAACCATGGCTCTTCTCACAAAGAACAATGTGGTCAGCCTACTGGAGGATGTGGACGGTTCCGGGACCTTTTATTTCCTGGATGATGAAAAGAAGATGGAACTGGAGTTTTACAAGAACAGCATTATTCACTTCTTCATCCGGCACGCGTTTCTTGCGCTTTCTCTGCTTAAGGGGAGCGAGAACGTCAAAAATGATTTGGATATTGCTGAAGATTACAGCTTCCTGAAACGTCTCTTCAGATATGAGTTCATCTATGAGAGTTCGACGATGGCTCAGCGAGAAATAGATGACACGGTTGCCTATTTCCTGGAACTCCTCTTGATTGAAAGGGATGAAGGGGGTCAGGGATATGTCCTCACAAGATCCGGATTTGAGGAACTCCCCCAATGGGCGGCCTTCATTCTGCCCTTTCTCGAATCGTACTGGATCGCCACCCGCCACATTGTCGGGGACAAAGGAAAAACGGTGTGGAAACGGGGCGATGAATTGAAGAGCATGGTCTCCATGGGGCAGAGGTTCCAGAAAATGGGGATCATCGACCACATTGAAGCCGTTTCCCAGCCGAATTTCAAGAATGCCATGCGGTTTATCAAGGAAGAAGGCTTTCCGATCTCGGAAAAACAGAAAGAAGAGAGCCCCGAAGGATTGGAAAGGCTTGCCGCTCTCAGCCAGACGTTGTACGATCTTATCCGGTATAACCGGTAATTGTCGGTCTCTTTGAAATAGGATGAAGGAATGCATGCTTCTGAAATACCTCCATTCGTTCGGTACATCCTGGAAAGACTCAAGAACACCGGGTACAAGGGGTACATCGTGGGGGGGGCTGTCAGGGATGCCTGCAGGGAAAGGCCGTTGAAGGACTGGGATGTGGCCACGTCCGCGTCTCCGGAGTTGATTCGGACAATATTTCAAGGGCATGCGCAGTTTTCTCTCAAACACGATACCGTTTCCCTTGTCAGCGATGGACGGCCTTTTGAGATAACGACCTTCAGAGGAGAAGGGGGAGACATTGAAGAAGACCTTCGGCGGCGGGATTTTACCATCAATGCCATGGCCTTTGATGCGGAGAACGGGGCGATTATCGATCCGTGCCGCGGTCGAGAAGATCTTGCAAAACATCTCCTCAGGGCTTGTGGAGATCCCCGCGCCCGTTTCATAGAAGACCCTCTGCGCCTTCTTCGCGCGGTGAGATTTGCCGCGGAAACCGGTTTTCACATCGAAAAGGGGACGCTGGAAGCGATGAAGGATCTGGCCTCCCTGTTGCGATCGACGGCCCAGGAACGGATCCGGGACGAACTGGTCAGGATATTGGTGGCGGACGGGCCGTCGGCCTCATTTAATCTGATGATCAGGACGGACCTGTTGAAGGAGTTCCTTCCCGAACTTCAGGAGGGACGTCTCAAGCGGCAAAATGCATATCACCGGCATACCATTTTGAAGCATATCCTTGTGACCGTCGACAACATCAGGCCCGATCCGGATCTGCGGTTGGCTGCCCTTCTGCACGACATCGCAAAACCGCGCGTGGGCAGGAAAATCGACGGGGAATGGCATTTCTATGGGCATGAGAAAGAAAGCGCCCTGCTGGCAGGGGAAATCCTGGGGAGACTCAGATTCAAAGGGTCGGCGATTTCCAAAGTTGTTCGTCTGATAAGGCATCACCTGATCCTCTATGATGCGAGCTGGAGCGACGGGGCGGTAAGGCGGTTGATCCGGAAAGTCGGAGATCCCCTGATCTGGGATCTGTTTGCATTGCGGGAGGCCGATCTTTCCACCCACACGGCCTGTGAGCAGCAGATGGAAATGCTGACGGAGTTGCGGCATCGGGCCCGGGCGCAGTTGAATTCCAAAACGGTTGTTGAAAAAAGGGATCTTGCCATGGATGGCTTTGCCATTATGGCTGAAACGGGCCTTGCTCCCGGGCCGGTGGTCGGTAAGGTCCTGAAAGAGCTCCATGAAAAAATTTTAGACCATCCCGAATGGAACAACAAGGAAGCCCTCATCGCCCTCCTCAAACAGATTCGCCTGCCGGATATCTGAAAAAGAAAGCCATCCGTTATCCGTATCGGAACATTTCATCCTTGACCATTGGGGGACCATTTTCTATACTCCCCATTAATATCCAAATCTGGCCGGAGCCCCGTGGCGGAGACTCTTGTGTTCGATCCGGTGAGGGGAAAGGGAATCGATCAATAAAACCTCATAACGTATGGTAAACATGAAAACAAAATTAGTATCCATGATTTTTGGGATGGGTGGATCCGTACTTCTCGGTCTTTTTCTGATTATTGCGGGTTGTGTTTCTGACTCAAATCAGGTGAAGACTTCTCTGCAACAACCGGCTGGAACAACCGAAGTAAAACAGTCCGCTGCAGACCCTTCTAATAGTTACTGGAAGCACCCTGTCCCATCCGGGGCAGAGGATAGGACACCCACTCTTCAGAATAGTGGCCCTGTGGGGGAAGATAGCCCCGGGGATTCTGCTTCTGAAAAGGGCAGTGATGACTCCCTGGATGACAAAGAGGTTTCGGCTTCCATTCTACCGGGGAAAAAGAAAAGATCGGATCAGGAGCTGTTGGATTCCGCCCTGGAATTCTGCCAGGTTTCCAATGACTTCTGGGACAAGGGCGATCTGGATAATGCCCTTGAAGCCCTGGACGAAGCCTATGCGCTTATCCTGAAGGTGAATACGGAAAAGTCCTCCGATATCCTGCAGCAACGGGATGACCTTCGTTTTACCATCTCCAAGCGGATCATGGAGGTGTATGCTTCGAGATTTATTGTGGCCAACGGCCTTCACACAGCCATCCCCCTCGACATGAACGATCATGTGAAAAAGGCCATCAACCTCTTTCAAGGACGGGAACGGGATAACTTTCTCAATGCCTACCGTCGTTCAGGGCGATATCGTCCGGCGATTCTGAAGGCCCTGAAGGAGGCCGGGCTTCCGGAGGAACTCTCCTGGCTGCCGCTCATCGAAAGCGGTTTTAAGGTGCGGGCACTTTCCAGCGCCAGGGCATTAGGGCTTTGGCAGTTTATCGCGTCCACGGGATATCGTTACGGAGTCAACAGGGATAGATGGGTTGATGAGAGGATGGACCCGGAAAAATCCACCGCTGCTGCCATTGCGTACCTGAAAGATCTCCATCAGATATTTGGAGACTGGTATACCGTTCTTGCCGCATATAATTGCGGGGAGGGGAGGGTGCTGCGCTGCATCAAGACCCAGCGTATCAACTATCTTGACCACTTCTGGGATCTTTATGCGAAATTGCCGTCAGAGACGGCCTTCTACGTGCCTAAATTTCTGGCAGTGCTGCATATCCTGAATGATCCGGCCGCCTATGGTTTTGTCCTGCCCCCGGTGGACAAAGAGATTCTGACCGATGTGGTTGTCACGGAGAGACAGGTAAGCCTGCGAGTGATGGCTGAGCAAATTGATGTCCCTTATCAGGAGCTGAGAGATTTGAATCCCGATTTAAGGTACAGCTCGACCCCTCCCAACGAATACTCTTTCCGTGTGCCCAAGGAAAAAGAGACATTGCTTGCATCCGTCTTTGAAAAACTGCCCGAGTGGCACCCTCCAGTGCCCGATTGTGTAGTTCACCGTGTGCGCAAAGGTGAAACCCTTTCAGGTATTTCGAAAAAATACCGGACAAGCGTCGGGGCTATCAAGGCTCTGAATGGTCTGCATTCCACAAGGTATCTGAAGGTAGGCTGGAATCTGAAAATTCCCGCGGGAAAACAATATGTATCCTCAGAGCAGACAATATCCCCCTCCCGCCAGCATCGGATAGCGGAAAAAAGACCGGAGATGTATGTGGTTCGAAATGGTGACTCACTGTGGACAATCGCCAACCGGTTTGAAACCACCACAAAGGCGATCATGTCTTTAAACCGGTTAGGCAGTGCCCGACTCAGTATCGGTCAGCAATTAAAGATACCCAAAACCAGCAGCGGCGACGTCCAGATTTCCAGCTGCAGGCAGGTGGTGGCGGCTGGATACACGGTTATTAAAGGAGATTCGCCCTATACGATCGCTCATAAACACGGATTGTCTGTTGAAGACTTGCTCCGCATGAACGGTTTGAATTCCAGCAGCACCATTTTCCCCGGCCAGGTGCTGACGGTCAAGGCGAGGTAGATCCCGCCTCGGGAGCATCCTCGACCCCTATTTTTCAAAAGGGCTCTTCTTTTCTGTCCTCTTCCTGTCTTTCAATAATTCAATGAATCTCTCAAGATTTTGCTTCGTCCCAAAGGCGTTGTTGAAGAATTCCTCACTCCATAGATCCAGACCCAGTCTGAAGATATGGTGAATCAGATTGTCGGTGTTTTCCGGCCCATGGAATTTCAGCGCCTCGTAGAGGAGATCGTCGGGTACTCGAATCGGGTACAGGGCGGCGCTGCGGGCACTGTCGGAATTCTGGTATTCCTGGATGCTTTTCAATACCACTAAGTCCGAGAGCTTCTTATTGTATTCTTCGTCATTCACGGAAATCTGCCGTTTCCTTTGAAAAGTCTCAAGCCGTTTCGGGAAGAAGGGCCAACTCTTTCTTCCTGTTTTTTATACGGAAGAAATGAGTGTAAGACACCTCGCGGGCCAAGGCAAGAGCCCTGTCGAAATCTGATCCCATTTCCTCCGGGCTGTGCGAATCGGAACCGAAACAAATGGGTATGCGGCGTTCGCAGGCCATCTCAAGGATGAGAGGCGATGGATAGATTTCCTTTACCGGTTTTCTCAATCCGGAGGTGTTGATCTCCATCCCGATACCAGTCATCGCCATTCGATCGAGCAACGGTGCGATCATCTCCTTCAAGGCCTTGTCCGGAGGTTGATGCCCGAACTTTTTGGGCAGGTCGAGATGGCTCACGGCATCAAAAAGCCCCGTGTCCACAAGTTTTGCTACCACATCAAAATATCTCTTCCAGGTTGTCGAAATGTCCACCGAGTCCCAGATGTGGCGCTCTGCGGGATTGTCAAAACCCCAATTGTCAATGAAGTGAACAGATCCCAGCACGAAATCGAAATGTTCCTGGACAAGCCAGTTTGTTAGAAAAGCCTCACATCCGTTGTAATAATCGGCTTCGATGCCGAAAAGGAATTCCGTAGGCTCATCATTCTTCAGTTCTTCAAACGCGGCCCTGTATAACGGAAATTGCTTCAATTCCATGCGGTGCTTTGGATCGTATCCATCGGGGTTCGGTGCATGATCCGTGCAGCAAATTTCCGGTATCCCTTTGACGTTTGCGGAATGAGCGAAATCCCGCAGTTCTCCCTTTGCGTGTTTGCACAAATTCGTATGAAAATGATAATCAGGGAGTTTATCCATCTGATTGTGCTGAGAAGTTTTCATGATAATTCGGACCCCTGGCATCTGATTTCTGACTTCTTCTTTCTGTATTTAATCATAACAATCAAGAAAAAGATATCAACTTCTTAGGATGAACAGAATGGATACCGCACCTTCGCATTGCGTTTCACAGGAGCAGCCAAAGCCAGAAGAAAAATGTTAAACCCGAAAGGAGCGTGTTCAGAGAAATGGCTGAAGATGCCAGGCTGGTGGAGCCTTTCATCTCTCCTGCCATGATATAGGTGATGGTTGCGGTTGGGCAAGCCAAAAGGATCACTCCAGGTACAAGCTGTTTCGGCGAAATTCCAAGGAGCGAATAGGCGGCGAGGCCCATGCCGGGAAGCAGAAGGAGTTTGAAGAATCCTGCCAAAAAGGAGATACGGATATTCGACCGTATGAGATCGAAGGAAATGGAGGCTCCAATGATCAACAGAGCCAGAGGAAGGGCCATATTACTTAATATCTGCAGGCTCCTGTCAATGGTGGCCCCGATGGGGATTTCCAGGACGGAGAAAAGCATTCCGGCAACAGCAGACAGGATCACAGGATTTCCCAATATTTTTTTCATGAGAAACCATGGGGTTTTGTGGACGCTTTCGTTTCCTGAAAACATCTGGAGCACCAGAACGGCAAGGAGGTTTTGTAAGCACATCATGAATCCGGATAGGATGCTTGCTCTTGTCAAACCTTCCTCACCCAGGAGATAGTAGCAGACGGCAAAACCTATGTACCCCAGATTTCCATGGACTGAACTCTGCACAAAAGTGCCCATAAGTTCTCTTTTTATAGAAAATAAAAGGCCCGAGAAAAGTGCAACGAAAAAGACGATCATGATAGGCACTAAGGTTGCTGCCAGGAGCGCGGGATTGAAAAACGCAGAGAATGAGGCGTTGGCCAAGGACCTGAAGATCATGGCAGGAATGGCGAGATAATATACCAGCCGATTGAGAGGACCAAGGATTTCTGCCGTAACAAACCTTCTTGAACGAAGAAACCACCCTAACAAGATAATCAGAGAAATGGGAATAATGGTGTTCGCAATGGAAATCATAACGCCTGATTTTTCTATTTTAATGGGGTTTGAGGTCAAAGCGGACGGGAACGTTGACCCACATCTCAACCTTTCTTGCGTCTATGGTACCTGGTTCAAAAGTCCATGTTCGCACCGACTCTTCCGCTGCCCTGTCGAGGATGAGGTGCCCGCTTGATTTTGAGAGTTGTACCTGCAGTACGGTCCCTTTTTCGCTTACCAGCACTTTCAAAACGACTGTGCCGCCGTAGCCGCGCCTTTTGGCTGTTCGAGGATACTCAGGGGGAGGATTGCTTTTATAACTGGGTTCGGTTCTCTGGGTTTCCTGTCCATCAGGGGCAGAGGAAGAGGGTGATGGATTCGTAACAGCGGTTCGGCTTGCCCCATTCGGCGCCGGGCCCGTTTCTTTATCGGATGGAACAACATTTCTCAAAGGAGAGGTCGGTGTCTCCCCTTTTTCAGGCACCCGGGGTGGGATTTCGACACTTTTTTTCGCAGGCACGGTCGTTAGGGGCTTGGGGTGGGGCTGCGTTTTTATCGGTTTTTTCCTCCTGTCCGATATTTTCTTCGGCTTCTCGATCTTTTTAGGGGGAGGGGATACCTTATTAACGGGAATGGGTATTGTCTTTTTGGACACCGAGGTGACTTCTTCTTCGACGTTCTGGGGCTTCACTTTCTCTGGAACAGGAATTTCTTCGACCTTCGGCGGTGGTGTCTTAGGCTCTGTTCTTTTTGGTGCCGGCGTTATCGCCGGCGCTGCTTTATGCGTAGGAGTCGTCACAGGAGCAGATGCCTTTGGGCCTGAAGGGGCTTTCCTTGCGATCAGGTTGAGGGTTACCGTACGTTGAGGAGCTTTGGGAAGGATTTTCTTTTCAAAGAGGGCAGGGCTGATCCAGAAAAGGAGTCCATGCAGCGCAATCGCCAGAAACGCTGCTAAGAAAAAGCGTTTCACTTCTTGTTATCCGCCTCAGCCTGGAGCGACACCTGATTGATCCCCGCCAGATTTATTTGATCGAGAACACGGAAAAGGTCCTGGTATGGAAGATTCTTGTCAGCGAACAGCAAAACAGTCGCTTCCCCTGTGTTGGATCTCTTTTCTTCAAGGACCGCTGAAAGGGACTGGAGTGGTACAGGAATTTTGTTTACATAAACATTTCCTTTAAAGTCCACGGTTACGGAAAGAAGGGAGTTTTTATTGATTTTGGCTGTACTTGAGCCGGGAAGTTCAACGGGAAGGGCCTTGTGAACCGCCATTGAAAACATGGCATATATAAAAAATACCAGGAGGAGAAATACAATATCAATAAGAGGCAGCATTTCTATCCTGGCTTTTTTTCCTGGATCAACATCAATTTTCATGGCTGTCTTTCTTTTCACAAGAATCTTTTGTCAGTTTTTCATAGACGATCTCAAGACTGGTTGCATATTTTTCAATCGTTATCACGGCGTCCTGCACGCGCGAATTGAAATAATTGTACGGAAAGACGGACAGGATAGCAATGGCGAGACCCGCCGCGGTGGTGATGAGCGCCTGGGCGATGCCCGCGGTTACAGCCTGAGGATGTTCAATTCCGGCGCCTCCGAGAAGGTCGAAGGAGGAGATGATCCCGATCACTGTCCCGAAAATCCCAAGGAGAGGCGCTACGGTGATCATGGTGTCCAGTATCGTCATATACCTGCGCATCCTTTTTACTTCTTCCGCAGCGGCAGATTCCATCGCCTTGACCATGGAAAAATCGCGATGCAGAATCCCTGTAATCAGTATTTTGATAATGTAATCGCGTGAATCGGTGACGGAATTCTTGACTTCTTCCCATTCACCTTTCTGGCAAAGCTCCAGAACTCTATCCACCAGGTTCCGGTCCCTTCGCATATCCTCTCGCATCCAGAAAAGAATCCGGTCAATGACTACCGTAATGGCAACGAGGGAACAGAAAAGAAGCGGATACATGACCGGGCCGCCCTTTTGAAAAATTTCGAGCATGAACTTTATTCCTTTCCTAAAATCAATGAACGCTCACCAATCCGTTTTTGTGGACCTTCAGATAAAAATCTCTTTGGGCGCTTTTAACCTTTCCGAGAGCAGTGTGAATCGTTTTTTCATCCGGTCGTTATGTACGGCTATGGCCAGGGCCTTTTTTGTTCCCACAAGTACGACCAGTTTCCTGCCCCTTGTAACGGCGGTGTAAAGCAGATTTCGCTGCAGCATGATATAATGCTGTGTCAGCACAGGGATGATGACGGCGGGAAATTCCGAGCCTTGCGATTTGTGCACAGAGACCGCGTACGAAAGAATAATCTCGTCCATATCAATGAAATCAAAGACAATGTCTCGCCCATCAAAAGTGATGGTCACTTCCCTTTGTTCAGGATCAATTCGGGTGATCCTTCCCATGTCCCCATTAAAAACTTCCTTTTCATAGTTATTCCTGGTCTGCATGACCTTGTCGCCCACACGGAAAATTCTATTGCCGCGGGTGACCCCCGCTTCACCCGGATTCAGGCGCCTCTGCAATTCAAGATTAAGGTTGGCGGCGCCGACGATACCTTTGTGCATAGGCGTGATGATCTGGATCTCATCCACGGGGTTGAGACCGAAACGGTCGGGTATTCGGTCGCTGGCCAGATCCAAGATGATTTTCAGGACCGTCTCAGGGTCCTCCTTTTCGATGAAAAAGAAATCGCTTTTCAGGTCCTCGTTTTTGGTTTCGGGAAGGATCCCTTCGTTGATTCTGTGTGCATTCACGATGATGCGACTATTTCTGGCCTGACGAAATATCGTGTCCAAAAGGACAACCGGAACGGTTCCCGAGGATATGACATCTTTGAGTATATTTCCGGCGCCTACGGAAGGGAGCTGGTTCACGTCGCCTACAAGGACAAAGGTTGTGTGCAGAGGGATTGCCTTGAGAAGATGATAAAACAGGATCGTATCGATCATGGAGGCCTCGTCTACAATCAGCAGATCGCAGTCAAGCGGCTCCGATTCGTTCTTTCGAAATCCTCCGTTCTTTATGCTGTACTCCAACAGCCTGTGGATGGTTTTCGCTTCATGTCCTGTCGTTTCCGTCATTCTCTTTGCGGCGCGTCCCGTAGGAGCTGCCAGCATGATACTGACCCGGAGGCGGTTGAAAATTTTCAGGATGGCGTTGATGATTGTGGTCTTTCCTGTCCCCGGTCCTCCTGTGATGACCAGGACCTTGTTGAGAACAACGCTCTTTATGGCCTGTATCTGATTCGCCGCAAGGGTCATGGATAACTGCTCCTGCACCCAGGATGCGGCCTTGTCCGGATCTATATCGCGGAGCCTTTTTGGGGACGTTAGCAGGGCTTTCAGATGTTCCGCCGCCCCTTCTTCAGAAGCATGGTATCGGGAGAGATAAACTGTCCTTTGGATTTCCTGATTTTCTTGGTCACCGGAATTCACAGCCCTGTCTTCCATGACGATTGCTTTATTCCCGACGGCCTCATCCATGGTTTTCAAGAGCACATCTTTTTCTACGCCGAGGATTTCATTGCATTTTTCCAAAAGTGGGTCAAGCGGGTAGTATACATGTCCTTCGTCCGCGAGCTGCTGGAGCACATACAACAGCCCGGCTTTGGCGCGCAATGGCGAGTTTCGATCAACTCCCAGTTTCTCGGCGATCTGGTCGGCGGTTAAAAAGCCTATCCCGAAGATGTCCGTTGCCAGCCTGTAGGGGTTGGCCGTGACCACCTGAATCGATCCGTTCCCGTATCGCTTGAAGATTTTGGCCGCATACCCGGGGCCTACGCCATGGGATTGCAGGAATAGCATGACGTCCCGGATCTCTTTTTGTTCAACCCAGGCGGTGCGTATCATGGAGATTCTTTTTTGGCTTATCCCCTCCACCTGTTCCAGTTTTTTAATGTCGTTTTCAATAATATCAAGGGTCCGGGATCCAAATTTCTTGACGATGCGTGTCGCCATAACGGGTCCGATTCCTTTGATGAGACCGGATCCCAGATATTTTCTGATGCCGTAGACAGATGCCGGAACAGTGGTTTGATAATGAACGATCTTGAACTGTTCTCCGAATCTGGGATGGGTGTTCCATTCCCCTTTGAGCTTCAATACTTCACCCGGCGCCAAGGTAGGGAGGTTTCCGACCACCGTTACCGGATCCTTTCGTTCGGGGGTCTTCAGCCTGGCGATGGTAAAACCGCTCTCATCGTTGCTGTAGGTGATTCTTTCTATTTGTCCCTCTATATCTGTCAACATGTCTGATGCTCGTGTGAAAACTACTGTTTCAGTATATCTCTTAAAAGAGAGGATAAGGTAGAAATGATAAACGGTTTTTGTATGAAGCCGTTGCATCCCCGCGCCATAATTCCTGCCGCGGGACCGTCAATGCTGTACCCGCTCGCGAGAAGTACTTTTACGCTGGGGTTCATTTCTTTAAGGCCGTCAAATACCTCGCTACCGCTCATGTCCGGCATGATCATGTCAAGGATCACCAGATCAATCCCGCTCATGTTCAAACGGTAGATTTCCAACGCCTCCGTTCCATTTTTTGCCACCCTGACCTGGTAGCCCAGTTTTTCAAGGATCGGTGCACCCACTTCCAGAATGATCTCTTCGTCATCCACCAGAAGAATGCTTCCTTCTCCACGAACAAGTAAGTCTTCTTTCTTCGGGGTCGCCTTTCGGAGAGACCTGGTTTCGGTAACGGCCGGCAAATAGATGCAAAATTCCGTTCCCTTGCCTATTTCACTCTTAACGGCAATGAATCCCTCGTGATTTCTAACAATTCCATAAGCCGATGCCAGACCCAGTCCGGTTCCTCTTCCCACTTCCTTGGTGGTAAAGAACGGATCAAATATCCTCTTGAGGTTTTCGGGGCTGATTCCTGTGCCGGTATCTTTGATGGCAATTTTCACATACTTCCCCGGCTGTGCATTGTAGGGGGCGACAAAAGCCGCTTCCAGGGTTACATTTTGGGTTCTTACATACAGTTCTCCGCCTACCGGCATGGCATGGGACGCGTTTACGTAAAGATTCATCAGTACTTGTTCGATCTGCCCTTTATCTACGTTGGAAGCCAGGAGGCCAGGCTCGTATTTGGAAGTGATCGATATTTCCTTTCTTGTGCTGCCGAAAAGGTCAAGGCTATTTTTCAAAAGGTCGTTGAGATCGGCCGTTTCCACCGCATATTTTCCACCCCTTGCAAAACCCAGCATCTGTCTTGTAAGATTTGCGCCATCGGCTACACATTTTTCAATTTTTTTCAGCCACATATAATCAGGGTGCTCCGAACTTTTTCCCATGAGAAGTAAAGAGGCATTGCCCTGGATGGCCATGAGCAGGTTGTTGAAGTCGTGGGCAACTCCTCCTGCAAGGGTGCCGATCGATTCCATTTTCTGAGCTTGCTGGAATTGCGCTTCAAGTTCCTTCATTTCCGAGATATCCCGCAGAATCATCAGCACACCCTCGGGCTTTCCTCTGTGGTCGGCATATCTGGAAGCACTGATGCTGACGTGCAGTGTCCGACCGTCTTTTGTGTTCCGTTTTGTCTGAAAACCCGTGCAGGAAGTTCCCTTTTCAACCAGATCTCGGAGAAAATGCATCGTTCTTTCCGCTTCAGACTCTGGTAGGAAGGGGATGCGTTTCCCCGTAACCTCCTCATGTGACCAGCCGAAGATCTGTGTAAAAGCAGGACTTACGTATTGAGCATGCCCGTCCATGTCATAAATCACGATGGCATCGGCGGAAGAGTGCAGAAGAGAGCGATACAGTTCTTCCGATCTCTTGGATTTCTTATAGAGTTGCATGAACTTCCGTTCACTTTTGCGCAAAGCGTCTTCTGCTCTGGCGCGATCACTGATATCTTCGTAGGTTATCAGCTGCCGGCTTGATTCGAGCTGGACCGCCCTGAAATGAATGATTTTATCCTGGCCATTCTTGCAGTGTACTGTATAAATTCTCGGCTTGATTTCCGTGGGACCAGTGCTTTCATCTTTATCTTTCTTCCAGGTTGACATCACCGTCTCACGGTATGTCGGTTCCGGATAGGCCTTTTCAAACCAACTGTTTTTGTTCGGGATGTCATCGATGGTGTACCCGAAGATCTGGGTGAAGTTCGGGTTCAGGTATTCGAAACGCATGTTCCCATCCATGATGGAGATTCCGAACGGGGCATCTTCCCCAAGAGTCCGAAACCTGGACTCACTCTCCATCAGGTTTTTTTCCGCGATCCGGCGTTTGTTCTCAAAATGAACCGCTTTTTTTATCACGTAAAAGGAGAGGGCGAAGAGAAGGACGAAAAGTCCTCCGGACAGAAGAAGAAGCCGTCTTGTGATGATGCCTATTTTCCCGTGGATATCCTCCACGGAAGCCCCCGTTCCGACTATCCAGCCCCACGGTTCAAAGCCTTTTACATAGGAAAGTTTTGGAATAATCTTGTCCGGAGAGCCTTTCAACTGCCACAGATACTCGACATATCCGGATTTCTTTTTTTGGACTTTTCTGACAAACTCCATGAAAAGCCGCTTCCCGTTGGGGTCTGTAAATTCGGTAAGGTCCTTTCCTGTCAGATCGGATCGATAAGGATGCATGACCATGGTGGGATGCATGTCATTGATCCAGAAATAGTCCATTGATTCAGGACCGTAACGTATGTCTTGCATTCTTTCAATGATTCGTTTCTGAGCTTCTTTCAGGGAAAATTTTCCATCTCCGACGTCCCGGTCATACTGGGATATAAGACTCCATGCGGTCTCTGTCAGGCCTCGAATCATGTCCCGTTTCTCATCCATCATCTGCTTTTCTACAGAAGGGATGAACAGGAAGAAAACACTCAGTGTAAAGAGAATAAAGGCAAGTGCAGCCGGGATGATGATTCTGAGCAAGGCCGTCTTTTCGCTTCCGCCCTTAAATATGCCGGAGTTTCCGTCATATTTTTTTGCCATTTCAAGGCTCCTTCGTATCCTATTCAAATTCCCTGATACTATGTTTGGATTCGGCAAAGCCATTCCGCTACAGGGTCTATTTTGCTGCCAGGTTTTTTTGAATAAGATACGCTCCTTTCCCTTTCAGGCAATGGAGAAAGAAAGTCTGTAACCGTTTGCCGTCTACAGTTTCTGAACCGTGAACATAAAACTGCAAACGCGGAACGGTTGCAAAATCTACTTTTTGAGATCGGTCTCCGTCTTTTTCTCAGTTACGGCGCCAATCGTGACACAGAATATATTGTCTTTTTTAAAATAACTCTGGTCTGCCACATAATTTCTGGAGGGATTCAGGTCCAGCACGATTCGAAGTCTTCTTTTGGCGGAGTGCAGGTGGGTTCGTATCTTTTTGACAAAAATTCCGTCAACAACCATAATCGGTTTGCCTTGCCAGGAAGATACATTGTTTAGGTCGATCACAATCCTTGGTTTTTCTCCCTCGATGGCAAAGATTTTTGGCAAATAGAATCGATTCAAATAAATCAACACCTTTTCCGGACCGAATTTGTCCGCTTTGAAATTTATCCCTTCAACGACTACTTCCCCGGAATCGGCGGGTTTGTCATCGGTAACTTCCCCTTTTACCGAGTATGGAAAAAGGAACAGAAAAATAACGAATGCCCAAGCGGCAACAAGATTTGTTTTCATGGCGGGCACCATACAATGACGGATAAAAATCATATTCAGTTTGGACCCTTTTTCAACGCCCGGTTTACAAGCTGAGCAATGTCCATCACTTCTATGGGGACTTTATTCCTTCTCACGTAAGTGAGCATGGTGCGTACGCATTGCTGACATGAAGTGACAACGGCCTGTGCTCCGGTGCCGATGATCTCTTCTATTTTGGCCTTGGCAATCTCCGCGGAAAGACCCGCATCAATCATTTCAAGGTTTCCTCCTCCACCACAGCATCGACAGTCTTCGCGTATCCGGGGGAGTTCCACCAGTTTGACGCCGGGTATAGATCGGATGATTTCCCTTGGTTCATCAAATACCCGGGCGCCTCGTCCCAGATCGCACGGGTCATGATAGGTTACGGTGAGCGGCAGGGTTTCCAATGGAATGCGGTTGGCTTTTATCAGTTCACTGAGGAATTGCGTGGTGTGGGCGATTTCAAATTCATGGGGATAGTGTTCCCGCCACATCTGGTAGCAGGAAGGGCAGGCAAAGACCACTTTTTTAGCACCTTTCTCCCTCACGGCCGCAAGATTATGCTCTTTAAAAGGCTCGAACATGTCCATGATTCCGGCCCCTATCATGGGGAACCCACAACACCACTCTTCTTCGCCTAACAGTGTGAAATCCACTCCTGATGCATCGAGGACCTCCGCTAAGGCAATGGGGATCTTCTGCGCCACTGGAAAATAAGCGGCGGTGCATCCAGTAAAATAAACCAAGTCGGCGCGGTCTCTGATATATCCATTCTCAGGTGGATCGGGCATATCATCCACCCAGTCCGCCCTTTCTTCATTATCCTCGTCGAAAACATTCCTGCTTTCCTGGAGGTTGCTCTTGATCATATTGATTTTGGCTGGAAAGCAGCTGGAATGCACCAGGTCCTGCCGTAGAGAAACCCATAGATCTTTCAGATGGATGCCCACAGGGCATGCCTCTTGACAGTTTCCGCACAGGGTGCAGCTGAATACCGTATTGCTGAAGTCTCTCAGGTCCTCTTCGGACGGTTTGCTTTTTTTACCGAGCAGCCTTTGAAGCAGTCCCATTCTGCTGTTCAGGAAGCTTTTCAACCCCTTCATGCGATAGATGGCCGAAAGCTCTCCCTTCCCGGATGCAGACACGGCGGGGCATACATCCGCGCAGATCCGGCAGTTGGTGCAGGCGCCCATCTCAAGGAGTTGTCGAACACTGTAATCTTTATTATTGTTCCGCATATTTTATGATATCTGCTGCGAGCCATTTTTCAATAGCATCTTTCCCATGAATCAGCTTTGCCAACTCCCCTTTATCGTCCGGCCTGATTTTATAAATCCATCCCTTTCCGTAACAGTCATCATTTACAAGTCCGGGGTTGGTCTCCAATTCTTCATTGACCATGGCGATTTCGCCGTTTACAGGCGCGTATACTTTGCCAAGCCATTTGCCGGATTCGATTTTCGCAAATTTTTTCCCCAGTTTCAGTTTTTTTCCATCTTCAGGAAGTTGTATATACACGATCTCTCCAGCCATCGTCTGGGCAAAATCATCCATTCCCATAACAAGAAGATCTCCTTCCTCTTTGACCCAGAAATGATTCTCCTCATAAAACAAGTCTTCCGGCATGTTGTATCCCTGAATTTCCATCCTTTTCTCCTCCCTTTTTTAGAATATGTTTTATCGGTAATATATAAGGCTTGCTGTTCCATTACTCCAGTATTGAATCACTCCACTACTCGGAGGTATTCTATCATACCGCTATTC
The DNA here is from genome assembly GCA_963747555.1 of uncultured delta proteobacterium. Classification (GTDB taxonomy): domain Bacteria; phylum Desulfobacterota; class DSM-4660; order Desulfatiglandales; family Desulfatiglandaceae; genus DUZB01. The sequence continues at coordinate 83,888 of CAVVFZ010000010.1, forward strand.
CGCATCTTCCATCAATTCTTGAATAAACCGGCTGGTAGTATAAATCTTGAATTTCTGTTTGCGCAGCCTGGCATTGGCCAGATTATGGACGCAGGAGTTGCATTCCGTCAATACGATTTCGGCGCCCACCTCTTCCACCTGGTCCAGCCTGCGCCGAGCCATGGCGATGGAATTTTTTGGATACGCTCCCCTTACGCCACCGCCCGCTCCACAACAGAGTGCGTTTTCCCTGCTGGAAGGTAGCTCAACGAAATTGGGGGCTATCTTCCGGATCGTGTTCCTGGGTTCCTCGTAAATACCGCAGTGCCTGCCCAGATCACATGGGTCGTGGTAGGTAACGCGCTTATCCGTGGTGACCCCGAAATCGAAACCCTGCAGGAACTGGGTAATGTGGATTATCTGGACGTCATTTTTCAATAATGGTTCATACTGCGCTTTGTTTTTAAATGTTCGGTAACAGTAGGGACATCCGGTAATGACCGTTTTGGCTCCGGTATGAAGAATCCGGTCGATGTTTTGCGTGACCAGGGCGTCATTGATCGGGTATCCCACATCTTCGAGGACTCCGCTGCAGCAGACCTCATCAATGAGGGTATAATCCACCTTCAGACGATCAAGCAGATCCAGGGTGGCCATGGTGGATTCCTCCTCCCTGTAAGAGCCGACGCAACCTATGAAGTAAACGTATTGGGCCTGTTTGTTTCTTTCCCTCTCGAAATCTTCCGGTTCTTCTTCACCGTAGATGTTGGTATGATTTTTCAGTACCTCATTCATCCCCTTGAATGCGGGGTGACAGGATCCGATGCCCACCATATCTTTTCTTACCTGTTTGATGATCTCCATCACCGGTACTCCTGACGGGCAGCTCTGGTAACAGCTGGCACAGGTAGTGCACTGGAACAGGGTCTCGATGAGCTGATCATTCAAGTCGATCTTTCCGTCCATGACTTCTTTGAGGAGCAGCATTTTTCCCCGGGCGTTCAGGGCCGGCCGCAGTGTTGCGCCATAAACCGGGCAGACAGCCTGGCAGAAACCGCACCGGGAGCACTGGAGGATCTGTTCCCGGTATTTCTTTTCAAAGTCGTATTTTTTTTCCATCTTGCATTATCCCTCCAGGGCCATCTTTCCGGGGTTGAGGATGTTATTGGGATCAACCATTTTTTTCAGGTTCCTCATCATTTCCATGGCAACCGGATCATGTTCCAGGGTCATGAAAGGCGCCTTGGACAGGCCTATGCCGTGTTCGCCGGTAAGTGTACCATCCAGCTCAATGGCCAGCTTGAAAAGATCGGCAGCCGCCTTTTCCTTTCTTTCCACCTGGTCCGGGTCATAGCCGTCGTAAAGGATTTGAGGATGAAGATTGCCGTCCCCCGCATGTCCGAATGTGGCGATCTGGATGCGGTGCTTTTTTGAGATCTCCTGTATCCCTTTGAGGAGTGCCGTAATATTTGCCATGGGGACGGTCACATCTTCCAGGACGAAATGGGTCTTTATCCTTGCCAGCACCCCGTAGGCAGACTTTCTTGCGGCCCAAAGCTCCCCCACTTCTTTTTCCGTTTTGGCCTGTTTAACCCCTTTAGGATGGTTCATTTCAAATACCTCGATGACCTTCTTAATCTGGTAATCGGTCTCTTCCGGGGTATACCCGTCGGTTTCGGCAAGGATCATGGCGTCGACTTCGGGAAGATTCAGGTCCGTGTTCTGGTTAATGGCCATGATGGTTTCTTTTCCCAATATCTCGAGGGCGCTGGGGATAATGCCGCTGTGCATGATTTGATTGATGGCGCGGCCGGCATCCGCCAAGTCGTCGAAGGTAGCCAACGCGGTGCTCGCAGCGGTCGGTTTCGGATTAATCTTCAGGGTGATTTCCGTAACAACTCCGAGCGTTCCTTCAGAGCCTACAAAGAGTCTGGTAAGATCATATCCTGAAACGCTTTTCATGGCCCGGGAACCGGTTTTCATGAATCGTCCGTCAGGAAGGACTATCTGAAGGCCCAGGACATAGTCCCTGGTCGTTCCATATTTCGCCCCTTTCAGCCCTCCCGCATTGGTGGCCACATTTCCGCCCAGTGTGCTGACTTTGCCGCTGGCAGGATCGGGAGGGAAGAAGAATCCATAAGGGATCAAGGCTTTTTCAAGATCGGCATAGATAACGCCCGGTTGAACGATGGCAAGTCGATCTTCTATGCTGATTCGGATAATGCTGTTCATCCTGCTCAGGTCAAGGATAATCCCTCCCCGGATCGGTACGGCCATGCCTGAGAGGCCGGTCCCCGCCCCTCTCGGCACCACGGGGATCCTCTCCCGGTTGGCCAATTGCAGGATTTTCGATACCTGTTCCGCGGTTTCCACCCACACGGCACAATAGGGCCGGCTGCTGTGCTCCGAGGCGTCGTAGGAGAAGGATACCATATCCATGAGACTGTCCGTATAGTTTTGTTCCCCGACAATTTCACAAAGGGCCTGTTTTATCGATTCATCCATTATGCATTCCTCATTTGCTGCCTTCTACGTGGGGTGTGACCCCGTTCATTGCCAGGACAACGGGCCCGATGATGATATGGAAGAGTTTGCTGAATGGGAGATAGGCGACAAAGGCCCCTGTGAGAATCGCGTGAATATACCATACAAACCCATATACTTCTACAAGGCCGTCGGGGGCTGAGAACAGCCTGCCGATGGCAAAGCCCAGAAAAGCAAATCCAGACCCGGGAGGACTGCCTGCCATGGCGATACGCATGCCTTCCAATATAAACCCCACCACCACAATGGCGCCGATAAGACCCAGCGCAAAACGGTCTTGCTCCGGCAAGCCCGAGGCCCTGCCCCTGCGCTCTCTCAACCCACGGATGAAGGCAAGTATGATACCTGTAAGCATCATGATTCCCGTGAGGTCAAACAAAAACCCGGTGATGGGGGTATCCCTGTTGATCATAGCCCAGGGCAGATTCCATTCCGGGAACCACAAGGAGGTCAGCAAGGCAAGAATCCCCCAGGAAAATCGGAACAGAAACGGGAAGAAAATAAGACCGTGAATAAACCATCGGACACGGGACCGCCGAAAAAGCCTTCTTTGACAGAGGACATCCGTGAAAACGACTTTTAAAATGAGAACGATCTTCCCCGAAAAAATTGTCTGCAGCGTCCGGGATAGGATGACCGCCAGTTTTCTGAAAGGATTGAGGTCGGGAGATCCGGGGATGTTTCCGGTAAGGATCCACAGGATGAAAAAAAGGATTCCGATCAAGAAGATCAGCAACGCCACGATGGTGGTTGCATCCCCTGCCGAAAAGGTCGCCACGTGACACGGCATGCACAGTATCCCTTTGGCGGGCAGGATCATTGCCGGCGCGCCGACCCGGTTGCCGGCGAAATGGCATCGGCGGCACGATGCCTCTTTATTGGCAAGAACCATCTGATGAAGGGCGGAAGGGACGCCCTTTGTTGGAACAATTTGCCATAGAATGCGTCCGGATTTACCGTTCCTTACCGGAATGATTCCTGTGAGGTGACAGGCTTCGCACGATACATCGCTGTGAGCATCACCGGTGATCTTTTCGTGATGGGGGAGATGACAGTTCCTGCAGGAAAAGAGCTTCTGGTCTTTATGAATGAATTGCGTTGCATCTATATGACAGATTGTGCAGGCTTCCGCGGCATGGGGAGAACCACCGTAACTGCCTTCATTAATCAGAGGGCTCATGGAAGCGGTGATTGCCTGCACCTTTGCGCCCGAATTGCCGTGGCAGTGAAAACAGAGCGCCGAGATGCTTTTTCTTCCTTCGACCGACTCTTTGTCCATCGTCCGGTGACAGGTCAGACATTGTTGATCTTCCGGAGAAAAAGGAGGGATCTTCGTTCTGTCTTCGTGACAGCTTCCGCATGTGGTTTTTTCGGGGACTTTAGCGGCATCCTGGCCATGGTTCCGTTCGGAGGATGAGGCTCTCTGGTAGTGCGGATCGTGACAATCCAAACAGGACGCGTATTTTTCAAGATCCTTTACCTTGGTGTTTCCGTGAAGTCCCTTTTTGAGATTGTCGGATATTTCTTCGTGGCACGAAAAGCATCTTTCAGGATTAAAAAAATCCGACATTTTTTTGTTAACATCCAGGGGATCCGGATGCAGCGCGGCCTCGGCAACATTTTCGTGGCACTCGACACAGGAGGTCTGTCCGTGCACCGACATGTGAAATTTTACCGGATCCAGTAACCAGGAGGCGTGGGCCGTGGTGGTCAGGAAAATAAGGAGTGCGGCAGCAGAGAGATACATCAGCAGCTTTTTCATCGTTTTCTTACACCATCCCCACCAGGTATGGGCCATCGGGGCTCACGGCAATATCTTTTGCATCCTTTGTCAGGATGTCCACCGTTTCCTGAAGACTTGCCACTTTAAGGAGGCCCATGTTGTTCAGATCTCTTTCGGAAATCCCGGGTGAATAGACGAAAACCCGGCCTGCATGATCCGCCGCCTGATAAATATTCTGCGCGCACCACTGGTCAATGGTGAAGTCACAGGGCCTGGAGTAATGGTCACAGAAACCTTTATAATCCATTGTAGAGCGCAGGATATCGCAAAACTCAGGATTGCCGAGACCCTCGCGGCATTCGCATGCAACGACGATGTCTCCCCCTTTTTTCAGGATTTCCATAGCGCAGATAAGCGCCTTGCTGATCTGGTAAAAAGTGGCATCCAAAGGAAAACCACCGCCTGAAGTAATCACCAGATCCATCCTGCGGTCCAGTTTTATCACGGAATGTTCGCGGACAAGCTCACATCCGGCCAGATGTGCTTCATTGAAATGACCGGCGAATACGCCGGCAATTTCCCGGTTTTTGTTGATGACCACATTGAGGATGAAATCAGCGCCGGTCCGCTCCGTTACGCGAATGCCGTATTCGTGAAACGGGTTGCCGTCAAGGATGCAGTTTGTGACCTTGGGATGATCGATCATCTTGAAGGAGTGCATGAATTTCATGGTTTCAAAACTGGAAATTCCCGGGAGTATGGCTTTGCGGCCTCCGGAGTAACCGGCATAGAAATGCGGTTCAATCAGGCCTGTCAGAATTTTTAGATCCGCGTCCAAGTAATGCTTGTTTATCTCGATGGGTGCGCCGTCAATTTCATCAATTCTTCTGTATTCTTCGGATTTTCTGCAGTAGTGGTTGACGATGGGGTAACCATCCATGATTTCCCGCCCCACCAGGCGTTCCAGTTCCTCTCCCAAATTGGGTCTGTGCATGCCGGTGGCAATCAGTATGGTAATATTTTCGGGCTTTATCCCGCTCAGTTCAAGGGTGGCGAGCAGCGGCGGAAGAATGATCTTGTTGGGGACAGGCCGCGTAAAGTCGGAAATAACGATGCATGCATTCTTCCTGCCTTTGGCAATCTCGGAAAGGGGAGCGGAGTGCAACGGTTTTTCCAAGGCTTCATAAACGGCGGCCTCCTGCTGCGGGAGCGAAGGCAACGGTTTCAGGTTGAGGATAACGGCGGACTCGGGAACCTCTATCCTGACCGTACTTTCACCACAGAGCATTTCGGCTGGTTTATAAGCCATCTCACTGACTCCTTTCCTTAAGATGCTGAGAAAATAGCTTAAAACTGAAAAATGGGCAAGTGAAAAGTGCGGGATTCGGGAATTCCAATTATGGCGGTTTCTGTTTTATGATGATTGACAGTGCAGCGCGTTTTTTGGTATGGAACAAAGTCAGTCCGGTAGGGTTGCGTAAGCAAAGGAAGCACTATCCGCCGAAAGGAAGTTGAACCCCAATCAGGAAAAACAGGGGAGGCCCCATGGAAAAAGCAAAAGTCTGGTTTATGGATGCAAGAGCAAGGCGATTTCTGGAGTCCACTGCGATCAAAGGTCGGCAGATCCTGGAACATTCCGGGTGGCTTGATTGTCTGCAACCCGGAGATATCGTCGCGGTAAAGACGCACATGGGGGAAGCATACAACGTGGGATACCTCCGTCCGGTGATTATCCGGACGTTTGTGGAAGCGCTCAAAGACAAAGGTTGCAAACCCTTTGTTACGGATACGACGACCATGCCATACCATCCCTGGATCAGCCGGACACTTGCCATAGACCATCTGGAAACCGCCAACAAGAACGGATTTAATCATGGCACCATGGATTGCCCCGTTGTTATTGCAGATGGCTGGCTCGGTACGGATGACGTTATTGTTGACCTTCAAGGCCGCGGGAACTACCTGTATAAGCAGTTCGTATCAAGAGCCATTGCGGATGCGGACGCCGTTCTCTCCATCGCCCATTTCAAGGGCCATCCTGCAGGGGGGTACGGAGGCGCCATGAAAAACATAGGGGTCGGAGGCGCCAGCAAGCGCGGAAAAATGAACCTTCACGGGGCTCTGGCGGGCGATAAACCGTTGATTGATTTTGAAAAGTGCCCGGGCATAAACTGTGACTGGTGGGAGACCTGTATGGACTGCTGTCCTGAGGGCGCCATAAAGCTGACGGAAAACGGGTTGGAGGTGGACCAGGAATTGTGTGTCTACTGTTTTGCCTGTGCCAATCTGTGTGTCAATATGGCCGGCGTCTGTGGGATTCAGAGATTCGATCATCTCCCGGCCCTTGGTCGGCGGATTGCCGATTCGGCCCTGGCCGCCATGATGACGAAAGAGCCCGGCAAATGTTTTTTTATCAACTACGCCGTTGATATCTCTCCGAGCTGCGACTGTTACGGGTGGACGGATACGCCGATAGTCAACAGTCTGGGTATTTTTGCTTCTCTGGATCCTGTGGCGGTGGATAAGGCATGTATCGACAGGATGAACGCGGCTGCCGGATTGATCAATTCGGAAGCTGAAGACTTCGGCGCCATGGCGCCGGGGGACAAAAAGCTTAACATCATCAAGGGAAAGGATGTGGAGGCCCAGATCTATGGAGGCGTGGAGAATGGCATGGGCACCACCGAGTACGAGATCGAGGAAGTTCCTCTGGACCGAAGCCAGGCAGCGATCACAAAATTTTACCCGGAAATAAGGGCCAGAAAACTCAAACCGATGTATGCCAGAAGCCATCCTCTGGCAGGCTTGGATACAGCCTCTTTCGGGAGACCCACGGAAGGGGTGGAGAATCCGAGGCATCCGAAGAAATAACGGGCATCTTTGATTATATTTGTGGATTTCCGTTACGGTTGAGAAGATAGAAATTCCCATTTTCCGTCATGGCGACAATGCCTGTCTGCGTCATGTACTGGATCGCCTTGGGTCGGTAGTCCCGGGTCCCGATTTTGAAAAGGCCGGTTTTTGCGTAAGGAAGATGTACGGCTGATGCGGGGTCGAAAGCCTTTTTCTGCTCAAGGTCGAATAGAACGGTTTTATAGGCGCGCTGCATTCTCCATACGTGGACCCTCCTGGAAAAGAAGTATACGCCCACCAGGACGATGATGCCGACAACAATTTGCACGGTATCCGACATAATCTGTTGCTCCGTGGTAAGAAGATCCCTGTCTATCGGAAAATAGCTTTGCTTTCCATGACAGGGTTTTTGAAAATTGGACACTAATTACCCATACTTTTTCCGTAAAATCAACCTAAATTCTGTTTCAGGAGGAAAACCCATGATCCCCGATATCAAAAAAATCCTTTACACAACTGATTTCTCGGAGAACGCGCGTCACGCTTTCGGCTACGCGGTCAGCCTTGCAAGCCGTTACGGCGCCGGAATTACCTTTCTCAATGTGCTGGAAGATATGTCTCCGTACCGGGACAGTCTGATGATTAATGTTTTGGGGCAGGACAAATGGGAGGAACTTCTCAAAAACAACCGGGAGAACCTCCTTCAAAAGGCGAAGGATGACATCAAGACCTTTTGCGATGAGGTGAGCGCCAAGGTTCCTGCATGCCCGTTTATTACCGATGATATCGTTGTGAGAATCGGGGAGCCGGTGGAAGAAATTTTGGATTTAGTCGAAAGCAGCAACTGTGATCTTCTGGTGATGGGCTCCCACGGACGTGGAACTCTGGCCGACAAGCTGATGGGAAGTACGTCAAGAAGGGTGCTGAGGAGGTGCAAGAAACCGGTATTACTCATTCGGCTGCCCGAAGAAGAATAAGGGCAGAATGCGGGATGCCTCACTGTGCGTTCCCACGCTGGATCGTGGGAACGAAAAGAACTGAAGAATATCGAATGAAGAACTGCACAATTACGAAGTTTGGAATTGTTCCACTGTACCTTATTCAAATTTCCTGGTAGGGAAATGCAGAATCAGGAGCCCATTCCGTCACGAGGTCTTTTTTGCTGCCGCCTCTAATTCCTGTGGCGGCACCGGCTCTTTAGGCTGGTACGGACGAGTGGATGAAACTCAGGGGTTGGTTGTACCAACCTAAAAGCGCCTCTCGACGGTCGGTGAAGGTTTATCCAAGATGCTGCAGCAAAAAAGACCTCGTGACTCCATTACTGCCAGGATTTTTGAATAGGATGCGATACGTTCCACTCTATTTTACCTTATGAATTAGGATAGCCAGAACACCTTCCTTCGATATTCGATATTCGATATTCCTTATTCCATATTCAATATTCGCTTTTTTTAGAGTTTCACACGATTCCGTCACTGAGAATCGGCTTGCCGCTTTATCTCCAAGGCTTTTAGTTCCCTTCTGATAATCTTTCCCGTGTTGGTCAGGGGCAATTCATCGACGAATTCGACCTCTCTTGGATATTCGTGAGCCGCCAGCCTGACTTTGACAAACTTCTTGATATCCTCTTCCACCTCCGGCCCGGGGGTTACCCCTGCCTTTGGAACGATGAAGGCCTTGACCACTTCCGTGCGGAGCTTATCCGGCTTGCCCACCACGGCTACCATTCCCACTGCCGGGTGCTTCATAAGGCAGTCTTCAATTTCCGCGGGACCTATGCGGTAACCGGAACTGGTAATCAGGTCGTCCTTTCGTCCTACAAACCAGAAATATCCGTCCTCATCCTTTTTGGCCAGGTCTCCTGTGATCCACCATTGCCCAATATGTTTCTCCCTTGTTGCTTCAGAATTTTTCCAGTATTCCAGACACATCACCGGATCGGGGGTCTTGATGGCGACCTCTCCCACCTGTCCGGAGGGGACCGGGCTGCCGGATTCATCCACCACTTCCACCACGTGGCCGGGAATAGCCCTGCCCATGGAACCGGGCCGGATTTCCATGACCTCCGAACAGCTTCCCACCACCAGATTGACTTCCGTCTGCCCGTAAAACTCGTTGATGGTCAGGCCCATGACCTCTCTGCCCCAGTCCAGGAGTTCTGCTCCAAGGGATTCCCCGCCACTCCCTATGGACCGCATGGAATAGTCGTGACGGCTTTTTGGATCGTTGACCTGCCGCATCATTTTCAGCGCGGTGGGCGGCATGAACGCATTCCGGATGCCGTATTTCGCCAAGAGATGGAAAACCTCCTCAGGGTCAAATTTCTTGGCTCTGTGGGCCACAACCGGTACGCCGTAGTGCCAACTGGGGAGGAGAACATCCATGAATCCGCCCATCCATGCCCAGTCCGCCGGCGTCCAGAAAAGATCGTCTTCTTTCGGAAAGAAATTATGGGGAAACTGAATGCCAGGGAGATGCCCAAGAACTACACGATGGGCATGGAGCGCTCCTTTGGGAGGCCCCGTCGTCCCCGATGTATAACTGATGAAGGCTGGATCATCGGCATGGGTGATTACCGGTTCGAAGGCAGGCGACCCTTTTTCCAGCAGATCGTTAAATCCGAACACCCCATCCCTTTTTGTCCCCCGTGCCAGCACGACCACCTGAAGATGGGGCAACCTGTCCTTAATTTCCAGGACCTTATGGAGATTGGCCTCATCGGTGACAATCCCCTTTGCCTCGCTGTTGGCCAGGCGGTACTCCAGGGCATCCGTGCCGAATAGAGTGAACAGTGGTATGGCAACGGCGCCCATTTTATAGAGAGCGATATGTGCGATGCCGGCCTCCGGAGACTGGGGAAGCATGATTCCGAAACGGTCTCCACGCCCCAGACCTTGAGCCTTGAGTCCGTTCGCCAGACGGTTGCTCAGCCTTTTGAGATCCCAGAAGGTATAGTGTTCCGTTTCGCCTTTTTCGTTTTCAAAAATCAGGGCAAGGCGGTATCTCTGATGTGCCCACTTGTCGCATATATCCACCCCGATATTGTAAAATTCCGGGATTTTCCATTGAAAGGCGTTGTACACTTCGTTGTAGGTCTTGCCTGGTTTCAGCATAAGCAGAGCTCCGTTTCTGGTTTACACATGGATGCATTGAGTTTCAAAAGAGCGTCTAACCATGAAGGACATGAAGAGCATGAAGGCTGAAAACAGCGATTGGACCTTTCCTCCCATTCCTTCATGTTCTTCATGGTAAATGTTTTTTGTGGTTTCCCGTTTATGCCTTGATTAGCACCGAAGGGAGCCAGGTGATGCTCTCCGGCCAGAGAACGACGATAATCAGCCCCAGTTCCATGAGTCTCCAGAAGGGAAAGGCGCCCCAGTACACATCAGCGGTGGAAATTTCCGGGGGCGCGACGCCCTTGAGATAAAAGAGGGCATATCCAAAAGGCGGTGTGAGAAACGAATCCTGAAGCATGACGGCGATGGTGACGATAAACCAAATTTTATCGAATCCCAAATTTTCGGCGATGGGCAGGAAAAGTGGAAAACAGATCAGAATGATGCCGATCCAGTCAATGAACATGCCTAAGAAAAAGAGAATGATCATCATGATAATGAACATGCCCCACTTCCCAAGGCCCGACTCCATGATCAGTTCCTGGACCACATCGCCTCCCCCCGATCCCATAAAGACGCTGGAGAAACAGCTCGCGGCCACCAAAATAATGATGACCATGGAGGTTGTTTTGGCCGTGTTGAACACCGCGGAAACAAGACCGGACCAGGTAAATTTCCTATATGCTATCGTCATGGCGAGGGCCAGAATGGCCCCGACGCCCGCCGCTTCCGTAGGGGTGGCCACACCCATGAATATGGATCCGAGGACGCCCATGATCAGGATCATGGGGGGGATCAGCGATTTGATGACCATCACGGCGATTTCCGATTTCGTGACCGCCTGCAGCTCTTCCTTTGAGATGGCCGGACCATCCTGGGGTTTGAAATAGCAGCGTGTCAAAATATAGAGGATATAGAGAGTGGAGAGGATAAGCCCTGGAACGACCGCGCCCGCAAAGAGCTTGCCCACCGAAACGCTGCCCTGGTCTGCCATGACCACGAGCATAATGCTAGGTGGAATCAGGATGCCAAGCGTGCCGCCCGCACAGATGCTTCCGCACGCCAGTTTCTTGTCGTATCCATACTTGAGAAGTACGGGCATGGCAAGAAGCCCCATGGTGACCACGGATGCCCCGATAATTCCGGTACAGGCGCCGAAAAGGGTGGATACGACCACCACCGCAACGGCGATTCCTCCCCGTATGGGACCGAACAGATATCGCATGGTGCTGAAGAGACTTTCGGCCACGCCCGACTGGTCCAGCAACTGGGCCATGAATATGAAAAGGGGGATCGCCACAAGGATGTAGTTATCCATGACGCCGAAGGTTTGGTTTACGAACATGAAGAAGCAGCTGGGACCCCATCCGAAATAACCGAAGATGACGGCCAGCCCACCCAAAACGAAAGCCAGGGGATGCCCTAAAAAGAGGCCGATCAGAAGACCCGCGAACATGCCGAAGGCAATGAATTCCGCGCTCATATTTCCCTCCCCTTTACCGCCTGAAGAAATGCTTTGATCAAATTGGACAATCCCTGGATCAACAGCAATGCAAAGGTGATCGGAATGACCGCTTTAATCCCGGGAACGAGAGGGAGTTCGGCGGAGGGACTCGTTTCATGCATGAGCCAAGACATTTCCGTATAAACATATCCTTGATAAAGAAGGATGATGCAGAAGGGAAAGAAAAATATCAGGTAGGTGAAGCAGTCGAGTATCCCGCGCACTCTCGGTGAAAATTTCTGCGAAACAATATCAATGCACACATGGCCTTTGTACAGAAGTGTATAGGCGGCTACCAGCATGAAATAAGATCCGTATAGGTAGTCTGTTATTTCAGGCGCCCATACATGAGGTCTGCCAAAAAATTTGGTGGAGATGACCTCAAAAACAACCACCGCGGTAAGGGGGATGATAAGCCACACAAATACCCTTCCTGTCCATTCGCTTACGTTTTCAATGCCTTTCAGAAAAGTCTTAAGCTGCATAGATATTGCCTTTCGTCTGAGGTGTTGTTCGCTTTAGAAAGAACCAGGCCACTACTTTCATACATTGGGGAGTGGAAAATAAAAAAGGCCTTTGGCATTCTAACCAAAGGCCTTTAATCGTTCTAATAGCCCATTGTTTTGAGCTCAGCCAAGACGCTATCCACATATACGGGCGTCCGACCGAAACCGAACTCACCGGTCATATCCCGCCACTGTTTGTATTGTTTCAGGTATTCCATCTGTGATTTAAGGACCTCGGCATAGGCTTTGGATTCTTTTGCCTTCATGATGCAGTACTGGCCCGCCAAGGCCTCGATCTTATCCAGATCCGCCTTGGGAAGGACATCAATTTCCGTTCCGGCCTTTTTGAATTTTTCAATAGACCTGGCCGAATCGGCTTCGTAAAAGGCCACGGCATCCAGGGAAGCGGCCATGCAGGCATATCTCAGTATGGCCTTATTTGTTTTGGAAAGGGAATCCCAGGCCTTCAGGTTCACCATGGTGCCCAACTGGGAGGAAGGCTGGAACCAGCAGGGAACGCTCCAGTACTTGGTGATCTCCGCAAACCCCATTCCCCAGTCGCAGCCGGGGCTGCTGAATTCAGCCCCATCCAACTTCCCCGTCTGCAGCGCCAGATAGATCTCACCACCCGGCATACTGATGGGGGAGGCGCCTAACTGCTGAAGTATCCAGATAGTGGCCCTTGAAGGAGTCCTCAGCTTCAAGCCCTTGTAATCAGCTATCGATTTAATGGGACCGGTTTTTTCGGAGGTGCGGAACCCGGATTCCATGGGCGTTGCGCCGAGGGAAAAATACGTCATGCCATATTTGCCCCAGAGCTTCTGCATCAGTTCAAGACCCCCGTACTGATACATCCAGGTAATGTAGTCCATATTGGTAAAACCGAAGGGAAAGGAACCGATAAAATCAAAGGCGGGGTCTTTGGTGGCCCAGTAGCTCGGCCAGTCTCCCGCCATTTCCACGGCGCCTTTACTGCACGCATCAAAGACCTCAAAGGATTTCATGAGAGCGCCGGCGGGAAACCATTTGATGACGAAATTTCCGCCCGTCATCTCGCCCACGTATTTGATCATCTGTTTTTCGCCGTACCAGAGATTCAGCGACTCCGGCCATGTGGTAACCATTTTCCATCTGATTTTTTTGGCAAAGGCATTGGATCCGATGGTGAGAATGAGAGACATGAGGCCCAGAACAACCAACAATTTGAATCTTTTCATCTTTTCCTCCCTTTCAGATTGAAACGAAGCAGTTTTTAGAAAAACCTAAGGTTTGACCGCGCCGGACTGAATCATCACCCCCTTTCCAAGGCAATAGATTACTCATTAGGGAACTTCATCAAGAAACGATTATGGCATATCGAACCACGCTAAAGAGGTGATTCAAGCACGAACAAAACGAATGTTGAAGGAAGGTGTTCTATCGACCCAAAAGATTTTGAAAAGCAAGAATGAAGCGATTCAGAACCTCTATTCTGCGATTCAATATTCAATATTCTGCGGTTCGCTTTTCTCGTTCCCGTGTTCCGTGTCGAGTATGAACCGTGGATACCCTATTTTGGTTTTTGATTTGAGCGGGGTGGCCCCAGACGCTGAATGTTTAAGGCATAACAGCGGCAGCCTTTGACGAACCTGCTGATTCAGCATGCCACCAGGTTATTTCATCGCTTTTTTTTCTGCATAGGTGAGCACCATGCCGCCATCGAAAAGGAGGTCCCCACCCACTAGATACTTTGCGAAACGGGAAAACCCGAACAGGAAAAGGTTGGCCACCTCCACGGGAGACATCATTTCCTTGATTCTTGAGTCCCCCATCATCACATCTCTTACCACTTCGTCGTGGGTAATCCCTCTCTGTTTTGCCTGGGCCGGAATCTGGTTCAAGGCAAGGGCCGTTTTTACAAAGCCCGTACTGACGGTGAACGATCGAACCTTTCCATCCCCCTCGGCGGAGATAGATTGACTCAAGGCCCTCAACCCAAATTTCATGATATTGTAGGCCGGCTTGTTCAGGGTGCAGATGTGGCCGTGTACGGAGGCCATGTTTCCAATGGCCCCGGTGCCGTCTTCGCTTTTTCTCATGTGGGCGATGGTCAGTTTGGAGAGATAAAAGGGTGCCCTCAGCATGATTTTATGCATGAGATCGTACTTTTCCATGGGGAAGTTTTCAATAGCGTCTATGTGCTGGATTCCTGCTATATTGACGAGATACTTTATGGTTCCGATTTGAGCGGCTTCTCTTACGGCATGGGACATATCGTCATCACTGGTCAGGTCGGTTTTGAAGAAAAGCATGCGGCCTCCCAGATCCCGTGCCATTTCCACTGTTTTTTGCCCTTCCGTTTCGTTGATATCCAGGCCGATTGCCGTCAGACCGTTTACCGCGGCGGCTATGGCGGTGGCTCTTCCGATGCCCATGCCGGCGCCGGTAACCATGCAGATGTTGGCAGGATTGAAGTTTTTGTCTTCGAGGGTCAGGATTTCATCGCGATGGATGCTTGGTTCTGAAATGTCCATTCAGGCCTCCCGGAATGTAGAGGGTCGGATACTTGTAGAATAGCAGATTATTTAGCGGTATTTTTACCTCTTCAACAGTTTTCTGTCAACAAGAAATATTTTTGTCCGGAATGGGTGGTCAAAGATGCGATTTGCGCTCTATTCGTCTTTCACCTTGACTATGAAGATCAATTGAATTAAAAAACCAGGTTCAGATGGTGTAGAATTTCGGGTTGAATTGTAAGAGTGCCGAAAATCAATTAATTGGGAAGAGTTAGACGGGGATTATGGGAAAAGCGAGCGGTTTAACGGAAGATAGAAAAAGTAAGATCGAAAAAATTCTTGAGGCCGGAGTAAGTCTGTATCCCGCCGGATATCATGTGGACCTTACGGCTAAGGAGGCTCTACTGCGTTATCAAAAAATGGATGACGAGACGCTGGAAAGGGAGTCCATCCCTGTCTCCATGGCCGGCAGGATTATGTCCAGGCGGGATTTTGGAAAGGCCTCGTTTCTTCATATCAAAGACAGAACCGGCCAGATACAGGCGTATGTGCGCAAGAACAAGGTAAGCGAAGAGGATTTTAACCTGTTCAAGCTGATGGATATTGGAGACCACATTGGAGTGAAAGGGCCGGTGTTCCGCACCAAGACGAACGAATTGACCGTTCTGGCGGAAAGCTTAACCCTTCTGACAAAGTCTTTGAGGCCTCTTCCGGAAAAATGGCATGGCCTTACGGATGTGGAAACAAGGTACAGACAGAGGTATCTGGACCTCATTATGAATGAGGATGTGAGAGAGGTTTTCGTCCTTCGGAGCCGTATTATTCAGGCAGTTCGAGGCTTTTTTACGGACCGGGAGTTTCTTGAGGTGGAAACCCCCATGATGCAGCCCATTCCGGGAGGGGCTACCGCAAGGCCATTTAAGACCTTTCATAATGCACTTGGAATGGATTTGTACCTGAGGGTGGCGCCCGAACTTTATCTGAAACGGTTGATCGTGGGCGGAATGGGAAGGGTATTTGAAATTAACCGCAATTTCCGGAATGAAGGCATTTCCATTAAACATAATCCTGAGTTTACCATGCTCGAATTTTACATGGCCTATGCGACTTACGAAGATCTGATGACCCTTACGGAAGACTTGTTCGCCCATGTCCTGGAGACGGTCATGGGCAGTCAGATTATTGAATATCAGGATAAAACAGTGGACTTCACGCGGCCCTGGAAAAGAATGCCTTTGTTTGATTCTCTGAAGGAACTGGGTGGCGTTGAACAGAGGGTTTTGGAAGACAGGAAAGAGGCTGAGGAGTTTGCCTCTTCCCTGGGCATCAAACTCCTTGAAAGGGATGGTCACGGTCAGATCCTGACAAAACTGTTTGACCATCTCGTGGAACCCCAATTGATAAATCCGACATTCATTACCGGCTATCCCACCGAGGTGTCTCCGCTTTCCCGCCGAAATGAAGAGAACCCGGATGTGGTGGACAGGTTTGAACTTTTCATCGCCGGGAGGGAAATAGCCAATGCCTTTAATGAGCTGAACGATCCGGTCGATCAGCGCCATAGATTTGAGGGACAGGTTGCCCTCAGGGATGCCGGAGACAGTGAAGCCCAGTTCATGGATGAAGATTATGTGACGGCTCTGGAGTATGGCATGCCTCCTACGGCGGGAGAAGGTATTGGGATTGACAGGGTTGTCATGTTGCTGACAAACTCACCTTCCATCCGAGACGTGATTCTTTTTCCCCATATGAGAACCAAAGAATAGGACCCCCATGTTTGAGATTTTTCTTGGCGTCAGGTATCTGAAAGCCAAGCGAAAACAACGTTTTATATCGATCATCACCATTATTTCCATCCTCGGTGTGATGGTGGGGGTAATGGCTCTCGTTGTGGTCCTTTCCGTTATGAACGGATTCCGTGCCGACCTGATGTCCAAAATTCTCGGCGTCAATTCCCATCTCCTCGTTATGAGTATCGGTGGCCCGTTTGCCGGCTACAGGGAGGTGGCGGAAAAAATCGCTAAGGTTGATGGCGTCGTTGCCTCGACCCCTTTCATCTATACCCA
Organism: uncultured delta proteobacterium; assembly: GCA_963747555.1. Taxonomy (GTDB): domain Bacteria; phylum Desulfobacterota; class DSM-4660; order Desulfatiglandales; family Desulfatiglandaceae; genus DUZB01. The sequence goes on from CAVVFZ010000010.1 coordinate 100,674, forward strand.
GGTCATGCTCAATAATGCGGGGAATGTGTCGGGAGCGGTGCTGCGGGGGATTGACCCGGAAACGGCCGGAAAGGTGATTGATTTCAAGAAAATGATAAAATCCGGTTCGTTGAAGAGTCTTATAAAAAAACCGGATGAAATCCCCGGCATCATTATAGGCAGCATTCTCGCGAAACAAATTGGCGCCTATCAGGGGAGCCTGATCACTGTGGTTTCTCCTGAGGGCAAATTGACGCCATTTGGAAGAAGCCCGAATACCAAGCGTTTTATCGTAAGCGGGATCTTCGACTCGGGGATGTATGAATACGATGCCTCCATGGCCTATATAGACCTTGCAGAAGCCCAGAGTTTTTTGGGAATGGGAGACAATGTGACAGGCCTTGAGGTAAGAGTTCGAGACGTGTATGAGTCCGACAGTGTCGGCAGGGCCATTCAAAAACTTCTTGGGCATCCCTACTGGACAAAAGACTGGAAGGAGATGAATAAGAGCCTTTTTTCGGCCTTGAAACTTGAAAAATACACCATGTCCATCATCCTGGTGATGATCGTTCTTGTGGGCGCCCTGAACATCATCAGCACCCTGGTGATGGTGGTTATGGAAAAAACAAGAGATGTCGCTATCTTAAGAGCCATGGGGGCCACTTCCAGGAGCATCATGAGCATATTCATGTTTCAGGGCCTTCTTGTGGGTTTCATCGGCACCGTCACCGGGCTGGGTTCGGGCCTGGGACTATGCTATCTGCTTGCTAAATATAAGTTTATTGATCTTCCCTCGGATGTGTATTATCTCTCCAAACTGCCCGTTCAGGTGGAAATGCCCGATATATGGCTTGTATCCCTGGCTGCCATAACCATATCATTTTTTGCCACACTGTATCCGTCATGGTATGCCTCGCGATTGAACCCTGTGGAATCTTTCAGGTATGAATGATGGGCGCCTCCCCTATGCTGACCCTTCAAAATGTATGTAAGTCGTTCGATCATTTCGGAAAACGGATTGACGTGCTGAAGGGAATCAACCTGGTCATGGAAAAGGGCGACAGCCTCGCCATCATGGGGGCATCCGGGGTGGGAAAATCAACGCTGCTCAATATCATGGGAAGCCTGGATCGTCCCTCCGGGGGAACCGTGCTGTTCCGTGATCGGAATATTTATGAAATGGTTGGAGAGGAGATCTCCAGGCTTAGAAACAGGGATATTGGATTTGTATTTCAATTCCATCACCTGTTGCCCGAATTGAACGCCCTTGAAAATGCCATGATGCCTGCGCTTATAGCGAGATATCCCCGAAAGCAGGCCATGCAAATGGCACGGGAAGTCCTGTCACGGGTAGGACTTGAGAAAAGAATGACCCACAGGGCCGGGGAACTCTCCGGTGGGGAACAGCAGCGCGTGGCTATCGCACGGGCTCTGATTATGAAACCAAAGATCATTCTGGGAGATGAGCCCACGGGAAACCTTGACTGGCTGACCGGCGAGGAGGTCGCGGAACTCCTCATTGAATTGAATAGGCAGGAAGGGGTGGCGATGGTTATTGCCACCCATAACGACAAGCTTGCACGGAAGATGTCCAGAAAGATGGAGCTGATGAATGGGCGAATGGAATGAAAAATCGAAGGGCTTCGGTCTGAAAATCGTAATGTTCAGTGTCTTTATCCTGTTATCCTCTTCCTTTCTGCCCGAAGTCGGTGCAGAAGATGCAAGCCGGGGCGTCATGGCGGTCCTCCCCTTTCAGATCTATTCCATGAAACCGATGGGCGATTTGGCTGAAGGTTTGCAGACCATGCTTTCAGACCGGATGGGAGAAACAGGATTTAAGATGATTAATCCGAGGATTGTCAACCTGAACCCTCTGGCGTTTTCCAAGTCCACTGAAACAGAGACGCTCATCAGGCTTGGAAAAGAACTGGACGTCAGGTGGATCGTCGCCGGCAGCCTTACGCAGATAGGAAGCAAAGCCAGTATTGACCTGAAAGTGGTGAATGTCCTTCAGGAACGGCCTCCTTTCAATGTTTATATCGTTTCGGATGACATTGATGAATTGTCCAATACCATGAAGCGTTTGTCCGTTATCATCGATGACCGGGTCACCGGAGTTCCGCAGATCGATTCCATCCTTGTTCAGGGAAATGTTCGCATCGAAAAGGCCGCGATCCTCGCTGCCATTAACAGCCAACCCGGGGACAGATTGGATTATCGCAAGTTAGATAAAGACCTGCGTGACATTTACAAAATGGGCTTTTTTAACGATGTGAAGATGGAGACGGAAAACGGACCTACCGGAGTGGTCGTTACTTTTCGCGTTGTGGAAAAGCCTTCCATCGGTAAGATCGTCTTTTCAGGGAATAAAGAATCAGACGATGAGGACCTGCAGAAGGAAGTGGGGATAAGCCTCTATTCAATCCTTGATAACAACGAGATACGCCAGAGTATCAACCGGCTTCGCGAGTTTTATAAGAACAAAGGATATTACAATGCGGAAATCGAAGAGACCACGGAGCCTCTCCCCAATAATGAAGTGATGCTCAAATACAAGATTGATGAAAAGAGCAAGGTCTATATAGAAGAAATTCGGTTTGTCGGGAACAAGCATTTCAGTGATAAGGAACTCAAAAAGATCATGGAAACCAACACGAAATGGTTTCTGTCGTGGATTACCAAGGCTGGAGTCTTGGATGAAAAGAAGCTGGAATTCGATGTGCACAAATTGACCTCTTTCTATCACAACCACGGCTACATAAGGGCAAAGCTGGGAGAACCGAAGGTTACCTATGATGATAGCCTAAAGGGATTGGTGGTGACTATTGACATTGATGAGGGACCCCAATATGGCGTGGGAAAAGTGCTTGTTGAGGGGGAACTCATAGAACCCGCCGATGAGCTTCTGAAGAAAACAAAAATTGGAAAGTCGGATGTCTTCAACCGGGAAATCGTGCGAAACGACATCCTCGCCCTGAGAGATGTGTATGCGGATGAGGGGTACGCCTATGCGGAAGTAAGACCTATTGTCAAAGAAAATGATGAAACCCACAAGGCCCAGATTACCTATGATATCAGCAAGGGGAAGAAGGTGCGTTTTGAGAGAATTAACATCTCCGGCAATACGCATACGAGGGATAAGGTGATCCGGCGGGAACTCAAGGTGACGGAGGGGGATTATTTCAGCGGCAAAAATCTTAAGAGAAGTACAGCCAATCTGCAGCGTCTTGGGTTCTTCGAAGATGTGCAGGTCGAGACCAAAAAGGGGTCCAGTGATGATCTGATGAAGCTGGATATCAATGTGAAGGAAAAGGGAACCCGTACATTCAGCGTGGGCGCCGGATACAGCGCGGAGTATTCAGGCTTTGTCCAGTTTCAGGTTGCGGATGAGAACTTTTTCGGATACGGGCAGAAACTGCAGGCGAATGCGCGGCTGGGCGGGGCAAATACAGAGTTTGATGTCCGTTTTGTGGAACCGTGGCTGTTTGACAAACCGCTTGCCCTCGGGGTGGATCTCTATGACTTCAACCAGGAATACGATCAGTATGACAGAGCCAGTCTCGGGATGGCCATCAGTCTGGGATTCCCCTTTATTTTCGACTATACGAGGGCGAATGTCCGATACGGATGGGATGACGCGGACATCACGAATATTGCGGCGGATGCCTCCCAGCCTCTGAAAGATATGGAAGGCAGGAACATTACAAGCAGCATGACGTTCTCGGTAAAAAGGGACAGCCGCGATAAACTGTGGAATACAACCACGGGCTCCATAAACGAGGGATTGATTCAGTACGCGGGTCTTGGAGGAGATGAAGAGTTTACCAAATACAGGTTCAGAACCGCCTGGTTTTTCCCCATGTTCTGGAACACGGTTTTCATGGTGCAGGGACGCTGGGGATATATTCAGAACAGGGGCCAGTTGTCCGTTTTCCAGAAATTCTTCCTCGGAGGTATTAATACGGTGCGTGGATTCGATTATAATACCATTTCCCCCACCGATCCCCCCAATGATCCCAATGGCGATCTGGTTGGCGGCAATAAGATGATGTGCTATAACTTTGAATATACTTTTCCCTTACTCAAGGAACAGGGTGTCACGGGCCTTGTCTTCATAGATGCCGGTAATGTTTTTTCGGAGGACCAGGACTGGACATTCAGCGGTATAAGAAGGTCGGCGGGCGGTGGAATCAGATGGTATTCGCCCATAGGTCCACTTCGTCTGGAATACGGGTTTAATCTGGATCCTCAGGGAAACGAATCTTCCGGAAAATTTGAATTCAGCGTAGGAGGACTCATGTAGCGCCGGAAGGAAAATTACGCCCGGGCGTGATTCAGATGCGATGTAGAAGAAGTTATGCGAACCTTGTCACTTAAAAAAAATATCAGGAGGATAATACGATGCGGAAAAAGTTTATAATTTTAATTGGATGTGCGGCAATATTGTTTTTTTGTATGCAATCGGCCTGGGCGGATGCCGTTAAGGTGGGTGTTTTGAATATGAAGACGCTTCAGCAGAACTCTCTTGCGTTTCAAAAGGTTCGAGATGGACTGAAAAAGAAATTCGATGCACTGCAGAAAAAGCTGGAGGGCGAAAAAGCCCAGATTCAGAAATTGCAGGAAGATCTTCAGAAGCAGAGCATGATGCTCAGCCTCGATGCCAAACAGGATAAACAGAGGGAGATGGAGGAGCGGACGCGACACTATAATTATGTGTACGGTGAAGTGACCCAGGAGATGAAAGATGCCGAGCAGGACGCTACCAGAAAGGTGGGTTCCGAGATAGAAAAGGTGGTGCAAAAAATTGCTGAGAAGGAAAAATATACGATTATTCTTGAAGCCGGGGCTGTGGGTCTGGTCTACTACAACAATGCCATCGACATCACCGACCAGGTAACAAAGGCCTATGACGAAGTAAAGCTAAAATAGCGATAGAGGTATGCCGCAGTTCGATTATGCCGGGAAAATGCGGATGTATCCTATCCAGGAGAAGATGAATTTTGGGTGCGACTTTACGGAAAATTACGGAATATGTGGGTGGGGAACTTTTTGGCGATGAGGGCGCGATCGTAGAGGGCGTCAACTCCCTGGAGAGCGCCGGTCCAAAGGAAATTTCCTTTTGCGCCGGCAAACGCTACCAGGAGGCGCTCCGGAATTGCAGGGCACGGGCTGTTCTGGTGGATGAGAAGAGCGATCTCTTTGCCGGTGCCCAGATAATCGTTTCCAATGCGGAACTGGCTTATGCCAGGGTTGCCTGGCTCTTTGCCCCTCCCGTTTGCCGATATCCTGGGATCAGCAAGGATGCCATCATCCATGAGAGCTGTCATTTCGGAGAAGGGGTGTCCGTTTATCCCACGGTTTATGTGGGGGCTGATGCTGTGATCGGCGAGGAAACCGTGCTGTTTCCCGGAGTCTGTATCGGTGAAAACGTCACCATAGGAAAACGATGTCTGATCTATCCAAATGTGTCTATCCTGCGGGGCTGCATCCTTGGCGATGATGTGATTATTCATCCCGGGACCGTTATCGGGAGCGATGGATTCGGTTTTGTCAGGGATGGCGCCGTATCGGTAAAGATTCCCCAGACGGGCATTGTTCAAATCGACGACCAGGTGGAGATCGGTGCAAATAACTGTATTGATCGGGCTACTTTTGGAAAGACGTGGATCAAGAAGGGCGTCAAGACGGACAATCTGGTTCAGATTGCTCACAACGTGGTTATTGGAGAGAATACTATTGTTGTATCCCAGGCCGGTATTTCAGGGAGTTGTACGGTTGGAAAGGGTGTTCTTATCGGTGGACAGGTGGGGATAAGCGACCATGTGAATATCGGAGATGGCGTGATGATCGGTTCCCAGTCGGGGATCCCCAAGTCGATCCCGGCAGGTCAGGTGGTTTCCGGTTCACCGATGCTTCCCCATCGAGTGTGGCTGCGGTCCACGAGCCTTACGGGAAGACTTCCCGAGCTGAATGACCGCCTGAGGACCTTGGAGAAAAAAATAAAAACCCTGGAAAAATATCTGGAGAAGGAGTTGCCTGCCTGATGGAACTTCCATTAACGTATCAAGATATCATAAAGATTCTGCCGCACAGATATCCTTTTCTGCTGGTGGACAGAATTATTGAGATGGAGATCGGAAAAAGGGTGGTCGGAATCAAGAATGTTACGGTCAACGAACCTTTTTTTGTAGGACATTATCCGGGAAATCCAATTATGCCGGGAGTCCTTGTCATCGAAGCTATGGCTCAGACCGGTGGCATCCTGGCCATTGTGTCCGCTTCCGGCGGAGATGAAGAGAAGTATCCGGATGCAGTATACTTTGCTTCCATTGACAAGGTCAAGTTCAGGCGGCCTGTGGTTCCGGGAGATCAACTCCGTTTTGAACTGGCGCCGCTTCGAACCGGTTCGCGGGTATGGAAATTGGAGGGAAAGGCCTTTGTGGAGAACGAACTCGCAGCGGAAGCCGAGTTGGTGGCAACAATCCGGGCCAAGGATTGATGATTGAATTGGGGAAGGTTATGAAAATTCATCCTACGGCGGTGGTCAGTTCGAAGGCCGAACTTGGCTCCGGGGTCAGGATCGGGCCCTATAGCAGTGTGGGAAGAGACGTGAAAATCGGCAACGATACGGAAATTGCGGCCCATGTAGTCATTGACGATGATACGGAGATTGGAGAAAGGAATAGGATTTATCCCTTTGCATCCATTGGTTCTCCTCCCCAAGATATCGGATATAAGGGTGAAAAAACGCGTCTGATCATGGGAAATGATAATCTTGTTCGTGAATATGTCACCCTGAATCGCGCTACAACAAAAGAAGAGTGGCGAACGGTGATTGGCAACCACTGTTATTTTATGGCCTATTCGCATGTGGCCCACGACTGCCGTATTTCCGACCATGTTATTCTGACCAATGGGGCAACCTTGGGTGGGCATGCGAGAGTTGGTGAATATGCCATCCTGGGGGCATTTTTGGCGGTGCAGCAGTTTGTGCGCGTTGGCCCCCATGCCTTTATCGGCGCTATGACGGGGATTGACCGGGATGTCCCTCCATTCATGATTTCGGGTGGCGGAAGGGCCAAGTTGTATGGCGTGAATCAGAAAGGTCTGTCTCGAAGAGGGTTTTCCCGCGAGACCATCGATATTCTGAAAAAGGCCTACAGTATTCTCTGGAGGAAGAACAGGAGTTTCAAAAATGGCATTCCTCAGGTGAAAAAAGAGCTTGAACTGATTCCAGAGTTGCAGTTGCTGCTCGATTTTATTGAAAGCTCCGAGAGAGGCGTACTAAGGTAGTGACAGGCAAACCGACCATAGGCATTATTGCGGGTGGGGGTCAGTTTCCGATGATGGTGGCGGACGCTGCAAAGGCGCGGGGACTGCGTACGGTCGCTGTCGCTCACCATGGTGAGACGGAACCGGCTTTATCGGAGAAGGTCAATAAAATTGTTTGGATAAAGCTTGGGCAGTTGGGGCATCTCATCAAGGCATTCAGGACGGAGGGCGTCAAGAATGCCATTATGGCCGGAAGTATTACCAAAAAGCGGATGTTTGAGAACCTGAGGCCCGATCTTAAAGGGCTTGCGATAATGACGAAGCTGGCTGTTTTTCATGATGATGACATCCTCCGGGCTGTTGCCGATGCACTGGCCGGTGAAGGGATCGAGATCGTGAGCTCTACGGCCTATCTGCCCGAGTTGTTAGCGGAAGAGGGATGTTTGACCAAAAGAAAGCCGGGCAGGGAAGAGATGGAGGACATCCTTTTCGGGTGGAAGGTGGCCAAGGAGTTGGGGCGAATGGACATCGGTCAAAGCGTTGTGGTGAGACAGAAAACGGTTCTCGCCGTTGAGGCTATCGATGGCACCGATGCAACCATCCGCAGGGGTGGGGGAATCGCGAAAGAGAAGGCTGTGGTGGTGAAGGTCAGCAAACCCAATCAGGATCTGAGGTTTGATGTTCCCTCAGTCGGCCTTAAAACCATTGAGACCATGGGAGAAGTAAAGGCTGCGGTGTTGGCTTTGGAGGCGGGGCGCACGTTGATTTTCGACAGGGAAAAGATGCTGGAAAAAGCCAACGAAAAGAAGATTGCCGTCATCGCTCTGGGGTCCGAAAGCGTCAAAATAGAAATGGAGAGAAAACCATAGTGAATGCAGAGAGACTAAGAGTGGCCGTGATCGGTGTGGGACACCTTGGAGAGTTCCACGTTCAAAAATACAAGGCCATCCCGGGAGTTGAACTGGTCGGGGTCGTTGACGTAAACAGGGAAAGAGCGAGAGAAATTGGAGAACGTTACCATGTGACGCCGTTTTTTGATCACCAGAATGTCCTTGATCGCGTGGATGCCGTAAGTCTGGCGGTGACAACGGAAATGCATTTTCATGTAGCCAAGGATATCCTTTCAAAGGGAATCCATATGCTGATTGAAAAACCGATCACTTATGACCTCCATGATGCAGACGCCCTGATAGATATGGCAAAGAAGCAAGATCTGGTTTTTCAGGTCGGTTTGGTCGAAAGATTTAATCCGGCCATTGTACAGATGGAAAGTTTGTTGAACAAACCTGTTTTTATTGAAGCCCATCGTATGAATCTCTTTGCGAAAAGAGGTCTTGATGTGGACGTGGTCCTTGATTTGATGATTCACGATCTGGATATCATCCTGCATATTGTCCCTTCAGAAGTTTCAGAGGTCCATGCCACGGGGATGGCTGTTATTACAGATAAAACCGATATCGCCAGCGTGAGGCTTGTATTTGAAGACGGTACGGCCGCCAATTTGACTGCAAGCCGGGTGTCCGGAAAAATGCTTCGTAAAATCAGGGTCTTCCAGCCGGATGCCTACATATCCGCGGATTGTGGAAAACGGCAGGTTACGGTGATTGGATTGGACGATGAGGCAAAAGACGAAGACGGTTTTCCCACGGTAACTACCAAAAAGACCAAATATGAAGGCATCGATCCACTGTCTGATGAGATCAATGCCTTTGTCCATGCCGTGAAGAACGGCACCGAGGCCTTGGTGACAGGAGAAGACGGGCGAAACGCATTGAAGATTGCCCTCAATATCATCGATCAGATTGACAGGGGATCCAAGAAATTTGAGCCTATTCAGACGCATCGGTAAACCTATCCGGGATTGTTGTCGCTTTTGACGCCCAAAGTCTTCTGATCGGTACATCTTTTGGGGAAGAACCATCCAAATCAAAGCCCCATAAACCATTTCAACTGTTCAGTGTTCCTTAATGGATACCTCAACCTATGCAGATAAACCAGGGAAGCGGGTGGTGATTGTGGCCGGCGAGGCCTCTGCTGATCACCACGGGGCCGCGCTGGTAGAAATGCTCAAGCAATTGCTTCCTGAAACGCGATTTTGCGGTATAGGCGGAAAGGAGCTGGAAAAGGCCGGCGTCCATATTCTTTTTCATTCTTCGGAAATGGCGGTAGTAGGTCTTACAGAGGCGGTTGTTCGGATCAAGACCATTTTGAAGGCCGCAAGGAGGCTAAAAGAAGTTCTCCGGGAAAAAAGACCGGATCTCCTGATTCTGCTGGATTATCCGGAATTTAATTTGTACCTCGCAAAATTCGCAAAACGGCTGAATGTTCCCGTGTTATATTACATCAGTCCTCAGGTGTGGGCTTGGAGAAAAGGACGGGTGAGGAAAATCGCCAGGCGTATTACACGCATGGCGGTCATCTTGCCCTTTGAAAAGGATTTTTACAGGAGACGGGGCGTTCGGGTGGATTATGTTGGGCATCCACTGATGGATCGATGCAGGGAGGCCACGTGTCTTGAACGGGACAGTCAAGAGATGCCGACATTCGGTGCCGACGGTCCGGTCATAGGCCTGTTGCCCGGCAGCAGAAAGGAAGAAATCAGAAATCTGCTTCCGGAAATGATTAAAGCGGTGGAAATTCTGAAAGGGGATTACCCCCGCATAAAATGTCTTTTGCCCCTTGCCGATACGATTTCCCGGGATTTCATTCGTCCGTTTATAGACCGTTCATCGGTGAATATCCAGATTCGGGAGGGCGACATCCATGGGACACTGGGGCGCTGTGATCTGGCCATAGTGACTTCGGGCACCGCAACTCTGGATACGGCCATTATGGCTGTCCCCATGGTCGTGGTGTACAGGGTATCCCGCTTTTCCTATCTGGCGGGAAAGGCCCTCATAAGGGTTCCTTTCATCAGTCTGGTGAATCTGGTTGCAGGAAAAAGAGTGGTCTGTGAGTTGATTCAGGACAGCGTGAACGTGGACACGCTTGCCTATGAGGCGGGGATCCTGCTCAAAAACAGGGAACTCAGAGAACGGATGAAGGGAGACCTCCTGGAAGTGCGAAGGCTTCTAGGGAGGAGGTGGCGCCTCGAAGAAGACGGCCAGGATCGCGGTGGAGATGATGGGGGAAAGGTAATCCGATATGTCTAGAACAATTCTTGTGGTGGATGACGAGAAAAGTATCCTGCAATCTCTTGAAGGGATTCTAACGGATGAAGGATTTCACGTGATTACCGCGGAGAGTGGGACCGCGGCTTTAGACAGAGTGGAAGAAACCATGCCCGACGTTGTTTTGTTGGATATATGGATGCCGGCCCCGGATGGAATGACGACCCTGGAAAAATTGAAATCCCTCTATCCACGATTGCAGGTGGTTATGATGTCGGGCCACGGGAATATAGAAACCGCGGTGAAGGCGACCAAAATGGGGGCATATGACTTTATTGAAAAGCCGCTCTCCCTGGATAAACTTCTTCTTGCCGTAAACAATGCTCTCGAACACAACCGGCTTGAAGAAGCGATTGATCTTCTCAAGGAAAAAGATAAGAACAGATACCGAATTATCGGAAACAGCCCTGCTATCACCGATCTGAAAGAACAGATCCGTATCGTGTCTCCCACCAATGCATGGATTCTGATTTCGGGGGACAACGGCACGGGAAAAGAGCTTGTAGCCCACACCATTCACCGGCTGAGCAAACGCAGCCAAAAACCTATGGTTGAGGTGAACTGCGCTGCGATTCCCGATGATCTCATTGAAAGCGAACTGTTCGGGCATGAAAAAGGGGCGTTCACGGGGGCGTCGACCATGAGAAAAGGCAAGTTTGACATGGCCCACGAGGGGACGCTTTTTCTTGATGAGATTGGGGATATGAGCCTCAAGGCCCAGTCTAAAACACTCAGGATACTGCAGGAACAACGATTTGAAAGAGTCGGCGGCATCCATACCATTAAGGTGGATGTGCGTGTCATTGCCGCTACCAACAAGGATCTGGAACAGGAGATAGGAAGAGGAAAGTTCAGGGAGGACCTGTATTTCAGATTGAATGTGATTCCGATGCGGATTCCACTCTTAAGGGAGCGAACAGAGGATATTTCCGACCTTGTGGAAGAATTTATCCGTGAATTTTCGCTGAACACGAATATCGAGGCGAAAACAGATGTCCGACGAAGCGCTGGATATCCTCTGTAATTATGAGTGGCCGGGAAATGTTAGGGAGCTGAAAAATCTGATCGAAAGGCTTATGATCATGGTTCCCGGCAAGATCATTCAGACGGCGGATGTCCCTGAGCCCTACAACAGAGTGTCGTCCGGCAGTGTCGGCTTTGAGCATGCCTTTACATCCGGTTCCCTCAAAGATGCCAGAGGTGAATTTGAGAAGGCATTTATCGAGGCGAAGCTGAAGGAATTTGACGGCAATATTTCCCAGACCGCAGAGGCAATCGGTATCGAGAGAAGCAACCTTCATAAGAAAATAAAAATATACCAGCTGGAAGGATTCAAGTAGATCGAAACGTCAGGGGATCGGTCGTATCATTTCTTCCTGCCCTTATCCCGTTTCATCAGACCCGCCTGAATAAACACTCCCGATACAACCAGCACGATAAAAAGGAGACCTTGAGTCTGTTGGGAGACCGTGAAGGTTTGCAGGATGAGCCCTGCTCCACTGAGTGAAGAGAGAAAAATCAGGGCCCAATCAAAAAGGGCGTACAGAAGGACCGCCCCGATGATCCCTCCGATAATAACGGGGATCCAAGCCGGCAGGGAAGGTTGCCATCCGAAGAGGGAAAGAACGGTCTTTGCAATATGTCCGCCAGAAAAGAAACCCGCGACAAGAACAGCGGCGCGCTGAAGAAAAAGAGCCAGCAGTGCGCCCAGAATCCCTGCGCCAAAAGCAACAATCAAGATCAGCCAGTCCGGACGTCCCTGGAGAAAACGACTCGCAATGTCCATTCCCAGCACGAACCCTATTGCGCCTACAAATACCCAGAAAAGCTTTCTTCCGAGAATCAATAGGGCTGCGCCCACGAATGTCTGTAACGGAATCATCCTCCAATCTCCGGAAACAGCTGACTTTCATGTCATTTCTTACGGAAGCGACATGAGGAATGTCCTGAGATTCACCTTCTTGTTTCTTAAATCCAGCTTGTCTCTGAGGCTGTGCCGATGAAATTCAACGGCCCGTACGGTAGTTTCTATGAGTTTGGCGATCTGTTTGGTGTTCTTGCCGTCCTTGACGAGTGCGGCCACTTGAACCTCTTTTGGTGTGAGTCCTGTGTACTTCATGGCCAGATTTCGAAGGAAGGGGGCGGTAAGATCTTCTAAATTTGACTCTAATATCTGTAAAAAGATGTTCTGGGTGGGGGTGAGTGCCGTTTCCTTCAGCTTTCGAAGGTAAGGTTCGACCAGGGTTTTTACATTTCCCAACACTTTCTCTTCCAGTTCGCGTTTGTCTTCTTCCCGTCTTTCTATGAGAATCTTGAGCACAGCGTTCGTTTCTTCCAACTCAAGGGTTCTTATTTCCAGTTCCTGCTGGCGTTCCTTGATCGTTTCATAGGCTTTTATGAGCTCTTCGTTACGTTCCTGAAACTGTTTTTCAAGCCTGGCATATTCTTCCTTGAATTCCTGGTCTCTTTTGAATTTGTGAAGGCCAACCTCAATGGAGGTAGTGACCTGGTTTGCCTGAAAAGGCTTGAGAAGATATCCCAGGGGTTCCACCTCTTTTGCCTTGGTTACCAGCTCTTCTTCGGAATATCCTGAAATGAATATGATCGGTATGTTCAGCTCATCTTTTATTTTCTGCGCAACGTTAATGCCACTCGACATTTCTTCCATGAAAATGTCCATCAGGATCAGGTCCGGTTTGGTCTCTCTTGCCATGGGAAGTGCCTCTTCCGAAGAGAAGGCCACACCTACAACACTGTAGCCCACCGACGTAAGGAGTGCCTCCAATTGAGAGGTAATAATCACTTCGTCGTCTACAATCAGAATTTTGTGCATTGTACTATTCCTTTCTTTGATAACAGACTTTGTTGAATCCTAATACTTACTGCATCTATAAACTATCCCGCGGAATTTTACAAGTATTCCTTTTCATCTGTCCTTGCATGGACAAAGGTGTCATCATGAATGATGTCGAAAACCAAGGATACCTGAGTTCCACCACCGTTATTTTCAAGGTGAAATTGGCCTTTCAACTGTCTTAGAATAAGGTTTTTAATAAGTTTCAGGCCTAATGTCCCCGATTTCTCTATATCCCAATTATCGGGTATTCCCGCTCCATCGTCTCCGACGCTGATCGAAGCCTTGGTCTCCTCGATGGTTTTTACTGAAATATAGCATTTACCAGCCGCCCCTTCTTGATAGGCGTGTTTATATACGTTGGATATGACTTCATTGAGGATTAAAGCGCATGGAATGGCCTGACTTACGGAAAGATAAAGATCGGAACAGTCAAATACGGTGACGATTCCTTTTTTCCAGGCCCCATAGATCTGAGAAAGGTGACCGGAGAGTTTTCTTACGTGGCTGCCCATTTCTATCTTGCTGAAATTCTCGCTTTCGTACAGCTGTGAGTGGATAAAAGCCATGGTTTGGATTTTTGATGTGGCATCCGCAAGGACTCCACTGGCCTCCGGATTGACGGTTCTTCGTCTCGTCAAATCAAGCAGACTTGAAATAACCTGGAGATTGTTTCTCACACGGTGATGGATTTCGCCAAGGAGAAGGCTTTTTTCCGCAAGGGAAATCGATATTTTCTCTTCGGCTGTCTTTCTTTCCATCACCTCTTTCACGAGCTGTTCGTTGCTTTTTCTCAGTTGGGAGGTCCTCTGATTTACCAGATCCTCTAATTTGTTTTCCATCTCCTTCCTGATCCTGATTTCTTCTTGGAGCTTCACATTTATCCGTGTCACATTTTCTGTAAGTTGATGTGCCTTTGCGGCCGATTCTTCAGCGTCATGTCTGGAGAGAACCAGAGAGCGGTTTTGATTTTCTATCTCCTGCAGCATATTATTGAAGGCGTCTACGAGAAGAGCAATTTCGTCTGCCGGATGTTTTTCACTCCGTAAAGTGAAATCCTTTTTTTCCGACACGGATGTTGCGAGTTCGGCCAGTTTGATGATCGGCGCCGTTATGAACTTCTGCAGTCTGGAGGAGAGAAGAAAGGCAAGAAATAGGGACAGAAGTACGACAATGCCTGTGGTTTGTGCCTGACTCTTCAAGATGGATGTCATTGCACTCAAGTTGGATTGGATGCAAACCGTGCCGATGAAAGCCCCTTCAAACAGGATGGGCCTGTAGAGCACGAGGAACCCGTTTTCAAAAGAAAAACCATCTTTTTTAAAGTCGGGTGTTATAAGCGGTTTTTCGATATTCTCTTCGAAGATATCGTGCCAGGATATTTTTGTCTTTCATGAAAATCCAGGCTCCTACGATCGACTTGTCGGCGCCGAGGGATGAGAGGGTTTTTAGGGCGTCAGTCCCATCTTCGAAAGCCAGAGCCGCAACACAGTTGTACCCGATTACGTCAGCCGTGACGGTCAATTCCTGGACGGCATTTTTTTTGAACAGGAGGTAATCGTATGCCATGGACCCAAAAAAGGTAACGAGCGAGGGAAAAGATATTAATGGACATGATGATCAACAGGAGTCTTTTCTTTATGGAAAGGTACTGGAATATTTTCATGGAATTACCTGCCGTCCTTTTTTTGTACGATGCGGGACAGCCTCAGAAGTCTGGCCCCAATTTTCAGTCCGGTCTTTTCAACAGCTGCAATATTGATTTCAAATCGTTTTTGTTGCCCTTCTTCAATCGGGGACTCCAAGCAGTCTTGGAAAAGAACCATGCCGCCCATGTCGATGAATTCCTTTATGTTGCTTATGGTAAGGAGAGGACAGTTTCCGACCCGTTTCAGAAGACGTGGGACAAGAGTTTTCTTGGAAGAATCGATGAATAGCACGTGGTATGGTTCTTTTATCTCCTTCTCTTCTACAACGTTTATGACAATAAGCTTTTTCCCTTTGATAAGTTTGCCTCTCATTGGTTTGAGGGATTCGAAAAGAGCGTGATTGCCGAGGATGATCACTCTGAGGGTTCCGTTCTCCTGAAAAGTCTCCTGGGGCCATTCAACAAACAGGAGGAAGTTATAGAGATAGAGCGCCATAATCTCGCTTTGGGGCGATGTCGTAGTCGCAAAAGCATCGCTCGGCATGGTTGGCGGGAAGGGCATAAGTGTGGCGAAAAGGAGAATAGCGACTGCCGCGTTGATCAAGCGAGGCCTGATTTTCTTCCGGTGACCGCGTAAAATATCGAACCATTTCATGGCAAACCCGATTGAACGTGAGATTCGTTTCACGGATCTTTTTCCAGGACGCTCTGAAGTAACGATCGATCTCATCGTAGCTGGGTTCAAAATTCAGATTCTTCTTCATGACCGACAAGGACCTGGTATTACAGATAGGCGCCCAGAAGGCCTCCTCGGCAACGGCCTTCTGGATTTGTGAGAAAAAGGATTTTCGCTCTTTCTGATCCAGACTCTTGTGGGCTTCCTTGAGCATCCTGTCGATTTCAAGTGTGGTTCCATAGCACCCCGGGGCATCTTTCATGAAAAACGGGTCCAAAATGGCGCTTGCGTCAAAAATGGAGTAACTTCCCCACGTGAGAAATGCCAAGGGAAGTTCTCCTGCCAGGAACTTGCGGTAGAAGTTGTTCCATTCACCGCCCATCCAGGTCATATTCGTATCGATTCCTACGTCTTTCAGATCTGCTGCAATGGATTCGCAGGCGCTTTCACTGACGCCCGCACAGAAAAAATCGACGGTAAAACCATCTGGATATCCGGCATCTTTCAGAAGCTTTCTGCTTTTGCCGGATCATAGGGATATTGTTTTACCTCCGTTTCGTGGCCGAAATGAAGTGGGCTGGTAACGCTCCAGGCGATGTCTGCAGAATCCGCTGTAGTGTATTATCAATAATGTGTTTTCTTATTGATGGCATGGTTGACGGCCTTTCTTACCCGTATGTCCTTAAAAAAATCCACCCCACTTCGCCCTACGGAATCCATGCAGATAAAATTGGTTCGAAGGGATGGAGCGCTCTTGAAGTTCAAGATCGGTGGTTTTGCTTTAAAAAAAGGATCTGTTTATGAAGGGCAGTGGTGGAACGGGACAGGTCCACCTTGCCTGTAATTAGCGCCTGGACCTGCGGAAGTTCTTCAGGGATAACCACCGCATTGAAGACAGGTATCTCCGCTTTCCCTTTAGGGCCTCCGAAATAATCCTCGTTGGCCTTGAAACAGATTTCCTGCGGACCTTTCCAGGAAACGAATTTGTAGGGCCCAGTACCTACCGGGTGTTTTTCGAAGCCCTCTCTTCCCTACTTTTCTGTAGTAGCCGGGGGGGAAGATGAACAGGGTATTGGCGATAATTTCAAGAGCGGTGGGGTTGCTGATGGCGGTTTTGATCCGAATCGTATACTTGTCAATAATCAGCATTTCCGAAAAGCCCGAGAGGTATCGGGATACCTTGGATTCGGGGCTCTTCAAAAGATTCGAGGGAAAATTTCACGGCAAATGCGTCAAATGGTTCTCCATTGTGAAAGCGAACACCCTTCGAAGCACGAATTCAATGGTCCGCGGATCGACAAACCGGAATGATTCGGCAAGACAGGGCACAAGCTTTTTTTGATCAGGGTCCCTGTAAAAGAGGGTGTCCCCCCAGTTATGGTACAGGACCAGGATGTGGCGGCTTGTTCCATAAGCCGGATTAATGGGATGCAGCTTCTGGGTTCCGAGAGAGACAGTCAGGGAATCTTCCGCCCGCCTGGCAGGATGGAGGGACAAGAAGAAACATGAGACTTATGGCTGTCACAGGCAAAAGGGTTACGAATGCTTTTTTCAAAATTTACCTTCCAGTGTTCTCTGATATCCGGTTATGCCGGTTCAATTTCCACCAGGTTGCAATGAAATGCACAACTGCTCCCCATATCCGTAAGGCGCTGGCTTGTGAGTCCGGTTGATTCCTCGATTCTCCGGCATGAATCGCGGCCAGTAGAGACCTTCCGCCACGGTTACCCCTGGCGAAGTTCGTTCTGTCAGATGGGCGAAAAGGCAGCATGCCCCGCGGTTGTTGAATACCTTTACTTTCATCTGTTCTTCGATACCCCTTGCCGCTGCGTCATCCGGATGGATGAGGATGGTGGGAGCGCCCGCACTGTTGCGAAGGGATTCAATTTCGTTAAAGGTTGAGTTAAGAGAATTATGGCGTGGCGGAGTAATCATTTGCAGGGGAAAAAGACCGTCTCCCTCTTCATCCAGACCGGGTTCTCCATCAGGCAGGGGGTCCAGGCCTTTTTGGGCCATGCTCTTGGAATAAAACTCAATTTTTCCGGAAGGCGTGCCGAATCCCTCTGAAAAGACAGGGGCGGGAATGGAGAGCCTGATGGGCCTGCCTTCCTTTAAGCGCTCCAACGTGATCCCACTCAGATACGGGGCATCCGAGGCAAGAAGCATTTTGATTCTGTCTTCTTCGGTCTCCGAAAAACATTTTTCCGTGAAAGAGAATCGTCTGGCCAGTTCCTGAAAGATGGACAGGGTTGAGCGTGTCTCCCCCGTTGGCGCGATAACCGGGCGTGCCATCTGCAAATAATAGTGGCCATAGCTGCGATACAGGTCCGTGGATTCCATCGATGTGGCCGCCGGAAGAACGAGATCGGCAAAAAGGGCGGTGTCGGTGAGAAAGTGCTCATGGACCACCACGAAAAGGTCCTCACGGGCAAGGCCTCTCAGAACTCTTGATGAATCCGGCGCCACCACCGCAGGGTTAGAGTGATATACATGGAGGGCTTTTACGGGCGGATCGTTCAGCTCGGTCAGCGCATGGCCCAACTGCACCATGTTGATGGTTCTCACCCCCTGAGGGCCCAAGTCAGCACGCAGGATCGGTTCCATGTTGAAAGCAAAGGCCGAAGCAGTGGATCGAGTGATCCCGCCGCCGTCTTTGTGGGTGGCGCCCACGAGTCCCGGAAGCAGGGCGATGGTTCTCATGGCCATGCCTCCCTTAAGCTGCCGGGCAGGTCCCCACCCTGTCCGGATGTAGGGGGCATGGGCCCGACCGTATTTTTTTGCCAGCTCCTCGATTACGGCAGCGGGAATTCCGGTGATCGTCTCGACGCGGGAAAGGGGATAGCTTTGTACCCTGGCTTTCAGCTCTTCGAAGCCGATGGTGTGTTTTCGGATGAATTCCTCATCAGTGAGCCCTTCCCGGATGAGGACATGCATGATGCCCAGGGCAAGGGCCGCATCCGTCCCCGGCCGTAGTTTGAGATGGAAATCCGCTTTTTCCGCCGTACGGTTTTTGTATGGATCGATGACCACGATCAAGGCGCCCTGTCGGCGCGCCTCCAGGAAAAAGGGCCAGGCGTGCAGGTTCGTGGACAGGGTATTGCTTCCCCAGATGAGAATCAGGTCCGATTTCACCGAGGTTTCTATGTCTGTGGTGGGGATGTCGCCCATGCTTGCGGCAAAACCTGCCTGGGCCGCGGACCCGCAAATGGTGCGCAAGAGCCTGGAGGCGCCTAACTTGTGAAAAAAGGGGTGACCCGCATGAAAATGAACAAGCCCCATGGTTCCTGCGTAAGAATAGGGCAGGATGGCTTCGGACCCGAATCGGGAAATAATCTGTCTGTAGCGGTGAACAATTTCTGTGAAGGCCTGTTCCCAGGAGATGCGTTCGAATTGTCCCTGTCCTTTCGGCCCGGTCCGTTTCATGGGATGGAGAAGTCGAGAAGGTGAGTGGACACGCTCCGGATAATGCCGTACCTTTGTACAAACGGCACCTCGGGTGAAAGGATGCTCGGGGTCTCCCCTTACGGAAAGCACACGGCTATTCTCTACTCCCACGAGGAGTCCGCAGGTGTCGGGGCAATCGTGTGGACAGACGGAGCGTTTGAACTGGACCATGGGGACCTATACCTCCACGAACGCGAACCTCGTGTCAGCGACTAAAGAACCCTGCGATAAATGTCCGCTGCATCTTTTTTTGAGAGAGCCCTGGGATTGTTGGCCAGCAGCCGGGTCACTTTCATTACGCCTTCGGCCAGATCATCGATGTGGCTTTCTGTTACCCCGAATTCCCCCAAACAGGAAGGCACCTGGAGATCTTCCGCCAGCACCTCTATGGCATCTACCGCCGCCTCTGCCGCCTCGCGGTCTGACAGGTCTTCAACCGGTTCCCCCATGAGAACGGCAATATCTGCGAACTTCCGCACATTTCCCACCAGATTGAATCGCATGACCTCGGCCAACATAAGGGTGTTGGCCACACCGTGGGGAATATGGAATTGCGCGCCGATGGGGTATGCGAAGGCATGCACGGCCGTAACGCCTGCGTTGGCAAAAGCGATTCCGGCCAAAAGACTTCCCTCCAACATGGCTGACCGTGCATGAATATTTCCGCCATGGGCGTAGGCTGTCCTTAGATTTTCGGCAATCAGTTCGATGGCCCTTGCCGCCAACATATCGGTGATTCCAGTGGCATTTACGCTGGTATAGGATTCGATGGCGTGTATCAGCGCATCCATGCCTGTGGCGGCGGTGATGGCGGGTGGAAGCCCCAGGGTGAGCAGAGGATCCAGGAGGGCGGTCTTCGGAAAGAGATGGGGGCTGACCACGCCCTTTTTTAACTTTTCGTTTTCATCGGAAAGGATGGCAATGGGGGTTACTTCGCTGCCTGTCCCCGCCGTAGTGGGCACCATGATGGAGGGAAGGCCGGGCTTGGGAACCAGATCTATGCCGCAGTAATCAATGATGGACCCCGGGTTTTTGAACATGATGGCGCTTGTCTTGGCTATGTCGATGGAACTTCCTCCCCCGAAGCCGATCATACTGGTCGGTTTGAAAGACCGCATGGCCGCCAGACAATGTTCAACCGTTTCATAGCGGGGATCAGGCGCCACGTCGCTGAAGACACTGTACTTAATCTTTGCTTCTTTCAAGGAAGCCTCGACGGGTGCAAGCAGGCCGGCCTGCAGGATCCCTGCATCTGTCACAATCATAGCGCGGCCTGATTCTAAATCGCGAACCTCGCGACCAATACCGTTAACGGCGCCCGGACCCATAACAATTCTTGGAGTAGTTCTGAAAATATTGATTCTGTCCAGCATGGCTTTTTCTCCTTTTTATCGCATTTATCGTCCCAGGATGAGAGAAATGCTCTCTTCCTGTTCAATTTCATGGGGCGTTCCCTGAAAAATAGCCTCTCCTCTTTCTATAACGTAGGCCCTGTCCGCCACCCTCGATGTGTTCCCGAGATTCGATTCCGCTAAAATGATCGATATCCCCATATCCCGTATGCGCCCCATGGCATCCGAGAAATGACGGACGACCAGGGGCGACAGTCCCTCGAAGGATTCATCCAGAAGCAGGAGTGATGGGTTCAGGGCAAGGGCGCGCATTACGGATACCATCTTTTTTTCTCCTCCGGAAAGGTTGGCGCCCTTTCTTTCCCAGAGTTCCCTGACTTTCGGGAAAATCTCAAAACCTTGCTCTACATTAAATTTTTGTGCTTCGGCCCGCTTTTCAATGATCCACGTGGAAAGCTTTACGTTTTCCTCCACGGTAAGGTCAGGAAAGACCCTGGCGTCTTCCGGCGAGTAAGCCAGTCCGGAAAGAACCCTCTGGCGTGTAGGGCGGGTGGTGATCTCCTCGTCTTTAAAAAGAATATGTCCCGATGCGGGGGTGTAAAGTCCCATAATGCACTTGAGGATGGAACTCTTTCCTGCGCCGTTGCGTCCCAGCAGTCCCACAATCTCTCCTTTTTGTGCATTCATGGATATGGAGCGGAGGATCTGAGTCTTGCGGACGAAGAAAACCAGTTTGTCGATGGATAGCAGCATGGTCAGTCCATAACCCCGAAAAGCGTCTCTTTAACTTCTTTGTTTTCCATGACCTCCGAGGAGGCCCCATCCGCCAGAATTCGTCCGTCTGCAAGGACCATAATCCGGTTCGTGTATTCTTCCACGATGTCCATGTCGTGTTCGATGATGAGCGTTGCGGTTCCCTGTTTCTTGATGGCGCTGATAATCGTATCCATGACCTTGAATTTATCGGATGTGGCCACGCCGCTGGTGGGCTCATCCAGAAGGAGGAACTTCGCTTTCAGGGCAAACGCCATGGCTGTGTCGAGTATTTTTTTGTCGCCCTCGCTCAGTCCCGCCGCCAGATCGGATGCAAACTTTTCCAGGTGGAATGTCTCCAGGATATCCATGGCCTCTTCGGTGGCTTGGCGGTACGAAAAGGCGGGTTTGAAAAAACGGCCCGAACGGCCCTGGATGGAAAAGATGCAGTTGCGCACGTTGTCCAGAACACTCAGTTCTTCAAAAAGCTGCGTAATCTGGAAATTTCGGGCAATTCCCATGCTGATCCGTACATGGGGAGGCGCACTGGTGATTTCTTTTTCGTCCAGCAGAATCTGTCCGGAATCCGGCCGGATGTGCCCGCTGATCAGATTGACCATGGTGGTCTTTCCCGCGCCGTTGGGTCCCAGAAGAGCCACTACCTCATTTTCCTTTACGGAAAAACTGGCCCCACTAATGACCATGAAACGCCCAAACGATTTTTGTAAGTTTACGACTTGCAGCATGAAAACTCCCGCCTTCCCAATATCCGGCAATAAAAACTCATTCTTGGACTACCGCCTGCGTTCGTTTCGGCTTCAATCGATTGTAAAGGCCGGCCAGCCCTCCGGTGACCCCGCCGGGCAGGACCAGAACGAGAAATATGAGGGTGGCGCCGATGATGAGCATCCAGTATTCCGTCATGGCGACCGCATAGAGCCGCATATAGGTGAAAAGGATGGCGCCCACGATCGGTCCTTCAAATATCATGAATCCTCCAAGCAGCACCATATAGACGATTTCACCCGAGAAAACCCAGTTGCTTATTTCCGGTGTAATGTATCCGTTGACAAAACTCCAGACTCCTCCTGAAAGGCCTGAAAAGGTGCCGGATATGACGAAGGCGTACCACCGGTATCGCTTGACGCGGATCCCGATCATCTCCGCCCGGAGTTCATTGTCCCTGGTGGCCTGAAGTGCCTTGCCGAAAGGAGAATTGACGATGGCCAACATGAGAACGGTTGCTGCTGCAAAGATGCCTACAACCACGTAGTAATAGGGGCCGCAGAGAAACTGGAAACGACGCATGCCTTCGAACTCGTGGCCGAAAAAGGAGGGAATGGGTATGCGAATGCCGTCGGATCCTCCCGTGTAATGGTAGGCCTTTTCAAGCACGGCAAACAAAAGCATGGACAGTGCCAGAGTAAGGATGGAGAAGAATATCTTAGTGTGGCGAACGCAGACAAGCCCGAAAAGAGCCGATATAAGCGCTGAAACCACGAGGGCGGCAAGCATGGCGTTTTCAAAGGTGAACTGTTCGGGCAGGTACATGGAAAGGAGCCCTACCGCATAGGCGCCTGCGGCAAAATAGGCCCCTTGTCCAAAAGAAAGAACGCCTGTGTATCGAAGCAGAAGATTGAGTCCCAGGGCCATGATGGCCAGGGACAGTCCGGATTCCATGAGGGTCAGGTGATAGGGGCTGATGAAACGAGGCAGAGAAAGGAGCAGGATCAATGCGACCAGGTAACAGGCGGCGCGCGGTGTGAACAGGTATTTTTTCATGATCTCCTCTTCTATTTCTGACCAAACAGACCCTCTGGCCGAATAACAAGGATAACCACCGCAATCAGGAAAAGCAGAGGCATCTCAAGTTCTGAAAAATAGGCTATGGTGAATGATCTCGTCAGCCCGACGATGAGCGAACCCAGAAAGGCGCCCTTGAGGCTGCCAAGGCCTCCGATGACCACGACGATAAAGGCCATGATCAGTGGATCCATTCCCATTCCCATCACTGCCGGTGTTGTGGGAACCACGAGGGCGCCAGCGAGGCCGGCCAGTGCGGACCCGATGACAAACGCCGTAATCGTCATGCTTCGCATGGGGATACCCATGGCCTGGGCCATCTCCCTGTCCATCTCAATGGCTCTGAGCATAATGCCCAGACGTGTTTTCACCATCAGCCACCAGATGAAAAGACCGGCTCCCATGGCCATGGCTATGACAAACAGGAAATAGACCGAATAGGTGTGCCCCATGATATGGATGCTTCCCATGGCGTCGAACGGGGCGGAGGCATAGCGGGATTCTCCACCGAAAACCAGTTTTATAAGATCCTCGATAAGCATGAGAATGCCGAAGGTGATGAGGAGCTGGTACTCCAGCGCCCGTTTGTACATATGTTTGATGAGGGTTGTTTCCAGGATGAACCCGACCATGCCTGCGACGAAAACCGCACCGAGAACGGCTGTCGCCAAGGTCAAGGGCATGCTGTCATGGGCCATGAGTCCGATCAGGTAGGCGCCCACAAAGCCACCGATGGCATAGAGGGATCCATGGGCCAGGTTCAGGATACCCATGACTCCCAGGATGATGGATAGTCCCAGGGCGGTCAGGAACAGAAAGGCCGAGAAGTACAATCCGTTGAGGGCATATATCAGCCCCATAGGCGAGGGCCCTCCCTTGCAGTCCGTAAAGACGCAGCGTTTGAGTATAGAAACTACGCTGAAAAGAACATCCGGCGATGGAAAGCTGTCTCCACCACCGGATGCGATTCAGGTTACGATTCCCAGCCGTCGATCCAGGCTTCCGTGGATATTCCTGCAGGGGCATTGACCTGGAAGGAAGGAAATACCTCCAGTTTGTCGGGATCAAGGATGGGGAACGGATATCCTTTCACCTTTTTAGAGATGCCCACGAGGCAGTCTTCCCGGGCGTTGTGGTCTTTGTCGATCACGAGATATCCCGAAGGCGTCTCCAGGCTCATGTTGCCAAGGGCTTTGGCGACATCTTCGATGGCGGGCCAGCCGCCAACCAGGCTTGATGCCTTTTCCACGGCAGTCTTGTAGGATGCGATGGCCTGGAAGGCATGATAAGACGGATAGGTGGGATATTTATCGTACCGTTTCTTGAATTCCGCCACAAACCACTTGTTGAGAGGCCATTTGTCCCAGGCGGGATACAGGAAGTAATGGGCGCCGGCGCAACAGAGGAACTGGCCCTCGGGGAAGCTTTCTCCGATTTCCTGTGGGTAAGGCTCGCCGCGGCTCATGGCCAGCTTTGCCTGTTTGAAAAGTCCTGCCGCCATGGCCTGTTTTATAAAGGTCACGGCGTCCCCGCCCCAGAATGACGTGTGGATGAGTTCCGCGCCCGATCCCATGAGCGTGCTTACGTGCGCGGTGTAATCGGTGGTAAAAATCTTGGGCCACAGGGTCTTGACCACTTCCACATTGGGAAGAACCTTCTTGATGGCCAGCTCAAAGATCTGCCAGGAATCACGTCCCCAGGCGTAATCCTGGTTGATGGCGGCGATCTTCTTCACGTTGGGCATGTATTTCTTGATGGCCAGGGCCAGGGCAATATTATCCTGCCCCAGGTGCGCGGCCGTACGAAAACCCAATTGGAATTTCGGTGTCTTGAAGGGGGATGTTTTTTCTTCCATCAATACGTGCGTCCCGCAGTCATAAGCCAGCATGAGGCCCCCCAGTTCATCGGAGAGAGGAAGCACGGCCTTGCAGTCGCCGGAAGAGATGTATCCCAGAATAACATCTACCTTGTCTTCGAGTATCAACTTTCGTGCCAGTTCCACCTGAGTCTTGGCGCCGCCTGCTTCGTCCAGGCTGATCAGATCTATCTTTCGCCCCAGGATGCCGCCTTCCTTGTTGTATATGTCGGCCATCATCTTGTAGGAATTGTCCCCTGGAATTCCAAAAGGTCCGGCTGCCGCACCGGTCAGGAAGCTTATGGCGGCAACTTTCACCGGTGTTTTCGGAATGGCCTTTTTCTTTTCGGCACCAGCGAACGAAGCGCCTCCCAGTATCATGCCGCCTGCGGCCAGCCCTGCCATTCCGGCTGTCTTCAGGAACTCTCTGCGATCGGTATTTTCTGCTTTTTTGCCCATCGATTCCTCCTTCCCTTTGGTGCTGAAAGTTTATGTTTGTTTGACCAGCACTTTCTCCTATCCTCTATTCTGTCGGAAACTATATTGAATTTGCTTTTAGGTGTCAACGCAAATTAGGCATTGCTTGAACTCAACGAGTTTCGTAATATAGAATAAAGGAGGAATGAGAGACATGCATATTCATAGTGACAATAGCCATGACGCCCGTGAGCGGGTGGTTTTTCGAACGTGCCCCCTGTGCGAAGCCACCTGTGGTTTGAAGCTAACCATTAAAAACAAAGAAGTCATCCACGTCCAAGGGGATGAAAAGGATGTCTTCAGCCACGGTTACCTTTGTCCCAAAGGCGCGGCCCTGGGGAAGCTCCACGATGATCCCGACCGCCTGACCCGGCCTCTCATCCGGAAAGGGGATGAATGGCGGGAGGTCTCCTGGGAAGAGGCCTTCAGGGCGGTGGAAGAAGGACTTCAGCCCATCCTCGAACAGTACGGACGTGATGCAGTAGCTGTTTTTTTAGGCAACCCCACCGTTCATACCCTGGCGGGGGCCATGGCCATCCGACCATTTCTGAAGGGTCTCCGAAGCAAGAACCTCTACTCCGCAAGCTCCGTGGATCAGATTCCCAAACATGTTTCCAGCGGTTTTCTCTTTGGGGGGCCTTCTCTGATCCCGGTTCCCGATCTGGATCGCACCGACTATCTTCTGATCCTCGGGGCCAATCCCATGGTGTCCAACGGCAGCCTTTGTACGGCGCCCGATTTTCCGGGAAGGTTGAAAGCCATCAGGAACAGGGGCGGAAAAGTGGTAGTGGTGGACCCCTGCCGTACCCGTACGGCCGCGGCAGCCAGTGAACACCTCTTCATCAGGCCCGGAACAGATCCTTTCCTGCTCCTGGGAATAGTCCATACCCTGTTCAAAGAAGGTCTGGTCGCGCTCGGGCCGTTGGAGGAGCATGTAAACGGCGTAAGTGAAGTGAAACAACTCGCGGATCCTTATTCTCCGGATACCGTGGCCTCCATGTGCGGAATTTCTTCTGATAACATCCGGCGACTGGCGCGGGAACTGGCCCTGGCGCCGACGGCCGTGGTGTATGGGCGCATGGGGACGAGCACCGTGGAATTTGGAACCCTGGCAAGCTGGCTGGTGGATGTGGTGAACGTGCTTACGGGAAATCTTGACAGACCCGGCGGCGCCATGTTCCCGACCCCCGCTCACGTGGCTGTCAGAAAAGCGTCCGGGGAAAAATCTTTTCAAACAGGGCGATGGGTCAGCCGTGTGAAAGGCCTTCCCGAAGTGATAGGCGAATTGCCGGTAGTCACTCTGGTGGATGAAATAGAAACGCCGGGAGAAGGTCAGGTGCGCGCCCTGGTGACCGTGGCGGGAAACCCGGTGCTATCCACCCCCAACGGTCAACGGCTGGACCGGGCCTTGGCCTCCCTCGATTTCATGGTCTGCGTGGATTTTTACAGGAATGAAACCACCCGACATGCCCACGTGATTCTTCCGCCCGCATCACCCCTGGCCCAGGGACACTATGATGCCTTTTTCTACGGTCTTTCGGTCCGAAATGTGGCCCGTTATTCCCCGCCGGTGTTCTCATTGGAAAAAGGGGCAATGGATAAATGGCGCATCCTTTATCATCTGGCCATGATCGTGGGTGGACAGAAGGCAGGGGCTGATGCAAAAATGATGGATGAGTTCATCATCGACCAGATCGTGGAGGGGGAGATCCGAAAGGGTAATCCGTCCCTTGCTGGTCTTGGGAAAGAGGATATTCTTGGATCGCTTCAACAGAATGAGGGTTCGGAACGAATGCTCGATTTTCTCCTTCGCACCGGTCCCTACGGAGATGGTTTCGGCAGGAACCCCCAGGGGCTTTCCCTCGAAAAATTAAAAGAAAATCCGCACGGAATTGATCTTGGGCCTTTGAAACCCCGGGTTCCTGAGAACCTTCGAACGGTTTCAAACAAGATAGAACTGGCCCCGGAACCTATCGTGGGGGATCTCCCCCGGCTGGAGGCAAGATTGCATCAGGAATCCAACGAAGCCCTGGTTCTCATCGGCCGTCGAAATCTTCGCAGCAACAATTCCTGGATGCACAACCTGGAAATCCTTGTGAAGGGAAAGGAGCGATGCACGCTTCAGATCCACCCCCAGGATGCGCGCCGTCTCGGATTGAGCGATGGAGGAAGGGCTCAGGTTGCATCCCGTGTGGGCGCCATTGGGGTTCCGGTGGAGATTACCGAAGAGATCATGCCTGGAGTGGTGAGCCTGCCACACGGCTGGGGACACGGCCTTCCGGGAACCGCCCTGTCTGTGGCCAATCGCTATCCCGGCATCAACAGTAACCTCCTGGCGGATGAAAACAGAATCGATCCCCTTTCGGGAAACGCGGTTCTCAACGGGATTCCTGTGGTGGTAACGCCCCTGTAAAATCACCGGGGAGGAAATCGGCATACATAGGCCTTACCGGGGGCAAAGCGATCGGGTCCCTCCACGATCTTTTTCCTGGCAGCCTTTGCTATGTGAAGAAGCATCCCTTTGAAAATCCACTGGTGTACGGGGTAGAGTGCGTACCAGTACAGGATGCCCGTCAGGCCCTTGGGGAGAAAGCGGGAGAGTTGCTGGAGTTCCGTTGTGCCGTCGGAAAGGCCATGGATCTGAAAATCCAGGACAGCCTCTCCGGGCATTTTCATTTCCGCCACCAGTTGCAGATGGCTGGGTGCCTCCACGGCTAATACGCGCCAGAAATCAAGGGCATCTCCCGGACGAATCTCGAAAGGGTGACGTCTTCCCCTTCTGAGCCCCATTCCTCCTGCCAGCCTGTCCATGGCGCCTCGCAGGGCCCATAGCGTGTTCGCATAGAACCAGCCTGTCGTCCCACCAATTTTCCGGATGATTTTCCAAACCTCTTCGGGAGCCGCCTGCAAGACCACCCTGTAGCCGCATTCAAGGATTGTTCCCCCCGCATAAGGGAGCGTCGCCGCAGGTGATCCATTCCGGAACCTTGACGGCTCCGGCGTCGGACCAGCAGGTTTCCACGGCGTGCTGGTCGATTCTTTTGAGTGCCAGGCGGATGGCCTCCCGACAGGTCAAAAGTTCCTGGGGGATGATGGTGCGGATACGGTTTTCCCGACATATCACCGGAATCTTAAGCCCTTCGAATCAGAGGAACGGCAAGGGATGACGGGACCGGCGTTACCAGATGTACCCAGTAGGCACTGAGACCCGGTGTCAGGGCGGGAATCGGGATAATCAATCGCTTCGGCAGCCCCGCTTCCTCCGCATAGATTCTCATGAGTTCTCCGTACGTAAGGATATCCGGCCCCCCGATATCGAATGTCTCCCCCGTGGTTTCGTCGTGTTCCAGGCACCCTTTCAGGTAGGTCAGCACGTTTCGAATGGAGATGGGTTGACAGGGGGTATGCACCCATTTCGGCGTGAGGAGGACTGGAAGGCGATCCACAAGATAGCGCATCATCTCAAAAGATGCGCTTCCCGATCCTAATATCAGTGCTGCACGAAGGAAAGTGACAGGGACTTTGCCGGATTGCAGGATTCTGGCCACTTCCGTTCTGGATCGCAGATGCTTGCTCAGCCCCTGTTTCCCTTCACCAAGGCCTCCCAGGTAGATGATTTTTTCCAGCCTTGCTTTTTCAGCGGCAGATGCCATGTTTCCTGCAGCCCGGCGGTCCATTTCTTCAAAAGCCTTCGCCTTGGCTTTCATGGAGTGGACCAGGTAAAAGGCCGCCAGGCAGTCCTGTGCGGCCTTCTCCACGGACTTGTAATCGAGCATATCTGCCTTGATCAGCTCCACCTGCGAATGACCCGCCCAGGGACGACTTTGCAGTTTGTTCAGAGACCTCCCCATCACACGGACCCGATAGCCCGCATCGAGAAGGAGGGGAACCAGTCGTCCACCCACATACCCGGTTCCTCCGCTGACCAGAATGCGTCTCCGATTCATGACAGCCCTCCTTTCACGTGCTTTTTGCTTCCTCTTAACTGTGCCCTCCTTCAAAGTCTCAGACATGATTCCTCAGCTTCAGGGCCACCGGGTGAGGATTCAAATAGGTCTGCATGCCGAGATAGGGTTCATCGTACTTGCGCACATAATGGTTGAAGAGGGTAATCGGCACAATGAGGGGAATCAGACCATGATGATAGTCGGAAATAATTCCAAGGAGTTCCTCTTTTTCATCCGCCGACAGGTCTTTTTTGAAATATCCCATCATGTGGTGAAGAACATTGACGTTTTTCTTGACGGTCGTCTTGAGGCGAAGGGCCTCTAAGAGCAGTATTTCGTATTGTTTATAGAGGGTTTCAATGGGGTATTCCTTCCCGTGGCCTACCAGCTTACCCATTTCCCGATAATGTTTCTGGCTGTGTGCGAGAGAAAAGCAGTTTGTTCCGGGTTTGGAATTGAACCAGATTCCCAACGAGTCTGCTGTCTCTCACAGGCCTCGCGCCACTGTTTCAGGACAAAGATGCTTTCAATAAAATTTTCCCGCAGTTTTGGGTCATGAAGCCTCCCCTCATCCTCCACGGGGAGCAGCGGAAAACGGTCCATAAAGACCCTTGCGAACAGGCCTACCCCTATTTTTACGGGCATGCCCTGATCATTATAAACTTTGACCCTTTCCATGCCGCTTGATGGGGAGTTGCTCTTAAAGATATAGCCGCAAAGGCCCATCTCCGCGAGCTCGGCAACCTTTGAATGCGCCCAGATCAGCATCTGATCAGTCAGATCTTTTCTGGTGTGGATGGTCATGAGTCGGGGAGATTCAGGCCTGCCGGTCAGCCGCATGGCTTCCCGGGGAACCGGCAAGCCGCATTCCACTTCCGGGCAGACCGGTACAAAATCCACATACTGCCCCAGGGTGTCCCGGATAAATCGATCGAGCTGGTGCCCCCCATCGTACCGGACATTTTCTCCCAGGAGGCATCGGCTGACTCCCAGCCGTATCCGTTCCAGAGCTTTGTCTTCTAGGGTTTCCGGGGTGGTTTTGGGTTTTGAAGCCATGTCGCTGTCCTCTTTGGTTTTGGGATGTTTTTTTGTTTTCACGGGGAAATGGATTCCAGTCTACCAGTAGCAGAGAATCAATGCAATATCGGAATGGAAAGTGTACGCATGAGAAAATCATTGACAAATGAGAATTGTCTCTATTAAATATTCATAAGTTTATTCAACAAAAGGAGCAGAAATGATGGGTCGTCAGTGCTTGGGCTTTTTTTATTTTAGGTTCGTAGGGAGAACCATGCCCATGGATTGATGCCGATTTCCGACAAAAAATCAAGCCGTGGGCGTTCCCGATGCCCGCGGCTTTTTTTTTGCTTCTTTTTCGCCGTGAAGACCTGAAATGTCGAAATGAAAACCCTATTGACGAAGGCTCAAAAATGAAACGCATATACTCTAAACCAACTGTTATTACATCTGATTTCTTTCGATTAGGGACGTCAGCCTTTCCTTCATTTCTGTCCCTTGGAAAGGTGGGCATGATCATCGAGGGAGGTACGGGGCCGACCTTTCCCATAATCGTGGACCAGATCAAGGAACTGGGAATCGAGATGGACCGAATCGAATACGTTCTTTTGACCCATACCCATGCGGACCATATCGGAGCAGTACCGCACCTGAAACGCAAATGGCCTCACGTGAAATTGGTCGCCAGTGCTCCTGCCGCGAGAATATTGAATACGAGCGAGTTGTATAATGAATTTCTTCTCGTGGATCTGGGAATCGCACAACTCATGAAAGCCAAAGGAGAAATCGGCGGTATGCCTTCCGTTCCCGAAGATTTCCGTTTCGAGGTGGACCTGGTTGTCAAGGGTGGGGACACCATCGAACTGGGAAATGGGGTTGTCTGGGAAATCATCGATACGCCGGGTCATTCGGTCTGCCATATCTCTGCCTATGAAAAAAAGGAGGCCACGCTGGTGGTAGGGGATGCCACGGGGTTTTATGTTCCCGAAAAGGATCTCTTCTGGCCCAATTATTTTGTTTCCCTGGTCTCCTACCTCGACAGCATTCGCAAGCTCTCGTCCTTTCCGGCCAAACGGGCCGTGCTCAGTCACAATGCAGTGATTGAAAGCGATGTGTATCGCTACTTTGAAAAGGCGATGGAGGCTACCCGGGAATACCATAAAGACACCGTCAGCCGTCTCGGTCGCGGAGATTCTGCGGAAAGCATTGCTCTTGAACGGGCGCATTTTGTCAGCACCCTCACCGATATTCAGCCCTTTAAGGTAATGTACGATCTGTGTAAGCTCATGATTCATCGTTCACAGGTAAACGGGGTTGCTTCATCCTTTTTTCTGTTTGAAAACCCGGAGCGTTCCTTACCGGGTCCTGCTATTTCGGACCCGGAAGAATCGGAGAAGGCCTTTTCAAATGTCGGTGCTATCATGCTTCCCACAAAAAAA
The DNA here is from genome assembly GCA_963747555.1 of uncultured delta proteobacterium. GTDB lineage: Bacteria > Desulfobacterota > DSM-4660 > Desulfatiglandales > Desulfatiglandaceae > DUZB01. The sequence goes on from CAVVFZ010000010.1 coordinate 132,360, forward strand.
ATGCCGCTCAGTCTCAATGACCGTCTGAGTCTTATGGCCCTTATTGATGAGGGCATGCGTCGCGGACTGGCCGAGGCACCGGTCTCGGCGGATCTATTTAATGATTTGTGGGAACTGGTGGGCGCCACCGCGAAAGGGGGCAGGATCAATCGTCTGAAATTCGAAGATTCGAAAAACGGATTTCAGATGTTCGAGGTGAAGGCGGAGAGCGGAGAAAATCTGGCCCGCCTGAATATGATCTACCTGAGAAAGCCGATTCCTTGCTACTACCTGGTTTATGTGGAGGTTGCGGCGCCCTTCAGGCGTAAAGGGCTTGGAAATTTGATCCTGAAGGCCTTCGGGGATTTTCTCACGGATAAATCCGCGGTGGGGATTCTGGACAATATTATTCCACTCGAAGATCCGACAAACGATATTTACCTGAAGCACTCCTGGATTCCTGTCGAGGAGATCATCGGCAATCAGATGTTTTACAAAGAAAATAACTACATGCTTTTCATCCCTCCCGCCTTTAAAGACAAAGATCTAAAACAGCCGATTTTGCGGCTCATGGTTCATCTGAAGCGGAAACGGGCTGTGATTGATATTCGTGAAAATGAAAACATGGTCAGGAAGACGCTCAGTGAATTCAGGGAACTCTATCAAGTGCTTTTGACCTATTTCGGGCAGGAACTTGAAACGCCCCATTCTTCGCTTTTCATGCGTTTCATGTTTACCCGTTTTGTGACCAAATTCATTGCCTTTCGACGCCGTATCGGCGACCTGGTAGGATATACCGGTGGCGAGTCAACCGAGCAGATTGTCCTGGAACCGAGGATCAAGAAACTGCAGGTGAAGACCTATGCGCCCAGGGAGCTTTTGAACGATCAGGCAACCTGCATGGGAGATCTCGGATTATTGTCCCTGTTGCCGGAAGAATTGAAGAGGAAGCCCGCCCAGACCATCGAACGACTCCCCAATTACCGAAGGCCCAATTTTCTTTCGTGGCTGAAGGAGCACGGGAAGTCCTACGAAGACACCTTGACGCTGGGCGACCTGATGGACCTGGGTTTTGATCCCACCCGGTTGAAGGAAATTACGCTCGATAATCAGGAGTACATTTTCGAGCGGGTGCAGGCGAGGCAGATAGAGTCTTTGCAGAAGCGGGGAGAACTGCTGAAGAGAATTTCCTTGAGTATGCCCAATGTGAAAGTCAAAGGCGCCCAATTGCGAATCAATCCCATTCTGTTGATCATTGGCGATCGGGGAAATGGATATGTGTTGAGGCGAAAAATAGATGCCATCCACTGGGAGGAGGCCATTGAACAGCTCCAGAGCAATCGGAATCTGAAAACACTTAATCAAACGGCCCGACTGGACAGGATTATTCTCAGTACCGTTCAAGACTCCGCCACGGCTATTGCAAAACAGATGGGTCTTCCAAGGGAAAGTGTTATCGACCAGTTGACCCCTTTTGTTTCCTGGGATCTAAAGAATAACCAGCCCAAAGTGGTCGTCGATTTTTCTTTCTCTTACCTGGCTACTCTCTGGGTAGCATGATGGGCGGCACGTGTTCTTGGGCTTGTTGGCCGGAATTATCGGCGGGATTTTCTCCCGTTAAAAGCACGGAATCTGATGTGGTCATGACAATGGAAACCTGCTTATTTCCAGAGGACAGGAAGTTCCTTTGGCTCTAAAAGAGAGGCTGAAGAGCTTTAGCGGTGTCGCAGGTGTGAAAGAGCCGATTCGCGTGTTTGTACCGCTTGAGATCACAGAGAGTTAGAAATCTATTTTTTCCAGCTGCCTAAAGCCAGCAAAGCAATATCAGCAAGGATGTTATCGTCACCGGGATTCCAACGGCTGCATGTTGCCGAAATGATATCTTTACATCGCAATTTGCGGCCTGTTCCACCACTATAAGGTTTGCTATGCTGCCCAGCAAAAACAAATTTCCAGCAAAAGTACTCGACACCGCCAGGGTGTACCATTGGGCATGTTCAAGGGGATTAAGAAAACCAATGAGTAACATTGTTGCCGGCACATTACTGAACAAGTTGCTTAATAGCGCTGATATCCCGGTCAATTCAGAGAGGTTGTGCAGATCTATTCCCATAGTGGAGAGTTGGTTCATTAAGATATTCAGATAATCGCCCTGTGAAACGCCGTGGATGATTATGAAAAGGGCACAAAATAGCGTAATCAGGTGCCAATCCACCAACCCCATAATATCTCTCGTTTTCATCTTTCGGCTGCATAATAATACTCCGGCGACGCCGATGGCCGAGAATTCTCTCGGTATTGAAGTAAAAAATAACGCTGTGAGTATCAAAATCGCAATCAGTCCTTTTGAAGTCTGCCATTGGTTGAAAGGCTGTTTCGGCTGTTCCCGTCTAACCGGCGTCTTTTTCTCCTGCTCATAAAATTTTTGCCGGTATATCCACAATATGATCAGATAGCTGGTGAAAAGAGCGAGAAGCGATGGCGGACTGCACCAAATAAAGAATTTTGCAAAATCCAAATGCCCGGTTTGGCCGATGAGCATATTCTGGGGGTTTCCGATGATTGTCGCCGCCGAACCGATATTGCTTGAAACTGCGAGTCCGATGAGAAACGGAAGAGGATTCAGGCCTGCCTCCAACAAAGAGAGGGCCAATACCGGAGTGAATGCAAAGCATACGATATCATTGGCCAATATTGCAGACAACAGAGCGCTTACCAGCATGGTAATGGATAGAAAAATTCGCGGGTGGGAATAATAAGGAACGATTTTCAGCGCTATCCAGGTGTAAAAACCACCAAGTCGTAGTTGTGCTGAAATAATCATTAAAGAGTAAAGGAGCAGGATTGTCGGCAGATCGATTGATTTAACGGCGTCTTCCGTCGTAACAACGCCAAAAACGGCCATGGCAATGGCTCCGAGAAGCGCAACGCCAACCCTGTCGATGGCAAGCCCCGGGATCTTTCCAAGGGCTATGCCGAAATAAGCAAGACAAAAAATAGTTATCGCCAACATGCCGATGCCGGATCGTCTTACGTAATATTATTCCATGATAGCATATGGTTATATGGCTTTTGTGGATTGCTTGTACAGCGGTTGCTCAGATGCCTCGAGTTTTTCGATCCACATCTGCAAGAGCACACGAAGATCCTCAGATGGTTCATAGCCTCCCTTGCTCGATGGCTCCAGTTGGTCCAGGATCTCAAAGGTAAACGCATCCGACCCGAAATCGTTCCAGTCCTTCTGTAGTTCCGAATTGGCGTGCGAGCTGCGCTCGAGCTGGAAACGCTGACGATTGAGCATCCCGGGAAGATCCAGGCTTGTCCCTATAAGCGACTTTCCGTTGACAGTGTTGTGCACTCGGTATACTCCTGCCGGCCGAGGCGTTTCTTTGTATTTCCGAATTAAGTCTTTTCGATCCAAATACTTTCTCCTTATCGCAGTCATAGCCAAACGTTTTGAGTATCTCCTCGCTCACATTCATGGTATAAATCAAGGCCGTGTTAATAGATCTTGGAGAGAGGGATCTCATGCCTATAGAGTAGTTCTTGTAGGGAAAGGAAAGCCGTTCCAATAAAGCACGGGTGAAAGCCGATTCCGTCCCATTAAATCTCCTTCTTTTTGGTGTTGTCTGATTTACTCCTAAAGCGTTAATAGGAAGATGTCAAGATAGGATCTCACCATCTAATCCATACCATGGGTCGGTTGGAGCAAAGCGACATCAAAATTCCTATCGCTTACCTTCGGTGTTCCATTCTGTGTCTTTAAATACCTGTTTGGAGCACTCTCCGTGCGCGAAGGCGCCGCATTCGGACTGGAGTGGCTGATTTTCAGTGGCTGGGGTGTCATCATCCGGGCGGGGATCGATCTGCTGATGAACCTGACCAGAAGCGGGCTTGAGTTAAGAGGTCAAAAGACTGCTCTGGAGTTTTGCCTGATCGCTCAGACGGCGGGTGTCAGTGGAAACTACCAAACCAACTACTCCAACGGTTCGATCGGTCCATCACTGGGTTAGGGCGAGTCGCCGATGATTACGTACACGCCTTTGCAGGGTCAGGAGTGTGTGCGCCGGATGATGATTCCTATCGCGCTGGAAAACCTGGGGATGTTGGTGGAAACGGGCTGGTCGAGTGAAACGGTGCTGCGTCTGGTCGTGTGGCGGATCAACGATATTCCCAACGGCTTTGATGGGTCCATTATGGATCGGCAAAGGGCGCCTCGATACCGGAAGTTCAACCAAATGGCCCGGTTGTTCGACGGCCTCCTGGGGCGCGGCCATTGCCGTGCCGTATCAGGGAAACTGGTACTATGTGCGGCGCAATGATCTGCCTTCCAAACGGACTTTCGTCTTATTGGGGCAGTTGACCAAAATGCTTTCTGGACTGGGTTCCGGAAATGCTCCGGCATTGACACTTCCCCTTTAATCATGAAGGGGCTGCGGGTCCCTAATTGCACAACAGGAGGGCATTATCGATAACAGCCCGCGTTTCCTTCTGTTTGCAGGTGTTACGTCGCAATTCCAAGGCTTCCTGTTCTTCCGTCCCGCCAAATGTTCCCATGAACAATGAGAACCCTGATACCTATTCCGGCAAACGATTTGAGAGCATCTTGTCGAAAACAAAGACGGCCTGCTATGTTTGGACGATTAGTCCAAGTCAATAACAGCCCTTTTCTATGCTGACTTTTTCGTGGTGTGCATGTTTAATAGCTCCTCAATTTCGGGCCTGGTTTCAGCCGCTGTAATTACCTTAATCTCAAGCTTTTTTTCATCGACAAAGTATTCTTCGTGGGGGATTCCGACTCTCAAGAGTTCATCCACTGCGTTTTTCATGGCATCTTTAGAAGCATAAGTGACAGTGACGGTTTCGCTCATGGTGTGTTCTCCTCTCAATGGGTTGCAAAGCTCACCGGAAAAGAAGGCTATGAGCCATTTTCGATGAAAAAAACTCTCTTTTCCGGCGTGTCATTTGCGGGATTTAATTCCTTTTCCGCTATCATCCAACATTCAGTCATTCATTCAATTCCAATCTCGCAGGGTTCCAATAAAGCAAGCCATGCTTTCCCGGAATCCTGAATATACGAACCCTTTTATTTTTATTGGTATTCCATTCCAACGGGGAATGGAATGGGGTGAGTTGTGTATTTGCACCCCTCAATGAGGGTATATTTAGAACGAGTAATCGAATCATTGAATACTGTTACTCGAACAATGGGAAAAAATGTCCTCTCGATCAGAAAGGGTAACCGTTTTCGTTAAATCACTATAACAGGAAAGGACTGCACAACCCCGACAATCAGCGATTTTCCGAGCACGCAGTGTGTGGGCAATCCGATTGCAGGTCCTTGCGTACGTCTGAGACGAGCGTGAACTTGTGGGTGAAAGTTCCCTATATGAGAATATAGGCAAAATTGTGAGACACGGAATTGAAGTAGCCTCTGGACTGCTCAGTGAAGATGCCGTTCACCAGTTCCGAGAAGATGATCCTGTCGATCTTTTCCCGTTCCGGAGGGTCCGGACGTGCCAATGAATGCCATATCTACAGAGGACGACGAGATCCATCATTATTGTCTCCATATTAATTGAATTTTGGTTTCTCTTCATGGGGGGCAACCGGCTGACAAGGTGTTATCATTGTACCTAAAACGTGCCATTAGTCCTTGGCCACTGGTTTGGCGAGTGCCGACAGTTGGAAAACTTCATGCATTATTCGATCTTTATCTTTAAATAGGCTCTTGAACCACGGATTTAGCGGTGTGTCAAGGTTTTTTGGCAGCGCCGTGCAAGCGGGATCTGATGAAATTAAAGAAGGTCTTCCCCCCTTGCCGGTTTCCCGGGAGTGCCGTGGTTTAGGGCTCAGGGTCTGGAGGCGGAAAATGTCATGGTGACGAAAAAGTCCGTTGGTCTCAGATTTTCGCAGAGATGATTCCGCCGCAGGTCTGTACGCAGGTTTTTGCGATGGCCAGCCTCAACCCAAACCCCAGATATCCCATAATGAAAATTGCTGTAAGAGTGCAAATGTATTTGACTATCGTTCCTTCATAAAGTACCCTTCTTCGCTTTAAGAAAAAAACAGATTATCAAAAAAAAGGATGAGATAATGAGTACAATTCGACAGACGGTTTTTCATGATCGTCACCTGCGGTTGGGCGCAAAGATGGTGGAATTCGGGGGGTGGGACATGCCGTTGATGTATCCCGAGGGCATTGTGAAAGAGCATCTTACCACCCGAAAGGGCGCGGGACTTTTTGATGTTTCCCATATGGGTCGGTTTCTCTTTCAGGGAACCGGCGCCGTCGGGTTTCTTCAGCATGTCTTGAGCAACAATGTGCAGGCGCTCGATGGAAAAGAGACGGGCGCCCAGTATACGATTCTACCCACCGAATCCGGCGGGGCTATTGATGATGCCTACCTTTACGCCTTTGTGGAAGGAGAATACCTGCTGGTCGTCAATGCCGCGAACCATGAAAAAGACTGGGAACACTTTCAGTCCATCCTGTCTGATTTTGAGAACGTTGAGATGACGGATGTCACGGAAAAAACGGCTATGCTTTCCCTGCAGGGTCCTCGATCGCGGCATATCCTTGAAGAAGTTATTGATGCCGGGAGTCTCCCTGAGCCCAAACGGAATGCCGTCTCCACGGAATCTGTATCCGGTTATGCGGTCCAGGTGGCGCGAACCGGTTATACGGGGGAACCACTCTGTTTCGAGCTTTTCGTGGACAGGGACCGCGCCGTGGCCCTCTGGGATATGCTGCTCGAAAAAGGAGCTGCGCCGGTAGGGCTTGGCGCCCGCGACACCCTGCGCCTGGAAGCTGGTCTTCCCCTTTACGGGCACGAAATGGGAGTCGATCCGGAGGGAAGAGAAATTCTTCTGTTCGCCTGCCCTGTGGCAAAACCGGCCGTGAGCTTTTCGCCGCTTAAAGGGGATTTTATCGGGCGTGCCTCCCTGATGAAACAGTTTGAAGCCTACAAAAGTATCGCTTCACGGGATTACTCCCTTCTCGGGGATCTCCCCAGAATGATCCGACCTGTCGCCGTATCCGGTAGAGGCGTTGCACGGGCCGGCTCAAAGATTTTTATCGGATAAGAAACTGGTGGGCTTTGTCACGAGCGGCACCATGGTCCCCATGTGGATCTTCGAAGGAGAAGGTCTGGCCTCCGAGCCATCGGACAGACATACCCTCAGATCGATCTGCCTCGCGCTGATAGACAGCGATATTCTTGAAGGGGACACGGTCAACATAGATATTCGGGGCAAAGAAGTTCCCGGAGTAGTGACTCCGTTTCACCTTCGATCGGAGGCTCCTCCGTGGGCGCGCCCAATAGTGTACGATCATGAAGAGACTTCGCAGGAAATGCCTTCTGGGGATCTACCGGCAAAGATGCATCTCCTTCTTGAAAAAGCGGCGAAAAATACCTTGTGGCGGCAGCAGGAATGCATCAATTTGATTCCTTCGGAAATGACCCTGTCTCCCATGGCAAAACTCCTCTCCGTTATGGATCCTGCTTTTCGGTATGGGGAGCACAAAAAATCGAAGGCATTTTATGATGTGGGCATCTTCTACTACCAGGGCACCGATTTTATTGCCCGGGTGGAAGAACTGCTCCAACAACAGATGAAGGAGTATCTGGGCTGCGAACAGGTGGAAACCCGGTTGATCAGCGGACAGATGGCCAATATGGCCGTTTTCAGCGCCATGCTGGACTATCTGAACCGCATGGACAGAAAACGGGAACCCCGGCGGATTCGCAGGGCGCTCTGCAACCACATCGGCAAAGGCGGTCACCTGAGCGCCCAGCCCATGGGCGCGCTCAAAGACTTTATCGCCCATGATCCCATAACCGAGCGGCCGGCCGTCGTCCATTTTCCGGTCCTCCCCGGCAACCCTTACAAAACCGATATTTCTGCCACCCTCGACCTGATTGATCGATACCGTCCTGAACTCATTGTTTTCGGCAAAAGCATGGTCCTTCACCGGGAGCCTGTCGCCGATATCCGGAATTTCCTGGATTCCACAGGGATTGAGGCCGTTATCCTGTATGACATGGCCCACGTTTTGGGACTGGTGGGGCCTTACTTTCAGGAACCTTTCAAGGAAGGGGCCGACCTGGTCACCGGGTCCACGCACAAGACCTTTTTCGGCACGCAGAGGGGCATCGTTGGATGTTCATTTATTGAACGAGAACCATCCTATGAGCTGTGGGAGTCCATCGAAAGACGATCCTTCCCAGGATCCGTATCGAACCACCATCTTGGCACCATGCTGGGACTCCTTGCGGCCGCCTATGAAATGAATCATTTTAGGGATGAGTATCAGCAAAAAATTCTCACCAATGCCAAGGCTCTGGCAAGGGGACTCCGGGATTGCGGTCTGGATGTGGCGGGCGATCCCGCCATCGACTTCACGGAAACTCACCAGGTCATTCTGAATGTGGGATACGGTCGGGGTCCGGAAGTCGCCGTGGAACTGGAAGCTAATAACATCATCTGTAATTACCAGGCAGCACCCTTTGATGAAGGCTTCACTGCCTCGGGGGCACTGCGATTGGGAACCGCTGAAATGACCCGATTCGGCATGGAGAAAGAGGATTTTCAACAGGTGGCCCAGCTCATTGCGGATGTGGCCAAAGACAAGAAACAGGTGAAGGACCAGGTTACGGCGATGCGAAAGAAATTCCGGGAAATACGCTTCTGCTTTCAAGGGAAGGAATATGATGATCTTCTGAATGTTTTGCATGGTTTGATATAGCCTGGTAAAAATGGAACACGAGGATCCCTGGAACACTACATCCATCCTTGACACCGGATGGATTCTCCCCTATAGTCCCGGTCCATCAATACCGGGAGGAAATTCCAGATAACCCGGAAAAAAGCAAGGTTGTGACCGTAATCAAAGAGAGTGATCAGTCTACAGTCGTAAACCGTGAACCGGCAACCGTAAAGTCGCTATATTTCAGATGATGGCCCAAAATCGATTAACAGGAGGAAAGTATGAGTTTTAACGCGAATGATTTTAAAGATCTTGATCCAGGCCAGCGGGTCCTCATGGGGCCCGGCCCCAGTGATGTCCCTCCCCGTGTGCTTCAGGCCATGGCTTCACCTTGCATCGGCCACCTTGATCCCACCTTCTTGTTCTTGATGAACGAAACACAGCAGCTGCTGCGGTTCGTGTTTCAGACGGAAAACCAGTTCACCATTCCCGTTTCAGGAACAGGGACCGCGGGAATGGAAACCGCTTTTGTGAATCTTGTTGAACGCGGCGATGAAGTCGTGGTCTGTGTCAACGGCGTGTTCGGCGCAAGGATGTGCGATATTGTGAATCGAATCGGGGGCAAACTCACGAGAGTCGATGCGGAATGGGGAAAGACGATCAATCCCGAAGACGTCCGAAAGGCCGTGAAAGGAAAAAATCCGAAAGTGGTTGCCGTTGTCCAGGCAGAGACTTCCACCGGGGTCTGTCAGCCGCTGGAAGATCTGTCCAAAATCGCCGCGGACTCAGGCGCCCTTTTCTTAGTGGATTGTGTGACTTCCCTTGGAGGTCTGAACGTTCCCATCGACGACCTGGGTATCGATGCGGTCTACAGCTGTACCCAGAAGTGTATCTCCTGTCCTCCCGGGCTGTCCCCTATCTCCTTTGGTAAACGCGCGATGGAGGCTCTCAAGAAACGAAAGACCCCTGTCCTGAGCTGGTATCTGGACATGAGTCTGGTCGCCGACTATTGGGGAGCAGACAGGAAATACCATCATACAGCTCCGATCAACATGATTTATGCCTTGAGAGAGGCACTCCGGCTTGTTGCGGAAGAGGGGCTCCAGGAAAGATTCGCGCGCCATCTTAAGAATCACAAGGCCCTTGTAGCAGGCGTGGAGGCCATGGGCCTTTCCATGTTCGTTGCGGAAGGGGAACGGCTGCCCATGCTGAATGCCATCTCCATCCCCGAGGGCGCCGATGATCTCGCGGTAAGAAAAGCGCTGTTGAATGAATTCGGTATGGAAATCGGCGGCGGATTAGGCGCGCTTGCCGGAAAGATATGGCGGGTGGGTATCATGGGATACGCATCCCGGCCCAGGAATGTCATCCTTTTCCTGGCCGCGCTGGAAACCATCCTGAAGGCCCAGGGCGTTGTTACTCGTCCCGGTGCTTTGGAAGCAGCATCTGCCGTATACCATCAAGCCTGATCATCTCGAAGAAGCCATTAGCCGTTAGCAATTAGCTTTTAGCCAACAGCTAACGGCTAACGGCTCATCCCATTTTTTACGTGAAATCTCTTCTATTCTGGGTTGCGTTCCCGCCAAACCCATGGCAGGAGAAAAAAATGGATTTCAAAGTCCTGTTTACCACGTTTGCGATGATTTTTCTTGCTGAATTAGGAGATAAAACACAGTTGGCAACGTTCGCCCTGGCAGCGGAGAACAAAACACGCCTGGCCGTATTCATCGGTTCTGCAACGGCTCTTGCACTCACATCCCTGCTGGCCGTCCTTTTCGGAGGCGCCATAAGCAAGTTGATTCCCCCTACCTATATCAAGGCGGGAGCAGGCACCCTCTTTGTTGTTTTGGGGTTGTGGATGCTCCTGTTTCCCGGAGGGAAGTGAGTTCCTTGCCTGAAAGATGGAAGGAGCGGGTAGCCATTAGCCAACAGCTGGCTCTTGGGTCTTATTCTTTTGCCGCCCCATATCTTTCCCGATAAACGACCGGATCACGGCGAGGCATGGCCTTGGGTTCTTCGGCAGGCTTCCCCACGGCAATGACGCCGGCAATTTCAAGCTTTTCAGGGAGGTCGAATACCGGATTCAACACTTCCGGCCGGAAGAAGGTAAACCACAGGGACTCCAGGCCCAGTTCAGAAGCCTTCAGCATCATATTCTGGATGCATGCCGATGCCGCCTGCAGAGCGCCATGCTGCTGGCCGAAAAACGCCCCCAGGCCCCCTTTTCCCGGATCAAAGAGTACTGCGAGAAGAAGGGGAGCATCCTGCACGAAATCCGCGGAATATTTCTTTACCCAGCCCGGTCCGTCAGCGGCTATTACCTCGTTTTTCGCTTTATCAGCCGCCTCTTTGACCTGTTCCTTGATGCCGGGATCGGTCACCACGATAAATTGCCACGGCTGGAGGTTCAATGGGCTGGGCGCCCAGCACCCGGCCTGCAGGATTGCCGCTATCTGTTCCTCTGTCACAGGTGTGGAATCGAAGGATCTGCAACTTCTTCTCGTGGCAAGCAACTCGCTGAATTCCATTTCTTAATCTCCTTTCAAACCTTTCTCAGACTCTCAATTAGGTAATCCACCGAATAGCTGACAAGTTCCGGATAGTCTTCTCCCTTGAGAATGGTCGTCTTAAGCTTGCTGAACATGATAAGACCGTGAAGCGCCGCCCAGAACATCATGGCAAATTTTCTCCCATTTACGTTTCGAAATTCTCCGTCAGCTATTCCCTTTTCGATCGTGCTCACCATCAGGGAAATAATCTGATTGCCCTGCTGGTCGATGATTTCCTTAAGTTCGTCGCCCAACAAAGTTCCGGGCGAAGACAGAAAATAGTTGATAATATCGAAATAATCTCTGTTTTCCGCGCTGAAGTCAAGATAACTTCCGGCTATGGCCCTGAGCCGGTCGGGACCGCTATTTTCTCGGGAGATGGCATTCTTGGCTTTTTCATGCAACAGATCAATCCCTTCCTGCTGCAGGGCGGCAAATATTTCTTCCTTACTCCTGAAGTAAGAATAAATCGTTCCCACTCCCAGTTCCGCATTTTTTGCAATCTTATTCACGCTGGTGGACTGCAGCCCTTCTGCAAACAGCAGATCCCTGGCAGCGTCAAGGATCTGCCTCTTCCTTTCTTCCTTCTCTCGATCTCTTCTCTCTTTTAAGCCCATAATCCTTTCTCAATGTGTTTACGCATCATTCCAATTCGGATTTCAACTGCGTTGCCATTATCCTTTCATAGACGACCGGCGCCAGACGGCTTATCCAGTAACTGAGTTTGCCGACCGGGGTCATCACCAGCAGGTTTTTTCGTTTAACGGCAGCCCGGTAAATGGACTCCGCCGCCTCTTCGGGTGTATCCTGGCTTCCCACCGTGGATTGAGGGTGGTCCGTGACTCGGCCATCTCCTCCGAGGGCCCTGGTCTGGAGTTTCGTTTTGACAAAGCCGGGACACACGATCATCACATGGGCGCCCGTCCCGAAAAGCTCTGTCCTGAGAGAAGTGAAAAGACCATGGAGCGCGTGCTTGCTGGCGCTGTATCCCGTCCTTCCAAGCAGAGGGGCAAGCCCCGCCACGCTCTCGTTTACAATAATCAGGCCTTTTCTCTCCACAAGGCTTTCGATCGCTGCCTTGGTGCAGTAAAGGGATCCGAAGAAATTGATGGCCATCACTTTCTCAAACACCTCTATCCGGGTGGCCCTGAAGGCACCCCGCTGGGTGATCCCCGCATTATTTATCAGGACGTCAATGCCTCCGTACTGTTGTAGAATACGAGCGATTGCATCTTCACACTCCCGCCTGTTGCTCACATCGCAAACAAATCCGGTGCATTCCACTCCTGAAACAGCCAAAATTTTCAGGGCATCGTCGAGCGCTTCCCTGTCCATATCCAACAGAGTGATCTTTGCGCCGTCGGCTGCGAATCTTTTGCACAGGGCAAATCCGATTCCGCTGGCGCCCCCGGTAACGACCACGACTTTGTTTTTAAATGGCAGCATGGAAGTTTTCTCTACCTCTTATGTATGTAATTCCAGGTAATTGTATTAATTCAATGAACTCTAACTTCAAGCTCTTCGTGGGCTTCTTCCGGGAGTTTAAACCGGGTAAAGATGAAGGCGGTAGTCAACCCGGCGATGATATGCCAGACCCCCCACCAGGCCACCAGGATCGCCATGCCGCCCAGTCCCCCGAAGAAATTAAAGACCAGGACCAGTCCCAACGCCGAATTCTGGATGCCCACTTCGATACAGACCGCCCGCGAATCCCGTTCCGGGAGACCTGCCACGCGACCGGACCAATAGCCCAGATTCAGGGCCAGGGCGTTGTGCAGGAGGACGATGAGCATGATTAGGCCGATGACTTTTACAAAGATGGACCAGTTGGCCGCCAGGGCGCCGCAAATGATCACCATGAAAAATATCAGGGAAAAGATCTTAAAAGGCTTTCGGACCTTGTCCGCGAGATGGGGGAAAACCCGGCTCAGGGCCAGTCCCAGGATCAGGGGAATTCCCAAGATAAGAAAAATGGTTGTGAAAACGTCCATGGGATTGAGGCTTACGCTTCTCAGAATTTCGGCCGTATCCGGATTCAACCCACCCCACAGAGCGAGATTAAACGGCGTCATCAGGATGGCGGCGGCGGTGGATACCGCCGTCATGCTGATGGATACCGCAACGTTGCCTTTGGCCAGGTATGTAATGATGTTGCTGAGATTGCCTCCGGGACATGCCGCCACCAGGATCATCCCAAGGGCTATGGAGGGTTGAGGCCGCAGGACCAGGGTAAGGAGAAAGGTGAAGGCGGGTAGGAGCACGAACTGGGCTAGCAGACCGATGCCGGGGGCCTTGGGCGATATGATGATTCGCTTGAAATCCTCCAGTTTCAGGTCAAGGGCCACACCGAACATCATCAGGCCGATGGCGGCATTGAGGACAAATAGCCCCTGAGGATTGAAATTGAGCCGGATCTGATCTACTGTTGCCGCATCCATACCCACCTCCATTGCTTTTATGCCTGATACGCCCCCACATTGGCCAGGGCTATGCTGCCGGGACTGACTGTCGTGGTATCGGTCATTACATTTATACAGGTGGTCTTGCCGGAGGCAAACGCTTCCGCCAGGGCCGGTCTGATTTCTTCCGGTTTTTCCACGAGAATGCCTTTGCCTCCCAGCGCCTCCACCATCTTGTGATACTCGACCCTGCCGATGTAGGTGCCGTCGGGAATGGCATGCCCCATGCGGAGCTCCTGACTGTGCCGGATCATGCCCCACCCAAGATCGTTGCAGATGACAACCACGATGGGAAGGCCTTTTCTGATGGATGTTTCAAACTCCATGAAATTGAAACCGACCGAACCATCTCCGGTCATCAGGCAAACCCTCTTTTCCGGATACAGAAGTTTGGCCGCATTGGCGTAGGGAAGACCAACGGCAAGGGATCCGTAGATGCCGTAATCCAGGTAATGGCCGCCGCACAGCGCGGTTCGGGTCATCCCCATCCAGGTGGTGGTATCCCCTCCGTCCGCCACTACGATATCATCCTCACGGTCCATGAAATCGTTGATCTCTTTTGCGAGGCGCAGGGGATGAATGGGAGTATTGGAGCTATCCCATTCCGCCTGCCGATACGATTTCCCCTGTTTGTGGGCGGCTTCGAGCGTCTTTATCCACGGAGCAAATTGCTCTTTCAGGCTGTCGCCGGTTCCCTTTTCCTTCAGCATTCGGTTGCATTCCCTCAAGAGCGCTCCCGCATCGCTCATGACGGGAAGGTCGATGGAACGATTGCGGCCCAGTTCCTCTTCTTCTATATCGACTTGAATCATCTTTGCTAATGGGTTGAAAATATTTCCGAACATGTAATACAGGGCCACCCTTGTTCCCAACAGGATTACGAGGTCCGTCCCGCTATAGGCGGAAAATCCGCAACCCGGTCTAATGGCCAGCGCCCCTTCGAAACAGAGGGGATGTGTGTCGGGCACGACTCCCCGCCCGGAAAGGGACGTCAACACCGGCATGCCTGTCGCTTCAATAAATTGAATGAGATCCTCCCCCGCGCCGGACTGCCACACTCCGGTCCCGGCAATCACGACGGGTTTCCGGGACTTTTCAATCATGTCCAGAATCCGGCCGGCTTTATCGAGATCCACAGGAAAGGATTTCCCCTGTGTGCAGGGCTTTTTTACCCCGGAAGTCTTCGTTTGCGCATTGAGAACATCCACCGGTATTTCCAGATAGACAGGACCCGGTCGGCCGCTTGTGGCCGTCCGGAAGGCCATATCAATGAACTCCGGAATCCTTTCCGTATTATAGCAAACAAACGTTTTTTTGACCATGGGACGGATAACCGGTTCCTGAGTCATATCCTGAAGGTCCAGCTTTTCCCTGTGATTCAGACCCACGCATCCGGCGATAAAGACCAGGGGAGTGTTGGAAAAAAAGGCGCTGGCAACCCCGGTCAAGGCGTTGGTGAATCCCGGCCCCGCTGTTACCATCGCCACTCCCGGTTCCCGCGTCAACTTGCCCCAGGCCTCCGCCATGAAGAGGGCCGCCTGCTCGTGCCGCGTGTCAAAAAGCGTAATGGACGTATTTTCCAGATACTGGTAAATGGGTGTAATATGCCCCCCGCTCAATGTAAATATGTATTTTACTCCCCTGGCTATCAAAGCCTCCGCCGCTAATTGTCCGCCTGTTATGGTCTCCATGAGTAGTTCTCCTTAAAGATGTGTTTCTTGATTTGAAAATTCCGTGAAAATCCGTGGGACCGGAATTTAGATTTGGGTGTTCAGGTTTCAGTGTTCAGGTGTCAGGGAGGGTCCCTTCCGGCTCCTTAAGTTCTTAATAGCATCAGAAGTTTGGCAATGGCTTTTTGCCTTTTTCAAATTGTCGTTAGATCGACAGAGAGACCGTGCGCTGGGCGGTCTGGTGCTTGTTTTCCCATTAGTTTTCTGAAACCCGAAACCTGAACACTGAAACCTGAAACCTACCCTCAACCGGTCACCGTCCGTCACAGCTCCATCAACTGTCCACCCGTAACATTGATGGCCTGTCCCGTGAGATAGGAGGATTGCTCCGAAGCCAGGAACGCCACGAGATTTCCCACCTCTTCGGGCTCTCCAATCCTTCCCATGGGAATGGTTTTACACATCTCCGCTTTCCTGGCCTCTACAGTGGTCCCGAATACTTTGGCCTCCAAACTGAAACGCCACTTTTCCAGGTCCGTCATGATTTGTCCGGGACAGACCGCATTGATCCTGATGGCTGCGCCTGCAAGTTCTTTGGCCATTACCTTGGTAAGCATGATGACTCCTGCCTTGGCCACGGCATAGGCCCCGTTGAACATGGGCGGAACCTTTCCGGCTCTCGAAGCGGTGTTGACGATGCTTCCCTTTCTTCCCATCATCATGGGGAGCACGGCCCTGGTAACGCGAAAGACACTGTGGAGATTCACATCAATAGTCTTCATCCACGCGGACTCGTCGTATGTGTGAACCGCGTTCGGCACACCGAAGGATGCTCCCGCATTGTTGCAGAGGACATCGATATGGTCAAATTTCTCCTTTACCTTTTCCACCATGTTTCGAACGGCGTTACCGTCCGTCACATCCACACTGACGGTCAGGCAGGAGACCCCGAATTCGGTTTCCAGCTCCTTCGCGATATCATCCATCTCCTCAAAGGCCGCCGTTCCCACGGGATTTCCATCGCCACCCGATTGGCCTAAATCCGCCACTACCAGATCCATGCCGCTTCCGGCAAGTTTCCTTAAAATAGCGTACCCTATGCCCGACCTCTTTCCCGAACCGGTCACCAAAGCTCTTTTTCCTTTTAGATCTGTATACATGGTCATCTCCGTTCCCTATGTTGATGTGAGCAGGCTTCTAATCGAATATCGCTCGATAGTTGATCGCTACTCGTTTTACGAATATATGTCAAGGGAATTGTTTTGTTCTGTTTATATATTTTTAGGCATTATCGTTTCTTGGTTTCAGGTGTCAATCCGGTCTTTGACCGGAAAATGGTCAAACAAATCAAAACAGAAACTGTTTCGGACAAGCTATCGATCCTTTTTTCTTGACTCAAATAGCCAATCTTCCTATGCTCGCTGCACGAAACAAACCCCATTCACGGACAATTTTTATGACTGAATCGATGATCGACAAAACCTATGAAGACCTAAGGTCGCGTACCGCTGAACTTCTGGCGGGGGTAGCGGCCCTGGCAAAACGGATAAACAACCCCGAACTGGAACAGATCACGGACGACCTGCGCACAACTATCAACGAACCTTTCCTGTTTGTGGTGATCGGAGAAATAAAATCCGGGAAAAGCAGTTTTATCAACGCCCTTTTGCGTGAAGACATCTGTCCTGTTGATCCTGCCCCCTGCACGGATAAGATCCAGCAGATCGTGTATTCCGCCGAGCGGTTTGATAAAGAGATCAACCCTCACCAGAAAAAAATCGGCATGCCGGTGGAAATCCTGAAACAGATCTCTATTGTGGATACCCCCGGGACCAACACTCTCATCGCTCATCACCATGATATTACGGAAAGATTTATCCCGAGCAGTGGTCTGGTTCTATTTATTTTCCCGGCAAAAAACCCCCATACGGCCAGCGCGTGGGAACTCCTTGACTATATCAGCGCCGAATGGCACAAACAGATTGTGTTTATCCTTCAACAGGCGGATCTCGCAACAGAAAAGGAGTTGCGGATCAATACGGAGAAGGTCCGGGAGTATGCCATGGAGCGGGGCGTTGACAATCCTCGTATCTTCCAGACCTCCGCAAAATGGGAAGCAGAAGGAGACAGTCGCAGCGGCTTCGAGGCCATACGAGCGTTTATCAGGGATACGGTGACAGGAGGTCGTCATCTTACCCTGAAACTGCGTTCTCTGCTCAACACGGCGGACCAGGTCCTCGGTCGCATCTACAATGCCTTGAATGTTATGCAGGATCAACTTGAGGCGGATAAGGAGGCAGCCGGAAAGATCGAAACCATTCTTGTGGCGGGAAGAGAACAGGTTGATGAAGCAATCCGCATTTTGATTGATCGGATTCTGGGACATTACGACCGGGAGGCCTCTTGGGTGAAATCCGAGGTGGAGGAAAGTCTTTCGTTTATCCCTTTGTTGAAAAAATCTTTCAGCGCGATGTTCAGCCGGAAGCAGTCGCTGAAGAACTGGTTTGAAGACCTGCAGCACCAATTCAATGGACGGCTGAAGACCGGCCTTGGCGATATCGCCAAAGAAGGCAGCAACCATTTCTATTTTTCGCTCAAGAATATTACCAGGGAAGTTACAGATGCCTTGAACAAGGTTACGGCTCCTTTCTGTTCGCAGGAAGGCGATTTGGCACCTTTCCATGAAAAACGAGAGGAAATCCTGGAGGAAATCCGGGAGAAGGTGGCGGGAATGCCTGTGGAAGAAGTTTTTGCAAACGCCATCACCATGAAACCGGGCGACATGACGTCGACCCTGATGCAGGGGAGTGCCGTTACGCTGATAGGCGTTGCGATCCTGCTGACGACACACGTGACCCTCGTAGATATTACCGGAGGCATATTGACTGGGATCGGGGTGCTGATTTCAGCGGGGGTTGTGACCATAAAGAGGGGCAAGGTGCTACGTGAATTGAACGGGGGGCTGAAGGCAGGGCGAAAACAATTGGAGGACCGTTTGACGAAACTCCTTTCGGAAAGATCCAACCTCGTTCAGGATGAAATCAAAAATTGCCTGACACCGTTTTTAGATGATATTGCTTTGCGTGAAAAGCAGGTGGTAGAATTGTTGTCCGAAGGGGGAGAGATCCACGAACGTGCAAAGCAGTTATCCACTGACCTTGAAAGGGTTTCAGGGGCGTCTTCCTCATGAATGCCAGGCTTACTCTGAATCCCCTGGCAGCGCATCAATGTTTCCCCTGATTTTTTGAAGGCCGGCGCGGGCCAGGGCTGTCTTTCCGAAAAGCCCCTCAAATTCCTCCTCTTGCATCCGGAGGATATTGCTGAGAGAGGGGAGGGCAACTACTGCAGATGCTTCTCCCCGATTATGGGGACAGACTTCCTGACAGCGATCACACCCAAAAAAGCATCGGCCCATCTTCTTGCCCGTTTCTCTGTCGATTCCGCCTTTCTTCTCTATGGTAAGATACGAAAGGCACCGGGATGCATTCAGTCGATAGGGCGCCTCAAGGGCTCCGGTGGGGCACGCGTCCAGACATCGAGTGCATGTGCCGCATTGGCTCTTTACCGGCTCCGCATCAGGAAAAGACATCGCGGCGGTGGTAAGAATTTCCACCAGGAACAGGTAGGATCCGTATCCGGAAATGATCAGCATGTTATTCTTCCCGATAAATCCCACTCCTGAACCATAAGCGAAACTTCTCTCCAGAATAGGCGCGGAATCTACGCAGACCCTGGATCGAGCTCCGGGATAGTGCCGTCCAATAACTCCAGCCAGGATCTTCCCCTTTTTTCTTAAGCGGTCATGATAATCCGCTTCCCGGGGATTGGCGTATCTGGAGATTGAAAATCCATCCCGCGTGCAAGGTTTTTGTGCAGCGTACGGGTAGGCCAGTGAAATGATCGTCCGGCAGTCCTTGAGCAGGGCCGCCGGATCTTCTCTTAACTTTTGGTGCTTTGCCATCCACGACAGTTCGCCATGGCAGCCGGCCGCAATCCAGGAACAGAAAAAATCATAAAACAGGGGGGTATGCGGGTGGGAGAACCCGACAGCAAGGAATCCTAAATCTTTTGCCTCTTGGATCAGGTCCATGAACAGTAGATCCTGGGAATGGGAGGAAACGGCGCGCTATAAATCAAAGGGAGTCAGGCTTTCATAACCGGTTTCCGTCACAAGAATGGTCTGTTCGAACTGGGCCGACAGGGATTTGTCCAAAGTGACGGCGGTCCATTCATCGTCCAGGACCCGCAGGTCCTTCCGGCCCAGGTTGATCATGGGCTCGATGGTGAACACCATGCCCGGAACCAGAGGGATGCCTTCTCCTTTTCGACCATAATGGGGAACCTGAGGCGGCTCATGGAATTCAATTCCCACACCGTGCCCCACAAATTCCCTGACCACGGAACAGCCCTGTCCTTCGGCGTATTGCTGGATGGCCCACCCGATGTCCCCGATTCTGTTCTCTGGGAGCACCGCGTCCATCCCCCTTTTCAGGCATTCGCGGGCCACACCCACTATCTTTTTCGCGTCCTCTCCGGGCTCTCCCACGAAAAAAGTCTTGTTGGCATCCGCGTAAAACCCGTTCAGGATAGGAGTAACGTCCACATTTACAATATCCCCTTCTTTAAGCACCCGCTTTCCGGGAATACCGTGACAGATCACATCATTCACGGAAACACAGACACTTTTTGGATAGCCCCGATAATGCAAGGGCGCGGGGACAGCGCCGTTCTTTATAGTAAATTCATGGACAATTTTGTTGAGTTCATCGGTCGCAATGCCGGCCCTTATCTCCGGCTCTACCAGATCAAGTGTCTGGATGGCAAGTACGCCCGCCCGTCTGATTCCCTCGATCTGTATTGGATCTTTTAATCGAATTCCATATCGTTTCCGGTACAGTTCAGTGAGGGCAGCCCCTTGAGAGGACTGGTGGGTTCCCAGACAGCACTTCTTATATTTGAGACCGCTGCCACAGGGGCATGGATCGTTTCGTTGAACTTTTGGTTTTCTGTTTTTCATGCAGTTCCTATTTTGGTTTTACCGGTTCCGGTTTTTTTTCAGCATTTTCCAGTTTTTTCGACAGCTCGCGATTTTCTTCCGTACAGGCGGAGACATTTTCCAGGAGCATGGCATTGGCGTCTCCGAGCGCATCAATCTCCTTTTCGAGCATCCGGACCTTTTCTTCCAGTTGCTTGCATGGTGCATCCTGTCCGTAAACGGCGAAGGGCGCAAAAACAAAAAGCCATCCGGCCACAAGAAATACCGGGCATCCTCTCCTGACAAGGTTAGATATCAATTTCTTCATCCCTGTTTTCTTCCAACATGGCCCTTACGGCCTTTACGGCCTGGTCATAGATGCCAAGGCCTTCATCAAGGAAAGGGTCCGGCATACTTCTGTTCAGTTCCACGAATATGGCCTTCAGGATATTGACCCGTTGGTCCACTGCTGCCATATGCGCTGTCTCTGAAGGGTCTTCATCAGCAGGAACGGGTGGAACCCCCACCAATAGATACCATACCAGATTGTCAAGATCCGGCAGAAACCCACCTTGTGTAAAATCAACCGTTTCCTTAAAATCGTAGTAGGCCTGCAGATAATCCTTTTTCTCTTTCAAACCGTCACCATGAATACCATTTTTGTGAAAAGGTTCGCCTTCTATCGGCAGATTTTCTTGAATCATTCGCCATTCAAGGGGTCAGATCCCGCCAGCGCCGATGTATCCACCAGTACTGCTCCGGATTTTTTAATATGAGATCTGAAAGCCAGGATGCAAGTTCCTGAAGGAGTTTCTCTGTAAGTACTGACCCTTCCTGGGCGGCCTCCGGAGGCACTTCCATGGGAGGGAGATAGGTCACTCTGTAATGAACGCCATCGGCTTCTTTCAGCACATGGGTTCGTACAATGGGCAGTCCCGTACGTGCCGCAAGGCGAACAACGAGGGGAAACATGGGCGTCTTTCGGCCACAGAAATCCACTTCAATGGCAGGGCTGTCCGCAGGATGCATGTCGAA
The DNA here is from genome assembly GCA_963747555.1 of uncultured delta proteobacterium. Taxonomy (GTDB): domain Bacteria; phylum Desulfobacterota; class DSM-4660; order Desulfatiglandales; family Desulfatiglandaceae; genus DUZB01. The sequence continues at coordinate 153,737 of CAVVFZ010000010.1, forward strand.
AGCGATCATCACCCCGCCGCCCCGGCGCAACACTTTCAAAGACCTTTTAAGAACGGTCATAGGGGGTCGGTCGGGAATGTTTGTGTACCCCGCCAAAGCAACGGTCTTGTCAAATTCCGCTTGCAGACGTTTGTCATGGGGCGCCCTGAAAACCGGCCCGAAAGGGATGCCATTGTGTACCAGTGGAATTCCAAGCAAGGGGAAAAAGCCCAAGTGGCCCGTGGCGACAATGAACCCCCTCCGGTCCGCTGCAAGCCTCTCTAAAACCCCATTGTTTTCCACCCGTATGACATCCTGAATCTGATCCATATGGTAGGCATAATAAAAAAGGTCTACAAACCCGTGGCAGATATTCTTGACAGCCTCATCGACAGTTCTCTTAATGGTGGCGTGATCCCATTCAGGAAAAGCCATTTTAAGATTCGTCAGCATGATTCTGCGCCTTGACGCAGCCAGCCGAATCCCCAGCCGACCAAGGAAAACAATTATCTTTTGGAGTGTGATACGGGAAAGATCTTTTTTGAATATCAACAGGGCCTTCTCCAGGAGAAATGAGCCGGCTTCTTTGTTGAAATTCTTGATCGCTTTGCTTTGCATAAGAACTATTTAATAATAGGCAGGAGTTGTTTGAATTCCTTCGTGCCTGCTTTGCCGATTAGTTGGAAAATAATGGTTTCCGCGGAGGTGATGACGGCTCCGGCCCGCTGCATGAGAGAAAGGCCGATGTCCCAGTTGTCTTCGGTCCTCGAATCAACGGCATGATGTGGAATATGCACAGTGTACCCTTTTTCGAGGAGAGACAGGCAGGTCTGAAACACGCAGATATGGGTTTCTATCCCGGTCAGAATGACATTGGTAAAATCGCCTGCTTCCAGGACGCGGTTGAAATCCTCTACCTCGCAGCAGTTAAAATGAATTTTTTCAAAAGGACGGTACTCCGGCAGGAGTTCCTTTACTGCGGAGACTGTAGGCCCCAGCATCTTTGAATTCTGTTCGGTAACGATGACAGGAAGTTCAAACACGCGGGCAAGATGAAGGAGCTTGATCATTCTGTCCACCACCCTTTCCCTGTTTCTCATGACATTCATGAGTTTTTCCTGCGCATCCACGATGATCAGGCCTGTCTTTTCTTTTTTAAGGAGTGATAGCGTCATGATACGGTCTCCGTGTAAACATATTTATAAAGAAACGGGGGTTGGCACGGCAGGAAGTGTATTTGAAAAACCTGTTCTTTGTCAAGGTGGTAAAGAAAAGTGCCCACAAGAGAAATCGCTGTTGACAGAAGATGGTCATGGGTCTACTATTCAATTAAACAATTGAATAGTAGGGAAAGCGCATCATGAAAAATCCAAGCAGACGATTCAGAGACGCCATATACGAACAGTTCTCAAGAATAGGAAAAGCTGTTTCGAGCCCGAAACGGCTGGAGCTTTTGGACCTCATCTGTCAGGGAGAAAAAACCGTGGAGTCCCTGGCCGCGGAAACAGGTCTCACGCTGGCAAATGCCTCTCAGCACCTCCAGGTTCTGCGTACTGCTCGTTTGGTTGAAGCGGAAAGAGAGGGGCTCTATGTCAAGTATCGCGTTGCAGACCGAATGGTCTGTGAGTTCTATCGTTCCATAAGGGTGTTAGGGGAAAACCGTCTGGCCGAGGTGGAAATGGTCAAGCGCCAATTCTTAGAGGGAAAAGAGGGGATGGAACCGGTGGACCGTGAATCTCTTATTCAACGCATAAAAGAAGGGTCGGTCATCGTCCTGGACGTGCGACCATCCGGGGAATACGATGCCGGACATATCCCCGGCTCTGTTTCCGTCCCCCTGAACTCATTAAAAGGGATTCTTTCTGATTTACCGCGGGATCGGGAAATCGTGGCCTACTGCCGGGGACCATACTGTGTGCTTTCCGTCGAAGCCGTCGAAATGTTGCGTGAGCAGGGTTTCAGTGCCGTAAGGCTTGAGGAAGGCGTCCAGGACTGGCGTGCCATGGGGCTTCCCGTATCCGTCAGTAAAAGAGGTGTTTGAGCCCTTACGACAACTGCCGCTTACAAGTGGCATACCGCACCAAAGATAGTGTCTTTCAAGAACTGGAGGGATAGAAAAAACCATGGCCAAAATGATTCGATCCTATCTGATCCCAGCCTTTTCCGTTCTCTTGGCGGTCGGGTTTCTCTGGCATTCACAGCGATCCGTCACGGCCGCCCCGTCAAACCTGGCTCAGGTGAAGGAAGAAGCAAAAAGAGGGCGGTACCGGTTGATCAACACGGATGACCTGTGGAAACTTTATCAGTCTGAAAAAGATAGAATCCTGCTTGTGGACACCCGACAGGATTGGGAATACCGCACAGGCCACATCAAAGGGGCCGTCAATTTTCCCATGGAACCCACCTGGTGGGCGCGATGGCGCGAAAAAGGCCCCCTCTCCGAATTCTTGGGGCCGGATAAAAACAAAACCATTGTTTTTTACTGAGCCGGCCTCACATGAGTCCGCAGCGACTCGGCGGCCCGGGTGGCCGTTCAGTTGGGGTATCAAAAGGTCTATCGGGATCCGATGGGGTATCCCCAATGGCTGGATCACGGGTTGCCCGTCGCGAAGATAAGCGCACCAGCCCATTCGGTGACATCGCCGGCGGAAAAAGGTCCCCGGCCGATGCGCGGATGGGGACTGCTGTTGACTCTGGCCGCGGTTTTTGCGGGCGGAATGGCCTTGAACCTTACCCCGTGCGTCTATCCGATCATCCCTGTTACGATTTCCTACTTTGCGGGACAGAGCGACAAGAGACAATCCCGGCTTGTGGCCCACGGTCTCTTTTATGTTCTCGGATTGGCCCTGACCAATTCGACACTGGGCGTTATGGCCGCTCTGACCGGCGGACTCATGGGCGCGGTTCTTCAAAATCCCGCGGTACTGGCAGCCATCGCAGCCGTTTTGCTCTTTTTTGCCTCCAGTCTCTTCGGCTTCTGGGAAATGCGTCTCCCTCAGGGTCTCACTCAAATGGCTTCACGCAGTTACGCGGGCTATTTCGGGAGCCTGTTTATGGGTCTGACCATGGGAGTGGTAGCCGCCCCCTGTATCGGCCCGTTTGTTCTGGGTCTTTTGACGTGGGTAGCAGGCCTGGGAAGCGTCTGGATAGGTTTTCTCATATTCTTCACGCTCAGTCTCGGCCTGGGGTTGCCCCTTTTCATCCTGGCCCTGTTCTCCGGACAGATCAACCAATTACCGCGCAGCGGCGAGTGGATGGTCTGGGTGCGAAAGCTGATGGGATGGGTCCTGGTCGGCATGGCGGCCTACTATATTCGGGCACTACTTCCCGGGACCGTCCACACGCTCCTTCTTGCAGTTGTCTGCCTTGCGGCTGCACTGCATCTGGGATGGATAACCAGGATACAATCCCCGTCCGGTCTGTTCCCCTGGATAAGGACGGCCGTGGGATCGGGCGGACTGGTTATCGCCACCATAATCATCGGGACCTGGATACTGCAGGGTCCTGCCGTCTCCTGGCGACCCTATTCAAACGAACTCATGGAGAGTGCCCGCCGGGACCATGTTCCGGTCATCATGGATTTTTATGCGGATTGGTGCACCCCCTGCGTCGAACTGGACAAGAAGACGTTTCACGATCCCGGTGTTGCTGCACGATCCCGGGACGAATTTATCATGGTGAAAATCGACCTGACGAAAGGGGGAAATCCGGACCAGGAGAGACTTCTCAAAGAATATGAGATTAAAGGCGTTCCCACCGTGGTCTTTGTCGGAAGCGACGGGAAGGAGCGCAAGGAACTCAGGCTGGTGGACTTCCTGCCGCCGGCGCCATTTTTACTCAAGATGAATGCCTTGAAGAAAACAAACCCCATAAAAAAAGGAGGCTGATCATGCTCAAAGTTCATTTCTTTTTCAACGAACCCAACGGAAAGCCGTGAAAGCATTTCCAACAGATGATCCCCGTGCTGGGACAGAAATATGATATAGACGTACAAATCACTTCCAAACCCAATGCCGAATATATCACGGACGAATATTTCGAGTTGGATCTTCCCACCGCGCCCGCCGTCATGGTTGGTGATGAAATCATCGTGGAAGGCTCCGATGTAAATCAACATGACCTCGAAGTCTCTATTTGCAGGCATCTGGGAATCGAGCCGCCTGAACCAGAGGAAAAGGGCTTCCTCAAAAAGCTTTTTAAGTGACAAGTGAAGAGTGACAAGTAAAAACCATCTGGAGGAGAACTGATGGCCGTAGTGGAGAAATTTTTAGGAAAACGTGTGAATATCCCGGAAGACCGGCGTTATGATCCGAAACAGGGGCTCTGGGGAAGGCAAGTCGGCGAGAGCATCCTGTTTGGAATGACTGAACCGGCCCTGGTACTGATGGGCGGCGTCAAGGATCTGGATTGGCTTGTAGAGGAAGGCCAAACCGTGACTATTGGAGAATCGGTCGTATTCGCCATCACGGGGAAGATTCTGTATATTGACGCTCCTGTTGCGGGCCGTGTGGGGTTCAACAAAGCCCTCCGGGAAGAACCGGTTGTAATCGGCACAGACCCATACGGTCAAGGCTGGCTTTTCCGGATCCGGCCGGAAGGTGTGACGGAACAGGCATACCGGTCTCTGGTTCCGGCCCAAGAGTACCTTGAGAAACTTCGGGGATCGGAAGGATTTAAAAATCCCGATGGCCTCAAGGGGGGTGTTTCGGGGATTTGCAAGGCCGTTTACACCGGAATCGGCGGACAAAAGATATGAGCGGATGAGACCCTGAACAGGTCTGATCGGATTTGACGAAAGAGGAATAACGGTTCGACGGCGCCCTGTTTGGAGCTATGTATGGAAAATTGCAAAAACAACGTACTGGTGGAGATCGTGGCAAAACAGAAAGGCTGCATGATGTGCGATCTGGCCTTGGCCGTACTGGAAGAGATCGAGCCGGAATTTGAGAAAGGCACTCTGCGGTGGGAAGTAGTCGATGTGGGGGCCAGGGAGGGAGTGGAACGGCATGGGGCACTGGGTAAAATCTGCGGCCGTATGCCTTCTGTTCCATCTCTTGTCATCAACGAGCGCATTGCTTTCGATCATATTCCGGACATGGAATCGTTAACTGCGGCGGTTCGTTCGGCCATGCGTGCAGGGTAAAGATATTTCTGGAAACGCCCTCTCCGGGCAGTCCAAACTGTTCCCCCGCCTGTAAAAATCAACTGCTTCCAATGGAAAAATCAGCTATTGGACGATACTCAGGAGGGAGCCCTTGTACTATAGGTTCTTATCTCAGCGAACCATATTAATGTAAGGACATCTTTATCTCATAGGCCACTTGGATATGGGCGACCGGAAAAGAAACAATCGATTTGTATTTCAAACCAAAGGGGTTTGTCCCCCCGAAATCCATTTTGAAACGGATGAGGGAATCCTCGGAGACGTCCGCTTTGTAGGGGGAGGGTGTCCCGGAAACGCCACGCTGGTTTCCCGTCTTCTCAAAGGTAGACCGGTCCGGGAAGTGGAAGAATATCTTACCGGGATTCATTGCAGGAACGGAACGTCATGTCCGGATCAGTTGGCCTTGGCCTTGAGGGCCGCAGAGCAAGGTAGCATTGCCCCGGTGGAATCCTTTCGATTGCACAAGGAAGACTCGAATGCGACGAGAATTGCCTTGGTGGGCGGGCTGGATGGAAACGGAATGATTTTGGAAAAGCTGGTTTCGGCGATCAGGGATTACGCCGTGGACGCCATTTATTGTATGGGAAATATCACGGGAAAATCGGTGCACAATTCGGAGTGTGCCCGGTTCCTGCAAAAGAATGAAATTTTAGCCGTGCAGGGCCTGACGGACTGGCAGTACGCCCAGGGTATTGAAACCGATCTGCCGCCCATGGTTGCGCGTGAAAGGGACTGGCTGCTTCGACTTCCGCAGGTTCTTCAGTTTTCCCTGGGCAACAAAAGCGGGGTGGCTTTTTTCGGGGATTACATCCAGGATCTCCCAGGATTCTCGGACTATGAGCCGTTTGCCCTTGAAATGAATATGGTTTGCGGTCTGACCCAATTCATGGAGGATGAGGCGGTATTTCCCGCTCTCGAAGCCATGATCCCTCAATTCGAGGCGGATATCATTGTCTTCAGCCAGCCCGGATATTGGGGAAGCTGGCATGTGGCCGGAAAAGAGTTCATCAGCCTCGGGCCGGCCCATGCGGACGGTCTTTTATCCTGGGGACTTCTTGAGGCAGGTGAGGAAAGCGTCCAATTCAGTATTATGGAAGCATAAGAAAGAGAGATCCGATACATGGCGGAACAGATCTTGGTGGATGTCCTTTTGACCGATTTCAATCAGTGAATTGCCTGCGTCTATATGGCGGAGTCGGTAAAGGTATTACCGGATGACATAAAAGAACTGATCGATGTGCATGAATGGGACATGCGAACCCGGGAAGGGGTGCAGAGGTTCAGAGAACTCAGGGCAAAATCCCTCCCCAGCGTGGCTCTTGACGGGGAGTTGGTCTATGAATCCCTGATACCCATGCAGGAAGAGATGATTGACGAAATAAGGCGGCGATATGCCTTGAAGAATCAGGGAGTGGAACAGGGAGCAACGAATGTATCTTGAGGACGTAAATATTGAAGGGTTTAAGTCCTTTTCGGAAAATACCAATATGGGATTTCAGCCCGGGATAGGGGTCATTATAGGGAATAACGGCGTCGGCAAATCAAATATCCTGGATGCCATTGTTTGGGCTCTTGGTGAAGATGATATCCTTCGGGTTCGATGCTATGAAGAAAAAGAGCTCTTTTTTTCCGGCAGCAAGGATTATCCACCGGCATCCAGGGTTCGTGTAGAGCTGAGCATGAAGGAGGGAGAGGGCAAGGACGATCCCGCCATCTGGATTGTGCGCGAGAGAAGCAGGGACGGAGTCGATCAGTATTGGATCGATGATCAAAAATACGAGCGGAAGAACTTCCTGCAAAAACTCAAGGAGATGGAGCTGGAACACGCTCTAAAGACGATTATACGCCAGGAACAGATCAACGATCTTCTTCTTATGAACCCGCAAGAGAGATTCAACGCCTTACAATCCCTGTTGGAGATGGATACGGAGGATGAATTCGCGAGAAATGTCAAGGAGGTAATGGGGCCTCTTTTTCAACGATACATGTCCTATCTCATGCCGCTGGCGGAAGTTCGACTTGATATCCTTTCCCAAAACGGCGCCCGGGGACTGGACATCGAAGTTACGTTGTCCGGGAACCGGGTCAGGCGGGCCCACCAGCTTTCCGGCGGGGAAAAGGCCATTACCAGCCTGGCCTTGAAGCTTGCCGCATTTCACCAGTTGGATACGCCCTTTTACCTGCTTGACGAGGTGGAACCGTCTCTTGATTATACCAACCACAAATCGATGCAGGCTTTCTTGAAGGATGTGGCTTCAGACAAACAGCTTGTCATGATTACCCACCTGCGAAGTACCATAGATCTGGCAAATACGGTGCACGGAGTCAGGACTCGCTGGGACGGGTCATCTTTCATGAAGTTCTACTTCGTGATGGATAAACGGCTTCTCAGAATGTACAAATGTTGTTGAAGTCCTCGCTCAAACCCCACTGAATATCGGGCGTTGTATCTTATTCAAAAACCCTGTGGCGGAATGGCTTTGCTGACTCCAAACATAGCGCCAGGGAATTTGAATAAGATACCGGGCGTTTTTTAAAGATCCTCTTTGCATCCAGGTATTCCAGAAAAAGGCCGAGGGTTGTTTCAGCGGAAGTGAACGTTCGCACCAACTCCTCCTTGGCCTGATCAGTCAATCACACAATTCCGAAGTTTTTTCAAGGTATCCTCACCGCTGACGTTCCAGCCGATGAAGGCGAGACGGGTTTCAGCGTTCCCTTCCCAGGGAAACCATTCCGCCTTGCCGCCCACAAAATTGATCAATGCATTTCTGTCCCGAAAAGAGACCGGACCTTTCAATCGGAATAATTCCCATGGCAGCTCCGACACAAACCGGTGGAAGCAGGTTTCATCGAGCGGTCGACTTTCATGGAAGGAAAACGTGGTATAGTTGGAGGTATCCACATGGGGTTTGCCGTGGCTTTTACTGCCGTTTTGTCCTTCTTCCTCCTCCCGATGATCGAAGATCTTTCCGTAGACGTCCATTTTCATTTCACGAAAAAAATGGATCGGCTTGAGTCCGAAGACCGTCTTGGTTCTTGCCTCCATCCAGAGTGTCTCCGGGTCTATATTGCAGCGGATGGTGGGAACGATCCGGGAATCGGGCACAAATTCATGAATCTCTTTGAGCAGAAGGGGGATCTGATCCTTCTCCAGCAGATCCACCTTGTTCAGCAACACGAGGTGGGCCGTATCCAGTTGATTATAGAAAAGAGGTCCAAAGACTTCCCTGGCCTCCCAAAAATCGGCATCCAGAACCGTTATAACCTTCTTTATTTCCATCTTTTCGTTCAGCACGGCATCCTTCAGAACCGTAAGGATGGCGGTGGGATCGGCTAACCCGGAAGATTCGATAAGGATACGTCTGGGGAGATACTTTGTCCATATCCCTTCAAGGGATTGTTTCAGGTCATTGCTGAGGGTACAGCAGATGCATCCGCTTGTTAGTTCAATAACGTCCGAGCCGGAATCCTGCAGCAGACTCCCATCTATACCTACATCTCCGAACTCGTTTACCAGCACCACCGTTCCGGTGAGATCTTCCTGCCATGACAGGACACGTTTTAAAAGCGTGGTCTTCCCTGAACCCAAGAATCCCGAGAAAAGGATGACTTCCGATTTTTTTCCCGTCATTTGATCCGAAATCTCTTCCATATCTTCTCCTGCCATCAAAATGCGCTGAGACATTCAGATCGTGCATCTCAACGGCACGAAAATTCCGAAAAACGTTCTTAAAACGACACGATAGGGGGAATGGTGATGTGCCCAATTGTTCCTTGACCTGCGGACAGTATAGCCATCGACCGCTGTTCTGTCAATTTTGGCTCGGTGCCTTTTTGTTTGACGAATCCCCTCATTCAGTCTAATTTAACGGATCATAAAATTCAGGCCATGAGGTCGAACAAAAGAGGTAAAGAGGAGTGTGAAATGGCTCAGCTGGACTGGGAAAGCGTGCTTTCAAGAGATCGCCACAGACTGCTTTTATCGGGAAAACCGGTGGCAATGCACTGCCATCACTACAATATCAACCTGCAAAAGACCATTGAGGATACAAGCGGCGAAGAAGGGGTTCAGCTTCTTTTTATGGCAGCGGAAGAGGCCAGCTATCAAAATTTGGAAAACCTGACAAAAAGGTATCCCCAGTTAAAAACACTCAAATCGAAATTGGAAATGGCCGGCGTTATCTATCAGAATAGTGGTTTGGGCATCATCCATTTTCAGAAGATCGGACCCCAGGGAGGTAGAATCACCAGTCGAGCAAGCCATCATGTTACGGGTTGGCTGGCGAAGCACGGACGTCGTCGAACACCGGGATGCCACTTCGCGAGAGGATGGATCGCGGGCGCGCTGGAGGCCCTGTTTCAGCATCCCATCGGATACTACCGGGTGGAAGAGCTGCAATGCAAGATGGTACAGGACGGTGAGTGCACCTTCGTGGTAACGCCGACGGAGCCCTAAAAGCCTCCTTTGAAATATTGAAATTCGGAGTGAGTATGACCATTGACGGTACCAAGATCGTCCATGCAGTGATGGAAGGAAGCAAGATAAGGGAATCCAAGGGTATCATTCCCCTTTTTGGCGTCTATCTTTCCCTTTTCTCAGCACAATATTATAATCGAGTCTCCTTTGCTTTCGAAAAAATGCTGGGAAGCGACCGCTCCACTGAAGCCAAGATGTTGCTCTTAAAGGCTGCCCAGGAATGCGGCTATGCGACATTTCAGGGGATTCGGAATTCCTGGGAATGGGAAGAAATCGTGACTCCCATGATCGAAAAAAAGGAAGATCAGATAGATGGTTTTACGGCGGTGGCAGTGGCCTTCGGCTGGGGAGATCTGGAAGTTAAGGAACTCATCCCCAATGAGAGGCTTGTTATCCAGGTAAAAGATTCCTATGAAGCCAGAGGATACATTGAACGCTATGGCCAGTCCAAAACCAGCAAATGCTATATGCTCCGAGGTGTGACGGGAGCGTTCATGGACCTGATCTATGGAGAGGATTATCCGGATGGATGTTTTAATTTCTTAGCCGAAGAAACCTTCTGCCGTGCCAAGGGAGACCCCTACTGTGAGTTTATTGCTCGAAAATCACCTGATTGATCTTTCTCCGAACGAAAAGAGATGTACGACGGATAATCCTTGCTGGCAATTGCTTTCGTGTCCCAAGGTACTGTGCCCTGCCCACGGGAAAAAAAACGCCGAGTGCTGGCTTATCCCGCGAACCCATTGCGGCAATTTTCTTGGAGAGGATTTTTTCCGGAAACTGGCCGGTTGCCTGGGCTGTGCCTATTTTAAACTCAAAGGGGAGCAGTATCCGCGAGGTTGGAACCATTTTCTCTCCGATCAGATGCACAAATACAATCTCACGGCGCTGGAACGTATATACCAGAAGGAAGAAAGTTTTGTGGAAATACTCAACCGAATTCCCGACGGTCTTTTTACCACGGACCAGGAATGGCGTATCACCTATTTCAATCCGGCGGCGGAAAAGATTACCGGGTTTTCAGCCTATGACGCCGTAGGCATGTATTGCAAGGACGTTTTTAAGAATTCCATATGTGAATCCGACTGCGCCCTGAAGCGGGCGGTTGCGGAAGGCAATGACATTCACAATCGCGAGTACACCATTACCAACATCGAAGGCAAAAATGTTCCCATCATTTGTTCCACTTCCGCCTTTCAGGATTCTTCAGATAGAATTACGGGCGGGATCGAGATCTTCAAGGACATTTCTGAAATCAAGAGATTGCAGGAAGAGATCGTCAGAAGGGAGCGGAAATACCGTCGGGTATTTGAGGGCAGTCACGATATGATTTACACCACGAACCAGCAGGGGGACATCCTGGACATGAACCAGGCGGGCATCGAAATGCTCGGATATCCCGACAAGGAGAGCCTGCTGGCGTCGGTTGTCGCAAGAGATATGTACAAGAATCCCCAGGATCGGGAAAAATTTCTGGAAATTATCAATCGGACAGGGTTTACCAAAGATTATGAGGTGGAATTCAAGAAACGCAACGGGGAGCCTCTCCAGGTACTTTTAAGCAGTCGGCGATACGAGAACATGGAAACGGGGGATGTGGAATATGAGGGAATCATAAAGGATATCACCCATCGAAAACAGATTGAGGAAGTCATCCGGCAGAGAAACCGGGAACTGAGTATCCTCAACAGCGTTGCCGTCGCCTTAAACAATTCAATGGATCTGGACCACATTCTGAAGGTCACCCTCAAGAATGTGCTCAGTGCCGTGCAGATAGATCGTGGAGGGCTTTTTCTCATCAACAGGGATGAAAAATCGGTCAGTCTCCAGGCAAGAACCGGTCTTGCGGAGGAAGCAGGGACGGCGGAAAAGGACATTGTCTTTAAAGATGAGGAACTGAAAATTGATCTCATTGATCGGAAAGTCAGGCTGGCGCCAAAATCCACCTTCCCATCCTTTCAAATGAGTTACAGGTCGGCGGATGGGGAGAATGTCCCGTGGCTTTCCTGCTATCTGATTACCTTCAAGGGGCAGGGGGTTGGGTTCTTTGGTCTGGATATTCCGAAAGGAAGGGAACTGGACCGGCATGAAGTGCACCTGCTTGGTTCCCTGGGGAATTTTCTGGGGGGCGCCATTGAAAATGCCCGTCTTATGAAGACGATTCGCATGCACCGCCAGGAATTGCGAAGACTTACGGAAAAGCTTTTCCAGAGCCAGGAAGAGGAAAGACGCCGCATTGCCCGTGAGTTGCACGATGAAGCGGGTCAATCCTTGACAGCCGTTAAACTCAGTCTCGATCGACTGGAGGAAAAGCACGCAAACGGCAATGCCCAGATTCAGGCTGAAATTGAAGCCATTCGGAAGATGGTCAGGAGAACATCCAGTGAAATAAGACGGTTGTCTTATCATCTCCATCCCACGCTCCTGATCGATTTAGGGCTTGAGCCTGCTCTGAACCTGTATTTCAAGGAAACTCGTCTTCATTCGGGTCTCGATATCGAATTCAATATGGTGGGATTTGACAAACGGCTCGACCCGGATACGGAAACCGTGTTTTATCGCTTCACCCAGGAAACCCTGAACAACGTCCTGAAGCATTCGGGCGCGGAAAAATTCTGGCTGTCCATTATCAAGAGCTATCCCGGCATCATCTTTGTCGCGGAAGATGATGGTGTCGGGTTCGATACCAATATTGTGGGAAAAGACAAGAGGAGTCTTGGACTCCTTGGAATGCGCGAGAGGGCTTCTCTCCTTGGCGGGACTTTCCAGCTTCGAAGCAGCCCTGGCCGGGGCACTCGGATTCGGATCAACATTCCATTTGGTGAAGAAGGGAATCATGAATAGACCTGTTAACATACTCCTGGCGGATGACCATACCATTGTCCGGCAGGGGCTCGCGCTCCTTCTTGGCGAACAGAAGAATCTAAAAGTTGTCGGGGAGGCCACGAACGGACAGGACGCCGTGGAAAAGGCGCTGGAACTGAATCCGGATGTCATCATCATGGATATCGCCATGCCACGCATGAACGGTATCGAGGCGGCCAAGAGGATCAGCAAGCAACTTCCGAAGACAAAAATTCTCATCCTCTCCATGTATTCCCACGAGCACTATATTCACGAACTTCTGGAAACCGGCATTTCCGGTTATCTCCTGAAAGATTCGAGCGGCCGGGACATTATCAAAGCCATCCATGCGGCCATGAATAATGAAACCTTTTTGAGTCCCACTATTTCAAAAAAACTGGTGGATACCTACCTCTCCCCTCAGAAAAGTTCGTCCAGGGCCGAACGCTACAAATTGCTCTCCAACCGGGAGAGAGAAGTATTTCAACTCATTGCCGAGGGTCATTCTACCAGGCAGATTGCAGACACCCTCTGTGTAAGCATCAGCACCATCAAAAGCCACCGGGCAAAAATCATGGAGAAGCTGAGAATCGATACACCCGTCAAACTGATTCATTTTGCCATACAGTTAGGCCTCGTAGACCCGGAACTTTAGAACTCCTTTCATCCCCATCCGTTGGATAAATCATCCCCCCTCTCTGCAAAAATCGTCCTTTTGACGATAGGAAAATGAATTTCTTTCATCTAAAGTTCAGCCTATCTGAACAATGATCTTTCTATCTAATTTAGATAAAGGCTTTGCTGTTGTCATCAGGCAAGAAAAATAGAAGTTTTGTGCAGAGGTTACAGTTAACTTTTTTCTGAGGAGGATTCCATGTTTCAATTAAGCACGGAGCAAAAAGTGTGCGAGGTAGGAGGAGTGAAATTCGGTGGTCAGCCCGGGGATTATCCCTGTGTGTGCGTGAGCTCGATTTTTCAGAAGGGCGACCGAGTTTTTTCGGGAAAGCGCAAGGAAGGTTTTGATGAAAAGAGGGCCGCTGAACTTCTCACCACACAGGACCGTCTGACTGCGGAGACAGGTGTACCGGGTATGGCGGATATCGTTGCCAACACGGGCGCGGAATTCAAGACCTATGTGGATTTTGTGACATCCGTGAGCGAGATGCCTTTCTGCATCGACGCCTGGGTGATGAAGCCGAAGCTCGAAGGGGCGGCCTACTGCGCGGAAAAGGGTTTGCTGGACAGGATGTTCTATAACAGCCTGACGGTCTGGGAGCAGGATCTGGAGACGGAGATCAAGGAAATAGCAGACATTGGGGTAAAGCATGTTCTGCTGGTGGCCTTTGATCAGGAAGACCAGATGCCCAGCGGCAGGATCACGGGCACCCAGAAGCTTCTGGATGCCATTGAGAAGGTGGGGGCCAAATTCGAGAGCATATTTGTGGACAGTTCCGTCATGAACGGTCCGGCCGTGGCGTTTTGCGGTGTAGCCAACCGGATGATCAAGGAAAAATGGGGATTTCCCACGGCGAGTGCGCCCAGCAACGGCTCTTACATGGATCTGAAGAAATTCAAGGATATGTGGGGTTTCAAGGGTTGGGCTTCCACGGACGCGGCCCTGGAGGCATTGTCGGCGTTCTATTATCATGACATGATTTTTTCCGGCCCCATGGCGGGCGCCTCCCGGGTCCTGCCCGCGGTCGCCGAAGCCGAGGCATTTCTGGCCGCGGCGGTATTTGCGGAAAGCAAACACCTGCCGATCTACGAAAATCATCCCCTGTACAAACTGTTCCCGGATTTCGTGGAACAGCTCAAGGGTTTGCAATAAGTCGGGATCGAGGAGGATTCCAGTCCCCTTTTTTTGAAAGTTGTGAGATGGGGAATTAAATTTTAAAAATAAAAGGAGAGGTAGAATGGCGGAATTGACACCGAAAGAACGTGTACTGCGTTTACTTAGAAAAGAACCGATAGACACCATGCCGTTTTTCAGTGGAATGGGGATGGTGGTTATGCCGGGCATTGAAAAATCTGGCTTTAAATTTGCCACGGTTCACACGGCCGCGGAGAGGATGGCCTGGTCGGCCATCTGGTCTGCAAGACTCATGAATTTTGACTGTGTGGTCATTCCCTACGATATGACCATGGAATCGGAAGCCATGGGAAACACCATCAGTCTGTACGAAGATTCCGAAGACATCCTGTACCCGACGATTCCCAGCAAGATCTGGTCAAGCCTGGACGATGTGGTGATCCCCAAGAAGATTTATGAAAAGGGACGTCTTCCCATTTTAGCCGAGGCGATCAAAATCATTAAGGAGAATGCTCCTGAACTTCCTATCGGTTGCTGGCAGCTGGGTCCCTTTACGCAGGCAGGCCAGTGTCTTGAACTGGATCTGATGCTCAAGGGCGTATTCAAACAAAAAGATAAGGTGAAGATGGTTCTTGATAAGCTGTCCGACATGATTATCGAGATCGGCCAGTGGCTGCAGGCCAACGGATGTGATTACATCACCCTTCGGGAGCCGGGAGTTGCCGCGGATCTGCTGAGCCCCCGCACCTTCAAGGAATTCATCCAACCCCAACTGACGAAAATTCTGGCCGCCTGGAAATCGCCCAAGCTGCTGCACATTTGTGGCAAGACGGACATCCTGCTTGCCATGATGAACGAGTGCGGCGCCGATGGATTGACGGTGGATACCAAGTGTGACATTCGCAAAGGCCGGGAGATTCTTGGTCCGGACGTTCTCTTCATGGGCAACGTGGACACCTACAAGATAACCTGCGACGAAAAGACCCCCAAACAGGTAGCCATAGACCATATCAAGGATATAATCGACGGCGGCGCGGACGCGGTCATGCCGGGATGCGACCTGTGGCCGGCAATTATCGAAGAAAACATGAAGGCCTGTGTGGACACCACCCACGAATACGGTAAAAAAGCGAGTCCTGCGGTGGGACGGCTGTAAAATCGGGGATACGATAGTTTAGACCTATTTTTGGAATAAACGATTTCATCAATGAAGGAGAAAACATTCATGGCAACAAAAGAAGAATTGATTGAACAGTTGAAGGAAGGCGTTGTGGAATACCAGGAAGACACGGTCAAGGAAGCTTCCCAGCAGTGGCTGGACGACGGGTATGTGGCCCTGGACGCCATCATGGACGGCCTGGCGGCCGGCATGGAGATCGTGGGTGACCTGTACGACCGGAATGAATACTTTGTGCCCGAGGTGCTCATGTGCGCGGACGCCCTGTACGCGGGCTTGGCCATTTTGCGTCCCCACGTTCCCAAATCAACCGAAGGGCTTAATGCGCAGGTGGTCATCGGAAGCATCCAGGGAGACGTTCACGACATCGGCAAGAACCTGGTGAAGATGATGTTTGACGTGGCCGGCTGGGACGTTCATGATCTGGGCAGGGACGTTCCCCTGGAAAATTTCGTGGAAGAGCAGATGCGGACCGATTCCGAGGTGGTGGCCATGTCCGCCATGATGACCACGACCATGTTGGGCATGAAAAAGGTTATCGCCATGATCAAGGAGAAGAACCCCAATGTGGCGATCATGTTGGGTGGCGCGCCGGTAACCAAGGATGTGGCCAACCTGTTCGGCGCGGACGGTTATGCCGAGTCCGCGGGGAACGCCGTTTCCGAGGGCATCAAGATGATCGGCCGTTTGCGTGAAATGAGGAACAAATAGGCCTGAAATCATATGGGATGGCGCCTGTGGTCGATCCTGAAGCCACGGGCCCGCCGTCATTTTCCAAGTTTGGCGGAAATCCTATGACAGGATATCGACGGATATTTCCGCATCATTGAATCTGGAGGAGGATATTAACGAATGCAGGAAGATACGGTAAATGTGATCTTTCAGCCTTCCGGCAGGAGGGGGGAAGTTCCAAAAGGCGTGAACATCATTGAGGCGTCAAGGCTGTTGGGGGTGGACATCGAGGCGCTTTGCGGGGAAAAAAAGGTCTGCGGAAAATGCATTGTTCGCATTGAAGAAGGGCATTTTGAAAAATACAATATCACCTCCAGCCCATCCCATGTGACCCCATGGCTGGTGGAGGAAGAAAAGTTCATCAACCCGGAAAAAAAGGCCAAGGGATTCCGGTTGGGTTGTGTGGCCCAGATCCAGGATGATATCCTGGTCTTTGTTCCCGAGGAATCGAGAGCCGGGAAACAGGTGGTGAGCAAGGCCGCCCGGGATATCTATATTGAGCATAACCCCGCTGTAAAGGTCTACTACGTGCAGGTGGATCCGCCGACCTTCGATGAACCCATGGGCGATTTTGAACGGGTCTGCAGGGGGCTTGAAAGAGAGCATGGGCTGAAAGACCTGACCGTGGATATCTTTGCCCTGAGACAGCTTCCCAATGCCCTTCGGGACGGGAAATGGGCGGTAACGGTCAGTGTGTGGAATGACAGGGAAGTGATCCGCTTCCGACCCGGTAAGGCGGAGCATGCCTATGGTCTTGCCATCGATGTGGGAACGACGACCGTGGCAGGCTATTTCTGCGATCTGACCACCATGGAAGTCATCGATACGGTATCCATGATGAATCCCCAGTGCAAGTACGGCGAGGACGTCATGGCCCGCATCACCTTCCACATGACAACGCCCAACGGGCTCAAGCGCATGAGCGACGATATTATTGAAGGCCTGAACGAATTGATCGACAAGGCCATCAACAATACTCACCCGCCCAAGAAAAAGGTGAAGAAGAAAAAAGGCGAAGAAGGCCCCGCGGAGTATGTGGAAGCGCCGGAAGAGGGCAAGAAATATCTGCGGCTGAAGAGGGAAGACATTGAAGACATCACCATCGGCTTCAATACGGCCATGCATCATATCCTTCTCGGCCTCGATCCCGAATTTGTGGGAATGGCGCCCTTTCCACCGGTCATTCACCACAGCATGGATATCAAAGCAAGGGACCTGAACGTGAATATCGGTCCCGCGGCATACATGTACGTGCTTCCCATCGAAGCAGGTTTTGTGGGGGCCGACAACGTGGGCGTGCTCATTGCCGAAGAGCCCTACAAACATGAACAGAATCAGCTGATCATCGATATCGGGACCAACGGGGAACTGGTCTTGGGCAACCGGCACAAGCTGATCTCTTCGTCCTGTGCCACGGGACCCGCCCTTGAGGGCGCCCAGTTGGCCTTCGGGATGCGGGCGGCGCCGGGCGCCATCGAGCGGATCAGCATCGATCCGGAGACCAGGGAAGTGGACTACAAGGTCATAGGCCGGGATGCGTGGCGGAAGTTCTCCGAACCCAAGGATATGAAGGCTAAAGGTATCTGCGGATCCGGTATTCTGGACGTGTTGGCGGAACTGTATCGTTCAGGCGTCATCTTAAAGAGCGGTGTATTCAACAAGAAAGAGCTGAAGGAGCACCCCCGGTTCCGCAAGAACCCCGATACGAAACAGCCGGAATTCGTGTTGGCCTGGGCCGACGAATCCAGCATCGACAAGGATATCGTCATTACCCAGAAGGATATCCGACAGATTCAGTTGGCCAAGGGCGCCCTCTATGCGGGCTGTAAACTCATGGTAAAACGAATGGGTCTGGAGAAGGTGGACACGGTCAAGATTGCCGGGGCCTTCGGCACGCATGTGGATCGGGAAAAAGCCCTGATCATGGGGCTCTTCCCGGATTGTGAAATCGAAATGATCCAGGGGGTCGGCAATGCGGCCGGTGACGGATGCCGGGCTGCCCTGCTGAACGTGAAGAAGAGGGTGGAAGCGGACTGGTGTTCTCGGAATGTGGAATATATCGAACTGACCGTGGAACCCAATTTCCAGCAGGAATTCATGGAGGCCATGCAGTTGCCTCATATGACCGATGCCTTCCCACACCTGGAAGGTCTTGTGGCGGAAGAAATCCTGCACCAGTAATTATGATGAGCAGTCAAAAATCAGAAAACGCGGATGACACGTGTCTTGCCGTTGATCCGGGCGCTTGCGGTTTCACATGCGTCATCCGCGTCAGATCACTTGATAAGAGATCCGTTTCCGTTGTGATAGATGGTTCCGAGTGCAAGCAGATAAAAAGTCTTGGCGAACGTCTGAACCAGTTGTCATTACGGGAACTTTTCATGCCGTTGACCCAAAACCCCGTCTACCAGGCGGCGCAGGCTTCCGGTTGCCACGCTTCATGTGCGATTCCATGTGCCGTCATAAAAGCGGTGGAAGTGGCCATGGGTATGGCGGTTGCCAGAGAGGTCCGGTTCAATTTTGAATCCTGAAAGGAGGTCCGCACCAGTGGAAACCCGAAAAGTCATTCCGTTCAAGAGTGATGCGGGTATATCCCACGAATTGCTGCAGCGTCTCTTGTCGAGGGGAAAGCGCTACGGTTTAAATGCGGTTTTTCCGTTTCCCATCAAACAGATTATCGTTGCGGAGTGGGTACATCTCAAGTGCCGTTACGGGTGCAGCAGGTATAACACGAACTGGTGCTGCCCGCCGGCAACACCGAGCCCGGAGAAGGTCCGGGCTATTCTTTCCGAGTACACCAGGGCGCTTTTGTTAGTGGGAAGTAAGAGTTGCGCGGATTTTTACCGCGATAATGGTCGGAAACGGGCTTCACAAGTTCGCTGCTGGAAAGGGACAGTGAGCATGGAACGGATGCTCTTTTTGGAAGGGTACTATAAAACGTTCAGCCTTGTGGGGGAATGCTGCGCCCTTTGCAAGAAATGCGCTTTCCCTGATGTCTGTCGTTTTCCTCAGGAAAAGCGCCCATCCGTAGAATCCTTTTCCATCGATGTCATCGGAACCCTGAAAAATCTGGGAGCTACTTCTCAGGTAGCGACTCATACTGCGGAAACCTTTAACTACTATGGAATTATCCTTTTGGAATAGTGTCGGACAGGAGAGGTTTTATGGGGAAAGGAGGTGAGTGACAGAACGTTGCGTGAATGGTTGGATTATTCTGTTCTACTTTAAATGCGTACAGATAAGAAAGGAGTCTCCAAATGGCAAAACAGATGTTGCTTGATGCCTATCAGGGGAAGAAGACTGTCAAAGCCCCATGGGTACCGTACGCAGGCGTTCATTGTGCATTTATTATCAATGAGCCTGCGGATAAAATGCTTCAAGATCCCGAATTGCTGGCAAAAGGAATTGTTGCCACGGCCAAACGATATAAAGCGGACGGGATTCCGCTGCTTTTCGATCTGTCTGTAGAAGCAAACGCTGTGGGTTGCGGATTGAAATGGTGGCCGGACAACGTACCGTCGGTTACGAATCATCCCTGTTCCGCCAAGACCCCGGCCGAGGCGGGCCTTAAATTGCCCACCAAGGAATCGGGCCGGTGGCCGGTTATTTTCGAGGCTGCAAGAATTGCCAAACCGCAGCTGGAAGAACTGGATTGTGCGTTAATGGGGCTTTTTTGCGGACCGTTGACACTGGCTTCTCATCTGGCCGGCGTCAGGATTTTTACGGATGTGTACAAACACCCGGAGTTTGCAGCGGAAGTGTGTAAATTCGCGGGGGAAGTAGGCGCAAAATCGGCTGAGTTCTATGCGGAGATGGGTTGCGACATTATTGCCAATGTGGATCCTGTTGCTTCACAGATCAGGCCACAGACCTTTGCCACCTATGTCACTCCAAACAGCCAGGCAGCCAACAAAATCATCCATGATGCAGGAAAGGTATCGTCCTTCTTTATATGTGGAGATGCCACCAAGGTTATGGAAGAAGTCTGCAAGATCGGTACGCACGGTTTTGCCATTGACGAGCAGATGAACATGAACTTCATCCGCGACCTGGCCCGGAAATACGGCCTCGGTTTCGGCGGAAACCTGAAACTGACTCTGGCTCTGAGCCTCGGCCTGCTGTCTCCCAGGGAGGATGCGATTGTCAGCCTCGCCGCAGGAGGACAGCACGGTTATACGTTTGCCCCCGGCTGAGACATGCCATACGATGTTCCGGTGGAACATATGGATCAAGCTATGGAAGCCAGAGATTGGTATGAGCAGTATTACACCAAGTATCCGGACTCTTGGTAAATCATTTTTGAGAAAGGAGGGTTCGGAATATGTCAGATAAAATTCAAATAGACGTCGTAACCCTGGATAGCGTACAGTGCGCAGCCTGCGGGTATATGATGGAATCGATCGCCGCACTGCCCGATGATGTCCAGGATATGATCCAGTACACGGAATGGTCGATCAAGAACAAGGACGGAATCGGCAAATTCCTGGAACTGGGAGTCAAGGTTCTCCCGTCCATATGCATCGAAAGGGATATTGTGTTCCCGAGTATTATTCCTCAGTACGAGGAACTCATCGATGAAATGGCGAAACGGGCGCCCAATGATGCCATGAAGAAGAGGATCGAATCACTCAGAGAAGTAGGATTTCAGTTTGACAAGATCCAGGAAAATCTTGCAAAGGCAGGGGCTGGCCAGTCCACGCGTACGGACTCGACAGTCAAACAGTAACTGCTGGAATACCATGATAATGAGGGCCCCGAAAGGGGCCCTTTTTACCCAACCATTTAAACGGAGCCGTTTGTCCCTTGAATGACCATGAGCAAATTGAAAAGTTGAGAGCATTTGCGATCAACCATGGCCTGCCAAAAACAGATATGGCCTTGTACGATGTCCGATGCCCCTATTGTGGAAAATCCGACCGGATAAGGCTTCTGGAAACACCCGAAGAACTGGGCGAAACCATCAGCACGTCTGAACTGGATTCGTATGAAGGCTTCTGGAGAGGAATCGCGGAATCAACCGGCTCCTTAGGTGTCTGTAAATTCTGTCAGCACATTGTCAAGCTGGGGGAAAACGGCCAGGCTGAACCCTTGACGGCCTGAAATCCGCCACGACAATACCTCTTCCCCGCAGGAATTCCGTCCCAGGACACTTCCACCAGGAAACGAGGCAATCCTATGAAAATTGAAGTCTTAGGCCCCGGATGCAAAAATTGTGAACAGGTCCTTGAGAACACCATTTTCGCCGCATCGGAATTTGATGCCACGCCCCAGATCCAGATAGAAAAAATTACGGATATCAAAGAGTTTGGAAGAAGGGGTGTCTTTATTACGCCGGTGCTTGTGATCGACGGTGAAATCATTTTGGTGGGCAAAGTCCTTTCCGTGGAAGAAATCAGAAAAACAATCGAAAAGAAGGTGCAATCATGTCGGACGTGACGGGCGTATATTTGATAACCGGTTTTCTTGGCGCAGGCAAGACCACGCTTCTGAATCGCATTATTCAATGCTTTC
>CAVVFZ010000011.1:0-480244 GCA_963747555.1 uncultured delta proteobacterium
TGGTATGCCACGAAAAGCCCGAATGGTTGCTGCGGGCGCCCTTCACCACATCATCGCACGTGGGATCGAGCGCGAAAAAATCTTTTGGGACGATGCCGATTGCATATCCTTTGTAACCGGTTAGGCAAGGTGTTGATTGAGACCCGTCCCTCAGACAATACCTATGACTAACTTTTCACCCATGCAGCCCAGAGGCAACAATTTTTTTGATCGAGTCGTCTCTCTCCTTTTCCTGAGATTCGCCACATCGCAGGTGGCGAATTCAGGGTCTTCGGAAAACGCCACACCCAAAGTGGCGTTTTGGAAGCCATGAAAAGCAGACTGGATACGTATCTCAGCCAACTTACTGCGGGAAAGGACCCAAGCAAGGTAAGAATTGTATCGGAGTGAAAAAATGAAATCCCTGAATTCCGAATACCTTGAAAAGCAGCCGATTACCCATAACCTTTTGCAAACCATCCGCAGGATCGGGGAGTATAAGGGCAAACAGGATTTGTATAAAGAGCAGTCACCGCAGGTCCTTGAAACATTAAGGCAGACGGCGGTTATTCAAAGCACGGAATCCTCCAATCGGCTCGAAGGCATAACGGCGCCTCCGGGCCGCATCAAGGAATTGGTTATCAGAAAAACGACTCCTCGAAATCGATCTGAGCAGGAAATTGCCGGCTATCGCGATGTTCTCAATACAATCCACGGGAACTATGCCGAAATCCCATTCACAACCGGCATTGTGTTGCAGTTTCATAGGGATCTTTTTCAGTATTTTCCCGGTCAGGGCGGCAAGTGGAAGATTACGAACAATGAGATTACGGAAGTATTGCCGGATGGCACAAGAAATGTCCGGTTTCATCCGCTTTCATCCCACCTGACTCCGGAGGCTATGGAGACGCTTCACAAGAATTTTAGCGAGCTTTGGCAGTCAGGGAGGATTGAACCGCTTCTTCTCATTTCGACGTATGTCCTGGATTTTCTGTGCATTCACCCGTTCCTTGATGGCAACGGCCGTATGGCAAGACTTCTGACGCTTCTTCTGCTCTACAAAGCCGGGTATGAGGCAGGCCGCTATATCAGCCTTGAACAGATGGTGGAGCAAACCAAAGAGGGGTATTATGAGACGCTCTACACTTCTTCCCAGGGGTGGCACGATATGCGGCATGCCATTTTGCCCTGGTGGGAATATTTTCTGGGTGTCATGTTGTTTGGGGCATATCAGGAGTTCGAACGCCGCGTCGGACTGGTTACGACCGGACGCGGAACAAAAACAGCAATGGTATTGGATGCAATAGGTCATTTCCGAGGCAATTTCACAATCCGTGATCTTCAAGAAAATTGTCCTAATGTGGGAATCGATCTGATTCGCCGGATCCTCAGATCACAGAGAAACACGGGAAAACTTGAATGCCTGGGTCGAGGGCCTACCGCCGCATGGCGAAATAAGCAGAGTACCTAATTAATAGGTACTGAAACACAAAACAGTACCTATATACAGCGGGAGATATGATGGAGATTTCCGCGCTTAAAAAACTGCTCAAAGCGGGGGAATGGAATGACATCGAGTTCAAGGAAGCTCGTAACGCCCTTCCAAAGTCCACCTTTGAAACCGTCTCCGCCTTAGGGGAATGGGGACCTGGGGGACGGGTATATTGATAAGATGATTCAATTTGCCTGTTATTTGCATTTGGTATGCCATGAAAAACCCGAATGGTTGCTGCGGGCGCCCTTCACCATATCATCGCGCGTGGAAACGAGCGCGAGAAAAATCTTTTGGGACGATGCCGATCGCGACTCCTTAGTAAACTCTTCCCTCAGCCAATATGAAATGTGGAAGAAAGCGTGAGACGTCCATAAAAAAATCCAACCTTATTTTCAGCAGATAGGGCAACAACTACAGTGACAGATGAAATGAATTTTGTATTCGTGTTCCTAAATTCTAAACCAACACCAAGAAAGGAGACCATCACATGACGAAATCTGAACTGGTTGAACAAATGGCGAAAGATGCAGGCATTTCCAAATCCGCTGCCAATGCTGCATTGAATTCCTTTATCACCGGCATCACAAATGCGCTGAAGAAGAAGGACGGAAAGGTCACTCTGGTCGGGTTCGGCACATTCTCAAAAGTCCGCCGAAAAGCCCGCAAAGGTCGGAATCCCGGCACCGGCGAACCCATCAAGATCAAGGCATCCAATGCCGTTAAGTTCAAAGCAGGGAAGAAATTAAAAGACGCGGTCTAAAATTTTGTCAGCAAAATGGGGACATCATGCGTGTGTGCATCCATCGTGGCAGGTGGAATGGGGACAGAGGACTTTTTGGCCATGATTGAGGAGAACGGTCTGACTCTTTATCTGATCAAGAAAAGAAACTAACCGCGCCAGCTCTGGGCCATATCTATTCGTTGTTTGAGGAGTGTTTCTTGAACCTGAAAGAACTTGAAAACCTCGTCAGAAAAGGGGAATCGGATCGTCTTGAATTCAAACGATCAACCGGGCAGCGAACCCAGGCGGCAAAGACCGTCTGTGCCATGCTGAACGGTCTGGGCGGTTTTGTCTTTTTTGGCGTAACCGATAAGAAAAAGATTGTCGGCCAGGAAGTTTCCGCCAAAACCCTCGAGGATATTGCGAACGAAATACGCGAAATTGAGCCGCCCGCTTTTCCGGATATGGAAACCGTTGCTCTGCCATCCGGGAACGCGGTTATTGCCCTGCGTGTTCCGGGAAACAGAGGCCTGTATGCCTGCAAGGGACGTCCCTATGTTCGAAACGGCCCCACAACCATTCAAATGCCCCAAAGCGAATATGACCGGCGCCTGATGGAAAAGTTCCATGCCACAAAACGCTGGGAAAACGAACCGGTGGCCGAAGGGGTGACGGTAAAGGACCTGGATGCCGAGGAAATTCACATTACCCTGGATAATGCCATTTCGCTGGGGCGACTGGAACCCACCGGACGGCGGGATATTGAGTCCATACTTCTGGGCCTGGAACTGATCCGTGAAGGTCGTCTCTTAAATGCCGCTGTGGCGCTTTACGGCAAGAGCAACCAGCTCAAATCCCTCTATCCGCAAATGGGCATCCGCCTGGGTCGTTTCAGGGGGAAGGACCGTCTGGCCGACTTTGTGGACAACCGCCAATACTGGGGGCATGCTTTTTCGCTGTTGCGTCGGGGCGAATCTTTCCTGATGGATCATGTGCCCATTGCCGGGCGGGTTATCTCTGGAAAGATGGTGCGCGAAGACCAGCCCGGGTATCCGCCGCGGGCCACACGCGAGGCTCTGGCCAATGCCCTGTGCCACCGTGATTACACCATTCCGGGCGGGGCCGTGGCCGTGGCGATGTATGATGATCATCTCGAGATTACCAATCCAGGTGCCCTTCACTTCGGCATTACCCCGAAGAAACTGACAAAACCCCATGAGTCCAGACCCTGGAACCCCATCATTGCCAATGTGTTTTATCGCGCAGGCATCATTGAGCGCTGGGGCAGCGGCACGCTGAATATTATGGACTGGTGCAAGGAAAACGGGAATCCGATGCCTGAATGGTCTGAGCAGGCCGGGTCTGTATATGTGGTTTTCAAACCTGCTGTTTTGCCTGTGGGAGAAGATACACAAGGCGCCATGACAGAAGTTGAGGGTGAAGCAGGCACCAAGTTGGCACTAAGTAGGCACCAAGTTGAAATATTGAAAATGTGTCGTAATGAAAGCCAGTTAGTCGCTTTAATGGCCATTACGGACCGCACGGACCGCACCAAATTCAGGAACCAAGTTATCAAACCGTTGCTTAATGCGAACTTTATCGAAATGACCATTCCGGAAAAACCCCGGAGCAAGAACCAGAAATACCTTCTGACTCAGAAGGGAGAGAAATGGCTTGCAGAATATCAAAAGGAAAAAGCGAGTTAAGCCCTCCATTCCGGTCGATCATCATTCCCGGAGACCTTGTTGCTTTAAGGAGATGGGGGACATCCTTCAGTAAGTAAATAACTTATTTAACATTTTTAAATCACATATGAAAACAAAGATCAATCGTCAAGACTGCCGTTGGTTTTGATTTATTTTCTTGTCAGACTAAGCCTATATCTTGAAGTGGGGATACGGGGGACGGGTATTGATATGAGATGATTCAATTTGCCCGTTATTTGCATTTGGTATGCCACGAAAAGCCGGAATGGTTGCTGCGGGCGCCCTTCACCATATCATCGCGCGTGGAATCGAGCGCGAAAAAATCTTTTGGGACGATGCCGATTGCGACTCCTTTGTAAACCGTTTAGGCAAGGTGTTGATTGAGACCCATGTCAATAAATCAATACCCGTCCCTAACAGCCCGAGACTCGGTCTACATCGAGCACCGTGAGCGCTCACTGGTAAACCGGCAAAGTGATCTGGTCGGTAACGAAAGCGCCGAAGCC
Organism: uncultured delta proteobacterium; assembly: GCA_963747555.1. Lineage (GTDB taxonomy): Bacteria > Desulfobacterota > DSM-4660 > Desulfatiglandales > Desulfatiglandaceae > DUZB01. The sequence goes on from CAVVFZ010000011.1 coordinate 4,408, forward strand.
CATGAAGAGAGTGTTAACCTGGATGCACAGGATACACAGGATTAGCCTTTATCCCGTTCATCCTGTTTATCCATGTTCAATAAAGGATACTTTGTCATGACCGACAAACCAGCAAAAGACTTCACCGGCCTGGTAGAGGCTGTGCGACGAGTGCACGATGCATGCGCGGCAGCGGTCAACCGTACAGTCAACACATCGCTCACCCTTCGGAACTGGATCATTGGCAGTTACGTCCATCACTATGAGTTGAATGGATCTGACCGTGCCAAATACGGCGAGCGCCTCATGGATAAGCTGGCTAAGGCTTTGCGCCCCTTTAAAATTCCTTCCACGGATCGGCAGCGACTCTATGCTTATATAAGCTTTTACCGTACCTATCCACAGATGGCGTCAGCCATTCCGCAGGAATTGCTTTCATCCGATGATGACAATGCGTTGGAAATTTTCCGGTCACTGTCCGGAAAATCGTGTTCTGATGACCAGCCCCCTGAGATTTTCCGGACGGCGTCCGTACAATTGGAACTGTCCGCCGAAAAGCTTCTGAAAAGCCTGTCTTACAGCCACCTGGAACAGCTTACGGCCCTGGACAGCCCCCTCAAGCGCGCTTTTTACGAGATCGAATGCATTCGAGGCAACTGGTCCGTGCGGACGCTGAAAAGGCAAATCGCGACGTTGTATTACGAACGATCCGGCCTTTCTACCAACAAAGAAAAGCTCGCTGAACTGGTACACGCCGCAGCCGAAAAGGCCGAGCCCAGGCTGGAGATCCGAGATCCATACGTCTTTGAATTCCTTGGGCTTAAGGCCAGTGAGGCCGTAAGTGAATCCCGGCTTGAAGACGCCCTTCTGGACAACCTGCATGAATTCCTGATGGAACTGGGGCATGGCTTTTGCCTGGAGGCCAGGCAGAAGAGCATCGTCATCGGAAAGACTCGTGGGTTCGTGGATCTGGTCTTTTACCATCGCATCCTCAAATGCCATGTACTCATCGAGCTAAAGGTGGACGCCTTCAGCCATGAGCATCTGGGCCAGCTCAACACCTACGTGTCCTGGTATCGGAAAAACATGATGACCGACGGAGACAATCCGCCGGTGGGGCTCCTGCTCTGCACCCAGAAGGACCACGCCCTGGTGGAATACGCCACTGCCAATATGGACAACCGGCTTTTCGTTTCAAAGTACCAGCTTGAATTGCCCAGCAAGGAAGAACTGGAGCGTTTTCTGCAAGACAAACGCCGTGAAATCACGGAAGGATGACATGAACATGGATGCACTGGATACACAGGATTGTCTTTTATCCCGTTCATCCTGTACATCCATGTTCATTACACGAAGGATAGTCCATAAAAAGCTCCAACCTTATTTTGGGCAGAAAGGGCAACAATTACAGTGACAGATGAAATGAATGTTGTATTCATGTTCATAAATTCTAAACCAACAGCAAGAAAGGAGACCATCACATGACGAAATCTGAACTGGTTGAACAAATGGCGAAAGATGCAGGTATTTCCAAATCCGCTGCCAATGCTGCATTGAATTCCTTTATCACCGGCATCACAAATGCCCTGAAGAAGAAGGACGGGAAGGTCACTCTGATCGGATTCGGCACATTCTCAAAAGTCCGCCGAAAAGCCCGCAAAGGCCGGAATCCCGGCACCGGCGAGCCCATCAAGATCAAGGCATCCAATTCCGTTAAATTTAAAGCAGGAAAGAAGCTGAAAGACGCGGTCTGAAATTTTGCCACCCTTCTTGTCGTGAGGGATGTAAAAACTGAAAGATATAGATGCGACGGGCGAGGGCATTTTCAAATGTTTTCGCGTCTTCGTTCCAGTAAGGCAAACGTACACACAAAAATATGGGGGCATCATGGGTTTTATAAAATCTTTTGAAGAAATCGCCAAGGGCGCCCAGAAGAACGCAGAGTTCTATGAAGCGGAAATGCTGACTATTTACTTTGAGACCAAGCAGGAAGTCGTGGCGCGGTTACTTCCGCCGCCACTCAAGCCGACCCAGCTTCCCATCGGGGGAGCCTTTATCGCAAACTACCCTAAAACCAATTTTGGCATCACCTACCAGGAGAGTGCACTTTTTTTGCAGGCCGAATTCAATGGTGAAGAGGGCGCATACTGCCTTGCGATGCCGGTTACTGACGACATGGCCCTGATCCTAGGTCGCGAGGTATTCGGATATCCGAAGAAAATTGGGGACATACAACTCAATCGCGAAGGGGATGAGATGAGCGGCTGGACCGAACGCCGCGGCGTACGTTTTCTTGAAGCTCGTGCAAAACTGACGGGTAAATTCAATGACCTGGCCACTCAACAGGTGTTGATTGAGAGAACGGCGTCCAACCCGGATATGGTTATTTTCAATTTCAAATTCTTCCCTTCACCCGGGAGAGACGGATTTGATTACAACCCGCGTCTTATCAGGGAAGTGGTGGAATCCCGACCAACCTCGCTGGAAATGGGCGAAGCCGAACTCGTCTTCCATCCATCTGAACATGACCCCTGGAGCGATGTGGAGATTGTTCGAGTACTGGGCGCTGTTTACACAATCGGCAATAATACCATGTTGCCGGGGAGTGTCGTGGCAGAAGTGGAGCAGATGGAATTTGCGCCCTATGCATTCATGAAAGTGGATAAGTTGGAATAGAAAAACGGAGATACCATGTCCGAGGCATGGAAGTCCGTAATAAAAGAGCCTGGATGGTACAAAGTCATTTCGCCGGAAGAATTTATAAGACCAGGCTTTGTCTGTTCTGAGATGCAGTCAATAAAGAGCTATCTGGAAAAGAGATCTTGGGATAAACATAGCTGTAAAAAACGAATGTTAGAATCCTGATTCGAAATCACAAATAATCAAATCCTTGGAGTGCCTGATGGACTGGGACGATGAATTTGAAAATGGGTATGATGACATGGACGCTGTTTCACAAAGGAACACCTCTATCCAGGACAAGAACGGCTCCCAAGGAGGGATCGATCCGCTGGACATCGCCAACCCGACAAGTGCATACTTTTTCCTGAGCGACGATGCGCAGGATGAGATGGGTGGAGGGAAAAGGAAGAACATGAAGTGCCGGTCGTGCGGTCGCAGATTTGCTGGCCAGTTCTACGAAAGTTGCCCGGAATGCTACAGCGTCAACATCGAAGGCAACGTCGATGAGAAGGACGATGGGGATTGGTGATGGAACGGGTGAATTCAAACTGGAATATCTTGACAAAGAGTAAACATATTGTTTGGTTAAAATCCTTATGATGTCAAAGAAGTCAGGATTCAGGTCAGCTACAACTGGAGTTGTAATGCATTAAAGACTCCGCTTATGCGCGGGGTATCCATAGAAAGGTGTATGGATGAGTTTTAAGCTCAGAAACCCTGGTCGAATTTCCTTTGTAAAATTCTCCTTACAATGGTTCGCTATTTGTGGGAGCCTTTTGCTTTTTACAGCTCTCGGCCGTGGGCCAGGATTTGCCGGAAGGATTTGTTTATGTAGATGAACATATTCCGAACGTGGTGGTGGAGTTGCGCTACTATAGCAAAGATAACTTCATGGGTCGTCCGGCCAAAGGGTATCGGTCGCCCCGCTGCATTTTGACTGAAGAAGCGACAAATGCTTTGAAAAAGGTTCAGGAGGAACTGGAAAAATTTGGCCTTGGCATCAAAATTTTTGATGCATACCGTCCGCAACGAGCCGTGAATCATTTCGTCCAATGGGCAAAGGACTTGTCGGACACGCTAATGAAAGCAAAATACTATCCGGAAGTGGAAAAAAGGGACTTGTTCAAAAAAGGATATATTGCGGACAAATCGAGCCATAGCAGAGGGAGCACAGTGGATTTGACTTTAGTTAACAAGGCTCCCGGAGAAAAGCCCCAAGAGCTGGATATGGGAACCGGATTCGATTTTTTTAGTCCCCAGTCATGGCCCACATACCTTCTCATCAGTGCACAGGCGCGAGCCCACCGAATGCTGCTACAACGGATCATGGTAGAAAACGGGTTCACACCCTACTTTGCGGAGTGGTGGCATTTTACGCTGAAAAACGAACCTTTTCCCGATCAGTACTTTGATTTTCCAATACAATAGCCTATTGCAGAAATAGAGATGAACCTTTGTCCTTTACTGGTAATTCCCACAAACCAGGGAAAATTGAAATTATGACATATCAACAATATCCCAAAAAATTTATGCCATGGAAAACTTGTGATAAGCCTCACCTATCAAGGCGGTGGGCAGATCCATAAAGTTAAATCGGAAAATCTTACTATCACAACATATGAGGTCGATCGAGTTACCGCGCATGCGGTGGCAGGTGAGCAATATCTTTCATGAACCATAGACCAAGAGTTTTTGAGAGGACGTTCAGGGAGAGGATGTTGGAAGCGATGGTATTGAGATGTAGATCTTAGAGCCTGTTTGAAAATTATCCCTGCTGCGCTCGGCTGTGGCTTCCGATGGCTGCGTCAGCTGCCAAAATGGGTCTTCACCGTAGCTCAACTACGCTTCCAGCCCCATTTTTTTGCTTCCTTGCCCTCGAAAGCCTCGCTCAACCTCGCGACGAGATAATTTTCAAACAGGCTCTTAGCAAATTTGCGAAGAATTTTAACAAATCGAAAACAGGTCAAATAGTTGCCTTGAAACTGGCATTGTAGTAAGGTGAATTCCAATTTTTCACCACTTAACCAGGTATATTCTTGAATGGCAAGGGTTTTTATGAGGATTCAGAATTCCGAAATAATTTTTAACAGAGAAGTGGCCGAAGGCGCTTTTTATATGGCGATGAAGTCGCCCGAGATTGCTGCTGCTGCGGTTCCGGGACAGTTTGTGATGATAAGGGTGGGGAATGGGATGGATCCTCTTCTGCGCCGCCCTTTCTCTCTGTGCGGCATTCACGAGGATGGGCGGATCTTCTTGCTTTACCGGGTCGTGGGGAGAGGGACTGCTCTTTTGAGCCGGATGGCCAAGGGCGATACCCTTTCTATCCTTGGTCCGCTGGGAAAGGGATTCCGATTCCCGGAAAAGGAGGAACAAGCCTTACTGGTCGCTGGAGGCATGGGGATAGCCCCGTTGATTTTTCTTTCGGGAAGAATCGGCGCCGCGGTGTACGGCTTTTACGCGGGATACGGTTCATCGCGCGACCTGATCCCCCACGCCGATTTGCCTACGGGTGGGGTGGAAATTTCCGTCTCCACCGACGATGGCAGTGCCGGACACCATGGGCTGGTGACGGATCTGTTGGAAGCCGGCCTGGATCGATTCGGAAATGGTCTGCCAAAGGTGTATGCCTGCGGTCCGCTGCCCATGCTCAAGGCGGTTTCCGCCATTATCCAGCGAAGACGCATCCCCTGCCAGGTATCTCTGGAGGCATCCATGGCGTGTGGACTGGGGGCATGCCAGGGCTGCGCAGTAAAGATTATGAGCGATCGCGGCGCCGGGTATAAACATGTTTGTCAGGACGGTCCGGTCTTTGATGCCGGAGATGTGTACTGGGAGGTTCTATAAACATGGATTATCCCGATTTGCGAACAACAATCGGCCCTCTTCGACTCAAGAATCCCGTGATTACCGCTTCGGGAACCTATGGTTACGGGAGAGAATATTCTTCCATCGTGGATGTCAACGACCTTGGGGGCATCGTTGTGAAAGGGATTTCTCTTAAACCGCGACCAGGCAATCCTCCCCCGAGAATTGTGGAAACACCGTGCGGGATGCTTAATGCCATCGGTCTGGCAAACGTGGGGATCGAAGTCTTTCTGAAGGAAAAACTTCCCTGGTTGCAAAGACTCGATACCGTCGTCATTGCCAATATTTATGGCCACAGTATCGAAGAATACGGATTGGTGGCGGCAGAACTCAGAGGCGTTGAAGGAATATCCGCCATCGAAGTGAATATTTCCTGCCCTAACGTGGAGTGTGGGGGAATGGCCTTTGGTACGGACCCTGAATTTGCAGCGCGGGTAACGGAAACGGTTCGGAAAAATACGGATAAACCCACGATCATTAAACTTTCTCCGAACGTCACCGATATCCGGGTCATCGCACGCGCGGTGGAAAGGGCGGGGGCCGATATCGTTTCCCTTACCAATACGCTCACGGGAATGGCCATAGACATTGAAACGAAACGTCCCAAACTGGCAAATGTTTCCGGTGGATTGTCAGGGCCGGCCATCCGGCCTGTTGCACTTTTTATGGTATACCAGGTGGTCCGTTCCGTGAGTATACCAGTCATCGGGATGGGCGGGATTATGAACGAGAGGGATGCCCTCGAATTCCTCATTGCCGGGGCAAGGGCGATTCAGGTGGGAACGGCCAACTTTGTAGATCCGCAAGCCCCCCTGCGCATTATTGAGGGACTCAAAAATTATTGCCGTGAAAACGCCCTAAACAGCCTGGAAGAGATTGTGGGCAGTCTGCAGATATGAGGAGACGTATGAGATGAAATGGGAACGGTATTACATGAGCGCGTTTTCAATCCTTGTGGCTCTCGTCTTTACGGCATCCCCCGACTGGGTCTGTTGCGGGGAAGCGCGGTCAGGGAAAACCCTTCCCCTCAGCGGCGAAGACAGGGAAAAACTGTCTGTTTTGGGGGAAGGCGTGGTGGGAAAGGCCCTGCCCGCGCATCCTTTGACCGACATAAGGAAATTGATGCCGTTGATGACCGGTGAATGGGTGTATCGGATCACGGCCGGCGCCAACCGGGGAGATCTGCAGACCGACTCCATTGGAAGATCGGAAAATGAAAACACGCGCGGACCCTGGCGCAGGATGGTGGGAAAGAAATATATCGAATATCTCAGCCTGAAAGAAGGGAATAAACTTGTGGAGGTCAGCGAGGCTGACTTGTCGCACGATTTGCTTATCCATTACGATCCTCCCATCCTTCTGATGTACGACGGTCTGAGACCCGGAGAAACCGTAACACAGGAAATAAAGATTACCGTGTCTGACCTGGCCGATCCCACCCGTGAAAAGTACAGGGGAAAGTTGCGTGTTACCCTTTCCTACGTGGGAGCCTACGAGGTTTCGGTTCCGTCGGGGCGGTACGACGCCGTTTTGCTGAAATCCACCTTTGCGGGGAAGGTGGGGCCGGCAACGGTAAACGATTTCGGATATGACTTTTTTTCACGAGACACAGGGGTGGTGGTTTCCCTGGAGCGTCTGCATGTGGAGGCCTTTTTCTTTTATAGAAAGACCGTCAGAACCCCCAAGATCTTGTTGCGAAAAAACCCTTGAATTTCATGCCTCATATTTTTTGAGCTGAAAAAGCTTTTTGTCCTGGGACGCGACAATATGATAGAATTTATCCTGGGGGACATATATGTAAGGGACGTCTTCCTGTCGCCTGTAAAGGAAATGGGAGAGAATCATGCGGTTTACGGCACGGTGGCCGATGATCATGATATTCTTTGAATTATTGCTGAGATAGAGCGCCTTTTTTATCCCCCTGTCGATCCGTTTTTTCATGGAAGCATAGCCTTCTCCTCCGGGGTAACTGTAATTGTATTTGTCCTCTTTTCTCGCCAGGGCCACATGGGGCATCTTCTGCCTGATTTCTTCATAACTCATGCATTCGCATTCTCCGCTGTTGATCTCGTTGAACTCTTCGAGGGGAATAATCGCGCATTTTTCCTGCAGGCCTTTGATGGGTACGGCGGTCTGAATAGTCCTTTTCTTTTCACTGGTGAATATGACGGGCAACTTTTTTTTGCTGAAATATTTCGCGAGGGCCCTTGCCTGGGCCTTTCCGTTTTGCGTAAGGGCGGAATCTCCACCAATCCTGTTTTCCAGGTTGAAAAATGTCTCTCCATGCCGCACGAGATAGAGGTTCTTGACCGTATCGGTCACAAGAAAATCCCTGATCCTGTCATAGTAGGGAACCTCATCCACGAGCTCTTCTTTTCGTATCCGGTTGTTCAACGAATCCAGCTTTACGAAATTTCGTTCGCTTTCAAGCGGCGTATAGATGGACTTATAATAAGAAATCCTTTCTTTGAAGCTCTGAATGGCCGATTCGCGAGATAAATGGGCGAATTCAGGAAGGGTAATTTTCCTCTGGATGCTGGCCTTGAGAATTTTCTTGTCTTCATTGATGCATTCGATGAACAGGACCGGATAATCGGTCAGCATGGAAATGATCTTCCTGCGTCTTTCAAGGCTCACATTCGTCGCATCCAGGATCGCCACCTGGCCTGTCTTACCAAGATAATTTTTGGCCCGCCTCAAATTCATGATGGCAATCTTTTCTCTGATGGCCACTCCCTCTTTGTATTCCGGGTTATAGAAACCCGCATGGGAGGTGTCTGTCAGGGACAGTTTTCTCCTTAGATCACCATTGTTAAATGTCTTTGTATGAATGCCGTCCTGGTTCAGATGTTCCCTGAGTTTGGTTGCGATTGTGGACTTTCCACGGGCAGGCAGGCCTACCATGACAATATAGAGCTTTTTCTTTTCCATAGTTCCTTTGGGTTGGCGACATTGTTTGGTCCACCATGAAAACCGTTGCCATCAGGTGACTGCCTTATATTGGGTTTCAGGTGTCAGGTTTCAGCAAATAGGGACGATTTGACGCGATTTCAATTTAGAATCCAAAGAAATCGATTCTCCTTGAACTTTTTTCTGGAGAGTTTATAATAATCTTGAAAACCGCGAAAGGCAATAGTTCCTTCGACAAAGGGCGCAACGTTGTGGGAACCGGTGTAATATGCTAAATAATTATTGATAATGAATAGGTTATGAAAAGGAGAAAAAAATGGCTCAAGCTTCCGTAACGAGATCCAGGTCTGAAATCCTGGTGAATGATTTTGTTAGGAGTGTCTATAACTGGATGGCGGTGGGTCTCTTTCTCACAGGAGTGGTGTCTCTCTATGTGGCAAGCAGCGAAACCATCATGCGGTTTATCTTTGGAAACTCCATGGTTTTCTTTATCCTCATCTTGGCTGAACTGGGCCTGGTCTTTTCCATCTCGGGAATGATTAACAAAATAAGCGCCGGCACGGCCACATCCTTGTTTGTGCTGTACTCGGCATTGAACGGGGTGACCCTTTCCTTCATCTTTTTAGCCTATACCAGTACGTCCATTGCCAGTACATTTTTTATCTGCGGGGGGACATTCGTGGCTTGCAGCATCTACGGATGGACTACGAAAAAAGACCTTACTTCCATAGGAGGTTTCCTGATGATGGGCCTCATCGGCATCATCATCGCCTCCCTTGTGAATATCTTTATCCGAAGCAGTGCCATGAACATGATCATCAGTTATATCGGAGTGATTGTCTTTGTTGGCCTTACGGCCTATGATACGCAGAAACTCAAAAATATGGCGATTACCCAGCCCGCTGGGGCGGATGAGGCGGTCGTGAGGAAAGGGGCTATCCTGGGGGCGCTTTCCCTGTATCTGGATTTCATCAATTTGTTCCTCATGTTGCTGAGAATTTTCGGGCAGAGTCGCGATTAGACCCTATATCCTTTTATGAAATAGAGGTTGTTGGACGAAATCGGTGAAAAAGTCCCTGGCAGAGCATGTTTGCCTGGGACTTTTTTTTGAGGTACTCCATGATGGAAGAACCTTCCTATCTGAAGCTTTACCGGGATGGACGTCTTCAGGCCCGAATGGAAGAGGGGGTCGCCGGGTTGGCCTCCTGCACGCTTTGCCCAAGATCGTGCGGAGTGAACCGGCTGAAGCGAGGAAACGGGGTATTGCGGTATCGGAAGAAAGGCGAAAGTTGCCGCCTTCAGCGCCCATTTCGGTGAGGAAGCTCCACTGGTTGGAAGGGGAGGTTCCGGAACGATCTTCTTCAGTTCATGCAATCTGGGTTGCAATTTCTGCCAGAACTACGAAATCAGCCACTTGCGTGAAGGGGAGGAGGCAGATGCCGGGGAACTGGCTGCCATGATGATCCATCTGCAGGAAAAGGGTTGCCGCAACATCAATTTTGTCACGCCCACGCACATGGTCCCGCAGATCCTGGAGGCCCTGGTTCCCGCTGTGGAAGGAGGACTCAACGTGCCTCTGGTCTACAACTGCGGAGGGTATGAAAGCGTGGAAACGCTTCGTCTGCTGGAGGGTGTCTTCGATATCTACATGCCTGATTTCAAGTTCTGGGATGACCAGGCCGCTCTCAGGTTCTGTGATGCGCCGGATTACAGAAAAGCCGCCATGACGGCCCTGAAAGAAATGCACAGACAGGTGGGGGATCTTGTGGTTGACGAAAACGGGATTGCCATCCGTGGATTGCTTGTAAGGCACCTGGTGATGCCCGGGAATATTGCCGGAACAGATAGGATTATGGAATTTATAGGCAAAGAGATATCACCGGAAACCTATGTGAATGTGATGGACCAGTACAGACCTTGCGGAGAAGCGGCCTCAGATGCGACTATTTCCCGCCGATTAACCGCCCGCGAATATGCCGATGCGCGAAAGGCCGCCGTAAACGCGGGCCTGACACGATTGGATGAAAGAGACAGGATCCGAATTCGGTTCGGGATGTGACAGAATCTGTTTTTTTCTCCTGCAAGGAGCGCGAGATAGATATCATTCCGACAGATCATCGACATTCCGTTCGAAAAAGGCGGTTTGAAAACCGTGCACGCTTCCGAGAAAATTTTTGTGATTGGGGACATTCACGGGTGCCTGGGCATGCTTAACAGGCTGCTGGAAAAGATCCCCTGGCGACCCGGGAAAGACACCCTTATTTTTGTGGGGGATTATATCGATCGCGGGAAAGATCCCAAAAAGGTCGTTGATCGGATTGTGGGGCTACAGAAAAATTTTCCGCATATACACTGCCTCAAGGGGAATCATGAAGCCATGCTCCTGGATTACCTTCATGGTGTGAACAGGGATCTCTACCTTGCAAATCAGGGATATACTACGCTGCGAAGCTATTCCACGGTTTCCGGCGGGTCCGAAGAGGATGGAATCCTTCCCGAACACAGGGAGTTTTTCCGCTCTCTGAAACCCTATCTGGAAATATGCGATTACTATTTCGTGCACGCCGGTTTTCGACCCAAAACAGCCGTGCATTGCCAGAGTGAGGAGGATCTGCTTTGGATCAGGGAGCCTTTTATCTCCAGTTCTTACGATTTCGGAAAAAAGGTGATTTTCGGGCACACCCCTTTTGCGGAGCCCCTGATCATGAAAAATAAAATTGGAATCGACACAGGGGCTGTTTACGGAAACAAGCTCACATGCATTGAGCTGCCTGACGAGCGACTCTATTCGGTCAAATCCTGAATCTGGCCTTTACGGCCGCTTATGAATCCTTCCGCAGTTTGAACATCCGTCTTACTTCCGATGTAGAGGGGCACCCTCTGGTGCAGGTGTTCCGGTTCAATTGCCAGGATAGGTCCTTCTCCATTACTGGCGTAGCCGCCCGCTTCACTGGCGACCAGGGCGAGAGGATTCGCCTCCACCATCAGGCGAAGTTTACCCGTTGATTTCTTGGGATCTTTATTGTCGGCCGGATACATGAAAATCCCCCCCTTGAGGAGGTTTCTGTGAAAATCGGCGACCAGACTTCCTACATAACGGGAGGTATACGGTCTGGTTGTGGTTTTGTCTCTGTCCTTGAAATAATTAATCATTGCCCTGGTTTTATCGTCCCAATACTGGTAGTTGCCCTCGTTCACGCTGTAAATCTTTCCTTTTTCAGGGATACGTATATTTTCGTGTGAAAGGAGAAATTCTCCCACGCTGGGGTACAGGGTGAATCCATGGACTCCGGTTCCTTTTCCCGTGGTGTAAACCATCATCGTGCTTGAACCGTAAATGAAATATCCGGCCGCCACCTGGTTGGTTCCGGGTTGCAGGACGTCACTGCGCAGCATGTCGATATCGGTTTCGTCGCTCCTTTTTTTATAGATCCCGAAGATCGTACCTATGCTCACATTCACGTCGATGTTGGATGATCCGTCAAGGGGATCAAACACGAGGATGTAGTTTCCCTTGGGGTATTTGGAGGGGATCTCGATCAGGTCGGCATTTTCTTCCGAGCCCATGCAGCACAGTTCCCCTATATGCTGCATACGCTCAATGATGACATTATTGGCGAATACGTCGAGTTTCTGTACCTGTTCATCCTGAACATTTACTTTTCCTGTTCCTCCTAAAATGTCGGCAAGCCCGGCCTTATTCACCTCCCTCGATATGACCTTGGCTGCCACGATGAGTTCGTTGAGCAGGGTGGTGAAAGCACCGGTTGCCAGGGGATTTTCCCTTTGCTGGGCTAGAATATGTTGTGTGACCGTAATTCCTACGCCTTTTCGATTCATCGATCATCCTCCTTATATTAATATTTTAAGAGGTTGTCCCAGAATTCAGGATCTTCATCTTTCCAGTTAGGCCCGAATCTTCTGTCGCAAAATCCGCTCAGCCTCTCATACCATTTACTCCATACGTTTCGTTTCTTGTCGATGGCTTCAATAACGTCCGCCAGGTAAATGTCGATTTTGCTCATTTCATCCTTTGGAACGTAGTAGGAAGCCCCGCCTTCAAATGATTTTTTCAAATTCTCCTGAGAAAGGGCGTGTGCAGTGAGCATGAGTGCGGGAACGCCTTTCTTGTTGGCCAGTTCAAGCAGTTCATAGCCTCGGACCCCCATGATGTCTAAAACAGCTGCATTGTAAGCGTTTGATTCGAGGAGATTTTTTGCTTCTTCATAGCTCAATGCCGTATCAATTTTGCACATTTCCAAGTGTTCGACCAAAAAATCAAGAATATCCTTTTCGTCGTCCACAACCAGAATACGTTTTCCTCGTAGGATTTTTTCAGGGTTCATTTTCACCTCCCGGACAGGGTTGATTTTGTAATTGGAGAATATTTTCCCTGTACTCAAGCCGGTAGATCTCGGCCAGCGTCAGGAATGTGGTAATAATGAGAGGGCCGTAAATCAGTCCAAGGATGCCGAAAAGCTTGATCCCCCCGATAATCCCGAAGAATACCAGGAGGGAGTTCATTTTCGTCCCCTGGCTGATCAATTTCGGACGGATCAGGTTCTCCGTGATCAGACTGTAGAAAAGATTGTATGCCAGGTAGCCCATGGCAACCCCTGTCCTGCCGTGCAGCAGGATCAAACCTGTGGCTGGAAGAAAAACGGAAGCTGATCCAATGATGGGGATGAAGGTCATCAGGCTGATAACGGTTCCCCAGAGAAAAGGGGACCCCAGATCAAAGATGAAAAAACCGAATCCGCCCAAGATTCCCTGGATAATGCCGGAAAGCCCGCTTCCAAGAATAATGGCCTTTCCCATATCCTGGAATTTTGCGGTTACCTTTTCAAGCTGCTCTTTTGGAATGGGGATGAGTTGAATCAGATAGTCTTTCAGCCTTTCCCCCTCTGTGAACAGATAGTACATGGTCAACATCATCAGGAAAAAACTGACGAGGAGATTGAACAGGTTGGAGGCGATGGAAGTGAGCTGGTTATAGAGAAAGAGGCCGACCCCCTTGCCCACGGTCGTGGCAAGCTCTTCTATGGAGTCAGGGGTTATCTTAAGTCCGGTGAGCAGACTGATCTTTTTAAGCCGGTCATTCCATACCGGATCGTTTTCAAGCACGTGTTGCAGCTTTGCCATGGAAACATTGCTGCTCGTCCTCTTGTACAAGTCAAACGCCTCGTTGGTGAGGGTTCCCACGAACCAGCTGGCCGGGACTACCAGGAAAAGGAATATTACCAGAATTACGGTGAGGGAGGCCACCTGTCTACGTTCTCGAAAAAGCCTCTTCACCCAGACATACATGGGGTGAAAGACGCTTGAAAGGAGAATCGCCAGCACGATTGCAGAGGCATAAGGCCAGAACAATTGGATGATCAGGGCCAGGGACAGCAACAGGAAAATAAGAAAAAGAGTTGCCCCGTGATGCTTATCCATGTTCATTCCCCTTCAAAAAGTATAGCGAGGAGCGGGTGCATAGTCAAAAAAAAGGACCGTTGGAAACCTTAAAACGAACGAAAGGAAAAAATGGGCCTTATAGGGCTATAAGGCTTCTATTTTGGCGCCTTTTTCCATCTCCTTCTCTTCAATGGTATAGAGAGCATCAAGCATGGCCATTTGAAAAGATCCGGGTCCTGTGGCCGTAATGGCTGCCTTTTCGCCGGCGAGGCCGAGATACGAAAGGGCCGTTGTTGCCGCGTGGGCCGAATTTTTGTCGACGGCGAGGAAGGCGCCTACCAGGGCCGAAGCCGTGCAACCCGTACCCGTAACCTTGGCCATCAGTTCGTGTCCGTTTGAAACCCTGTAGACCCCGGTCCCATCCGTAATGAGATCGACCTGTCCGGTAATGGCCAGGGTTGTGCGCGAGATCTTTCGCCAGACCCACGGCAATATCCGCAACATCTTCTACCCCGTGAACCGAGTCCACCCCTTTTGTCCCGGATTCCTTTTCGGCAAGGGAAAGCACTTCGGAAGCGTTTCCACGAATAACCGATATGGCGACTTCCTCCACGATTCGCCTGGCCGATCTGGTGCGCAGGGTGGTGGCGCCTGATCCCACCGGATCCAGGACTACCGGTATGTCCAATTGGTTCGCTTTTTTCCCTGCGATAAGCATGGCATCAATCCAGTCAGGGCTAAGGGTTCCAATGTTGAGTACCAGTGCGCCCGCCATGGATACCATTTCCTCCACTTCCTCCACGGCATGGGCCATGACGGGGGAGGCGCCGCAGGCAAGAAGGGCGTTGGCGGTATAGTTCATGACCACATAGTTCGTGATATTATGGATCAGGGGTCTTGTTTCCCGCAGCTTCTGCAGATTCAGAGCCGCTTTCAGTGCTAAGGACACGTTGGACATGGAGAACTCTCCTGTTTCTATTTGGCAAAATGATCCCACCCCAAAGGGTTTAGAGGCTGCCTGGTTCCATTTTTTTGAACCAGTTCCATGGTGTTCGGGTCCGGCGTGATGGTTCCTATCTGTTTCGCCGGAGACGTTGCGTGATGCAGAGATCAGCTCACAGAGGGTTTGCGCGTCTTCGGGCAAACAGGTGATGATGAGTTCGTAATCATCACTGTCCGACAGAACGAAATCCAGCGGGTCACATCCCATTTGCGAGCAGGTCTGTTGGAGCGCCTGGCTTACGGGAAGCTGTTGCTGATACAGCAGCGCTCCAACCCCGCTTTCCTTGCAGATATGGCCAAGATCGCCGAGGAGGCCGTCGCTCACATCTATCATTGCCGTGGCAAGTCCGGACCGGGCAATTGCCTCCCCTTCCAGGGCCCGGTGGAAAGGCCGGTTGTATGCTCGGACAAGGGGATGTTCGTTCAGATTCTCTTCTGGAGGAGACTGATTCAAGAGCCGCAGCCCCGCTGCGGATTGTCCCGGGAATCCCGTGACCAGGATTGCGTCTCCTTCTTTTGCAGTGGAGCGCCTGACCATCTTGCCGGACTCCACCTGGCCGATGACGGTAATATCGATAAATATGGGACCTTCGGATCGAGTCAGATTCCCGCCGATGATGGCGGCGCAAAACGGGTTAAGTTCCGCGATAAATCCCCGGTACATCTCCAGCACATGGGAGACAGATGTTTCCTTTTTCAACCCCAGCGATATGAGCGCGTAAAGAGGATGTCCCCCCATGGCTCCCACATCACTGATATTCAGGGTCATGGCTCGACGTCCCAGGTCAAAAGGCGAGATCCTATCAGGCAGAAAATGTCTTCCCTCTACAATGCAGTCGCAGGTCAGCAGAATTTCGTGCCCTGTTTGCGGACGGAAAGCGGCACAATCGTCTCCAATGCCAAGAGTTCCTTTGGGTAAGGTGATTCCTTCTTTCAACAGGATGTGGTTTATCCTGTCTATCAGATCGAATTCACCAATGTCTCCAATAAGTTTGGTCCATTTATTTACAGTTTGGACTGAAGAATTTTGTTGAGTGCAGCCGTGGATGCTATTGGGTTCTTTTTACAGCAGACTGCGGAGATGACCGCAATTCCCCGTGCCCCTGCCCGCAGCACTTCAGCCGCGTTTTTTTCGTCCACTCCGCCGATGGCGATGATCGGCAGAGGAATTTTTTCAGCAATGGTTCGATACAAGATCAAGGCCTCCGGCAGGTCCGGCATCGATCTTTGAGCTGGTGGCGAAAACAGGGCCTACTCCCACATAATCGGCGCCGCCGTCAAAGCAGATCATTGCCTCCTCAAGAGTCCCGGCGGACCCACCGATGATCTTGTCCTTCCCGAGAAGTCTTCGAGCGAGTGAAAGGGGAAAGTCCTCCTGTCCCAGATGAACACCGTCCGCTTCGGAAGCGATGGCTACATCTATGCGATCATTTACAATGAAAAGAACCTCTTTTTCGGCGCAAAGCCGTTTCATTTGAGACGCAATGGAAATCATTTCTCTTGTGGTTCCGACCTTTTGTCGGAACTGAATGACATCCGCCCCACCTTCGATGGCCATTCGTGTAAGTTCTACATGGGAAAATCGGTCTTGCACCACCATGTCCGTAAGTATGTGAAGTCTTCCTGTTTCTTTTTTCATATGTGCGATCCGTTTCTTTCCCAGGTTTCTTTCATCGCTCCATTACTCCAGTACTCCAACATTCCAGTACCCAGTCATTCCAGTACTCCAATCCTTCAAAAAAGGGGAGAAATAAAGCCTGCCATAAATACCAGCGCAGTGTATCAGATACGACATTCCATGGGAAGGAAATTAAGCGAAGAAGGGAAGATGACTTGAAAACGCAAGATGTTTTCATTACACTTCGGGATCGTTGAAGAGTTTAATGTCTACGCCATCGACGGATTGGAATCGCGAGAAGGACCGGACGACGGGCGAAAGGGAGAAATGTCGATGGAAATCGTTGTTATAGATGGATATACCCTGAGCAGGGATGACCTGCCTTGGGACAGGATCGAGAAGTTGGGGAACCTGACGGTATACGACCGCATGGAAACGGATGGCGTTGTGAAGGCGGCTGAAAAGGCCGATATCATCCTCGTGAACAAGGTGAAGATTCCCCGCGAAACGATAAAGCAGTTGTCACGCTTGAAGTTCATCTCCGTAACGGCAACAGGGTATGATATTGTAGATATCGAAGCCGCGGGAAAAAGAGGCATTCCTGTTTCCAACGTGCCTGTGTATGGAACGGACTCGGTGGCCCAGTTTGTCTTTGCCTTTGTCCTTGATTTCTGCAATCAAATCACGGTCCACGACAGTGCGGTGAAGGCCGGGGAGTGGGCGGAGGCGAAGGATTGGTGCTTCTGGAAAACGCCTCAAAGGCTGCTGGCAGAGAAAAAAATGGGGATCGTTGGATTCGGTCGCATCGGACGTCGCGTAGGGGAACTGGCTCATGCCTTCCAAATGGAAGTCCTGGCATTCAGTCCCCGTGGGGGAGCTTTGCCGGATTATGATCATTTCAGCTGGAAGACCCTTCCGGAGCTTTTCAGGGAGTCGGATATCGTTACCCTGCATTGTCCGCAGACGGCGGAAAACGCGAAGTTTGTAAACGCGGAATTGATCAGCCAGATGAAAGCGAGCGCTCTCCTCATCAATACGTCCAGAGGAGGGCTTATTGATGAACAGGCCTTGTCCCTGGCGCTGAATCGGGGGGATATTGCGGGGGCAGGGGTGGATGTGGCCTCCATTGAGCCTATCCGGAAAGAAAATCCCCTTTTACAGGCCAAAAATATCCGTATTACGCCGCATATCGCGTGGAGTGCGTTGGAGGCAAGAAAGAAATTGATGGATGTCACGGTGGAGAACATTGAGTCGTTTCTCGCAGGAAACCCTGTTCATGTGGTGAATGCCCATCTCCTGTAAGCCCCTGCTATTCATAGCGCAATGCCTCGATCGGCCGCCTTTGTCCGGGATATAGACTTTGCCCGGACGTCCTTTATAGAGGGCTCTTTTTTTTCGTGCTTCTTTCAGTTCCGCCACATAGTCCCTGAACTTTTCGTGTTGATCCTCTCTGAGAATTTCATACAGCTTGGTGAATACCTGGGTGTAGAAGGCCTTCCAGGCAAGAGCCATGTCCTTGTCTCCTTCGGGGAGAGCACTGATCGCCTTTAATTTTGCGCCGGCCTGCTCAATAATTTTAACAAAGGCGCCGGCCTGACCTGCATCCAACCCCACTCTGGAAACCGTATCTTTATAAATGCGCCGATCCGTTATGGCCGTCCGATTTCCGGACGCGCTATCTTCGGCCGTCCCCGTCGGTTTGAATCGCAGTGCCCCATTGGGCACTTTCAGTACATCTTCCACGTCGGCCACCACGATGGTCACATTGGCGGTCATACCCGGCCTCAGCAACAGGGCCTCATTTTCCACATCCGCGACGATTGTATAGGTGACGACATTCTGAATGTTGGTGGCCACATTCCGAACCTCCCGAACAGTTGCCTTGAAAGTCTTTTCGGGAAAGGCATCGACAGTAAAACGGACCGCCTGTCCCGGCTGTATCTGACCCACGTCGGATTCACTCACATCCACTTCCACCTGCATGCGGGCAAGGTCTTCGGCGATGGTGAAGAGAATCGGGGATTGGAGCGTTGCCGCTACGGTTTGTCCCACATCCGCTTCCCAGGACCGAAAGACGGTTGTAGGTCAATTCAGCGTCCTTCAAGGTTGCCCGGGAGGAGGCCAGGTGGGCCTCCGCGCTCTGAACCGCCGCCTCAGCCGCCTCGATATCCTTTTGCTTTTCCTCGAGCTGCACTTCCGCCATCATCAGCTGTGCTTTTGCCTGTTTCACCTGGGCCGCGTATATGGCCGGATCTATCAGGGCAACCACCTGATCTCTTTTGACGGGAGAATTGAAATCCGCAAAAAGGCAATTTATGGTGAACTGGAGTTTATTTGGGCAGGGTGCGGAAAGACCCGGCACAGATGCGAGAATGTGACATCTTTCCGAGGACTTGTATCCGCATGAATTAAGCTCACATCAACTCCGGCCCCCTGTAAGCTTACTCTTTTCCCAGCGTATCTCTTCAACAGGCACTCTTATCGTCCATTCAAAACTTCTCGAATCGACCTCGCCAAATTCTCCATGTTGATCGGTTTCTCGATGTATTTCCGAATACCGAGTTCTTGGGCGAACTCTTTTTAGCCGGGTCAGCACGGCTCTTGGCCGTCTGACCGGTTTCCATCCATAAATGGCTCTTTTCCGCAATCCCCCGGTGGGATCGGGGCAAGTCGGCGCCAACTGCGGGTTTCCTTTTCAGCGACAGGTTACGTTTCCTTGCCTGTGAGTACGTGTTCGATGCGCCGATCCGGAATCACCCACATGAGCGCAACCATGACGTAAATTGAAACGGCTAACCATTTAGAAACAAATGCCAGCACAATTGCAGAAACATACAACAGTGGCGACAGCTTGCCCTTCCAGTCATTCCCGATTGCTTTCTTGAGAATCGAGTCTTTTCCTTGAGATGCGATGATTTGTTGCTGTAAGATCCAATACGCAATGGCCGCCATCAGTAGCACGAGGCCATACGCAACTGCCGGCATTGTTGCGAAATGGTTTTCTCCCATCCAACCGGTTGTAAATGGGATAAGAGAGAGCCAAAAGAGAAGATGTAGATTTGCCCAGAGAACTGAGCCCGTCACCGTGCGGCAGGTGTGAAGCATGTGGTGATGGTTATTCCAATAAATACCAAGGTATATGAAACTGAGCACATAGCTCAATAACACGGGCACCAAGGGCAACAAGTCGACGACAGTTTCTCCATGCGGCACCTTCAGTTCCAAAACCATGATCGTAATGATGATCGCGAGGACTCCGTCAGAAAAGGCTTCCAGTCGATTCTTGCCCATCTTGACTAAACTCCGTTCCTATGCATTTCCATTTAGCCCTTACCGTGATTAGCGTTGGCCCCCAAAGGTTGGACAGCCTGAGGGGGGAAGCGAAGCTATATTGCCCATTTTGCTTCTCCAGATTCTATCGATGAAACGCTTTTCTTCAGGATGTAACGATACCTGCCAATTCCTTGTGCGGTCAAGTGAAAAAGGCGCAGGATGAAGAACGGATCTTTACTTGCCTTTTTTGCCGATCAGGGCTATCCTCCGCCGGATTGCCGATACAAATGGAATCAAATATCAGAAAAAACCTCTCCTTTGCCCTGACCAGCGGCCTCTTGCTGGGTATCCCGTGGGCTATTCCTTCCTTTTTCTTTGTGATTTTTGTTGCCTGGATACCTCTTTTTCGACTGGAATCGGAAATCCATCACAACCGGAACCGTTATGCCCTTTTTAATTACGCCTTTGCCGGCTTTCTCCTCTGGAATATCCTGGGGTCCTGGTGGATTGTCCAGGCACAATGGCTGGGGGCCATCTGTATCATTCTGGCCAATGCCCTTGTGCAGGCCCTCGTTTTCTGGTCCGCAAGCCGTGTGCGAACCGTCCTGAAAATCCCATTACTCTTCCCTTTTCTGTTCATTTGGTTGGGGTATGAATATTTTCATAATATCTGGGACCTGGCCTGGCCCTGGTTCAATCTGGGAAACGCCCTGATCACGGCGCCGAAACTCATCCAGTGGGTGGAGTATACCGGTGTGCGTGGCGGGAGCCTTTGGATTATTCTGACAAATTTTGCGTTTTTCAGCGCCTGTGCGGTCTACCGAAAAAGGGGCCCTGGCCCAATGATCCCGATTGGGGCGGGCATCCTCCTATTGTTATTGGTTCCTTCTCTTATTTCGTATCAAATCTACCGTCATGTTCCGGAGGGGGGAGAAAGCGTGCGCATCGCTTTGATTCAGCCCAATCTGGATCCCTATACGGAAAAATTCGTACCGGAAAATCAAGTCCGGCATTTGGATGAATTTATCAAGACGGCGGAGGGTCTCTGCGATTCCCAAACCCGATATCTGTTCGGTCCGGAGACCTTTATCGTCCAACAGATTGACGAGGAAAATCCCCTGACATCGCCGCAGTACCGGCGAATCATCGATTTCCAGCAAAAACATCCCGGCCTGACCATCCTCATAGGCGTACACAGTTACCGGAAACTGGACGGGGAGATCCCTCCGGGCAGCCGTTTCGATCGGGAAAAAGGTTTTTACTATGAGGCTTTCAATACGGCGCTTTTTTTAGCGCCGGGCGCTGAGCCCCAATTCTATCACAAGACGAAGCTGGTTCCCATATTCGAACGAATGCCTTTTGTGCAATATCTGGGTTTTCTGGGGAGATTTTCCCTGGAGCTTGGCGGATATAACGGCACCTACAGTTATCGGCAGGAAAGTACCCATTTTGTGTCGTCCGACGAATCCATAAACATCCTGCCCATCGTTTGTTTTGAATCGGTGTTCGGCCCTTACTGTGCTCAAAATCTGACGGAAAAAAAGGGCTTTATCTGCATGATCACAAACGACGGATGGTGGAAAAATACGCCGGGGTATCGTCATCACTACAATTTCAGCCCCATTCGCGCCATCGAATGCCGCAGGGACCTGGTTCGCGTGGCCAACACCGGCATTTCCGCTCTTATCGATGCAAGAGGAATGGTGATTGCGCAAACCGGCTGGTGGAAGAAAGCCACGCTCAAGGGGCGGATCCATCTTCGCGGGGGACGTACATTTTTCGCCCGGCATGGAGATTATCTGGGGCGGATTTCCCTTGTCCTGGGAATCCTTTTGATGGTATGCGCTGGATTTCGGAAGTTTTTTTGGAGTGAAGAGTGACGTATGAGCGCCGCTTCTGATCCGAAAAAAGATCGGTCAGATCGAAACGGAAACTTATGCGCAAAATGATTTACCGCCCGCTACGCTCAAGACGCTAAGAACGCTAAGACATGGTTTTTTACCGAATCGGAACGGACGATTCGGTAAAGCAATCAGCCCTTCGGGCGTCTTGGCGAATGGATAGATCGTGCTCTGAAGGTTTACACAGAAAAGTATCAAATCCATGGTGAACACTCTGACGTAATGACTGCTCCGCAGGGCTTGGCCTTTTCCTGATCGGTTGCCCCGACCAGGAAAAAACCCGGAAAACCTTTGCGCTCCTGGCGTCTTGGCGGTTCAGTCCAAATGTTTCATATGAAGAGTGAGAGGGAGAAAGGATAAAAGGATCGAAAGTGCGTAATACCGTTCATAATACATTCATGGGCAGGACCATCATGCGGTGGCTGGCGATGAACCTCTTCAAAATAGCGGGATGGAAGGCTGCGGGGCGAAGACCCGATATCCCGAAATATGTCCTTATTGCGGCGCCCCACACCTCCAACTGGGATTTTTTCTACACCATCTGTCTTGCATTCATCCTTGAAATAAAACCCCTGATCATGATGAAAGGCGATTGGTTCCGCAAAAGACCTGTTGCGGCCTTTCTGGGCTGGCTGGGGGCTTTTCCCGTTGATCGCTCGGGAGCTCATCATGCTGTTGCGGAATCTATCCAGGCTTTTCGGAAACACGCAAGGATGGTCCTGGTGATTCCTCCTTCCGGCACCCGCAGGAAGGTCGCGTACTGGAAGACGGGATTTTATCATATTGCCAAAGGCGCGGGTGTCCCGCTGGTGCTCGGCTATCTGGACTACAGACGAAAGGTGGGCGGCATCGGACCGACGGTTTCTGTCACGGGTGACATGGAAAGGGATATGCAAATCATCGGCGATTTCTATGCCGACATTATGGGCAAATATCCCGGCAAGAAGAGTAATTCCTTGCTTTTTTTGGAATCGGGCGTGCTGCCGCAAAAGCTGTGGTGATCAGAGCCGGACCGCGAATTTTTCTATCTCCCTGCCCGATTCCCTAATACTTGGCGAAAGGGGGCTCAGGAAAATCTTCCACCAGTTCGATCAACCGCATCTCTCGTGCCAAGAGGGCCTCTGACAGGGCATCCTGAAGCTCATGCGGAGATGTCACCCTGCATCCGCCCACACCGTATGCCTTCGCCAGTTGGACAAAATCAGGGTTTGTCAGCTTGGTCTCGTATTCGTGGTGGTGAAATAGATTCTGAAGATACCCGATGATGCCGTACGATCGGCTGTTGACAACGATCAGGGGGAAATGGATGCCGTGTCTCACGCAGGTCGAAAGCTCCTGGGAGCTGTAAAGAAAACCCCCATCACCGATGATTGCTGCAATCGGTTTTTCAGGGGCGGCGATTTTGGCGCCCACGGCGGCGGCAAAAGCAAAACCGATGATTGACGAGCCTTTGGCGCCCATCCATCCACCGGCGATGTAGGAAGGGTAAAAATACTCGGACCAGTACCCCAACAGGGTGTTGTCCACCACCAGGGTGCTTTCCCTGGGCAGGACAGCCCGGATGGCTTCCAGATATGCCGGCTCGGAGTGTTGTTTTGCTATCAGCGAGGTCTCTTTCTGTCGATTTGAAACAATCTCCTTCATGCAGGCCTCTCGTTTTTCGTTCTTTGGTAAAGAACCGATCTCTTTTGCCAGCTCTTGAACAATCTGCACAATATTCCCGGTAAGGGCGATTTCTGCCGGAAAGTTTTTGCCGATCCACTGATTGTCCCAGTCCACATGGATGAGTCGGGGCAACACAAGACCCCTTCTTTTGGCATCCACCTCCCTGAGCCTTGTGCCTATAGCCAGGACGAGGTCGGAGGAAACAATGGTTTCCCGGATGACGCCGCGCCGGGCGCAATTCCCAAGGGCAAGGGGATGGTCATCCGGGATCATTCCCCGCGCGTTTGCGGTAAAAAGGACGGGAGCTGTCAGGGTTTCGGCCAGGGTAACCACGTCCTGGGACAGTCCAGCTCGCAAAGCGGCTGTTCCAATCAGGATCAAGGGATTCTGCGCCTCGCGAAGAAAAGTCGCTGCCTTTTCCAGTTTGGGCGAGGCTTCGGGCTTCCGCTCGAGACGTTCCCCTGGCCCGGTTTTGGTCTCGGTTTCTATGGTGAACAAATCGGTCGGGATTTCCAGATAGACAGGGCCGGGCCTTCCCGTGAGCGCGGTCTCCAAGGCCTTACGTGTCATGTCTTCTACGTCGGAAATGTCCCGAACCGGAAAAACCCCCTTGGTGATGTTTCGGAAGATCTCTTCCTGTCCCATGATTTCATGAAGGTCCCCAACCCCTTTCCCGATTTTGCCGGAGGAGATGTTGGTGGCGATCACAAGCAAGGGGACGCTGCTGCCAATGGCCTCCTGAAGGGCCGGAACAGTGTATCCGGCGCCCGGTCCTGTTGAACTGATCACCACTCCTATCCTGCCGCTCTCCCTGGCGTAGCCGTCGGCCATGTGGGTTGCCGTACTCTCATGGCGACAGAGGATATGTTTGATGGCGGGCACTTTCCGCAATGCCTCGTAAAAGCCTATATTGTGGATGCTGGGAATCCCGAAAAGAACCTCCACACCCGCTTCTTCCAAAATATCCACCATCAGGTCAGCCACTGTCTTCATGAAGTCTCCCCCCGGTTTCCCCTCTTAAAATAGGTTGCCTTTAGCGCTTTCTTTCAGTATCCTCGTAAGCTAAATCATAAATGTTGTCGATGCAAGCGCTATGAAGGCATAGGGACCATTCTCGTTATGGCTTTTCTCCCATGGCCTCGGATCACAAATTAGCCCAAAATGCGAATTGCAGCAGGTGGGTAATATTGAAAAACCTATGCGGCACAGGGACGTCGCAAAACATGAAGGAGTGAAAAGATGAAAAAGAGTTTTGACGGAAAGAAGACGGCGAAGCTGGGCACCAAAAATAAGCCTGCGGTTGTTCGTGTGCAAACCGAAGAGCGGTTAAAGGAGGTCTCCGCTATTTTCGAAGAAAATGGCTGGACCTTTGTTATCGCGCTGGCGCCGGAGGAACCGGAAGATATCGCCGATCTCAACACCTTGTTGAATACTCCAAAGCCGGTCAAAGTGGAAAAAAAGATCGGACGGAATGAACCCTGCCCCTGCGGGAGCGGGAAAAAGCACAAAAAGTGTTGTGGAAGTCAGCCATGATGAAGAAAAACGATTTGCAGCCCAAAAAGGAATTAACGGCCGTTTGCGGGCTTTTCTGTCCCTCCTGCACGGTTTATATCGGAACCGCTGAGGACCCGGAGCGACTCAAAAAGATTGCAAAACTTTACGGTACCGAGCCCGAGGTATGGCAGTGTCGAGGATGCCGTTCCGACAAACGGAGCTATTTTTGTGAAAACCAATGCAAAATGGTGGCCTGCGCTGCAGAAAAGGGCATAGATTTCTGCGGAGAATGCGGCGAGTACCCGTGCGATGAATTAAAGACCTTTCAAAAGGCAAGACCCCATCGATTGGAATTATGGGAGGCACAGAAACGGATCAAGGATATTGGATACGAGCGATGGTTTGATGAAATGCTGGATCATTTTGCCTGCCCCAGCTGTCAGACCATCAATTCCGCCTACGACAGGAAGTGCCGGGCGTGCGGGGCAGAGCCAAGCTGCGCCTATGTGGAGCGGCATGGAAAGAAGATTGCCGCCCAGGCGACCTAACCGAACAGGAGCTTTGGTGGGGTTGGGGGAACGTCTTCACAAGAATATCCCGTCTACACAGAGAGTTTCTCCCACCGGAGGAGCTGAGCGACGACCATGCCTGCGATAAAACCTGCCGCCAGATTGGAGGCCAGGGTGATGCCGAGAATCAATGTCGCAACAAAGTAGTCTTTGCGGTGGTCCAAGTCCATAATGGTGAGGGCCAACTGTACGCCCGCAAACATGAGCAGAACGCCCAGGATGGACATGGGCAGAAGATTGAAAAAATTGACGATATTGTTGCCCAGCAGGATCGCCAGTACCACGAAAATCAACCCGATCATCAGATTGGACCCTGCCGTGCGCGCACCGAAACGATAGTGCGCCGCCAGTCCTCCGGCCCCGTGACACAGCGGCATGCCGCCCAGGAAAAAGCTGAGAAAATTGGCCAGTGCCATGCTCACACAGGCCTTTCGATTGGTGACCCTGGCCGACTCTTCTCCGAAATATTCCTTTGAAAGGTCCGTATATGCCAGAACGGCGTTGCCCAGCGTCATGGGCAGTTGAGGCAATACCAGGGCAAACAGGGCAAACGTGAAATCGGCCTTCACCGGAAACCCGAAAGGAAGTATCTCCGGAAGATGAAGGCCCATGCCACCGGTGCCCAGATCCACCCTGGCGCCCAGGGCTACACCCGTTATGAGCCCCCCCGCCACAACGATCAGGCCGGCCGGGAACTTTCGGTTATCCAGGAGCAGCAGCGCGACGATGCCGCCGATACATCCAATCACCAGACTTATGGGTATGAAGCCGAAGGACTGAAAGGCGAGGTATGGTTCCACGGCGTTTTGAAGGACCTGAAATTTAGATGTTCCGATCATGAATTTGATGCCGCCCGAGATCAGCAGTGCGCCGGTGGACAATTGCACCCCTCGAATGACTGATTTGGGGGTGACCTTCCGGATGATGTCAACGGCTCCTGTAACCCCGATAATCAGCAGAAAAAGCCCCATCAACAAAGACGACGCCAAAATCTGATTGGCACTCATGGAGGTTGCAATGGCATAGGCCCCTATCACCTTCATCGGCTGCACCGGTACCGTGATTCCGAAGTAGACTCCCGAGACGATATAGAAGACGCCGATGCTTAAAAACAGTCCCAACGGGTTGAGGCCGTTCAAAAGGACCATGGCAATGGCTATGGGCAGGAGCGTGCCGAGATCGCCCAAAGAGCCGGATAGTTCCATTCGATCAAATTTGAAACGTGCGGACATGGATGTTCCTCATTCTTCGAAAAAATACCTTGTGACTCCATTTTTGTCACGGTTTTAAATAAGATACTCCCCTTCGATTTTTGCCGAAATGGATTATGATGGGCATTATTCGGCCTGTCAACAGGAAAGCACATTCGTGGAACAGGAACAATGTCTATTTTTTGGCATCCGGCTGGAAAAGAACGGGCATTGCGGCAAGTTTTTCCGGTGGCCCAAGGACCACGATGATGTCGTCTTTCAGGAGCCGGGTTTCGGCATTCGGGCTTTGAATGATCTGCTTTTCGCGGCCGATGGCTACCAGGGTCACGCCGAAATTGTTTCGCAGGCCGATTTCCGACAGAGTTTTTCCGGCAAACGGGGAATTGCCATAAAGCCGGAGTGTGCTGATCTGCACCTCGGGGAGGTAAGATTGCAGATCACAGAGGGTGGGGGCGCCCTTGGTGAGGCTCCGAAGCATTCCGTATCCATCGGCTCGCAACTCACCCACCAGTCGCTCAATCTCATCTCGGGGAATGAGATAACGGGTCAGGACCCTTGAAAAGATTTCCACGGAAGTTTCCAGTTCCTCCGGAATTACCTCATTTGCCCCCAGTTCATAGAGGTGCGTCATTTCCTGCACGAAACGGGTTCTTGTGATGATATGCACATTGGGGTTGAGTCGCCTGGCCATGACGGTAATCCTCTGGGTGGCCGCGGGATCGGCTATGACCAGCACAATGACCCGCGCATTTTTGATATTCGCATGCTCGAGCACAGCCTCCTGACCCGCATCCCCATAGAAAATGGGCTCCCCCTTTTTTTTCTCCACCCTCACCGTTTTTGGATTCATTTCGATAATGAGATAGGGGATGTTTGCGAGCTGGGCCGTTCTTGTTACATTTCGTCCCATGACTCCGAAGCCTACAACGATCAGGTGGTTTTTCAGGGGCGTTCCCTTTTGTGTATCGTTTAAACCCTGAAACGGGTAGAGCCCCGTCTGAAGTTTTTTCGGCATGGGCAAACGGGAAAAGAAACCGGCTATCCTCTGTCCTGAAGCGATGACGAATGGCGTGGCAGCCATGGTCAACACGGAAACCGACAAAAAAACCTGAAAAGTTTCCCCGCCCAACAATCCGTATTGGAGACCCGTTTCGGATAAAATAAAAGAGAATTCCCCCACCTGGCTAAGCCCCAGACCAACCAGGACAGCGGTCCGAAACGGCACGCCCAGGAGCAGTGTGGCAGCAGTGGCTACAAGCGATTTGAGAAGGATTACTCCCAGTGTCAGAAGAAAAACCAGGGCAGGGTGGCCGAAAAGAAAGCGGATATCCAGCAACATCCCGATGGAGAGAAAAAAGAAACTGGTAAAGATATCCCGGAAGGGCAGAATATTGCCGAGGGCCTGGTGGCTGTAGGGGGATTCTGAAATGGTCAGACCTGCCAGAAAGGCGCCGAGCGCCAGGGATAAATGCATGCTGTGCGTAAGCCAGGCAACGGCCAGGCACAAAAATACGATGGTCAGAAGAAACAGCTCCCTGCTTCGTGTGCGGGCGATCAAATAAAGGATTTTTGGAACCACCCATTGGGCCCCGACGATAACGAGAAGGATGATGCCGACGGCCTGCGCCAACAGAAGCGGCAGGGACAGACCAGCGCCTCCCGCGCTTCCGGCCAGCAGGGGGGTGAAGATAATCATGGGAACAATGATGATGTCCTGAAAAATGAGGATGCCTAACGTTGTCTGGCCATGGGGGCTCTCCATTTCAGCCCGCTCCTGCAACAGCTTCAGCACGATAGCCGTACTGCTGAGGGAAATGAGAAAACCGGCGAAAATCGACTCTCCGAATTTGAGATCGGCCTGTCTCAGGAGAAAAAATACCGCAGCAATGGTCAAGAGCACCTGGCAAGAGCCCCCCAGCAGAACGGCTCTTTTTATGCGGATGAGATCTTTGATGGAAAACTCCATGCCGATGGTAAAGAGGAGCATCACCACCCCGATTTCCGCCAGGACTTTCACCTCCTTATCCGCGGTAATCAGCCCGAGCCCGTGGGGGCCTGCAATCAATCCGGTCAGAAGAAATCCTACGATTGCCGGGATGCGCACTTTGTGGCAAATGAAAAGCACTGCCATGGACAGCCCGAACAGGATGATGATGTCTTTAAAGAGAGGTATTTCCATAGTATCTATATTGATCCTTACCTAACGTAGTACCCGGAAACCCGCCATTTGCCATCCTTGTCCAGCATGGGCGTAATGGTTTCAGTCGCGGATTTCTTGTTCTCGAACGAAGACTTGAACCGGATCACAAAATATTCACCGTCCGGAGCGCCCGGCAGGGAGGTATGGTAGCTTTTTGAGATGAGTTCCCTCGATAGATTCTTTCCGAGTGGCTTTCTGGCAGCTCGGATCGCCTGTTCCCATTGGTCTTCTGAAATAGCATTTTTGAAATACTGCGCAGCTTCAAACCAGCTTTTCTTATAATCGCCTTTGTCAACCAGCGACAACCAGGCATCTGCAACCGAAATGGCGGCCGCTTCACCATCGCGGTCTGGTGACGGATCTGCTTTCCGTGTTGTCTGACTTACAAGCAAATACGGCACAGACGAATGGTTTTTCGTGATTTCTTTGAGAGATGGATCAACTTCTATATCTCTTGCCTGCGCATATGTCTTAATGATTGGCGGGGGCATCGTTTTGACAGTACTCTGCACCTTATCTTGGGCTCCGGCAACGGCCGTCATCAGAATCGCCATCAGCATCAACATTCCAATGTATTTTTTCATCTCTCTGCTCCTTTTCTTCTTGCACCGAGCATAAATCAAAGATCTTTACAGCAAATATGGTTGGTGACATCAGGATTCGCCACGCCAATAGCAACAGATTATACAACGAATTATTCAACAAACTGAACCCCATTGTCACGTATATAATAATTGCGTTCGAATTTTCGATCACTCTTCAGTACGACCATTGAAGCCTGCCGATGAAGCGCCATCCTGTCGAATCTTCTATTTTACATTTGTTTTACAAAACTTTTGTTAAATATAGTGTATGATGCATTATATTTTAAAGTGTAACATTAATATTTAATAATAATTATTAAGGAAATAAATTTTATGAAATTATTGCTTACTTCTGTATTTGGGCCTTATGGGGTGGATGATGAATATGGTGAAAAAGAGAATAAGATGGAGCTCTTTCACAATCAAGTGACCAGAGAGCAGGGCATCTTTTCCTACCGATTCAACCATGGAAGCCAAGGGCTCTATTTTTTGGCGGAAAACATTGAGATGCCCACCGCCATACTGGATTTTCCGACCTTGAAACGGTTTAAGCAGGAACTGAAAAAAGGATACGATTACATCGGCATCACCTTTATCATCCCCAATTTTAAAAAGGCACAGGAGATGGCGCGCATTGTTCGTGCTTTATCCCCCAAATCGAAGATCATTCTGGGCGGTCATGGGGTCAATATCCCGAACGTAGAATCGTTGATTGATTACGATTACCGATGCAAGGGGGAAGGGGTCTATTTCTTGAGGGAACTCTTCGGGGAAAAGATGGATACCCCCATCAAACATCCTCTTGAATACAGCTCTTTCAACAGGCAGGTCATGGGCGCCCCCTGGCCGTCCGACTCCGGTATTTTGATCACAGGGCTGGGGTGTGCCAATAAGTGCCGTTTTTGTGCCACCTCGCATTTCTTTGGAAAATATTTCCCTTATTTGAAAACCGGTAAGGAGATCTTTGAGGTTTGTTGCCGGTACGAAGACGAGAAGGGGATAACGGATTTCGGGGTACTGGATGAGAATTTCTTGAAGATGAAAGATCGTGCCTTGGAATTGCTGGAACTGATGGAAAAAAATCATCGGCATTTCAATTTTTCCATTTTCAGCTCTGCTGAAACATTAAGAGAGATTGGCGATCTGGACATCCTTGTACGCTTGGGGGTTAACTTTGTGTGGGTCGGCGTTGAATCCAAAAGAGAGATCTACGCAAAGAATAAAAATGCGGATTTTCAAATGCTATTCGGGGAATTAAAGAAAAGGGGCATCAGCGTGCTGGCGTCATTGATCCTATTCAATGAGAAACACGATAAGAATACGATCTGGGAAGACGTGGACTTTGTGACTTCACTGAATCCTGATTATCTGCAATTCTCGCCTCTGGGGCCAATTCCCGGAACAAAGCTGTACGACGATTATGAAAAGCAGGGAAAATTAATCGAAAATATTCCTTACGAATCCCAGCACGGTCAGGGAAAAATTTGGTTTCATCACGATCATTTCACCAGGGAGGAATCGGAAGATTTTTTGCGTCTTGCCTTTGACATCGATTACATCAGAAACGGCGCTTCCCTGTTGCGTGCCATAAAAACGACCTTGGCGGGGTACGAATATTGTTTAAACCATGCCGATGAACGCGTTCGAAGCTGTTCCAATAGTTTCAATAAGAGGCTGAAAATGATGCGGTATTTTCTCCCTGCGTCGACTATTTTTGTGCAAAATCGGCAGAGCAAAATCCTGTTGAAGGAAATCAAAAAAACCTATCAGTCACTATTCGGCAAGACAAATCTTCTGACTTTAGCCCCGTCCTTGCTGGTCGTTTTCTTCAGTGTGAAAGAATATCTGCGATGCCGGATCGTGGGCGATCTCAGGGTGCCCAAGACATTGTATCGCCAACGCTATAAGGCTTCCACAAAGGCAGATAAAAAGGTCAGGTCTTTGAGCGCCGATGGGATCGTCGCTAAAATCCCTTACCGCTTGGCGGAACAATCTGAACATTCATAAACGCAACCGCACCCCATCTGTCTGAAAAAACGGGGTATCCTCCCAATTTAAAGTTGAACTCGTGTTCCTATGGGAATAGACTCATGAACGAAAGAGTTGTTCTGCCCTTTTATCAGGGCAGCAAAACCAGCATTCAGGGGGTTTTCGGCGTTGTCGGACATGAGTCAATCAAAGTGGTTTCTTCATCCGATTCTTATTTTCATCTCCTCCATTGCGGCGGTGGCCCTGTCTCTCACCCTCTATATCTACTGGTATGTGGAGGTGCGCACAGGGCTGAAGAGCGTGCTGGAGAAGTCGAATCTCGAATCCGGTCAGGTGCCTCATACCTGGATGGTCATCCTGGTCCTTTCCATTCTTGTGGGGATCATCCTGATGGGCATTTTCATCATCTTTGTTTACAATCAAAAGACACTTCAGCTCTACCGTCTCCAACGCAACTTTATCAATAATTTCACCCACGAGCTGAAGACCCCCGTTACCTCATTAAAACTGTATCTGGAAACGTTTCGGAAATATGAGCTTCCTCGGGAGGACCAGCTCAGGTATATCGGGTACATGGTTCAGGATGCCGACCGGCTGACTTACAACATCAATCGAATCCTGGACCTTGCAAAGATCGAGAGCAAGACCTATGATAAGAAGATGGTGCAGGAGGATCTCGTGAGCCTGGTTCAACGGTTTTATGAGAAAAATCGACACCTTTTTGATGGGTGCGATATACACGTTCATAATCCGTCAGGACGACCCATTTTATACCGAATCAGTCCTGCGCTATTTGAGATTCTTTTGATGAATCTGTTCACCAATGCCATCAAATACAATACCTCCGAAGTTCCCCGTCTCGATATCACCTTTGCAATCAAAGGGAGGCGATTGCATATCCGTTTCGAAGACAATGGCATCGGAGTGGCAAAATCTGAATTCAGAAAGGTCTTTAAGAAGTTTTATCAGATCGGACGATCGGAAGATATGTCGGCCAAGGGCACCGGGTTGGGACTGTACCTGGTGGAAAGCATCGCCCGTTTTCATAAGGGAAAAGTGATTGCCGATTCAAAAGGGAGTGGAAAGGGCTCTGTTTTTTCCCTGATTCTGCCCCTGAGGATCGCAGGGCCTGAGTAGAAAAGAGAAATGCCATGGATAATTCTACCAAACTGCAGATCCTGGTGGTCGAAGACGAGACACACCTGGCGGAAGGTTTGAAACTCAATCTGACGCTCAAGGGGTATGACGTGATGATCGCGGAGGATGGGATCTCGGCCCTGCAAAAATGGAAAGAATGGCAGCCCGACCTGATCGTACTGGACGTCATGCTCCCGGGGATTGACGGGCTGTCTGTTCTTCAAAATATCCGTCTCGCGGATGAGCGCATTCCGATCTTGATCCTTTCGGCAAGAGGTGATCCCGATGACCGGGTGAAAGGATTTTCTTACGGTGTGGACGATTATCTCGCCAAGCCCTTCAACCTGGATGAGTTTCTGCTCAGGGTAGAGCGGCTTTTGACCCGGGGGGCCTGGTCTCGGACAGGGGATTCAAGCGAAACGGGCATTTCATCGCTTCCCGAGATCTATCAGTT
Organism: uncultured delta proteobacterium; assembly: GCA_963747555.1. GTDB lineage: Bacteria > Desulfobacterota > DSM-4660 > Desulfatiglandales > Desulfatiglandaceae > DUZB01. The sequence goes on from CAVVFZ010000011.1 coordinate 37,341, forward strand.
CGGAAATAATACCATCGATTTTCAGACGCTGAAAGCGCATGGTACGTCCGGTCCCATCAGTCTGACCGAACAGGAGGCCAGAATTTTGAGGCTCTTTATCGCCAATCGCGGCAAGCCCCTTTCAAGAAGAAAGCTCCTGGAAATCGGCTGGGGATATGCCAAAGGAACCAGCACCAGAACAGTGGATAATTTTATGGTTAGATTTCGGAAATATTTTGAGCACAACCCAAAAAAACCGATCTATTTCAAGAGCCTGCGATCGGTGGGATATGTGTTCGATCACGAACAGGAGCAGGATGGATGAAACTCGCGCACTTCTTGGAATAGATATCGGTTCCGTTTCCATTTCGGTAGCGGTAATCAGTCTTCAAAAAAAAGTTCTGAAAACCGCCTATGACTTTCATCACGGCAATATCGCGGAGACGTTTACCCGGATCATGAAGGCGTTCGATCCGGGGCGGATTTGCGGTGTCGCCGCCACATCTTCCACCCCTTCCATGATCAACACAAACCGGCAATATGACAATCGGGTCGCCATGATTGAGGCAGCCCGTCATTTTCATGAAAAAATAGGCGCCATCCTGGTTGTGGGCGGTGAAGCGTTCGGCTTGATCGGTTTTGACGAAAACGGACGTTACCGCAGCTTCAAAACCAATACTTCCTGTGCGGCCGGTACAGGCAGTTTTCTGGATCAGCAGGCGCGACGTTTGCACCTTAAAAGTGCGGAGATATTGAGCGAGAAGGCCTTGAGCAACCGGGGGAGCATCCCGAAAATCGCCTCAAGGTGCGCCGTCTTTGCTAAAACCGATCTGGTTCACGCCCAGCAGGAAGGATATACCCTGGAACAGATCTGCGATGGCTTGTGCCATGGGCTTGCCAAAAACATTGTGGATACGCTTTCCGTGGATAGAACGCCGTTTACCCCGATCATTTTCACGGGAGGCGTATCCCGCAACAGGGCGGTTGTTAACCATATCCAATCCATTGCCGGAAAGGATATCATCGTAGACGACACAGGTGTTTACGGAGCTGTCGGAGCGGCATTCCTCTTGGCGGATGAATGGCGTGGAAGGGACGCGGCGACGTTCGAGCCCGTAGCTGAAGGGCTGTGCCGCAATACTGTTCAGAAGAAGTATTTTCATGATCCGCTCAATTTGACCCTTTCCCATTATCCGGAGTTCGGCGGTGTTGAACAATATGAATACGCTGACGCGCGATGCCGGTATGTCCTATCCCGTGGAGGTGGATATTTATGAAACGATGTCGTCCTCCATACCGTATGATGTGGTAATCGGCGTGGATATCGGCTCCACCAGCACCAAGGCCGTTCTTCTTGACAGCCAAGGCAGGGTTTTAGCCGGTTTCTATACAAGCACCGCCGGGAGGCCGGTGGCAGCAGTTCAAAGGCTGTTTGCCTCCATGGATGATATGGCTCTGAAGAAGAAAATGGCGTTGCGGATCACGGGCGCCGCAACTACCGGTTCGGGGAGGAAATTCGCCGGAAAAATCATCGGGGCGGATATTATTATCGACGAGATTACGGCCCACGCGCGGGCTGCCTGCGAGATCGATCCGGATGTGGACACGATTATTGAGATCGGCGGTCAGGATTCCAAATTTACCACCTTGAAAAACGGGCAGGTCACCTTCTCCATCATGAATAACGTGTGCGCTGCGGGAACCGGGAGCTTTATCGAGGAGCAGGCCCGGAAGCTGGATTGCCCGTTGACGGAGTATTCGTCGAGAACTGAAGGGCGGAAATCCCCCATTGTCAGCGACAGATGCACGGTTTTCATGGAAAGGGATATGAACCACTATCTCTCGGAAGGGTATGCCGTGGATGAGGTGCTTGCCTCCGTGCTCCATGCCATCCGGGAAAATTACCTCACAAAAGTGGCCAGTGATAGGCAGCATCGGGAAAAACTATTTTTTTCCAGGGGGCAACGGCAAAGAACAAGGCCCTTGTGGCCGCCTTTGAACAACGGCTTCAAAAGCCGATACATGTCTCTAAATATTGCCATTTAACCGGGGCATTGGGCGCCGCGTTGACGCTTTTGGATCAAGGCATCAGGGTGGATCAAGGCGTTGGGGTAGAGGGCATGGGATCGGATGAGGGGGTTGGGAAAACCCGATTCCGGGGCATTGACCTTTATAAAAAGGAGATCCATGTAACGTCTGAAATCTGTGAACTGTGCACGAACCACTGCAAAATAACGGTGGCCCATGTGGGAGAGGAAAAAGTTGCTTACGGTTTCCTGTGCGGCAGGGAATATGATGTCAAGCAGCATGTGAACAAAAATCTCTCCGGCTTCGATCTCCTCAAAGAGAGAAAAAAGGTCTTCTCCCTAAAAACCGTTCATGATCACTCCCAGAATATTACCATCGGCCTTCCCGCGGCGCTCCATCTGTTTGAAGATCTTCCCTTTTGGCGGACATTTTTTGATGCGCTTTCCATCAAAACCGTCACCAGTGAAAACTATGCCGAGGCATTGAAGGAAGGGAAACAGATCGCGGAAGCTGAATTCTGTGCCCCCATGGCAGCTCTGCACGGTCATGTCAACTATCTGATGGATCGATCGGATGCTGTTTTTCTCCCCTTTTATCTGGAGAAAAAATCTTCCGACAAGGGCGTGAGGCGACAGTATTGTTATTACACGCAGTATGCACCATCCCTCCTATCCGCGGCAGGGATGGGAAAAGAAGGGAAAAAGATTCTATCCCCCCTGGTCGACTCTCTTCACGGCCCGTTTCGCACCAAAATCGAACTGTATTCCATGTTGAAAACCATTACAAAATTGCCTATCGGTTTTCTTGAGGTATCCAAGGCCTATGACACGGCCCGTGAGTACCGACAATCGTGTCTGTCACAATGCAAGGAGATGTATCGAAAAGAATTGGAGGAGCAGAAGGGCATCCACGTGGTGCTTCTCGGAAGACCCTACACCGCGCTTTCCAGAAATATGAATAAAGGCATTCCCGATATTTTCGCGTCTCTTGGTATCCGGGTTTACTTCCAGGATATGCTCTCTTACTCCATGGAGGACATGGCGCCCATCAAAAATCTTCTGAATGAGATCCACTGGCACTACGCCTCTGAGATCCTCATGGCGGCCCGGGTGGTGGCGCAATCGGAACGGGCCTATCCGGTGATGGTAACTTCATTCAGGTGCACGCCCGATGCCTTTGTCATGGACTATTTCAAGAAAATCATGGAAGCCCATGATAAACCCTATCTCATCCTTCAGTTGGATGAACATGCCTCTAATGTGGGGTATGAGACAAGGATTGAGGCCGCCATTCGATCTTTTCAAAATCACCATGCCGCTTCAGAATGAAAAAAAGTCTGAAGTCAGGTCTGAAAAGATCCCTGTTTACGCACCGACCCTTATTCCGGAAAGAGAGAAGCATCTTTTTGACAAGACGCTGATCATTCCGAACTGGGACGATATCACCATGAAATTTCTGGTGGCAAACCTTCAAAGAGAGGGGATCGATGCCAGGTTGATGGAGGAATCCCAGACAACGATTCAGAAGAGTTTGCGTTACAATACGGGGCAGTGCATCCCCCTGAACATCATTGCCCAGGAATTTGTGGAATACGTCAGGACCCATGATCTTGCACCTGAAAAAACCCTGCTGTGGATGGCCTCCTCACAGATAGCATGCAATATCGGGCTTTTTCCTCACCACCTGAAAAGACTCCTTTACTCCTATGGAAAAGGGATGGAGAAGGCCGGGGTGTACGTGGGGAGCATGTCGTTTATGGACATTTCCTTGAAACTGTCCATCAATACCTATTTTGCCTATATGTTTGGCGGCTTTGTCCGGAAGATCGGTTGCCGCATCAGGCCGTATGAAATGAAGAAGGGCGCAACGGACAAGGTTCTCGAAGAGAGCGTGACGATCTTGATCGATGCCTTCCTCGGAAAAAGATCGAAAGAAGAGGCCTTAGCCCGAGTGATCTCTTCTTTTGAAACCATCGAGATGACCCACGAACGCAAGCCGAAAGTGGCCATCTTCGGCGATTTGTACGCACGGGACAACGATGTGATGAACCAGGGTCTCATACGCTTTATCGAAAAGCACAACGGGGAAGTGTTGGTGACCCCATACAGCGCGTATGTGCAGATGATCGCCAGGGCCTATCTCAAGAAGTGGTTTTATGAAGGCAACTATCTGGATATCCTGTCTTCAAAGGCCTTGTTGTCCACCGTAACCCGCCTGGAGAAAGGATATCTCAGGTATTTTGGAAAGAATTCTGGAAAATCCGGCGCCGCCTTACGATGAAAGCCCTGAAAAGATCCTTTCCGAATACCATGTGCGATTGGAGCACACAGGCGAGTCCATGGACAATCTGCTGAAAATATTCTACACGAAGAAGCACTACCCGGATGTTTCGCTCTTTGTTCAAACAAGCCCTGCGTTCTGTTGCCCTTCGCTTGTCACCGAGGCCATGGCGAAAGAGATAGAGAAGAAAACCGGCGTGCCCATTGTGTCCATCACCTATGACGGGACTTCGAAAAACAAGAACGAAGCCATCATCCCCTATCTGACCTATTTGAACAAGTCCTGACGAATCCTATTCAAATTTCCTCGCAGCGAAATACAGCATCAGCAAGCCATTCCGTCACGAGGTCTTTTTTGCTGCCGCATCTGATTCCTGTGGCGGCACCGGTCCTTCTATGCTGGTATGAAAGAATGAATGAATAATAATTGCTTCGTTGTACCAGCATAGAAGGACCTTTCGACGGTCGGTAAAGATTTATCCAAGATGCGGCAGCAAAAAAGACCTCGTGACTCCATTCGTGCCATTGTTTTTGAATAAGATACGTCCTGACCGGAGCTTTTTCAGAATCAAAAGCTCTCCAAAGAATTCGGAGAGCTTGTGGTGCTTACAGATCTGTCCTGCTCCGAGGGCCTTGAATCCCACAAATTCGTACATAATTACGGCATTAACCTACGATGATGTAGGATTTTTCATGCCATCGTTCTGCGCAGTTTTGTAACAAATTGAATTCATGTTATAAATTAAAACAGCACGATTCTTGCAATTCCGCACCCAAAAACTCAATTCCGGGGGAGATGGTATGGATAAAGGAGACATCGCTTTTGTATTGGTTTCTGCGGCTCTTGTTTTGCTTATGACGCCCGGTCTGGCCCTCTTTTACGGCGGGATGGTGCGGACCAAGAATGTTTTGGGCACCATTATGCAGAGTTTCATCATTATCGCTCTCATCACCGTCGAATGGATCTTGTGGGGCTACAGCATGGCATTCGGGCCTGACAAGTGGGGGCTTATCGGGGGCCTGGAATGGTTCGGCCTTTGCGGTGTCGGTATGACGCCGCACCCCGTCTACGCTCCCACCATACCACACCAGGTCTTCATGATTTATCAATGCATGTTCGCGGTGATAACGCCCGCCCTGATTACGGGCGCCTTTGCGGAAAGGATGCGATTCGGGCCGTTTCTTCTCTTCAGTCTGCTATGGGCCACCTTTGTCTACAACCCTCTGGCCCACTGGATATGGGGCAACGGAGGATGGTTGGGCAGGCTTGGGGCCCTGGATTTCGCCGGCGGTGTCGCGGTCCATGTGGGATCGGGCGCGGCCGCCCTGGCCGCGGCCATGATCCTGGGCAGGCGAAGAGGCTACGGAACGGAAAATCTGAAACCCCACAATCTTCCCATGACTCTTTTGGGGGCTGGAATCCTCTGGTTCGGTTGGTTCGGTTTTAATGCGGGAAGCGCCCTTTCCGCCGGCGCACTGGCGGGGAGCGCCTTTGTGGCCACCCATATAGCCGGGACCACGGGCGCCCTTGCCTGGATTGCCATGGAATGGAAAGTGGCGGGCAAAGCCACCACCCTGGGCGCGGCCTCCGGGGCCATCGCGGGCCTGGCCACCATCACGCCGGCAGCGGGGTTCGTGGGCCCCCTTTGGGCCGCCCTGATTGGTCTACTGGCAGGGGTTGGCTGCTATTTCGGAGTATTGGCCAAGAACCGGTTCAAGTATGACGACAGCCTGGATGTGGTGGGCATTCATGGGGTTGGCGGGGTTATCGGGCTCCTTGCCGCAGGACTTTTCGCCAGCATGGCCATCAATCCCGGGGGCGCCGATGGCCTTTTCTACGGAAATCCGTCCCAGTTGGGAATTCAGGCGTTTGCGGTTCTGGTAACCATCGTGTATGCCTTCGGAATGAGCTACATTCTCCTTAAGATCATTGACAAACTCTTTGGATTGCGGGTCTCCGAGAGGGATGAAATCAGCGGACTGGATTTGTCGGAACACGAGGAAACCGCTTACAATTTTTAGATAATGCACCGTTTTTAAAGGGAAGCTACTTTTGGAACCGGTTTGATGAAATGTTGGCGGAGGCTGTAGGTATAGGCCCCCTGGGTGGGGATCATGAGTACGTCTCCCTCCTCGATGCCCGTTCCCCAATAGGAATACCCCCACACGTCGTGGGGGGTGCAGAGGGAACCCAGGACATAACAGGGCGTTTCGATGAGGGCAGGCCGGGTCAGGTTGAGGACTGGGAAAATAGTCGCTTTCAAAGCGTTCCCATCCCACCGCATTGGTGCCGGCGTCTGTGATGACGAGGTCCGGGGCCTTTTTGTCCACAACGGATAGCAACAGGTGCATGGCATCGTTGCAGAGCCAGCGGCCGGGTTCACAGCAGATGCGACATTGGATTTTTGGAAAGATGTATTCTGAAAAGGCTCGTCCGATCTCTTCGGCAAAACCGATGATGGGTGTTGCCGATTGGCTGTAATGGTCCATGGGCGCTACCATATCCTTCCCGAGGGCTGTTTTGAGCAGCCCCTCCGGCGTTCCGGCTGGCTTGAAGCCATTCCCCCTGAGGCGGCCAGTATCCTCCTCCCATGTCGATGAAGCGAATCATGGCCCGCCTGGATGCATCCATTCTTCCTATAATCTTTCCCAAACGCCGAACAAAATCGATCTGGGGTAGGGGGGATAAATTCCAGCTTGTGTGAAACTGAATCCCTTCCAGCCGGACTTGTTTGAATCTTTCCGCCTCTGTCCAGAAAGCATCAAGCTCTTCCGGGGCGATCCCGAATTTTCGCCACAGACCTTTCGGGTTGGTGGTCAGGCGGACTCCCGCACGAATCGGCCGATCCGGATGTAACGCAACGGCATTGAGCCTGCGAAGTTCTCGGAAACTGTCCAGAAGAATGGTTACCTTGTCGGGATGGGCTGCGGCCAGGGTTAATTCCGCCGCGGTTTTTCCGGGACCGCTGAAAACGATGTCCTGAGCATCCAGCGCAAGTGCTGCTTCCAGTTCAAGACCGCTGGAGACATCCAGACCGAATCCCGAGTCAAGGAGAATGCGGGATATCTCGGGGTGGTTGTTGCTCTTGACGGCGTAGTAAAAAGATATCGAGGGAAAAACACGGGAAAAAGCGGTCACGAATTCTTCGGCCCGGATCCTGAGCGCGGCTGTGTCCAGGAGGTAAAGAGGAGAAGGGTTGTCTTGCAATACACGGAGATACCGGTCTGAACGACTCAAGTGGTCCTGTACAAAAGCCAGAAGCATTTCTTGAGGCAGCCGGGGTGTTTCCGGCAGGGCGGTTGGACTGGTCATAAAGGGGCCTGCTCCATCTCCACGGTGATATCTTTACAGAGGGTATCGCATTCCGATTCCGGATCGGCATCGCCGGCTGGAGAAAAGATAATATGGCCCAGCAGCCAGCTGTCGTAATCCGCGGGTGGTAAAATGACTTCATGACCGGGTTTGCGGGGGAAATGAACTTCAAGAACCCTTGGATCTTTGAGGAGATTTCCTGCTTTCAGATGCTTTAGAATACCTGCCTTTTCAGCATGAAGGCGCAGGCCGATATGCGACTCCATACCCGAGGTATCCGGTAGCGAAACCGGACGATCAGCCGCAAAATCGATGGCTGAGGCCTAAAATGTCCAAACCCCATGACCTGCGCAGAAGATAGGGCAGGCAGTCTCCGCCCGGCCGCGGCGTCATTTCGAGAAAAAGGATACGCCCGTCCCGGAGAATAAAATCGGCCATGCAGATGCTTCGTGTGAGGCCCAGTGCCCGCGCCCCCGCCAAGAGCGCCCGGGGAAGCAGGGTCCGCGTAAAATAGCCGGGGAGAGAGGCGGGCAGGATATATCCACGAATGGTCCCGAAGGGTTGGTCGGCCGCCTTGAGTTTCCGGGTAACACGAATTACGGTGACCCTATCTCCGTTCAGCAGGAAATCACAGCTGTATTCTTCTCCTTCCACATACTCCTCGGCAATGATCCGGGGAGGCCCGCTGTTGCGTGCGTTGTAAAGGCGGTTTTTTTCGCGACGGCGGAGTTCGTCCACGATAATCCCGAAATTCGTTTCACAGGACTTCTCACTATCACAACAGTAGATCAGTTCACTGCCGCTGCCGTTAACGGGCTTTAAGACGCAATGTCCTGGAATAGCGCCAAAAAAATCCAACATCTCTTCGGCAGACCGAACCAGACGGTAGTCGGGGCAATCGATACCGCACCTGTGCCAGAATGTTTTGGTAAGATATTTGTTCCTGCAATTGGTTACGGCGTCCGTTGACGGAAACGCCAACCCCAGCCGTTTTGCAATGGAGGCGGCTAGTGCCAGGGACTCGCAGTCAAAACAGGCAACACCGACCGGATGGAGATCGAATAGCGCAAGATGCGTCGTCAGGGAGTGAAATACGGCCTCTTCATCCGTAAGTTCACAGAGGACCTCCTCCTGGGCGGAGGGTTCAGGTTCGTGGGCTTGCCGCCGTACATCCGGATCCGTGACAAAAACCGCCTGTTCCGGACGGGCGGTTCGAATCCAATCGATGTAGTCTGCGGTAGTTCCGATTACAAGTACTCTTGGGGGCCTATGCATAGGCAAGATTTTGAAGTGCGGGCGCATGCACGAAGGCATCGGGCGCCCGCAGTCGGATTTTGTAGAGGGGACGGGCCGTCAAATGAAATCGCCTTTTCCAGCCGAAATCCCCACAGAGGAAATCAACCGAATCCAATTGCTTTTCGCAGGCCCAGTCCAGATGGTGAAAATTAATCAGTTTGGCAACCCCCGGAAAATCCCGATGCGTGCCGCCGGCAAGCACCGTGTAGGTATTGTTCCACACGGCGCCCACATCCACTGCGGCAATCTTACCGCCTAAAAGAGCGGTGGTAATTCGCAGCAGTCCATTCTTATGCAGCCGGCTTATGAGTGTTTCAAACGAAGCCAGAAAGCGTTCATCATTAAAATAGGAGTATTCCCAGAAGCTTTCCAGGTTCATCCGGAACATTACGGCCGCATCCGGCAAATGATTATGTCGAAACGACAACCCCCTGGATGCGAGGGCCGCCATCTCCCTGGCCAATAGTTTCCGCGATTTCCCGGAAAACTCCTGCCAGTATCGTTGAGAATCGTATTTATAACGGCTCGGAAAAAACAGGTATCCCACTTCGTCTTCACAAACCGTGTCTTCGTTTGAGTGCCACGGCTCAGGCGGCATATACCGCAGGTGAGCGGGCGAGGGCATGGCCTCCAACAGAGCCCGAATGGCCTTGCTCCCGGAGGCCCAGAGCTTATTCTGTTCAAGCCAGGTCTTGCCGCGCCAGATCTCACCAGGAAAATAGCCGAAACATTGGCTCTCTTCAATCCAGCAAAGGGGAAGCAGCCCTGAAACCTTCCCCTCCTGCTCGGCCACAATAAAGAAGGGCTTTCGGCAAAAGGAGAGGGCAAAGGCCTCCCGAACCATCCACATGTCGAAAAGGCAGGCCGGGGAATACATGGACCAGAGCCGTCTGCACTCCTCCAAATCCTCGCTGATCCGAATTCTCACCAGCCTATCGCCTCAAATTTACCTGCAGGAGGGAATGTTGCCCTCCAAAAAAGGTTTTCGAAAATTTCTCGACGGCTTCCGGGTCATAGGGTTTGCAACTGAATACATCCAGGTAGACCGTATTCGTCTGGTTCGCGAAATGAGCGGAAATGAGGGATGTTTCGATGAGTTGAACCATGGAATACCCTGCTACCCGTTCATCTTCTCCAAAGTGTACAACCTGGGTGTCGCCAAAGCGCTTCATCTCTATCAGTTCACAAAGCTCAACCACAAACCGCCGAATGGCATCCGCATCCCGAATGGTTTCAGGTGTGCAATCGTAGATATCGACGGCAGACGCAATTCCCCAGGCATTCAGGGCCTGGGCTCTTTTCATAATCTCAACGCCATCCGCACCTAACGGCGTTTCTTCTTTCAGCAAGGGTATCAACATGAACCTCTCCTTTTTCGCTCCTGTTCCTCACCAAAACCGTCCTTGGGGGTGGGTTTGCGATGAAATTGTTTCCCGAACTTCTTCCGATTGGCTGGAAAAAGTTCGCGCCTCTGTAGGCATTCCATTGGTCGAATTTTCGGTAAATAGAGCCCTGCGGTTTGTTCCAACAAGGGCCGTTTCAGCATTCCACATCCTGTGAACGTGGCGGGGGATTCTTCATGAACTCTTCCCCTTTGTCAAGACAAAATATTAAGTCGGCGCTCAACCTGTTACAAGTGCCATCACATGAGAATTTTTTCCTGCACCAATCTCCTGAAAATGATTGACATGCTTTCCCTTATTTTGCATGGTATCCAGAACATTTACCTCACCCTATGGAGGACAAGACAATGATGAAATCCTTAACGGAAATGACAGCGGAAATTGCCATGGCTCAGGCATCCCATTCAGTCATGTCGGCGGAAGACATGGAAGGGTTTCTTAAAAAAACCTTTCAGGCTCTGAATGAAATTAAGACACTGGAAGATGGTGTGGAAGCCGTACCGGAATCTTCCGCATCTCCCGAAACTGTGGTTCCGGAGAAATCGATTCAGAAAAACAAAGTGATCTGCCTGGAGTGCGGCCGGGAATTTAAACTCCTCAGTAACAGGCATCTCAACAAGGAACACAACATGGATGCCAAGGAATACCGGAAAAAATATGGTTTTTCCGCAAGACAGCCTCTTGCTGCCAAGACCCTTTCTGCAAAACGAAGGGCCACCGCCAAAAGCCATAATCTCGGAGAAAAACTTCAAGAGAAAAGGAGGGAAAGAGCAGCGGATAAGGAAGTCGCGAAAAATGCGGTGGAACCCCAGGTGAAAGCGAGCCCCAAGGGCAAAAAAGGCGCCAGAGCAAAAAAGATTCCGCAATAGAGCCTGCTTCTCGACTTTTATGGGCTGACTTTTACAAAGACATTTTGAAACGAGATGTTCCACGGGTTTTCCCTGCTGATTTTGGCAGGTAATCGCTTCGAGAATAGAGGAGAGGTGTACATGAGTGACGTTTCATTGCAGGAGAAGTTCAAGAAGGCGGCAAGTGTGATTTGTAAACAGGGGATGATGCCTTTTCCCTTAAACGACACAACGATTGCGATTGTGCAGAATGTAGTCGGAGAGAACGAAGACGAACTGGATTTGATTCAGGCCTTTAGCAGCAAAGCGTCCCAGACCCTGGAGGAGCTAAAAGAAACCAGCGGATTTGCGGGAGAAAAGGTGGAACAATGTGCTGCTAGCCTTGCCAAAAAAGGCCTGGTTTTTAACCAACCCAATTCCGCCGGAGTGATGGTCTTCAGGCTTCTTCCCTTTATGACCGTGGGGGTAATGGAATACAAGTTTATGGGGCCGCTTCAGGGAACTGAAGAGGAAAAGCGATTAGCGAAATTGTTCCAGAAACTGATGGATGAGGCCAGGGACCAGATTCAGGCGAATTATGATCAGCTCGTACCCGTCTTTAAGGCGGCGCCTTCTGTGGACAGAACGGTCCCCGCACGGGAAAACGAATCCGGGAAAGCCATAAAAATCATTTCCATAGATAAAAAGATGGACGTCCCCGATGAGGTCATCCTGCCGAGTCAGAGCATTGAAGAAATTATCGGAAAATTTGACGACATTGCGGTAGGGCATTGTTTCTGCCGGCAACGGAGGAAGACGCTTGGAGACCCGTGTGACACGGACGCCCCGACGCTGAACTGTTTTACCTTCGGAAAATCCGCCCGTCATACGGTGGCGCAAGGCTTTGCCCAGCCGATTACCAAGGATGAAGCGCGAAAAATTATGAAAGAAGCAGAGGAGGCCGGCCTTGTGCATAAGGCCTTTCATCCCAATTCCAAGGAATCTCGACCCGAGACCAGTATCTGCAACTGTTGCAAGGATTGTTGCGATACCCTGCATCTCTGGCGCGACGGCGCTTTCCCCCTTACCAACTCCACCTACTACCTGTCGGTGATCGACGAAGATACCTGTTCAGGTTGCGGTCTCTGTGTGGACCTGTGTCCAACGGAGGCCATCTCCTTGAATAGCGAAGGAGTTGCTCAAAGGGATGAAGAGTCCTGCTTCGGGTGTGGGGTTTGCGCCCGTTCCTGCCCGGAAGAGGCGATTTCCTTGAAAGAAGGTCTGAGAAAGGTATTTATTCTTCCACCACGCCTGCGTCGGACTGCGTGAGAGAGAAATCAGGTAATTCGTGTATCCTAATTCAAATTTTCCGGCAGCAAAAAAGACCTCGTGATCCCATTCCTGCCGGGATTCCTGAATGAGATACGGCAATTCTCGGAAAATGCGCTCCACGAAGTCATGGAAGCATGGAACCCAAGGTGTGGGAGGTATCCTATATGAAATGGAAAGAACTGCTGACTCCCGTGGCCTCCATGGATGCGGAAGAAGCAAGAAGATTTATAAATGAGCACAAGGAAGGGTCTTACACGCTCCTTGATGTGAGACAGCCTACTGAATATGAAGCGGCAAGAATACCCGGGTCCACGCTTATTCCCATAGGGGAACTGCCTGACAGAATTGAAGAACTGGATCCTGAAAAACCGGTCATTGCCTACTGAGCCATGGGAGGGCGTAGCCGGGCTGCTGCGCAACTGTTGGCCGGAAAAGGTTTCAAGGACGTCTATAATCTCAAAGGAGGCATAAAGGCATGGCAGGGTCATAAAGCCGCAGGGCCCGCGGAAATGGGCATGGCTTATTTGCGAGGTGATGAAACTCCTGTTGAGATTATCGTTCTTGCATACGGGATGGAAGATGGCCTGGAGCAATTTTACTTGACCGCTATGCAGACCATGGATGCCGAAGACCCGGATGTGAAGAGTCTACTGAAGAAACTTGCGGGGATTGAGGAGAAGCATAAACAGAGACTATTTGACCTCTACCGCCAAATCCAACCGGGTGAAAAGGGCCGAATGGGTTTTGAGAAGGATATCGTCCCGGGCATCATGGAAGGGGGTTTTACAACGGAAGAATTCCTGGAGAAGAACAGAAATGTTATGAAAACGGTCCCTGATTTGCTGAGTGTTGCCATGATGCTGGAGGCCCAGGCTATGGATCTTTATATGCGCTATGCACTGGAAATACAGGGAGAAGAAGGAAGGTCCATTCTACAGGGCATGGCGGAAGAGGAGAAAAGCCATCTTAAGTCGTTGGGCCGCCTTATGGAGGAAAAGACATAAATGACGAGCAAAGAAGATGTCACTCTGGAAATATTTTCGGACTACGTCTGACCGTGGTGTTATTTCATCACCGGGCGTGTTGACAAACTGAAAAAGAAATACCATCTCCATATTCGCTGGACCGCCTTTCCCCTGCACCCAGAAACCCCTGAAGAGGGCGTGACTCTCCAGGAGCTTTTTCGGGGGCGTCTGGTGGATCTCTCCGGGATGATGGCGCGTCTCAGGAAGGTAGCGGAAGAGGAGGGGTTACCTTTCGGCGAGCGAAAAATGACTTATAATAGCCGACTCGCCCAGGAACTCTCCAAATGGGCTGAATCGAAAGGGGTGGGGCCGGCATATCATGAGGCCCTGTTTCGGGCCTATTTCGACCGAGGCATAAATATTGCCAAAGTGCCTGAGCTGGTTCTTCTTGCGGAGTCCGTGGGACTGGATGGGAAGGAGGCCGTAGAAGTCTTGAAGAAAAGGATGTTCAAGGAGGCCGTGGATGCGGACTGGCTGCGCTCCAGAGCAAAAGGGGTGAGTGCCGTCCCCACCTTTTTTATGGGGGACAGGAACCTTGTTGGTGCGCAAGCATATGAAGTCCTTGAGAAATTCGTACAGGAAGGAAGTGCCGAAAAGCGCTTATAAACGCGTTCCCGTCTGGGCGTTAGGATAGAATATGCGCGTGCATATTTTTGATCCCGATTGGTCAATAGGATACAATTCGGTCTTTTCCATCCTTTTTGTGTACCAGATCGATGATGGTCACCTCCGGAGGAGATAGAAAACGCAGGGGCGGGCCCCAGGTTCCGGAACCGCGGTTTACGTAAAGAAAAGATCCATTTCCAAGATCGAGAAGTCCCGCATCAATGGGATACATTTCCTTGATGAGGAGGCTGAATGGAAAGATTTGTCCTTTGTGGGTATGGCCGGAGAGTTGAAGATCAAAATGTCCGGCGTCTTCTTTTTCGAAGATTGGCCTGTGTTTCAGGAGCAGGATAAAACGGTCTTTCGGAAGACCCGATAGCAACTGCGTTTCCGTGGCGTTTTCGGGTGAGCCGTTACGTCGCCCGCTTGGATCATCCACCCCGACGATGGTGATGATGCCGGGGATATCCACTTTTTCTCCCCGAAGAAGCGTGAATCCGGCCGCCTTTGCAAAAGCCAGGGCGTGCGCAATCCCCGCATGGAATTCATGGTTTCCGGTAACGGCAAACTTTCCATATGGTGGATTGATTTGACGGAACCTGTTTGCCATGGAACTGATATTGTCGATCTGTCCATCCACAAGATCCCCCGTTGCGACCAGGATGTCCGGTTTTGCCGCTTCCACTTTCCTTAGGATGTTTTCCAACCTGCCGTGTCGCACGATCAGCCCCAGGTGCACATCGGAAATCTGAACAATCCTCAGCCTTCCCTGTTTTCGGGATATCTTTGAGGTTTCGATGGTAAGATGTTCCGTGGTAATATGAAGCGCTTCAAAATAGGCATACGCTCCAATTCCAACAGCAAACGCCGTGGCGGCATAAAAGAGCGTTTCAGGCGAAAATCTCCACGTTCCGGGAGCCTTGTGGAAAATCCAGGCCGAAAATGCCAATAACACCCTGAAAAGATCCAGCAAAAAGGCGCTGCATACGAAAAGGAAGAGGAGGCCCATCCAGGTATATCCAATGTGGGCCAGAATCTCCGGCAGTCTTTCCATGCCATCTCTTTCAAGGAAGCGAACGAGGATGGGGCATACGATCATGAAGATCATGAACAGGGCGAGAAGCAGGAGGAAGATCTTGCTTGAAGAAAAGGCGGCCCTTATCTTCAGGTAGGCGTAAAAGTGGAGAAGGCTGTAAAGGGTTATGAAAACAGTGAGAAAAAGGGAAAAACGCAAATTGGAAAGCTCCGTTTTCAGATGTTAGATTTCATTTGTTTAACACTTAACGCAGCGGGGTCGCAGAAGATTGCGCAGACCCTGGGAAGCTACCCTGAACGCTGTGATAAAATAGGTTCTCATTGCAGGAATGCAATCTCATGCCGTGAAAAGAGGTTTTCGGTTTCGAGTCTGTATCGCGGCAAGAGTGGATGACCCGTATCCTTTTCAAAAATATTGGCAGAATGGAATCACAAGGTCTTTTTTGCTGCGGCATCTTGGATAAACCTTTCCTGACCGTGGAGAGGTCCTTCTATGCTGGTACAACGAAACCTGTTGCGCTCCCGACAAAACATTCCGTACCGGCATAGAAGGGCTGGCGCTTAGTAGGAATCAGATGCGGCAGCAAAAAAGACCTTGTGACGGAATGGATTCCAGATCCATACGTGGTTGCCAGGCAATGTAAATAGGACTCGATAACCCTCAAATTTCAATGTGAAATGGTTCTTATGTCCCGTCGCTGGTTCATTTTCTTCATTACCGCATCCAATTTCTTCCTGTCCCAGTTCTACCGAGCTTCCAATGCGGTGATTGCCAATGATCTTCTCGTGGATCTTTCCCTCGACACAAAGAGTCTCGGAACGATCAGCGCCTCCTTTTTTTACGCGTTTGCGCTGACCCAGATTCCCATCAGCATTCTTCTCGACCGTATCGGACCCAGGCGAATGATGACGGGACTTTCCCTCTTGGGCATTGCGGGCGCCTTTGTTTTCGCCAACGCCCATTCCATGGAGATGGGGTTGTTGGGGCGTATCCTTCTTGGCGTGGGCATGGCCTGCAATTTCATGGGGACACTCAAGCTCATGACCGTGTGGTTCAAACCCTCCACATTTGCAACACTTGCCGGAGCTATTTTTTCCATCGGAACGGTTGGGAATATGGCGGCGACAACGCCCATGGTTTTTCTCGTCCATGTGGTTGGATGGCGATCTGCTTTCGGAATTATTGCGATGGTGAACGTGGTTCTTGTTGTTGCCCTCTATGTTGTCGTGAGGGACAATCCGCCGGAAGAACTTTCTGTTGTTCCGGAAGAAACGTCTCGAAAAAAGCAAAGCGCCTTTTCGGGGCTGCTCTTTCTTTTCAGAAAGAAAGACTACTGGATTATTTCCATGGGCAGCTTTGTCAGTTATGGAATCTATGCCGCATTTCAGACACTATGGGCCGGGCCCTATCTGACGGAGGTGATGGGGATGAGCGTCATGAACGCGGGTCATCTGATCTTTCTGATGAATATGGGGGCGATTCTTGGCCCACCGGCCTGGGGAACCTTGTCGGACAGATTTTTTAAGACGCGGAAATGGATCGTTGCCGGCGGGCTTGTGGTTTTGATTCTCATTATGCTGCTTTTTGCAGGTCTTCCCATCGGAACGGGGTTTGCTGTATTGGCGCTCCTGTTTGTGAGTCTCGGGTTTTTCAGGGCAACCGCTGCCTTGATGTATGTGCATATTAAAGAAAGCATGCCCCTGTCCATGGCGGGAACCGCGATGACGGGGATCAATTTTTTTACCATGATCGGCCCCGCCTTTTTTCTTCAGGGTCAGGGAATTCTGATGCAGTCCCTTTATCCCCTTTCTTCACGGGGACCCGATGCCTTCATGGCATCCTTTCTGGTTTATGCTTTCTGCTTATTAGGGGTTGCGGTTGGTTACGCCTTTACGACTGACACCGTGAGAAAATAGGTCTTATCGTATCCTATTCAAATATCCTGGCAGCGAAATGTGGAATCATGAATCCATTCCGTCACGAGGTCTTTTTTGCTTCCGCATCTGATTCCTATGGCAGCACCGGCCCTTCTATGCTGGTACGGAAAAATGAATGGATCATAATAGCTTCCTTGTACCAGCATAAAAGGACCTCTCCACGGTCGGTGGAGGTTTATCCAAGATGCGGCAGCAAAAAAGACCTCGTGACTCCATTCGTACCATTGCTTTTGAATATGATGCGTCTTATCGCTCTATATTGGCGGGAATGGTGGTGATGGGAAGGGTGACCGTGAAAGTGGAGCCTTTTCCATCCTGGCTGGCGGCACGGATCTGTCCTCCGTGTTTCGCGACAATCCCCTGGGACACACTCAGTCCCAGACCGGTGCCGCTTCCCTTTGGTTTTGTGGTGAAAAAGGGATCGAAAATGGAAGGGAGGATATGTTCGGCAATGCCGGTTCCGGAATCAATGACTTTTACTGCCACATAGTTCGGGTCGTCCGCGGGAAGCACCAGGACTTCTATCTTGCTCCCCTTGGGGGAAGCGTCGATGGCGTTGAGAATGAGGTTCAGAAAGACTTGCTGCAACTGCTGGCTATCGCCATGGACTCGGGGCAGGTTTCCGGTCGATTGAAACAGGATCTTTATCCCGGAAAGCTTGATCTGATTGGAAGCCAGCGCGATAGTGCCCTGAAGAAGTTCGTCCAACGCCAACGGCTCCAGTTCCGAACTGCTTTCCCTGGCGAAGTCCAGAAGATTGCTGATGATTTTCTTGGATCGGCCGGCCTCATGGACCACATCTTTAATCATATCCTTTCTTTCATCCTCGCCCAGCTCATCATAATCTTCCAGAAGCATGTGGGCCGTGAGGGTGATGTTGTTCAAGGGATTGTTGAGTTCGTGGGCCACTCCGGCGGTCAGGGTCCCCACAGCCCTCATTTTGTGTGATTGAACCAGTACCGCCTCCCGATTTTCCAGCTCCAGGATCATATGGTTGATGGCCAGGGCAAGTTCGGTAAATTCATCCCCGTAACGTTTGGCGGGCGTGATGGGGGTGAAGTTGCCCGACGCAATACGCTGGGCATAGGCGGTAAAACGACTGACATTACCCAGAATGCGGCTCCCGAGGAAAGAAGCATTGGCCACCAGAAACACCAGGAGAAAAAGGAGGGAGTAGAAATGAAGCTGTCGGGATCGCTCTAACAATTTGGCCAGGCTGGCCCTTTCCCGCTTCTTGAGATCCTGTGCCAGGGAAACCAATTCCCGTCCCGACTTTCGGACCTCGATCTCCATCTGCTCTTTTCTGGTTCTTCCCTTACTTCCTGATTCGGCGTCCACGTCAGCGGTCAGGAGACGTTCCAAAATCTCGCCGTAGCGATTGAGACTGGATAGCATTTTCCGGTAACTATCCGCGCCAAGGACCTGACTCAGCTCCGCGGTATTCCTGTCAAAGATGGCTCTGGCCTGGTAGACGTTTTCAAGTGCGTCATTCAAGTTGGTGGCGTAAAGAAAAAAGTTTTTCTCAAATCGCCTTGCCTGAATGATTTCTACGATGAAATCGTTGGTGATTTCCAGAAAGCTGAGTTTCTTTTCTACTTTGGAGTTGGATGAGCTGAGTACAAAGGCGGCGCCGGCCGCGAAAAGGAAAACAAAGAAAAAACTGGCGCAGATCTGAAGGCGAAGGCTGAGCCGTTTTCGGGAGAGGAGGGCCTCTCTGGCGGTTTCCACCGCCTTGATCCGCTCATATCGGCCATTGAGGCTTTTGCTTTTTTCTATTCCCGCCGGATGGTCTTCGTCGGCTTCTTTGTTGGGATGCATATAACTCTCCGCGTTGAGCGTTTCCCATGACCCCTCCGAGTCAGGATCCGGCGCCCTCTGAAATTTCGAATTCGATGTCTGAACCCAGTGCCTTGGCTGCCTTTGCGATAACCTTTCGCAAATCATCCGGTTTGAAAGGTTTGGCGATAAAATCAAACGCGCCTTTTTCCATGGCCTCTCTCGCCACGGCCATCATGGCATAGCCGGTGATCATAATGACCTTGGTTCGTTTGGATGCCTCGTGCACATGTTGCAGCACCTGTAATCCATCTATTTCGTCCATACGAATGTCCGTCACAACGATGTCGAATTCTTTCTGATCGATTCGTTGCAGGGCTTTTTTGGGGTCTTCAAAAACCTCTACGTTACACCCTATTTTGGCTAAAGCCGGTTTGAGCCTCTTACCCACAATGGGCTCATCATCCAGCAACAGCACTTCCAATCCCTTTGGCATTTTTTACCTCCTTATATAATGGATTCCAACAGCAAGGTTGTGACCAAAGATGTGTGAGACCGAACAGCCGTTTCCTTCCGCAAAGGGCTCGTATCAAGCGCTCTCCGCCGCCTGCCGAAAAATATTGCTGATGACATGGACCTCCACATAAGCCACACCCGGAATTTTACATGCCAAGGCCCGAATGTTTTCCGCTTTTTTTCGTTTTTCTCTTTTGAGCGCTTTGGTGCGTACCACCACCGTGGAGCCTTTTGCCGTTACATATACATCGGGATATTTTTCCATCAGCGCCAACTTCACTCGAACGGAAAGCTCCTTGTCTTTCAAGCATTTGATGGAATAGGTCATGGGCTGGAACTTTCGGTACGAAATCGTCTCCGCAATGGCCTTTACCGCTTCATCGGATTCGATTTGACTCAGACTGATGACCATATCATATTCCGAGGGATCTGTTTCGTCCCTTTTAAAAACGTCAAGAGACCAGCTTCTACTGGCGTTTTCCTGCTTTTTAAGAATTTTCCTTGCCTTTTCCAGGCCCACCTTTCTTTCGGCGGCAATCTGGGCGGCCCACTCTTCAGCCTTGGAAAGTACCCGTATCTTGAGTACGTGGGAGACGCCCAGGACGTAGAGGTGGGCCGCCAGTCCATGACACACCACGTTGTCGGTCAGGAGACGAGACATTACTGCTGCCTGGATAGTCGCCAATGCACGGTTTTTACCTTTTGATGAGAAGATTAGAGAGGAGGAGGACGGTTCCAGGGAATTGCGGATTTTGGGCTCGGGGATACCCGATGTCCGGGCTACTTCACCCAATATTTCCCTGTCCAGAAAGGCATACTCCGTGGCCTCGGCGACTCTCTGCGCGATTGCGCGTCCGGTCTCATAATGATCTGAAGAAATCAGGATAATGGACATGATCGAATCCTCATAGTGAAAAGATGTTACTCCGGTTTCCCGGGGTGTAGATGATTAGACGGATATCTGTGGTAATTTCTGGGTGGCATGAACCTCCAGATCGTTGACCCCCTCCATTTTTTCGGCGATCTCCTTGGCCTTTTTCTTGATTTTTTGAATCTGCCTTTCATTTCCTTTGGCATACACCAGAATATTGCCATATTCGCTTTTAACGCCGATATTGTCAAATGAATCGGACAGAGCGGCTTTCATTTCGCAGGCCATGGCATAGTCTTCTATCTTTTGTTGAGCCTGTTTGGTCGTCTTGAAGGGCGCCCTGCTGACTGCATCACAGATGATATCGACGGCATCCCCTACGGTGAATTTGTGAATATGAACCACCAGGTCGTACAGTGAACTATCCCAAGGGTCCACGCCGTACAGTGTACGGGTCCATTTGCGGCGTTCCTCATCGTCCTTTAACAGGAGCGTCCGTGCCTCCTCTTTGGAAATCTTTTCTCGTTCCATCTCAGCCTGGACGCGATCTTCCAAATCGGCAATCACCCGCACCTTCAATATGTGAGGGATGCCTTTGAGAAGGAGTTGCCCGGCCAGACCATGATAGACTACGTTATCGTTTTTCACATTTTGAATCAGTGCAAAACGAATGTAGGAGATAAAGGCCTGTTGGCTGCGGGAAAACCTGTCCAGAATGGACGGCGCATCGTGGATGGCGCGCACCAATCTGATCTCAGGAACATGAAAATGGTCGCTGGCATCCAGAAGAACTTCCCTGCTGATACAACGGTATCCCAGACGTGAGGCGATCTTTTCCGCTACTTCCTTTCCTTTGCTGTAGGACCCGCGAGAAATGGTGATAATGGCCATAGATTTCTTTCCCTTTCGTAATTTTTAGACGCCGTAAATGAGCTTGATCATGCCGATCATGACCACGATAAAGACAATGCTGATGACCAGGCCGGCCTTCATGAAATCCACGCTGCGATATCGTCCGGGACCCATGTAGAGCGCATTGACCTGATGGGTCGGAAGCATGAACGAGTTGCTGGTGGCAAGCCCTACAACAAGAGCGGCCATCCTGGGGTCCGTGTGGGCTGCGATGGCCATATTGACCACCAGAGGAACCAGGAGAACCGTGGCGCCCACATTGGAGATAACCAGGGTGAAAACAGTGGAAAGCAACCCGATAACCGTCAACAGCACGATGGGTTGAACGGTCCCGATGGTATTCAGGATGGTATGGGCGATCCAGGCCGCGGTTCCGGTTTTTTCCGTGGCAATTCCCAGCGGGATCAAACCGGCCAGGAGGAAAATGGTTCGCCAGTCCACGGATTGATAGGCCTCGTCAATGGTCAGAACCCGGGTGATCACCATCCCCAGGGCGCCTGTCATGAGGCTGACGGAGAGCTGGACCTTGAAGATGAGAATCATGGAGAGGGCAATGGCTAACCAGAAGCCGGCGAAAATAGCCTTTTCAGGTCGTAATAATTCCACATCAACCGGGGTGGTGAACAGGAGGCTTTTTTCATGCTGCAATACCAGGAGCCGCGGCCATTCACCATGAATCAGGATGGCGTCGCCCACGGCAAGGGCCACGTCCCCGATCTCCGCTCGGTAGGTGTCTTCGCCACGGTATATGGCCAGGGGGGTAACGCGAAATCGATCCTGCAGATTGATTTCGCGAAGGGTTTTTCCCTCAAAGGGAGAGCGGGGCGCCACGACCGCCTCGACGGTTCCGGATGCGCCGTCCTGGCTTTCACCCTTGAAGATTTCCACAGCCTCTTTAAGGTGCATCTCTTCTTCCTGTACCATGCGCTGGACATCCGTCTTTCGTCCATGCACCAGCAAATGCACGTCAGACAGTATCTCCTGATCTCCTGTGGGAGACAGGGTTTTGAAATCGGGTGGTTCGGTCATGGCGAGGACAGTCACAAGATAGCGTCTTTTCAAGTCGTCCACCATCACCGGCTCCCGGTAATGGGTGAAATCCGCACTGGTCTGGATCTCGTAGGTCTCCCCCATTTCTTTCAGGGTATTTTCCAGGGTATTGCGGGATTTGTCTTCGGCAACTTCTACCGTTCCTTTGGGAAGAATAAATCGGCCCAGAACAATGAAACAGCCGATACCGCTGGCTACCAGAGCCAGACCGATGGGGGTCACAGTCAAAGAGACCAAAAGGTTTCAACCCGAAGGGTTCCAGAAGATCGTTCAAGAGGATCAGGGGGCTGCATCCCACCAGGGTTACGGTTCCGCCGAGGATGGCGGAAAACCCGATGGGCATGAGGAGTTGGCTCAAAGGGATCTTCATGGTCTTGCTGATGCGTTGGACGGCAGGCAGAAAAAGGGCCGCGGCGCCGATGTTCTGCATGAAGCTTGAAATGCCGGCTACGGTTATGGAAATGGCAATGATCACGCGGGATTTGCTTGCCCCGGCAACCCGCAGGATTGGGCCTACCAATCGATTGATCAGACCTGTCCTGTCAAGACCCGCCCCGATGATGATGACGGCAATGATAGAGATGACCGCATTGCTGCTCATGCCCACAAACGCCTCTTTCGGTGAAATCAGGCCGAGAAGAGGCAGAGAAACCATCATAAGGATGGCCACCACATCCACGCGGACCCATTCTACGATAAAAAGAAAAATGGCAATCCCGATCATGATCATGACCAGAATCATTTGAGAAGTCAGTGTCTCCATAAATTAAAATACCCGAATTTAGTTGACGGTTTTGGTTTGTGGTTATCCTGTCACCTGCGTCGCAAAAATCTCCCTTACGGGGTTCCCGTTCTCTTTGTTCCCTTGCTGCTTACCGTGAGCAGAGGGCACTCGAGGGTGGTGATTACCTTGGCAAGCCAGTGGTTTTTGGGAAGTTGACAGTTTTCAGGCAATTCCTCCCCGCTTCCCCAGATTACCGCCTGAAAGGGCTCTCTTTCCGCCAGGAATTTCAAAAATTCCTGGGTCGGATTTCCCACCCGGAGTGCTATACTGGTTTCGATGCCGTCTTTGAAAAATTCAGAGGAAAGGTTTGAAAGCATCTTTCCCACTCTGTCCTCCAGGCTGTGCAGAACATTTCTCTGGGAACCTAAAAATGATCGATCCGGAAAGGAAATTTCCACCAGCATCAAGAAGGTGACTTCTGAATCCATCCTCAAGGCGAGTTCCCGCGCGTAGCGCACGGCCTCCCCGCACACCTTTTCGTTTTCAAAGACAACTAAGACTCTTTTAAACATGGGACACCCTGAGTTCTGATTGCGAAGGGATACAAAGCAAATCTTGTGCCGTTATGCGATATTAAGAAAGGAGGTATCCTATTCAAATTCCTTGGTACTATGTTTGGAGTCGGCAAAGCGATTCCGCCACAGGGTCTTTTTTGCTGCCAGAGGTTTTAAATAAGATACGAAAGGAATATGGTAAATAGGTAAAAATGATAATGTTTCAAAATGAACGGATAGATTCTATTTGTTGCGAAATGAAACGGGAAGTGTCGATGGCTACTGTGCGATCCATATAGAATAGGGAAGGTTTGAAATGTTGCAGAATCGAACGGTTCCGTTTCAAAATTCAATGGCCTATTCCAGATTGTGTTTTTTAATCTTTCGCCACAAACTGGCCCGGTCAATTCCCAGGATCTCGGCGGCACGGACTGCGGATGCCGCCGGTAAGCTTGAGAATATGCTGGATGTAGTCCCGCTCTAATTCTTCCAGGCTGAAGTGTGAACCATCCGGACGTTCATACGTGTAGAGATCCAGATTCGCCAGATCGGAAGGAAGGTCTTTAACCAGAATGGTTTTTCCGTTGCAAACGGCGACGGCCCTTTCAAGGATATTCTCCAGCTCTCTGACATTGCCGGGGTAAGGATAGGCCTTTAATAAGTTCCATGGTGTCATCTGAAATCCCATGAATCCGTTTTGCGGTCTTGTTCATGAATTTGTATAGGAGGTGATAGGCAAGCAAGGGGATATCCTGCTGTCTTTCCGAGAGGCGTGGAACGTGGATTTCCACCACATTGAGTCGAAAGTAGAGGTCTTGTCGAAAAGCTCTTTCCCTTACCGCACTTTTGAGGTCTTTTGCTGTGGCCCCCAGGAACCTGACGTTTATCCCAACGGGATGGGATGAACCGACGCGAAGGACCTCCCGCTCCTGAATAACACGCAGCAATTTGACCTGCATGGAGAGCGGCATATCTCCGATTTCGTCCAGAAAAAGAGTGCCGCCTTCCGCGCTTTCTATCAGTCCGGCCTTTCTGCTGTCGGCGCCCGTAAAGGCCTCCTTTTCATGCCCGAAAAGTTCGTTTGCGATAAGTTCTTCACTGAAAGCGCCGCAGTTGAAGGCCACGAAGGGACCGGCCGCCCGGGTGCTCTGCGCATGTATGGCGCGCGCCACCAACTCCTTTCCAGTCCCTGATTCCCCTGTGATGAGTACACTGCACTCGGCGGAGGCGATTTGAGCAACCATCTCCTTGACGCGGGTGATCGCCGGGCTGTTTCCGATCATAACGGGCCCTGCCGGTTGCAGGTCCGGATGGTTCTGCTCTCTCGATAAGGGTTCCTTCAGAAATTTTCGTTCCAGTGCCTGGGTCACCAGGTCCCTGAGGTGTTCGGGTTGGAAAGGTTTAGCCAGATAATGAAACGCGCCTTCTTTGGTCGCCTCTATGGCGCCTTCAAGACTCGCGTATCCCGTGATAATGATTCCTTCCAGAGAAGGGTGAGCCCGTTGCGCCCGGTTGAACAATTCCAGCCCATCCATAAAAGGCATTTTCAGGTCGGTGATGAGAAGGTCGCAGCCATCTTGTTCCAAGCTTGTCAGCGCCTTGAGCGGGTTACTGAAAGTGAACACTTTGTATCCGGCCTTTTCCAGAATGCGTCGCAAAGTTTTCAGAGAGATCTGGTCGTCATCCACCACAAAGATGCGGCCTCTCTGTTCGTCTGTTTCTTGTAGGATTCTTTCATAGTCGGCGGCATTACGGGGATCGGGTATAGGGGTTATGAGAAAAAAATCTTGAAATAACGTGATGCTATTGTTTCAAAAGTTCTCTGTTTACATCCTCTGGAGGAAATATTCTCACAGTCATTTGTTTTGTTCAGCAAAACGTTTGAAACGTCCGGCTTCGGCTTCATTCCCGTTCAAGGCGTAGATCCTGCTGATCTTTTCATAATTTTCCGCACGGTTTTCCGGGATCTCTTGAATCAGGGCCAGATAGAGTTCCAGAAGCTTGGCGGAATGATCCCCCGTTTCCAGGCTCAAATCGGCGTATTGCTGCTTAATCAAAGGCTCGGTTTGTTTTCCGCAGCCCTGGCAGACGTTCAGAATCTGAGCATACTGCTTTTTGGCTTCTTCTTTTTTCCCAAGGGCCTCAAGGGTTTTTGCATGGGCGCGCGCGACGGTTTCATCCCATCCGCAGAATTTGACGAAGCTTGCATAGTGTGCGTCAGCCTCGTGATATCGATTTTCGTGGAAAAAAGTTTCTCCTTCAAGCACATGGATGGCCGCTTCGTCTTTCAGGCCTTCAGGACAGTTCTGAAGAAGGAGGTGGGCCTTTTCAAATTGCTTTGCTCTGCCAGTAAATCTCACACAGAAGTGGATAGGCCCTGAGCGTTTCAGGATGGTGAAGTAAGAAATTTTCAAGAAGAAAAACGGCCTCTTCGTTGTGGCCCAGGTTCAGAAAAGCCGTGCCCAGTTCAAGGGGAATGAATGTCTCAGCGGACCTGGTTTCTTCGAATGCCTTTGAAAGCAGGGTCGCAGCCGTTTTAAAATCGCCCTGGTTGAGACTGACATACCCTGCCTTGAATTGTTCACTGTAATCATGGTAAGCAGATTGATCCTCCTCGGGAAGAGTACTGACCAGCAACCCAAAATAATGATCGCCGGGTTCTTCATACGCGGGTTCGTTTGAAACGGGCTCCTGCCCTTCAATGTATTCCAAATGCGGCGGAGCATCCTCTCTTTCGAGCGAGGGGCTTTGATTTTTGAGCAATTCGAGCCGTTCTTGAACGGACGCGATAATCTCTTCGTTCGTAGCAAGCTCCAGGGCGAGGGCCAGAAGACCTTCGGCATCTTCATGATACCCACTCTTCATGAGCTCCTTTGCATTTCTCACATGGTCGGACGCGAGGGCGTTGCAGGACCGGTCCATTTTCTTCTCTATGCGAGCCCTCTCAGGGGCAGTCTCTAAACCTCTCTTTTCAAGCTTTGAAAGGGCCTTCTCATATTCCAGCCTGGAAGATCCGTATTCGCCTCTGGCGAACAAATTATCCCCTGTAGCCTCAATCTGTTCCGGGGTTTTTCCTTTCAAAAGACCTAATATCTTCATCAAACAGTCCTTTCCGCGGACATGGTCAAACAGATGTGTGGTCGCGTCATCAAGATGAGGGGAAGATCAGATTTCATAGCATTCCAGAATTTCGCCGAAATAGAGGGTATGATAATCTTTTTCCGGATAGAGTTTTTCATAGCTCTGGTCCAGATAGGCCGGGTCCATGGGCGCTTTGAAAACGATCCGGCATTCAAAGTGGATGCCGGGTACGGCAATGACTGGGCTTTCCGTCTTTCGAGCGTTTTCGGTGGTCAGGTTGCATTCCTTGAATTTGTCGAAGTCCCTGCCCGATTTGGTTCCGCAGAACGCGATGGCCGCTGTCATATCGCCGGAGGGAACGGAAACCGTAAAATCGGCAGCTTTCTCGATAATGCCGAAGGTGTGCCGGGAATCCCTCACCGCAATCATGAAGATAGGTTTTTGCCATACAAAACCAATGGTTGCCCAGCCAATAGTCATGGTGTTGAGTCCTTCAGCTGAACGGACGGTCAGGAAAGCACCTTTTTTAATTTGTTTCATGGCTCTGTCGGCTACCGCCATGTAATCCATTTCTTTCATAGCAGACTCCTGTAATGTTGATAATCCGGGCGGCTAACGCCGGTACCGCAGCTTCTTGTCTTGGAAATCCGTACTTTATCACAAATCAGGTGGCGGGGCAACAGAAAGGACGGGTTGTATATGATCCCTTTTTCTTTACCCAGAAAAGAGAATGGAGTATGATCATGTAATCCATACGATCATTTATCTTCAGGCACCATATCACATTTCCCGTGAAAACGGGCAAGGAGGATCTTGCCATGGCGGATTTTAATCAAAGCGGCATTATTACCACGCTTCACGGCCTTTACGAATGGTTTGACAGAGAAGCATATCAGTCGGCTCTTGAAGGGAAACTGACCGAATATGGGCGGCATCTGCCAATCTGTCTGCTGCTTCCCTGTCTGCATTCCGAAATATACAATACGGAAGTATTAGGGAATATATTATCGGAAATTCAAGGGGTAAACTATATTCATTCGGTCGTTGTCGCGCTCGGAGGCGCACAGGATGCAGCCCGGTTTCATGAAGCAAAGGAATATTTTGAAAGACTCCGCACGCCGGAGCGTGATGTGAAAATCGTCTGGGTGGATGGACCGCGAATCCAGGAACTGTTCCAGGAAATTGCGGCACGGGAAATTCCCGTGGGGGTGCAGGGCAAAGGGCAGTCCGTATGGATCAGCCTCGGGTATATCTTTGCCCGGGACGATTGCCAGACCATTGCCCTGCATGATTGCGACATTGTTACCTACAACAGGATTCTCCTTGGAAGATTGATAGGGCCCACCGCGAATCCCAACAATGATTTCGAGTTCTGCAAGGGTTTCTACGCCCGCATTTCTCCGACGGAAAAGGCAATGAAGGGCAGGGTGACCAGGATATTTGTGATGCCTTTTGTTGATGCCCTGAAGAACATTATGCGCGAACGGAAGAATCATGAGTTGGAGAGATTTTTTGATTACCATCGAAGCTTCAAATACCCTCTTGCGGGAGAATTCAGTTTTTCTGCCAGAGTCGCCCGTGGAATGGATTTTGCCTATGACTGGGGGCTTGAAGTCGCTACCCTCTCTCAGGCCTACCATCGGATTATTGCAAGGAAAATTGCCCAGATAGATCTCATGCCCAACTACGAACACAAACATCAGGATCTTTCCGCGGAGGATGCCCAAAGAGGCCTTCACAGAATGGTGGTGGATATCGCCAAATTCTATCTTACGTACATGCGTTCCCATGGCTTTCCCCTCGATGACGCCTTTGTGGATATGCTGCTGCACACCTATTATGACAATGCGCTCAAGTTTGTAAAGAGTTTCAGCGATGATGCCGAAGTCAATGAACTGGCCTTCGATCGACACGAGGAAGAACTTTCCGCGCGTTACTTCAGGGGATTTCTCTGGACGGCCTGGGAACAGAGCAAGGGGCCGCACGAGAGCACGCTGATTCCCTCATGGAACAGGGTTGTTTTCAGCTATCCTGAAATCTATGCAAGGATTTTGAGCGCGGTGGAGGCGGACAACGCCTGACATGAAGTTTCAAGGATTTAAGGACGAGGGGCTAATCGGCGAACTGCAAAGGGGGGGTCAAGGGTAAAGGTTTTCCTCGTCGTTTTATGGAAAGACAATCTGTTTTTCAATCCGTCTGATGTTTTCCAGGAGGCTCTCCCGGTCTTTTGCACTTTGAGCGGCTTTCATGAAATCCGGATGCTGACAAAGTCTGGCCAGGTCGGCGAGCATCTGCAGATGGAGATCCGGATCGTGTTCCGGCGCCACAAGAGCAATGACAATCCTCACCTGAACCCCATCGATCGCATCATAATCAATGGGCTCTGCAAGTCGAATGATTAGGATTGCCGGATCCTTTGTATCCGGGCTTGAAGAGTGCGGGATGGCAAGACCTTTTCCGATCCCTGTACTCATGGTTTCCTCACGTTCTATCATCCCTTCATAGAGGGTGTCCGCGTCGGCAACAATGCCGCTGACGGCAAAGGCTTCAGCCGCAAAACGAAGAACCGCATCTTTGTCGGGAAGAGGAATGTCGAGAAATATTCTTTCCGTGTCGAGTCTTTTACAGATTTCCATGGTACAGGTCTCGGAAGTTTGAATAATGTCACTTATCAACTCAACATAATCTGTATCGGTCTGAAATCACCTTCGAATCGTCACCTTGTTCATGACGACCGGTTCAACAGGTTTGTCCATGGCGCCGGTCTTCACCGCGCCTATCTTCCTTACCACGTCCATTCCTTTAATCACTTTTCCAAAGACGGTATGGCGATCATCTAAATGAGGCGTTGCACCGAGCGTTACGAAAAACTGGCTGCCATTGGTTCCGGGACCGGCATTGGCCATGGAAAAAATCCCTTCACTGTTGTGACGAAGATTCGGATCGAATTCGTCTTTGAAACGGTATCCCGGTCCTCCGGTTCCATTTCCAACAGGGCATCCGCCCTGTATGACAAATCCATTAATGACCCTGTGAAACGTAAGACCGTCGTAGAAATTTCCACCTTTTTCCGTGTCCTGCCTTCCTTCGGCCAGATTAATAAAGTTCCAACGGTTTCAGGGCATTCCTTTGCATAAAGTTCTGCCTCGAAAGTTCCGAGATTTGTCTCGATTACGGCAACCGGTCTGTCGATATCCTCTTTGTGGTCAATTTTTGATGTCATAAATTCTCCTTAAAAGTTTTATTGTGTCTCATTTTAAATTCTCAATGGCAGCACGTCAAGCTTTGGATAAAAAAAGCGAGTGTTTTTCATAAGAAAATACGGTATAAGATCAGTACTTAAAGAAAGAGAAAAACCTTTACTCTCCAAATGAAATAGGACATAATCGAAATGTTATTTGACTTAGACACCTTGCTGGAAGGGATTCGCGGGTGTGGCGAAGGCAGAAGGAATCTCAGTCGATGAAGGTTTCTGGCCGCTTCTCGCCAAATGGATCGAAGAAAAAATGTTGGCGGAATTTCTCGATCGCCTTACGCAGCAGATTGATGCCATTGTCAATATTGATCCCGATCTTTCCGAGCAAGAGATCCTTGAAATAGCCGCAAGGCATATGGTGTCCTTTTTGGGCGCACACAGCGCTTCCGTGCGAATTTATGATCCCCAAGCGGAAAAAATGATTTCTTACGGATCGTATCCTTCCGAAGAGGAAAGGAGGGAAACGGATGTTCCGTTGCGGGGAACCATAGCAGGAAGGTAGCCGAAGAGCGGGGAACCTTTTCTGGCGCCTGATCTCTTGAAAGAAGACCTCTACAGAAATAAGCGGGTGGTCAACGGGAGAGGCGTGGGCTCTCTCATGGCGATTCCCCTGGAGATTCCGAGGTTTTTTCCAAGAGAACGGGATGCTGCCGGTGTCATTCAGATATATTTTACGGAAGGAGGCCGGAATTTCAGCCCCATAGAAATCAAATTGGCCTTGGTCATGGCGAAGAGACTCAGTTTTGTCATGGCCAGAAAAAAAATCCTCTACCTCAACAGGTCCAATGAAAAACGGGAGGCCATCGTACGGCATATCTTCAGTAAGTTGGGATCGCGCGGCGGGATCAAAATGAAAGAGATCTTCAACAGTGTGGTGCCCGAACTTGCCGAACTGGTTGATCTTCAAAGCTGTGCCCTTTTCTCGGTGAAAAGAGATATGGAGAGCGTTCTTCTGGAAAGCGGATTCCCCGATCGGGAAGGGTATCACAGTATTGGAAAGAGCTTTCGCGTTGATAGCGAACCGGCTTTTGAGCTGCTTCTCAGCCATAGGAGTTATTCGGGAGAATCTAAATATGAACTGGTTACACCACTCTATATTCTGGTGGTCGATCCCCAGAAGAGCGATCTGATTTCGGCCAACCTGAAAAAGATGGCAGAGCAGAAGCATATCAATTCCATATTGTACATCCCACTCAGCGTAGACGGGGAAATCACCCATTTCATGACCATTGATGCACTGGAGCAGAAGCAGGGATACCGAGACGATGAAATCAGTCTTCTCCTTTTTCTTGGCAGGGAGCTTATGAAGGCTCAGAAAATGGAGCGGCTGGATGATGCCCTCCATGATTTCAAAAATCCGGCCATTGCCACCGCGGGATTTGCAAGGCGTCTGAAGGAACTGATCAAAAAGGGGGACCTGGAAGGTTCAAGAGAACAGATCAACTGGTATTCGGATATCATTGTGGAGGAAACCAGTCGTCTGCAGGAACTGGCCATGAGCCTTTATCATGTGGGAGAGAAACAGGCCGTAAATTTCACGGAGGTTTTGAAGAGACGTTTCGTTATTAACAGGGAGGCCATCAAAGAAGAATTGCGCCAGAATATTGAATTGAAGGAAGGCCCCTTTCATGAGGAGCTGAAGGTGAAGTGTCACCCCGTACAATTGGAAAGGGTTTTTGATAATCTCCTGAATAATGCAACAAAGGCCATACCGCTTCTGGGAGGCGTTCTATCGATACGTACCTATGAACAGGGGAAATGGGCATGTGCGGAGATCAGTAACACCGGATGCATTTCCGAGGAAGAGCGCATGAAAATTCTGGAAGGAGAAGGGGAGGGGCGCGGCCTGTATATCACAAACCGGATCATGAGGCTGTTGAAAGGAAAAATGGAAATCAAGTGTACCGGGGAGATGACCACCTTTTTGGTCTATTTTCCGCTGTGGACGGCATAATCACCCCTTTGTCTCGGGTTATAAGGCATGTTGGAATATATCTTAAATAATCCGAACCTGAAAAAGTATCTGGACGAATACGACGAAGGGCAGATCCTTTTTTTGGAAGGCGATGACTCCCAGGATCTCTATATCCTTCTGTCCGGAAAGCTGGATGTAGCGAAAGGGCGACGAAAGATCACGGAGATCAGTGAAAAAGGCTCGGTATTCGGAGAGATGTCATTTCTCCTCGGGGAGAAGCGCACCGCTACCTTGAAAGCTGCGAGCCCGGTAAGCACGATACGCATACCCAAGGACGAGATCCCCAGGTTTCTCAATGAATTCCCGGAAGTGGTGAAAATTCTCGCTCGATTTCTTGCCCAGCGCCTGAAAGAGACCACCCAGATTGTTTTTGGAATGAGGGAGATCTGTGATCAACTGCCCGACGCGGTAATGATTTCAGATCGAGAAGGAAAAATCCTTTCCTGGAACAAAGCCGCGGAAAGGCTTTATGGAAGGGAGGCAGATGCCATGTACCTTCGACCTGCCGAGGATATCTATGAAAATCCCTCCGAATATGAAGAATTTATTGAAGATGTTATTTCAAAATCGTCGGTGACGGAGAAAGTCCTGTGTGTTAAACATCCTGAAAAAGGGTCGCGCCGGATTTCTACCAGCACAACGGTCTTATATGACGCCCAACAGAACTTTCAGGGAATTCTTTCTCTTGGCCGGGATGTTACGCATGTTTATGCGATGGAAAAGAGGTATCGCCGCATAAGAAAATGGTTTATTCCTTTGATCATTGTCGTGGGAATTCTCTCTTTGGGCCTGTTCTGGGGTTACCCCTATCTATCCAAAGGGCTACAGGGCGCTGGATGCCCAAAAGGTGGCGCTGAGAGACAAGATGGCGGTCGATTACCTTACGTTGCAATCCGCGCTCATTGCCCCGCTGGAGAGAAAAGATAGAAAGAGCATTCAGAAAATTCTTTCCGATTGTGCAGACAGGCAAAAAGGGATGCATTTGCCCTTTAAAGAGATCATCCTGCTCGACGGAGACAAGAGGGTTTTCGAAGCGGTTTCCATGAATCCTGCATCGCCATCGGATGTGGGCGTCGGCGCCAGCTATAGCGGAATCAACTTCAATAAAAATGCGGGCGGACCCTATGCTGTATTGACCCTTTACCGGGCCGCAAAGGGAAACCCCATGGGAATAAAAGAAACGGAGATGGCCTTTGAATTGAGAAACAAATGGGGGGAGCCGGTGGGCTGGCTTCTCTTCAAAATGGATATGAATGAGGTAAAAGAGCGGTACAATGTGGACGAAGATGATCTAAAGCAGTTTAGATTTGAAGGATGAGGGATGGAAAGAATTTGACGGTAAAGGAAACCTGCAGATACGAGATTTCAAAGACCCCGGACGGCGGGGCAACGGTTCATTTTTTCGGGAGCATGGATTCCAACATCGCCGGAAAAATCATTCGGGAACTCTCTGCCATTCTGAAAAAAGATCCGCCATTATCCATTGCCGTGGATCTTTCGGAGGTGACTTACCTGGATGAATTTGGGACATTGATCCTTGTGGAACTCAAGAAAATCGTCTCCGACAGGAAGGGGGCCTTTTCCCTCCAAAATGTGAGCCCCGATTTTCAAGAGACCCTCTCCATTCTCAAATTCGACTCCCTCGGGCGGAAACCACCTTTTTCAAAGCTCCCCCGGCAGGGTATTTTTGTTCGCGTAGGCGATGCGACACTTGGATATGTTTCGGGTATCAGGGATGCCGTTTCCTTTATCGGCTCGGTCTGTCTCGCTATGGGCCAGGCCTTCTTGAATCCACGTCGGATTCGATTGGATGACACCCTCCTTTGTATGCAGCGAGTCGGCGTGGACGGCCTTCCTATTGTGGCCCTCATCAGTTTTCTGCTGGGCCTGATCATGGCCTTCATGTCGTCTGTGCAGCTCCAGCAGTTCGGCGCCAATATCTATGTGGCTTCCCTTGTGAGCCTGGCCATGACCCGGGAATTAGGGCCCATCATGACCGCCATTATTGTAGCCGGCAGGTCCGGTTCCTCTTTTGCCGCCGAGATCGGAACCATGAAAATATCGGAAGAAATAGACGCCCTGTTCACCATGGGATTTGATCCGGTTCGTTTTCTGGTCGTGCCCAAGGTGCTGGCCTCCCTTGTCATGGTTCCAATTCTTATCCTCTTTTCAGATATCGCCGCCATCTTGGGAGGGATGCTGGTGGGGGTGTTCATGCTTGACCTGACTGCCAGTTCCTACATTGACCAGACAATCAAGACGCTCAAGCTCTTCGATGTGTTCTGGGGGGTTATGAAAGGTTGTTTTTTTGCCTCTCTTGTGGCCGGAATCGGATGCCTGCGCGGATTTCAGGTAAAGGGGGGCGCGGCGTCTGTCGGCCAGGCAACCACGTCATCGGTGGTGACCAGTCTCTTCTTTATTATTCTCACCGACTCACTCTTCTCTGTCATCCTCAGATACTGGGGGTGAGGGATTCAAATGGAGAAAGAACCGCTTATAAAAGTCAGGGATCTTCAAATAAATTATGGAGATACCGTCATACTCCAAAACGTCTCCTTTGATGTGTTCGATGGGGAAATTTTCGTGATTCTTGGAGGAAGCGGCTGCGGGAAAAGCACGTTGCTGAAATCGATCATAGGCCTGATCGAGCCGCGTGCGGGTGAAATAGTTATTGATGGGGAGCAAGTCTCCGGATATGATGAAAAAAAGCTGCAGGCAGTTCTAAAAAAGGTGGGAGTTCTTTATCAGAGTGCAGCGCTTTTCGGTTCCATGACCATTGCGGAGAATGTGGCCCTGCCCATCAGAGAGTATACCTCTCTGACGAAGAGCTCTGTGGAAACACTTGTTGAAATGAAACTCGGCCTGGTGAATCTGGAAGGGTATGGCAATCATCTCCCCTCCGAGTTGAGCGGGGGAATGAAAAAGAGGGCGGGGCTGGCGAGGGCCATGGCTCTCAATCCCAAAATCCTTTTTTTTGACGAACCTTCAGCGGGATTGGACCCCATCACTTCCGCGGAGATCGATCATCTCATCCTGCGCCTGAACAGGAGCCTGGGAACTACCATGGTGATTGTCACCCATGAACTGCAAAGCATTTTTACCATAGCAAAACGGGTAATCATGTTAGATAAAAAGTTGAAAGGCATTATTGCTGAAGGCGACCCCCTCTACCTGCGCGATCACAGCCAGAACCGATTTGTGAAAAATTTCTTCAATCGCCAGTTTGATGATTCGGAACTCGGAAAGGAGCGATCGGCATAATGGCGTCGCCAAAAACCAAATTCACAGTGGGTCTTTTCGTGACATGCGGCGTAGTGATCGGAGTTGTTGCCATTGTCTGGTTGGGCATGTCGCGGCACTTTCAAAGGGGCCATTATTATGTCAGCTACTTTAATGAGTCGGTGCAGGGATTGAGCAAGGATTCACCGGTCAAGTACAGGGGGGTATCCGTCGGGAGGGTGGACAGTATCCAGGTCGCTCCCGATTCGAAATTGATAGAGGTGGTGATGAAGATCGAGTCCGGACTGACCCTCGATAATACCATTGTTGCGCAGTTGAAAGATGTGGGCATAACCGGAAGCATGTTTGTGGAACTGGACCGCAAGAAGCAAGGGGAAAAGGATTTTTCGCCGGGGGTCGATTTCCCAAGCGAATACCCCATTGTTGCTACGAAACCATCGGATATTACGGCGATCCTGAAAGGCATTGATGATGTTTTGACCAAAATTGGCTCTCTGGACCTGAGCGGGATCTCCGACAAATTGAAACTCACCCTCGACAATGTGAATGGAGCGATGGCAGATGCCGATATCAGGGGAATTTCGACGGACCTTCGCTCCGCCCTTCAGGGTGTTAAAATTATCCTGGCGCCCGAGAGATGGGCGAAGATCCTTGGATCGGTGGAAAAGGCAGCCGTTTCCCTGAACCGGTTTATCGGCGATGCCGAGAAAGGAATGGGAAGCGTCCACAGGAGTCTTGCCGGAGTGGAAGAAATCATTGCTGAAAACCGAAAGATCCTGAAAAGCAACGTGAAAAAGTTCGGTACGGTGCTGGACAACGCGAATATGCTTCTTAAGAATGGTTCCCTTCTCTTGAAAAAGTCGGACGATTCCATCTCCGACCTGATGCGAGAACTGTCTGTGAGTGTCCGGAATATTGAAAAGGCCACCGACAATATGGCCCGATTGATGGAGACCCTGTCTGATCAGCCCTCTCAACTCCTGTTGGGAACACCACCCGTTCCGAGAAAGGTGGCCCCTGAGATGGAGAAATGATGTATCTTATTCAAGAATCCCGGCAGGAATGGCCGGAATGGTTTTTTCGGATCATCATTTTGCTGCCAGAAAATCTGGATAGGATACGAAATGATGGTCCCGGAAAAAGGAGCCATGCGTCGTTAGCGGTTGATGCTTAAATGATAGGATTGGAGGCTTTGATGCGTTTGAATGGCAAGATGTTCTGGTGGGTTCTCTCGCTGCTCCTGTTTATCGGCGGATGCGCTGATCTCAAACAGCCTGCGGTCAGGATAGACTATTTTACCCTTGAATACGAGTCTCCTGTTATATCCGATCTTTCTCCTCTGCCCGTCGTGATCAAGGTAGAGCCCTTCAGTGTGGCGCCGTCGTACAATACCACGCGGATCATATACCGTAATGGTTCCTATAAGAGAGATGAATATTTTTATTATAAATGGCGAGCCAATCCGGGCCTCCTGGCAACCTATTTTCTTAGACGGGATATTTCCAACACAGGGTTGTTCAGCGCCGTTCTTCCTTCCGACAGCCGTTTTCCGTTTTCCTTTCTTCTGGAAGGCACGGTGGATCAGTTTTATGAAATGGATGAGGGAGAACACTGGACGGCCGTGTTATCCCTGACGATCACGGTGATGGATTCAAAAGATCCGGATGTCAGCAGCGAACGTGCTTTTCCAAAAAACCTACCACAAACAGAAACCATGCCCACAGAATAACCCGACAGGTCTGGCGGAGGCCATGAGCCAGGCGATGAAGGATATGTCCGGAGATATTATCCGGGATGTCTACGCATCGATCAAAGATCGGATGGAAAAACGATAAAGGAATAATGGATAGCCATGGAATTCTGTGATCTGACTTGCAGTCATGCAACCTTTCCGGAAGAAAACAGCCTGGACGGTTCAGGAAGTTGCCGAACCTTTCAGGCCGTTTACTGTAGAAAAAAAGAACGGCACGTACATAAGAACATGCCGTGTTCGGAGAAAGAGAAAAGGGGGAAGCCCCTTACAACGTCGTCGAATCCAGGTAACGGGCGATCGCTCCATCATATTCATGGGTCAGCCGAAAAACCTTCTTAGCCAGCCTGAACCGGGTTCCCAGGGTGGTTTGGCCCCCGTGTTCCGCCATTTCCTCCAAGACAATTTGATAATCCGCAGGATCTACGACTACCGTTACATCCTTGAAGTTCTTAGCCGACGATCGCAACATGGATGGCCCTCCGATATCGATATTCTCAATCGCTTCCGGCAGCGTTACGCCCGCTTTCGATACAGTCTTTTCGAACTGGTACAGGTTCACCACCACCATGTCGATGGGAGTGATGCCGTGGGTCTTCATCATGTGAACGTGTTCGGGGTTGTCGCGAAGTCCCAACAGGCCCCCATGAACTTTGGGGTGAAGGGTTTTCACACGCCCATCCATCATTTCGGGAAAACCCGTGTAATCTGAAATATCGGTTACGGAAACGCCCCCCGCCCTGAGAACCTTTGCGGTTCCGCCGGTGGAAAGGATCTCCACTCCCATATCTGAAAGGGATTTTGCAAAATCTACGATTCCTTCTTTGTCTGTAACGCTGATAATGGCCCTCCGGATCTTGCCCATCTATTGGTTCTCCTTGATTATACGTTCAATTCTTTTTTTCTGTATCGGAAATCGGAAAGGGGACTTTCAGGAAGTCGATGCCTTCTTCCTTAAGGGTCTTTTCTTCTTCTTCGGTGGCTGACCCCCTGATGCTTCTTTTATCGGCAACCCCATAATGAATTTTTAGGGCTTCCGAAGCAAATTTGGCTCCCACATCTTCAGAATTGCTTTTGATATATTCCACCACTTCCTTTGCGAGTCTGTTGTAATCGATTTCCGCTTGACGGGGTGAGGCGACGGGCAGAGATTTTTTTACCGCGACGGGTGACAGCACCTTTCTTACGTTTGAATCATCACAATAGGGGCAGGAAACCAGTTCTTTCGTCTTTTGTTCTTCGAAGGATTCGAGGCTGTCAAACCATCCTTCAAAGATGTGTCCCTGTGAACACGCCAGGTCAAATGCAATCATATTATAGACCTTTATGATGTAAGGTTCTTGGTAAAATTCAAAATAAATTTCGTTAGAGCCTGTTTCAAAATGCTCAATTTTGTTCGAGATTAAGGAAGGCGAAAATGTTAACCACAGGAATCTGTTTGATATTCCGAGGATTAAGATTTGAGCCTGACACAGAGATCGTGCAAAAGGGCGCGTTTTGAAATTGGCTCGTTAAACCTGCATTAAATCTTTTAATATCATAAGATTTTCAACGTCCCAGTCAATGCCTTGATCGTTTTTTCCCTTTGGTGTTTCAAGAATAAACGGGAGGTTTGTGAAAGCCGGATCATTCAGAAAAAGTGCAAAGGCCGTTTTGCCGATAGACCCCTGTCCGGGATGTTCATGTCTGTCAATTCGTGAACCCAGTTCCTGTTTTGAATCATTGATATGAAAAAGTTTCAATTTTTCCATGCCGAGAATGGAATGGACGGATTGGATCAGGTTTTTGTAACCGTCTTCGTCCCTGATATCATAACCGGCTGCAAAAATATGACAGGTGTCCAGGCAGATGGCTAAACGATCCCGGCATTCCGTTTTATCGATAATTTCGGCCATATGTGCCAGTTTGGCCCCAAGGCTCGTTCCCTGCCCGGCGGTTGTTTCAAGCAATATTTCCACCTTCATTGTGGAAGATCGATCAAAGATCCGGTTCAGCGATTCTGAAATATGCTTGAGGCCGACCGTTTCACCCGCTCCCATATGTGCCCCGGGATGAATGACCAGAAACGGAATCCCCAATGCCTCGGTCCGTTCCATTTCTCTGGATAAGGCTTCGATCGACTTGTTCCTCAGGCTGGTTTTCGGGGAGGCAAGATTGATCAGGTAAGAGTCATGAACGGAGACGGGTTGGATGCCTGTCTTCTGTCGGGCATCCTCAAATGCCGTTATATCTTCCTCTGTGAGTTGCCGCGATGTCCATCTGCTGGGGCTTTGCGTGAAGATCTGTATTACCTGACATCCCGCTCTTTCGCCTCTCCACAAGGCCTTTTGAATGCCCCCCGCAATGGACATATGGGCGCCCAAAAGCGGCATGTTATCTCTCGGAATAAAGGACCGCGAGAATACGGGTCTCTGATTCTCCCCCGCATTTCACCAGGTGGGGAACGGTGGAATCGTAGTAGATGGAGTCCCCGGGTTCAAGGATGTGTATCTCACTGCCAAGGCGAACTTCCATTCGGCCTTCCAGTACAAAGATAAACTCCTGGCCGTCATGGGTGGATCTCTCTTCCTCTGTTTCAGAAGGCGCCAAGGTCACCAGAAACGGTTCCATGTGCCTGTCTTTTTTTCGCGGGGCCAGGGATTCGTAGCCATAGCCGTAATGTTTGCCCTTCTGGGAATTATATCTGGAAATGACTTTGCGATCGTGCTTCCGAACGATCGTATGGGGCAGGTCGTCCTCCCCGGATATGAAATATCCCATTTTCAGGTCCAGGGCCTTGGCCAGCTTGATGACGGTCCCCAGGGGCGGTGTAAGTTCTCCGCTTTCAATCTCTTCCAGCAGAGACACTGCGAGGTCTGTTCGCTGGGCTACATCGGTAAGGCTCAAATTGCGCTCTTTTCTAACCGCCTTAAGACGCTCCCCCACGTTCACCCGTGTATCTTCCTGCGGCGATTCGGGACTGATGCTGTCCAGGAAATCCTTTTCCTCGTCTCTGCCTCCAAACTGGCCGCTGATATCGGTCAAGAAATCCTGATAGGCGTCATGTTTCCCTTCCTGTGGCTGATCTTTTTTCATTTCGTATCCTCTATTGCAATCTGAAGTCTGCAATTGGCTTTTAGCCGTTAGCCGTTAGTTTAGCGATGACATCGCTTCATGCTGAAGTAAAAAGCACCCATGTGATGTCCCTTGTCATTTCAGGTTTCCAGGAGAAATATGACTTCCATCCTGACACGATATTCCGTCATTTTATCGTTTTCAACGGCGACTCTCTGCTCAAGCACCCGCAATCCCGTGATATTCCTTAATGTTCGATTAGCTCTCTCGAAACCCACTTTGATTGCGTCATCAAAGCTCGTTTTGGATGCCCCGATGATCTCTGTGACTCTCGCTACACGATCCATAAGACGTCCTCCTTGGCAAGATATTTCTCTGCATGAACGCATAATAAGTCCGTACTCGATCTTGACAGCTTTCCAGCGGTCCTCTATGATGCAACCCTTAATTTCTAAGAAATTAAAGGAAAACAGCGCAAAAATCAATCGGTTTTTGAAATTTACCAAACGCTCTCGAAAAAAGTCGATCTTTTTGACCATTTTCGGGAACACGAAAGTCGTTTCAGAGAAAGGGCTGTATTATGAGTGAAAAACAGTATCTTGTAGATGAGCTTACCCTGAATGAATCGTGGAGAATGTTTCAAATTATGGCGGAGTTTGTAAAAGGGTTTGAAGTCATGCCGGAAGCCTTTCCCGCCGTAAGTGTGTTTGGCTCAGCCAGGACCAAACCCAGCAGCGCCATCTACAAGGGTACGGTAAAACTGGCCAGAATGCTGGTTGAGAATGGCTTCAACGTCATTTCCGGCGGGGGGCCAGGCGTCATGGAGGCGGCAAATTTGGGGGCCTCCGAGGCCAATGGAAAATCCGTGGGACTGCACATCCATCTGCCCAATGAACAGGCGCCCAATGAATACGCCAATATTCAGCTGGATTTTAAGTATTTTTTCATCAGAAAGGTCATGTTTGTAAAATATTCCGTGGCGTATGTGATTATGCCTGGCGGATTCGGGACCCTGGATGAACTGTTCGAGGCCTTGACGCTGATTCAAACCAAGAGAATACGCTATTTCCCGGTTATCCTCGTGGATTCCAAATTCTGGAAAGGATTGCTGGATTGGGCAAAAGAGACCATGATAGAGGAAGGAACCATTTCAAAGTCGGATTTTGATATTTTTAACATTGTGGATACGCCTGAGGAGGCGATCAGAATCATCCAACGACGCGTGGTTCTTTAAACGGTAAAGGGAACATCGTGGCTCTTTCCGATCCGGATGAGACAATAGCGAAAACCATCGAGCTGTGGACCTCCAACCCTGGAGTTGCGCTGTCTTCCATCCAACTCAATCTCCTGAATCTGTACATCGACGAACTGGTGAAGTGGAACCGCAAGATG
This sequence comes from uncultured delta proteobacterium, assembly GCA_963747555.1. Classification (GTDB taxonomy): domain Bacteria; phylum Desulfobacterota; class DSM-4660; order Desulfatiglandales; family Desulfatiglandaceae; genus DUZB01. The sequence continues at coordinate 78,553 of CAVVFZ010000011.1, forward strand.
AATCTTACCGGACTTCGCTCGAAGAAAAGAATCATCCATGAGCTTCTGCTGGATTCCTTCCTGCCCATTCCGTATCTTCCTGTTCAGGGGAGGTTCCTTGATGTGGGTTCGGGAGCGGGTTTTCCTTCCATACCTCTCAGAATATGTTTTTCCGGTTCTGTCTTCCATCTCGTGGAGCCGATCTTGAAAAAAACAAACTTCCTGAAACAGGTGATTCGTTTAACCGGGCTGAAAGATATCGAGGTGTTCAGGGGCCGCCTTGCGGACCTGGACGAGGATCTTTCGAGAGGAGGCTATGACGCTGTCCTCTCGAGGGGACTTATCCTTGGTCCGGAGATTCTTGCCTGCTGTGCGGGGCATCTTTCAAGGGAAGGATTGCTTTTTACTTTTCAGGGAAGCAGTGATCCGTCGATCCGGAAAAAATTGACTGGAGAGGCTGAAAAACAGGGTTTTCTTCTGAAGGATTCGATCCCCTACACGGTTCCCGGTGTGCCGTTCGAGCGACAATTGGTCATATTCAAAAAAGGGACCGATCTGCCTGTCAGAGGATAAAACGCAATGAAAAAGAAAGTCGATTTTATTGGTTTTTATCGGACTCCTGTTGGGCGTGGGGGGCTTGGTCTATTGGGGGCAGTACAGGGAGAAGGCCGAGGAATTGTATTATTCGGGAACCATCGAGGCAACCCAGGCCAACCTGGCGTTTCAGGTGAGCGGCAGAGTGAAGCAGGTGCCGGTGGACGAAGGCTATGCGGTCCGAAAAGGCCAGGTCCTTGCGATTCTTGATCGGAAAGAATTTCTTGCCCGATGTGAACAGGCCGAGGCCAACATGACGCAGGCGGAAAAAAATCTGCACCAATTGGAAACGGTTCTGGATCTGAACCGGAATATCCTGCCGGCGGAGGTGGAACGGGCCGATGCGGGCGTAAAGGCCCTTGAGGCACAACTTTCCGAAGCCCGTGCCGGATACCGGCATCAGGACGTGGAACGGGCGCGCCTGGCCGTGGAAGAAACCGGGGCTGCGGTTAACGAAGCCCGCAAAGATAAGGGCCGTTATGACGATCTATTCAACCGAAAGGTCGTTTCAGAGAAAAACAAAGATACCGCCGACCTCAAATACGAGCGAGCCACCGCCGAGCACGATCGCGCCAAGGAAGCTTATCAGATGATGCAGGAAGGATTTCGAAAAGAAGATATTGATCTGGCCGAGTCCCGATTGGCGGAGGGTCGGGCCATTCTCAAACTGGCCCGGATCAATCTGAAGAAAATAGCAACCACTGAAAAAGAAGTGGAAGCGGCTCGGGCCCGACTGGATGCGGCAAAGGCTTCCCTTGATCTTGCGCGGATACAACTCTCCTATACCGAGCTCGAGGCCCCGTTTGACGGGATCATTATCAGCCGCAATGTGGAGCCCGGCGAAGTGGTGTCTCCGGGACAGGAGGTCATTTCCATGGCCGATCTTTCGGAAGTGGATCTGAAAGTCTTTGTGGGCGAAACGGATATCGGCAGGATCAAGCCCGGAGGTCGGGTGGATGTAAAGATCGACACCTTTCCCGATAAGATCTATGAAGGGCGGGTTTCGTTCATATCTCCTGAAGGGGAATTTACTCCCAAGATTATTCAAACCCACAAAGAACGGGTCAAGTTGGTTTACCTGGTCAAAATCACCATCCCAAATCCGGCTATGGAACTCAAGTCGGGAATGCCCGCCGATGCCCGCATCCTGAAAGAGGGGGTCATTGATGTGGCGGCGTTGAAGCCGTTGCTCTTCGATATGACCAGCAAGAAATATTGGTCCCTGGGTCGTCCGCTGGGCGCGTGCTGGAGTGTGGGCAAGAACCTCAAAAAGGAAACTCTGTAAATTGGGGTTTCGTTCAAAATTTACGATTGGGAGGAACATCTATTATGGCAAAGTTTGCGTTATCATTCATCTGTCTTTTGCTCTTCGGTTGCGCGACGGAGCAGAGTAATCCGGAGGCGGTTCTTCAGGAAACGAATCGCGTGGAAGGAATCTCATTTGAAACAGGAAAGAGCAGGGACACCGTAATGGACACAATCATGGAGATCGTGATGGATGATGGTTTTGATGTGGATCCCATCACGGATACAAAACAGGGAATCGTATGCAGACCCCGTTTCATGCTCAACGGAATTTTGATGGAAAAGACCGAGGGGCAAGGCTGGGATATCCAGAGCAAACGTTCTACGATGAATTACCGGGTTCTGCTTTCCGCCCAGGTGAGTGAAAAGGGTGTGGTCCAGCTAAATGCCGTCGTTTTTGAGCAGGGTTCGGGTAACGTCATCGACTACCAAAAAAGTGAAAAGTTGGCCGCATTTTATGAAAGGAAGATAAAAAGGAAGCTGCATATTCGTCCTGCTCCTTGAGGTTGGCATAAACCCCTGCGCTTGATGAAGACGTTTCCAGCTGGTGGCGCAGGGCATCGAAACCGATCCTCTTCAAAGATCCGAGGTTGAATGGAGGCTGCAGTCAGAAAGGGATCCATATCTTGCAACAAACTGATCCCCGTTTTCACTGCTGTAATAAACAGGCGGCCCGAATTCCACAGTCAGTACTTTCTTGTCCAGGCTTGCGACACAACCGGACAGGCATAAGGTCAATATGCTTATGACCAATGTTGCCGTTCTTGAGTTAAACATATTGTTCACCTGTCAAATATCACGTTATTTGTCGTTTCTTAAATGTGGCGATAGCAGATACAGCAGATCAACCACGCCGCAAGGGATGATCTTGCGTCCGGCCATAGGGAGGACTTTCTTCCGACACGACACGTGCTCTGTACCGACCGGCCATTTTTTCCGCCTCAGCCCTGATTTCTTCTCTCAGAGATGCCGGTTCAAGGACCTCGGCATTTGAACCCCAGGTCATGATCCAGAACCGGATCTCATCGGTACCGGCAACATCGGCCTCAAAGAGGATGGAACCGTCATTCTGCGGGTGGATCTGCTGGGACTCATGCCAGATCTTTTCCTTGATGTAGCCGGCCACATCCGGATGAAACCATACCTTTATGTGGACAGGCGCCCCCTGATATACCCCGAAGCTCGCCCCGGTGAAAGCTTCCAGGTCGAAGTCCTCGGGCACCTCGAAGGTCTCCTTTGTCTGAGTGGAGCATCTTGATCCGGTCCAGGGCAAAGAGCCGGACATCGCCTCGCATATGGCAGAGGCCGATCAGGTAAAAGGTCCCGTTGAAAAACCAGATCCGGTAGGGGTTTACTTTTCGCCGGGATTCTTTCCTGCGGCTCATGGTGAAATAGATGATCTCGACGGCTTTCCGGTTAACGGCGGCATCATTTACGTGCTTCAAGATTTCCTTGAATTTGCCGTAGTCTTTGTACGGTTTCATGCCAAGGTGAAGGGTCTGCTCGACATTCTCTAAATATTTAATGGATTCGGGCGGCAGGGTGGTCTTGATTTTCGTAAAGAGGGATTCCAGGGAATCGTAAAAAACAGTTCCCCGAAAGACCTTGCGCATGTCCCTTCCAAAATAAAGGGCCATCAGCTCCGTCAGGCTGAACGGGAGAGGGATCTGGTGCTTCACCGTATCCAGCAGGGACCAGAGGGCTTTTCCGTCCACCTTTTCGGTATAGATGGGGAACCCTGCAACCTGAAGTGCTTCGAGATCACGGTAAAGAGTTCTTGGATGGCAGTCCAGTTCCTGAGCCAGTTCAGCCGCCGATTTTCCCTGCCTGGCCGATACCAAAGTCTGGATGATCTTCCACTGCCTGCCTAACTGGTCTCCTCTGGCCATGGTAATCCTCCTGAAACCTTTGTGTTGCCTTGAGCCCTGTCCGCCCAGCTCCATGGGGCCTTTTTGTCGTTTGCTTCATCGGATAGGCCTGGGGTGAGAAACAACCCGTCTCAATTTCATTCAGAGGCATGCAGTCCTTTTTCTCTTTCGATTCTTTCATGAAGCCACATTGCCATAAGCTGGGTGTGAGGAACGCCCTTCTTGCGGGCAAGTCGCTTGATGATCGAGAGATCAAACGGGTCCATGCGGAGGGATACCGGCTGGCGGGCGGGACGGGGAACCTTGAACAGATCTGCGCCGTTGAGCAATTCCTGAATCTGCTCTGAACTCTCGCGGGAGATTTCCTCGTCCCACACGGTGGCCTCTTCTTTTAAATCGTCTCTTACTTTTTGTGGAAGTTTACTCATCTTCTTACCCTCTTAAAATATGCCTTTTGGGTGGTTTTTGACATGGGAAAGGCTGTTACGCAGCGCCACACACCGTATTGGGGATACGGCGCAACCATCACCTCAATACAGGTCCCGGAAGCGTCCGTACCCCACAACCGGCATCGATATTCTTCGGATTTACCGTGTTTCTTCTTCTGCTTGACGGCTACAGTGGAAAAAGGTCCTTCCGTGTAATATACCTCTTCAACCTGCCCGGGTCTTAAATCGTGCGTAGCGATATGGTTGATATTATCTTCGTCCCAATCAGGCACAAGATTTTCATCGGGTTTAATCATAAAGAAAATTTAGCGTAATTATTTGATTACGTCAAGCTCTCCTTATGCGTCTGGGCATCTACTTTCCGAAAAAATATCAAAAAAAAATCATCTTTACGAAACAAAGTTCCTGGGCTGTGACCGTATCTGTCAATTTTGTAGTATTAATACAGCAAAAATATGAAGTAGTTATTTAGTTACGCTAAAAGCTGTCCAACCAATTATCCAGCTTATAAAAAAGCTGGGTTGTCCAAAAAATAGGTTCCGCTTCTGTTGAAGACCTATCCCGAAATTCAATATGATATTCGGTAATCCGGCGATGCTTTTATTGCCGAGCTTTTTCATTAGGCAACGGACGAACGTGAAAACCGATGTGAAAGACCTAAAAAAAGACCTAAAAACCGATGTGAAAGACCTAAAAAAGGACCTAATAGCAAACCAGGGGCTTTCTGAAATCCAGGCGGAAATTATTTGCGCAGTCATCGAAAGTGAATGGATCACTTAGAAGAGATTGTCGGACCGCATCGGAATTTCGCCTCGGAATATTCGAAAGAACATGGATGTCCTGAAAGAAAAAGGGCTCCTCAAACGAATCGGACCACAGAAAGGTGGCCCGTGGAAGGTCATTCTACCCTAAAAAGATCCATCCCGAATGGAGGAATAATGGCGACCCCGATTTTCGGGTATATGTGGGAAAGGTATCGACATATTGATCGCTGTCATTCAATTTGCCCGTTATTTGTATTTGAGACCATCTCATGACGAAATCTGAACTGGTTGAACAAATGGCGAAAGATGCAGGCATTTCCAAATCCGCTGCCAATGCTGCGCTGAATTCCTTTATCACCGGCATCACAAATGCGCTGAAAAAGAAGGACGGAAAGGTCACTCTGGTCGGTTTCGGCAAATTCTCGAAAATCCGCCGAAAAGCCCGCAAAGGCCGGAATCCCGGCACCGGCGAACCCATCAAGATCAAGGCATCCAACGCCGTTAAGTTCAAAGCAGGGAAGAAGCTGAAAGACGCGGTTTAAGGTTTTGTCAGCAAAATAGGGATATCATGCGTGCATGCATCCATCGTGGCAGCAAACAGATAGGCGGGAGTTGCGTTGAGGTTGAGAGCCGAGGGCAACGACTACTTGTAGATTTTGGCTTGCTATTGGATGCAGAAGAGAACCACGGGCAATATGTTCCATCAATTATTGGATTAGATGGTAGCGATCCATCTCTTTTGGGTATTCTGATTTCCCATTCTCATCTTGAGTATTTCTGGTTACTTGCGCACATTTCTTAGAAGATTCCGGTTGGAATTACGAGTCCGGGCGCAGTTTCGAGACAGGCCCTTTTACTGTTCCCCCTTTTCTTATCGATCATTCGGCTTATGAAGCATATTCGGTGTGGATACAAAGTGGCGGTAAAAGAGTCTTTTATAGCGGAGATTTACGTTCCCATGGTCGCAAGGGGACTTTATTTGAGCGCTTCACAGCACCAACCAGGAACATTGACGCGCCGCTTAAACCCTGTGCAGGGAGGACCAGTTCGAACAGGAGACCGGCGGACCGGATTGCCAAAGGCGTGAGGGAAGTCTGACGGGTGGTGCCCGCCCCGCCGGCCCACCATATGCAATGGGCTGCGGAACGGGCCTTTCGACTCAATTCAATTCATTGTTGAGCCACAGTTGCGAGCAGAAGTTCGCGACACCTACGTCGAAGGAACCCCAGGGGTCGCCCCCCACCAGGACCCGGATGCGGGCGTGCCCTCGAAGCGGTGCCTGCCGGCTGTCGAAGGCTCCGCGCTCAATGGTGGCAAACCACGTCCTCGCGGCCAGGTCCACCTCGACATGCACCCCCTCCCGGTCATAGACGAGCGTTCCCTTGTTTTGCAAGGCTTCCTGAAAGTAGGGCAGATCGAGCAGCGGAACGTCGACCGGGCGATCGTTCAGCTCGAAACTCATATCCCCGAAGGTCGGAAGCTTCTCGGGCAGGACGCCCTGCAGGTAAACCCCTCCCTCCTGTGCGGCGGTATCGTACCAACCTTCAAAAGAGGTCAGGCCCAGCATCCCCTCGCCGTCAGGCTGTCTTTCCCAGGTCCAGTCCGTCGTGACGTGATGCCGGAGGTCGGTTCTCAGAGTATACTTCCCGTTCACTACAAGGGTGACGCGCAGGTCGCCCGAGAGCGGCCTGATGGCATCGGCGAGGTCTGCCCGGGAGATGTGGAAGTCCCACGCGCCTCTCCCGAAGTCAAGCTTCGCGGTCACCTTGTTCCGCCTGACCGAGTTGGACGACGTGAAGGTCCAGACCATTTCGCGCTGGTTCCACTTCCCGTGGGCCTGCCGCGACGACCAGGAATAGCCGTTCAGGTCTACCGTGATCCCCTTCGAGGGGTCAAACATGAGGGCGTCCAGGGGGATAGGCTCTATGGCGCCTTCGGCATTCAGCCAGCCAAGGCACGCGCCCACGAGGTCGTAGCGGCTCATACCCGGCCGCCGGATCGCGGTTTCTTCTTCCGGTCCGCCTACCACAAGCCCTTCTCCCGACTCAGGCGGTGGGCTCACTCCGATTTTGGTTCCATTGTTCCACTCACCGCCACAGACGTTCCAGGCAATGCACCACGGCTGCTGACCGGCATAGGCGGTAGGGACCCAGGGCGCGGTAGATTGAGTGGCCTTCAGGAAGTAAGGCTGCACGTAAAGGTTCTTGACGCAATCATCCGCCGAGCATGACTTCATCCCGAGGGTGACCGAGACTTCCTTCCCGTACGCCGTCGTGTTCGTGACGCTCGTCTTGAAGCTCGAGTCGTAGCCTGTCTTCAGGCTCGCCTTGAACCCCTTCAACTTCGTGCCGGCCTGGACGGAGAATTCGTTCATTATCTCGACATCGGACGTCTCCCCCTTCGACGTGCTCTCCTCGGTCTCCTCCGTGATGAAAGACGTAGACTCACCGATCCCCGTCGTGAAAGTGAGCTGGTTGATGGAAGGTTCCTTGTAGGTTCCGTCGCCAAAGAGCACCTCCCAGGGCATTTCCAACGACTCCCAAGTGCGGCTGTACCAGCTGTAAAGGTCCGTAGATATAGGGAAGGCTTCCATGCCGGAGAGAAGCCCGGGGACATCGTCGTCGGGTCCGCCCGGATCATCCAGACGGAAGGCAAGGGGCTTTACGGTGATGGAGGTATGGCTAACCTCGACCACGTGGACGTCCTGGTCCAGGTCTGTCCCCACCCCCGTCAAATAGTCGTAATCGTAGGCGAACAATCTGAAATCCTGGATCATCACCTTGGGAACCCCGAAGATCGCCCAGCCGACCCGGCCAAGCTCTTCCACTTCTTCGCCGCTTTGTCCGATCGTCCCAAGGGTATTGGTGTACCCGGTGGTCACCGAGGTGCTGCTCTCCTTCTCCGTCTCGAGGCCATGCTTGTAGCTGACGTCCGCCTTGTCCTCGGCTCCGAAGACATGCGCCAGCCCTGCATGCACCTCCAGGCCGGCGGAAAACATGCTGATGTTTTCCCACTGTTGGGTGTGCTCGACCTTTGAAGTATCCGACTGGCCGTAGTGCACGTTCGAGAGATCTTTAACCTCGCTGGGAATCGCATGGTTATCCGCGAAGGGCGGCGAACCGAGTATAACGCCATAGAGCGACCAGTAACTCCTCAGGGTAGCCTCTTCCTCAGGATTTGTCTGAGCGCCGGTGTCGGTGCTCTGACCGCCCCAATCCCCGCAACTGCTCGAGGGAACCTGCTGGTTGAGCGGGACCATAAAATCTGAGATCCCGGCGAATGCTTTATCCGAACTCGTATGGTAATGCACGATGAGCGTCTGCTGTCTCGCCTGGCTCGACAGGTGGTCCTCGTCACAGGCAGCCGTGTACCAGGGATAGGTCCACAAGTCGCCCATACTGTCCCCGTCCTGGTAGACATAGGGGTCCAGCCTCCAGCTTCCCCCCGGCGATACGGCGCTGTAAGTGAACTCCGCGCGGCGGATCTGCGAAGGTCCGCTGCTTGAACAGGCCTCCATGAAAAGCTGCACGGACGGCGTCTTGGCGCCGGGGACATACCCTGCGACCGCACCCATGGTCCCCGCCTGCAGGGAGACGTGGCCGTAGACCCAGTGACTGAATGGCACGGCCAGCGTGCTTGGAAAGTCGGAATCGGTCCCGATCTGGCCGTTCCAGGTTGCCGCGGCGATCTTCGTGTAGTAGTTTGCCGGCCCCCATACGAGATCGGGACAGCCATAGACGATCAGGATCCTGGGGGGCGCGTCCGGAGGATAGAAGGTGAGCGCGTCGAGCGGCTGGTAAGCCCCGCCCGGCAGTAGCGATGCATAGGTGCTCCAGTTGTTTCCATCGCCGCTCGTGTACGTTCCCGAGTCGGTGAAGACGTAAAGCTTGCTGTCAAAGACCGTGATAGCAGCCCCGGCGCCGGCCCCCTCCGAATCGAGGTCGGTGCGGACCGAGCCGAGCCGCTTCAAAGTGGTCCAGGAATTCGTCGTCAGATCGAACGCGCAGACATACGCATACATGGCGCTGCCAGAACAACTCGAATGCGACGTGTAGGCGTAGTAGATCTTGTTGTTGAAAATCGCGAGGCCACTTCCATTCATCATATTCCAGGAGGCGCACCAGGGGCTTGTCTGGACGTCGCCGTCTCGGACGAAGACCCAGTCGCCGGCGCCCGGGTCCCGCGGCTGGCCGGCGACATGCTTAATATAACTTCCGGAATTAACCCATATCCTGTGGACCTGCCCGTTGACATACACGGCGCGTCCGGGGTTCGCCCACCCTTTCGGGGCGAGGAAACCGAGAAGCACGGCTGCCATGAACACTGATCCAGCGAACACAAAACGTGAATACCGAGCCATTTCAAGTCCTCCCATTGCTTGCATAACCATTTCTCTTTTCTTTAGGTACTGTCAAATAAACGCTGTAACCATTTGCCTATTTGGAACACCCTTGACTGAGCGGTACTCTTTCCGGGCTCTTTATCAGTTCAAGCAAACCCTGCATGGTAAGCTCCCGCAGTTGCCGGCCGGACCAGACATCAACCAGATTGATGCCTGGGCTGATGCCAATCAGCACAAGGGTCGGATCGGCTTTCAGCAGAGAGAAAACAGCTTCAGTGTTGGGTGTTTCTAAATCAAAGATAAATATGTCTGATTTTACGTTATCGAGCTCCTGCGCCTCTTTCAACGGTGTCGTCAGGGTAGTCACTTCAAACTGCGAACAGCGCCGCAGACTGGCCCCTATTGTTCCAAGAATGACCGAGTTGCCGTAAAGGAGAATTCGTCGATTTGCTTTCACACAGACCCCCTGATTTTTCTGATAACCTATTCGAAAAATTAAGCTTTTACAATGTCCCAAGGGACAAAAAAAGGACAGTCTCTTAAGAAAAGAGACTGTCCCCCGGGACAGTGGTTGCGTGATTTTTTTTACTTGGCCGGCTTGTTACCCATCAGGCCCATGCGCCCGGCATAGGCCAAAACCTGGGCGCGGTTTTCCAGATGGAGGCGGTTCATGATCTCCACCATATGATATTTGATCGTACGCGGGCTCAAAAATAATCGGGCCCCGATTTCTTTATAGGAGAGCCCTTCTGCCAACAACTTCAGCACTTCCATTTGGCGGGGCTTCAACACACCCCAGGAGGCTTCCTCACCGGTTTCTGCAGAGTTTTTTGAGGAAAGGGATCCATTCGGATTACCGATACGCGCAAACTCCGCCAGCAGCTTGGCGGCCAGTCCCGGGGAGAAGGGTGGCGTTCCCTGCCGGGCTTGTTCGAGTGCCGCCACCAATTCATCCGTGTCCATGCTTTTTAAAAGGTAGCCGCAGGCACCGGATTTGATCGCCTCAAACAGGTCGTCGTCCTCGGTGGATGTGGTGAGCATGATAATGGTAGCATCCGGCATTTCCGCCTTGATCAGGCGGGTGGCACTCAGACCATCGCAGCGGGGCATTCGGATATCCATCAAAATTACGTCGGGCTTGCGCTCGCGCGCCAGGCCGACAGACTCCAGCCCGTCAGCAGCTACGCCGACGACTTCGATATCGTGGGCCTCCAGCAGGTTTTGAAGACCTTCCAGCATCAACCGGTTGTCATCGACCAGAAGTACTTTCATGGTGTTGCTTCCCCTTTTTTCCCGATTGGCACATCCAGCTTCAGGACAGTGCCTTCACCCGGCATCGACTCAATTCTCAAAGACCCGCCGATCTGTTCCATCCGTTCCTGCATGAAAGCCAGGCCGAAGTGATCACCACCACGTTCAATCCGGCTGCCATCGAAACCATGCCCGTCATCGGTGATGGAGATTTGCGCTTTGCTCCCATCCCGTTCCACACAGACTGTCAAATTATGGGCGCCGCTGTGCTTGCGAGCGTTCATCAGGGCTTCCTGAATCGCCCGCAACAAATGAACCCCGACTCCGGGATCGAACGTATTTTCATCGATTCCATCAGAGAGCGAGAGCTCGGGCCGAATGCCGTAATTTGCCTCGAACCTATCGATGTATTCTTTGAGCGCCGGAATGAGTGACCATTTCTGATTTGAGCCGGTTTTGAGACTATGAATCGATTCTCGAACGTCGGCGTGGGCATCCTTGGCCACCTCCACAAGCCGCCTCAGCAGAGACTCTGCTCTTTCTTTGTTGCCGTCACGCACCCATTTAAGGGCGGTTTGCGTCTGAATGTTGACATACCCGAGGACCTGCCCGATGCCGTCATGAAGCTCGCGTGCAAGGCGTTCCCTCTCCTGCAGTGTGGCGACGACACTTTGTTGTTCAAGGATAAAAGTTTGCGCCCGCCTCTGCTCAGTGACGTCATGCAACAAGATCAACTGCCCGATTACCTCACCGCGTCGGCCTCTCAGAGGTGTCAGATTCAGGTTGTATTGCCGAGCAAAATTCTCCTTGCCTATCATTATTTCAGCTTGGCCTGTTCCCTTATTTTCCAACTGTCTTTAAGTCGCCCGCATCGATAGGCAAGACTTCTTCGAGGAGTCTATCCCGCAGGTTATTTTCAGGCATTCCCAACATTGCAGCCGCCATAGGATTTACATCAACGATGCGTGCCTGCAAATCGAGCACGATCAATCCCTCGCACATCTGCTGGAGAGCAGCGGCACGCGCCGACGCCACCGGATCGATCGCGTGAAAGCGAAGGAAGGCCACGGCATAAGCCACTGACACCACCCCTACAACGAGAAGCACCGATTCTCCCGGGCCAATCAGATCCGTATCAAACTTATCCATCGTATAGGCGACGCGGGCAATCATTTGGCTCGCCAGCATTATTGCCACAGGCCAGCGATGCCCGGGTGAAATAATGGCCAGTCGAACCAAAACCACAAGATTAAAGAGACCTAACAGATAGCCATAACTGATAAAAACCCAGAACAATCTGCCGGGGGAGGCAGTGACATGTCCGTTCATCCGAAAACCGGTCCAAATCAGATGGTGAAAACCGTTGGTTACCATCAACAGCACACACAGTAGAGGGAACAGGAACAGGAGAAGATAATTGCGAGGAATTAACCACCGTCCCAGGCCGGCATATTGCAACACAAAGCAGGTGATGGCGGCGGTAACCGGCAGTTGCCAGACTGCCTGAAACTTCACCCAGAAAACTTGAGTGGAAAAGTCGGCTGCACAGAGTTCCAGGATCACCCCAAGCGTCCAAAACCCACCTAAAAAACATGCTATGGTAAAGGGCTTGGCCGCCGGTATGTTTTTCCGGCGCCAACTATAGGCGCCCAGAAAGACCAACAGGGCGAGGGTAATTAAGGCAGGCCAAATTTCAGTGCTGTAAGAATAGGAACAGCTCACCGGGCTATTACCTGAACCTTGCATAACGAATTCACAAAAGATGAAGTTCAAAAATGAGTTTACATTCTGAGTCGCTCGAAACCTTTGATATTGTATCTTAAAATATCTGGAGATATCGAGAAATTTTGAGGTTGGTGATAATAGAGGTATTCAAAAAAATCAGCCTCACCGAAACGTTCAGAGATGCCTTACTTATCCCATTCTGAAGCCTGTACATTAAAATCCTCCCTTTCAGAGAAAAGAGGAAATCCGGGAGACTCCATCATCCAACCCAGTTCTGGACCTGTAAACCGGGTACGCGCCCGAACTCACGCTCATTGTTTGTGACGACAGTCAATCCCGCCGCCTTGGCGTGAGCAGCAATCCATAAATTGTTATTGCCGGCGGGTGTCCCATTGGATTCAAGGACCGCACGTGATGCGCCATACATTTTCCCGGCTTTTTCAGGCATCGACAAAAAAGGAATAAACGTTTTAAATTCCTATGTTAGCAGCCAAGAGATAGCCGGAAGACATCACAACCCCTCACGATGCTTCGGTGGCATATCCTCGCGCCCTTCAATAAGAAAATCATCGGGAAGGTTGGCTAACAGTTCAAAGGCCCGCCCCAAACCTTTGGATGATTCACGAAGCACGATTTCGTCCCATGCCGGAAAATCGCTATTACTTTCCTTCACCGATCCATTTTTTGAGTGCGGGCAATTCTTGGTCGTTCCATTCGGCAGAAAAACGCAGTTTTACGAAGTAGGCATAGATTTCATCCATGGCGGCCACGGCCTCTTCAATCAGAAATATCTTTTCATAGAAAAGGCCGTCGGGATCGTCCGTTTTGTCCTGCATGACCCGGGGTGTCTTGAGTGTCCTGAAATTCATCCAGGTGGAATCCAGCATGAAGGACCATTGATTGTCGCCGATGCCCAGTTTGATCATGGCCTGCGTGATCCCTTTGCTTTCGGCCAAGGCAAAGCGGGCCTCTTTCATGTTCTGGGCTTCCCCTGTGCAGGTGATGGTTTCCACCCCTCTTTCGTTTTCTCCCTGAAGCGTTATGCGGCCATCCAGCCAGAGATCCGCTTTTGCACCTTCGGAAAGGTCGTAAACGCCCTGTTCTGTTTCCGCCCTGAACCACAACCAGGCCAAAAACTCCCTTCCAAGAAATTCCGTCTTTGTTACTTTTTCCAGTAGCTGCATATCTAATTTTCCTCCGTAAAGTCAGACGGGGTCAGGGCATCGAGGAGTTCTGGAGAGGTTCCTTGCTTTTCCAGAAACCGGCTGCCGAGGGTGTAGGGGCAGACCGCCTGGAGTTGGAAATCGAATGTCTGAAGAAAAAGCTTCGCGAATTCGTCGCAGAGTTTGTTGTTGATGCCGCCGAACAGGACAAAACCGTTGGAATAATTCCAGATCATGTCATAGGTCCTGGCGACGGGAATGGCCCTTTTGAGGAGACGCAGCTGCACGGCTTCTTTGATCTCGGATCGTCTTGTTCGCGAGAGAAAATCCAGGTTTTCCGTCTCTTTAATCCGGTTCTCCGCTTCAAGGCAGTGCTGTTTCAATGCCGTGGGCGGAACTTTTCTTTCATCAATCCGCAGCGTCATGGCAATGTACGGTTCTTTCAGAAATTCAAGCCCTGAAAAGCGGTTGTCAAACATATCCATGATGTTTACCCAACCCATGCTGCGTCCTTCCAGGGAACTTTCGTCCAGATTCCGAAAGAGATAGGGAGAAATCCTTTCAGACAGGGTTCCCAAAAAATTTGGTTCCAGCTCGCCTTCCACGACATATCGGGTAAAACTTCCGGATCCGGATATGAGGCTCATCTATTTATTCCTTTCCATGCAATATTTGGTTTTAAGTCCAATGCCCGTGAATGAATGCTGTTCAGATTCAAAGCGGGCGGAGAATACCACGCAAAGCAGAAAAATGAAAGATGGAAATGGGGATATTCGCGAGAAAGGATTTCCGCGAAACCAAGCTTCATCTTGACGTCCGGCATTCCCCTCTCTATACTTCTCATAAACCTGTTCTGATTTAAAACGGCTAAAGGAGGAAGCGATGGCAAACAACGGCGGTGGTTTTGATTTTTTCAAGGGATTTTTGTTCGGGGGGGTTTTTGGCGCTTTGGCGGGGCTTTTGTTCGCGCCCAAAAGTGGAAAGGAAACGCGGGACGATATTCGGAAGTATTCTCTGGAATTGAAGGACAGTAGTCTGGAGAGGCTTGAAGAGGTGCAGAAAAGGGCGGAAGAAGTCCTGAGGGAAACCAAAAGACAACTGGAGGAACTAAAACAAAATGTGGCATCCGCGGCCAAAGATACAGTGGCAGCGGTCGGTTCACAAATGGAAGAAGGAAAAGCGGCGGTTGTCGAGGAGAAAGGCAGAATAAAAGAGGCCATAGCGGCGGGTGTTACCGCCTACAAAGAAGAAAAATCGAAGACTGAAAAGACGGAGTAGGCGCCTATGGATATTTCAATCAGCGTGACCTTTATTGCGATCTTCCTGTTCATTATCACGGTCTTCCTCGTTATCTTTCTTATCAAAGCGATCGGAGCCTTCACGGAAGCGCAGAAATTTATGGAGATGATACGTCTTCAAACGCCGCCTCTCTTGCATGATGTGACCCAGATCATGGGGGAGGTTCGCTCAATGGTGAAATCCGCGCGAAAAGGGGTGGACACGGTGGAATCAAGCCTGGTTCATGTGCAGGAAACCACGCGCAACATCAGGGAATTTGAGGCCATGATCCAGAAACGTGTTGAACAACCCCTCCTGGAGATCGTCTCGATCCTTTCCGCCTTTATCAAAGGAGGAAAGGTTTTCTGGCGGAGCCTTTTCAACAAATAGCCCCGAAGAACGCTATTTTATACGATATTCTTCGGCGATTTTCAAAAAATTGACAAGGTAGGGGCTGCTCTGGTTGTAATCGTTGACCACTTCCGCGTGAAACTGCTGGGAGTAAAGCGGCCTTTCTGAGCTCCTCAGTGCCTGGATATAGGATGTCTTTGCAGTAGCCCGGAATTCCTTGTATCTGACATCCTGCAGAAAAAGCGGGCTGACGGCCCGACTGTTGATCTCCACCGCCTTAAACGGATTCGGCAGATCCCGATAAACGGGGTCGCCCACATACTCCGGCAAAACCTCGACCGGGATCGGTTTTTCCCCCCGGTTCAGACGAAACATGGTATCGTCGAACCATCCCATCGGGCGGGCGAAACTGATCCCGTAAGCCATGGCGTAAAATTCATGACCGGCAGAGATTCCCAACATGGGGATGTCGTGAACCTGTCGAATGATCTCGAATTCCCCATAATACTCAAACATGGGCAGGTAGGGAAAGTCGGCGTTATTCCCGCTCAGGATGATGGCCATCGGTCTGTTCTTGAGTGCGCGAAGCATCTTGAGCGACACGTTCTGGTGGCCGACGGTGACGGTTGGAAACCCCTGGCGTTCAATGAACCCGGCAAGCTGGGTGTACGTGAATCCATTCATCTGGTTGCCTACAATGAGCACATAGTTGCCATCGGGGACCCGGGGAGGTTCCGGTTCTCCCTTCACATAGGGAATGATCGCATTGATCCGGGCCTGCAGGGCGTTTTGGGAATAGATGACGAGACGGTAATACCGGGCATTGACCGGAACAAAATCCAGCGTGTTTCTGGAGGTGTCATTGTTCCTGACTTCCGTTCCCTCAATATTGGTCCAATTGGCCGCATCATTGCTCGATTGCCATACGAAATGGGTGAGCCATCCGGGGGCCGGCGATGGGTGCCGGGTTGAGAGCATCCAGAACCGGGCAACGGGTATCGGTTTTCCCATGTCCAACACGA
Organism: uncultured delta proteobacterium; assembly: GCA_963747555.1. Classification (GTDB taxonomy): domain Bacteria; phylum Desulfobacterota; class DSM-4660; order Desulfatiglandales; family Desulfatiglandaceae; genus DUZB01. The sequence continues at coordinate 94,644 of CAVVFZ010000011.1, forward strand.
CCCAGCTGTGCGTTTCTCCTGCCGCCCGCGGTGCATTGTTCCAGTAGGTGACCTGACCTGTGTCGGTCCAATCAATCATATTCTCGGGGTTTTCTCCGCTCGATGCACTCACGTGAAGAACAGGAGCGCGCAAAAAGCCAGAAAAAGACCTGGAGTCGGCTACATCCACGGTAAACCTGGTTTGTATCCATTCGCTGAAATGTCCCTCACTGTCTACCGTTCTCGCCCTCCAGTAGTATCTTCCATCCTTCAATTCATCTCCAGTCTCCACCTGTTTCTCAGAGATGTACTTGTCTTGTTGTTCAATGCCTTCATAGCGGATCGTCCTGTCTGAAGGAAATGCAGGATCAGGGCTGATTTCGAAGGTCAGGGTGTAGGGTCTCAGCATTCCGTCGGGATTTTCCACGGAGAGGATCGGCCTCCTGTTGGTAAGGACCATATCCAGTTGCGGGTTGCTGTCAAAAGACGGCGGTGAAATATCCTTCTTTTCCCGAACGAGCTTATCGTTTATTACGGTGGACTGATACTGATAAAACGATTTGGAGCAAGATGCGAAACCCAGGGGACAAGCGATAAGAAGAATGGCGGCAATAAAGGTTTTAATGCGGTAATCCATGGATGTCTTCCTTATAAGGTTCTTTCTAAGCCTTTGATGTGAAAACATAAAGAAAAAAAGGGGTGTGGCTCGGAAACAATCACTTCTTGCTCTTGCTTTTTGCCGCGACCTTCTTGGGTTTGCTGCTTTTGGACGCAGGCCTTCCAGCCTTGCTGCTTTTCGTCGATGGTTTTCCGCTTTTCTTGCTTTTGGATGCGGATTTTCCGGTCTTGCCTCCTTTTGATTTTGGCGTTGCCTCTTTCTTATAGTCTCCAATAATGTCTTTCAATGGGCACACAGAAAAAATCGGGCATTTTTTGCAACCGACCACGATTGCCATGGGACATAGCGTCATTTATTTCCCTCCTTTCAAGCACCGCAACATTTCTTGTATTTTTTTCCGCTCCCGCAAGGGCACGGGTCATTACGTCCGATTTTCGGACCTTGCCTTATCGATTGTACCGGTTTGGGGGCATGGCCGTCCTTAAAGTACCATTGTCCTTCTTCCCGTATGAACTCCGCTATTTCATGATGGTTGAAAGGGGTCTCTTTCTTTCGGTATCGGGCGACGAATTCCACGGTCCCCGCCTCGTCTTCCGGTCCCCCGTCTTCGGTCTTGAGGATTTCCAGCGACTGCCAGTCCAGGTTCTTTGCCCAGTTGGCGCCTTCTTCCTTCTTATAGTCTTTCCTCGCGGAAGGGTGAAGAGAATTGTACAGATGGTCCAATTCCTTTTTTACATAGGCGGTATAGCGGGATCGCATGAGGGCTTCCGGGGTCTCGGCATTCCGGGTTCCTCGAATGACGGGTTCGCAGCAGTCGGCATAGGTTTCGCCGCTGCCGCAGGGGCATGGTTCCATAACGTTCTCCTTACTTTCCTTATTATTTATCTTAATCAGCTGATATTGAATGACCAGTAGCTAACAGTCAACCGCCAATTGCATTTCTTAAGAAATATACTCCCCCGCGTACTTCCTTACGGGGTGACCGTCCAGGACATGAAATTGTCGAATCTTTTTCATCGCGACCGGAGAAAAGATGCCAATGGGCAGAAAAATGATCTTCTTCCCTAATCGCGCGGCCGTACTCAGGCACCAGCCTGAAGGGGGCGTGGCCGATACATAGACCACATGGGTTTCAATGCTGTAATCAAGGGCTGCAAGAAGAAGCCTTTCGGGCTTGTTTCTGGCAAAGGAAAAAAACGGATCTCTCCATATATCGTAAACGCGGAGGGGAGGGTAGGTGAGCATGAAGCCCCCGTACTGGCATCTTGAGATTCCGGGGCCTTCCATGACCTCTCCGGCTGGGGTACTGTAGAAAGCCATATCCGATTCCTGGCTGTGCTCTCCAAGCCAGGTCACGCACCATGGAAAGTTTTCCTCATGGGCATCATCCGTTATATCAGGGTCGAAAATGACCACCACCGAACCCACTTTTCCTTTCAAAGGGTTTTCCGCTCTTACGTAGAGTTTGCCTGTCGCCCATTCCCGGATCGTCTCTCTGATATCAATGCCGTCCAGCATGGAGCAGGTGAACGGCTCAATCCGGATGTTTTCCTCTGCTTTAATCTGAAGGGCTTTCTTCATCAGGTACTGTCCGTAGCCTTCGATTACGACGTCTTCGGGAGGATAGGAACAGATCGACAATCCCGTGAAATCCTTTTGCCACTTTTCAGGGTCGCGATCTCTGCGCTTTTTTCTTACCGGGACCGGGACCAGTCTCCTGCGCAAGGTCTTCATCTGCCTGTGAAAACGGATACGTCTCCTGTCCAGGAAAAGATCCTCACCTTTAAGGCGAAGAACGGGCAACCCGGGTTCTTCGGTCTGCCAGGGATATTCGCTTCCCTTTTCCCACATCTCAAACGCGAAATTGTCGTCGGCCGCGCCTCTCGCAGCCACGATGAGCTGGTAGAAATCCGGAACCAGACCGCCGGAAATCAAGGCATAATTTCTTGAGAACTTATGGAACACTTTTACCTGGGTGTGTGAAAGTTCTTCCTTGCTATTTTTCCAGTAGCCTTTTCTTGCGGCGTCGATGAGATCACTATGGATTGCTATCCTGTCAGTCGTTTGATTCTCGGTCCTGCTCCGTTCATAGGCGGCAGCGAGAAAGGGCATTTCGCCCATGATTTCCGTGCTCGATTCCTTATGGAGATGTGCCAGTCCCACCCCTTTTCTCGATATTCGCCCGATGACTTGCACCTGGGGCGTTTCGAGCAACTCCAGAATTCCGGAAATGTGAAAAAGCCCGCCCACAAAAAGGATCCGCTCTCCGGTCTTTCGCCAATTCCTGCAGGGCATGCGCTATGGTCTTTTCCCGCAGGATGTCGTCCGGCGAACGGGTGGGGCCCCTGTCGATTTTGAGGTATTCATTGCAGTAAGCGAAATATCCTATCCTGGTGACGGCATAGGAGTCGGGCATGGGGGAAAGATCGAGGGGGTAGCCTTCGGTGTCCCGGTCTACAAAATGAACGGGAATGTTGTTTGAAACGGCTAATCGGATAGCTTCGACCTGACCATCCGTAGGTTCCAGTGGAAGATAGATAAAGGTCCCATTCTTTTCTTCATAATGGACCACGGAAAGGAGAGGAAGCCTTTTCACTCCTTCCAGGATTTTGTCCTTTAAGGTGTCCGGGTATTCTACCGCCACATGTTGAGGACGGAATTGCTGGAAGGCATTTCTTACTTCAACGGCGAATTCCATCCGGTTATGAAGGACAGGCGCCATGCGGATATTTTTCCACTGAATTTTCTTTTTATTGGTCGTCACCATCGATCAGCTCGGAAAAATAGTCGGATGCGGAACTATCCAGAATCATGGAAGCGGCCTCCTTAAGGAACATTGTTATGTCGGGCATTCCATTCCGGTCATTCTCCCCGTTTTCAAAGGCGGAGAGTCGCTTGAGGGCGTAACGGGCAATGTTTATGCCGTCCCGTACGGAATATCGTTCGTCTGCGCGGTGTGCAGCCTGGAGAAAATCCACCACATAATCGAGAATTTCGTCATCCGCGAACGGAAGGTTGCTTTTCAAAATCAGAAGTTCTTCTTCTCTTTCCGGAAAATCGAGATAGATCCGGGGCTGAAGTCTGGAATGGATGTATTCGGGAAGTTCAAAAGTGCTCGCATCATCGTTCATGGTGGTGCAGAAACGAAATTCCGGATGGGCCTTGATTTTGATCCCCGCCACAATGGATTCCACATAACGTCTGCTGTCAAGGAGGGGAGCAAGGGAAGCCCAGCTCTTTTCGCTCATCCTGTTTCCTTCATCAACCACGGCGATGCCACCCTTGATCATGGCGGAGACGACCGGACTGGCCACATATTTTATCTTTCCCTTTTTCCGAAATAACGGGCGTGATGATCAGGTCTTCAGGCCGGGTGTCCATGGTGGACTGAAAAAGATAGACCGGTCGATTCAGGGAGCGGCCGGCGTGATAGGCCAGGGTTGTTTTTCCGACGCCGGGTTTGCCCACCAGCCTGGGACTCAGCGCAAAATCTTCGTCTCCGATAACCAGCCATGCAGCCAGGATCTGTGTGATCAGATCCTGCTGGCCAACCCATCGCATGGGCACCTCATCGGGTTCGCTCAGGTGGAGTTCCACTCCGTCTATAATGACTTTTTCCAACTTCTTATAGCCTCCTCGTTTTCAGCATTGAATCGGTTCAATGCCGTCGAAATCTTGTCGATAGGTGCTTTCTTACAGGAAATGGACTCCAAATTCAAGCGGGATAAATGAAGTATCACGTCCGGATTTTTTGAACCGCTGCCAGAGAAACCACGCTCATGCAGGCTCCGGCTACAAAGGGAATGCGATAATCGACCATCCACAGCAAGCCTCCGAGGGCGGGAAGGAACACTGCTGCGATATGGTTTATGGTGAAACCCACCGCCATGCTGGGGGCGATATCTTTCGGATCCCCCACCTTTTGGAAATAGGTTCGGATGGCGATGGCAAAATTGAAGAAAATGTGGTCAAGAATATAGAGAACGCCAAGGAGTATCTTGGTCTCCACCATTGCATAAGCCAAAAAGATGAATATAAGACTAAAGTATTCTAAGGAAAGCACTTTTCTCTCGCCATGCCGTATGATGCTTTTGCCGATGAAGGGACTGAGAAAATAGTTTATCACATTGTTCGTGACGAACAGGATGGTGACCTCGTGAACCGTAAAATGGAATTTCTTGACCATGAGGAACACGGCAAAGGCTATGAATATCTGGCGCCTGGCGCCTGCCATGAATGAAAGAAAGTAGAAAAGCCAGTACTTTTTTTTGAAAACAAGACGCTTTCTCTGCGGAATGATGGTCTTGTCCAAAGGATTCTGTAAGAGTCCCCACACGCCTGCTGCAAGAATGAAGACGCCTACACAGAGGTATGTCTGGGCAAAATTCAGGAGAGTCGAGAGAAGATAGATGGCGATACCGATGGCAATGTTGGATGCCGCGGCTATGCTGCGCAGTTTTCCGAAGACCCATGGAGACCTGGCCTTATCAAAGTACTGGAGGGTGAGGGATTGGTTGGTGGTCTCATAATAGTGAAATCCAAGGCTGAAAATCATAGTGGTTACGATCAATCCCGAGCGTGAAGGAAACAGCCCCGTTGCGCCCAGGCCCAGACCCAATGTGACGATCGAAATCGCCGAAAGACGGTGCTCTTTAATGAGCAACATCACAAAGATCGCCAAGAAGGTAAGGAATCCCGGTATTTCCCGCACGGATTGGATGATCCCGATGCTTTCACCCGAGAGGCCGACGTTTTCCACGGCAAAATTGTTGAAAAGGATCATCCACGTCTGAAGGCCGACCGTTGAACTGATGGTGAGTACCAGTAGGAACCGATACATGGGTTTTTTTTTAATTTCATCCATAAAAGACTTTAAAGCCTTTCAAAATATGACGCGAAAATTGAGAAATGCCGTATCTCTTTTGCTCCAAATCGGAACCGCTGATTCCTACAAAATGTTCCTGTCATATCCGATATATTTTCTTAAGCATCCATAACTACAGGCTTTCTTCATCCGTCAAAGGAAGCTGGATCAATGGCCTGACTCTTGCTTTAAATGTCGTATGGCTTTGCTCCGCGAGCCGCGAGGCAGGCGTACCCGCTGTTGGAAAAACCACAGCGGCATTTTTGTTGGCGCGCATTGATAATTATGGATGAAAACAATGCGAATTACCATATCTTAATTACAAGGAAACAATAATGATGATAACTGTTGCAAATAGATTTCCAAATAGGCCCCTTACCGGAAAGGAGAACGACTCAGACGACTCTCCGAAAAGTGATGGCTCTGAGGCGTTTATTTCCAAATCGTGCATTTCTTCCTCCAACCCCAGGCAGGGTATTCATGATCCGCTCGCCAAGATCCTGATCCTTGTTTGCATTGCGCTGATTGTCAGTGCCGTTTTTGTAGCGAAGGGTTCCGGATATTCATTTTTTATGGGACCGTGGGGCAGAACGCTGCTTATAACCTTCAAGGTATCTCTGGTCCTATTCGTTCTTACTCTGATCTGGCGGGTGGTGCTGGTTTTGAAATATCGGCCGGCGCCTCTGTGCGCGGACGAAAAACTGCCGACCTGCGGCGTCATTGTGCCCGCCTATAACGAGGGACGTCAGGTGCTGGATACCCTTCGAAGTATCGCTCAAAGCGACTATCCCGAAACACAAACTGAACATCGTAGCCGTTGACGATGGAAGCAAGGACGACACATGGCTCTGGATCAAGCAGGCAGTTCGGGAGATACCCGGCCGCATCACGCCGATTCGTCTGCCCAAAAACCAGGGGAAACGGCGCGCCCTTTTTGCCGGCTTCCGGCAGTGTCGAAGCGAGATTTTTGTGACCATCGACAGCGACTCCCAGGTTGCGCCTCAAACCATCCGGTGTCTCGTGGCCCCTTTTATCCAAAATGAAAAGGTGGGCGCGGTCGCGGGAAATGTAAGGATTCTCAACCTGAATGAGGGCATTATCCCGCGAATGCTGGATGTGAATTTCGCGTTCTCTTTTGATTTTTTAAGGGTAAGCCAGAGCATGGTCAATACGGTAATGTGCAGTCCGGGGGCCCTGTCGGCCTATCGAAGCGATCTGGTAAGGCAGGTATTGCCCCAGTGGGTTTACCAGAAGTTCATGGGACGTCCGGCCAACATCGGCGAGGATCGGGCCATGACCAACATGATACTGAAATTGGGCTATTACGTGCATTTTCAGAGTACTGCCGTGGTGTACACCAAGGCGCCCATCGCATATCGCGGATTGTGCAAGATGTTCCTCCGCTGGGCCCGCAGCAATATCCGCGAAACCCTGGTGTTGACGAGGTTCGTGTTCACTCGGTTTCGAAAAGGAGGTATGTTGGGGGCCCGCATCAACCTGCTGTTGGGCCTCATCAGCCTGACCGTGGGCCAGTTCATGAAACTGGTCCTGCTGGCATGGCTCGTATCCACGCCCGAAATATTCGGCATGCGGATGCTCTTCGGCGCGGTCTTGGCAGGTGTCCTGCCTGCCTTGTTTTTCGTTTACCGCCATCGCAGCAGCGATGCCCTGTGGGCCTTTGCCTACAGCATATTCTCGGTAACGGGTTTGTGGTGGATCAGTCTTTATGCTTCGATCACGCCCCAGAAAACAGGCTGGTTGACCAGGGACCTTTCCCCTGACAGACGCCACCCCATGCCGATTTCACGAAGGCCTTTGAGGAACTCGCCTGCAATTCTCAAAAAGGCGGTATAATGGAAAGGGATAGGGCTCAAAAGATGCGATTAGCCGTTAGCCGTTGGCTATTTCGGGATTCAGCCGATCCTTCGATGTTCCTTTGAATGTCTCAAATGCCATGCGGCAAAAACCAGAAGGATAGAGAGGATTCCAATGAAGTACCAGGGGAACCAGTCCATGGACTGCGTGAAGACCCTGTTTTCAAGCGCCTGTCCGACAAGGGTTGCATTCGTTTCCGAGGCGCGAGATCTAAGCATGCTTAAGAGCAGGGAATAGAACAAGCCGATGAGCCCGTAGGCCAGGTTGAAGGATAGCCCCTTGAAACTTAATACAGTGGCTCGCCGGGACGAATCGGTTATCCGGTTCAGATAGTGGCTTACGAAAAAGCTGAGAAAAAACATGACACTGGAAAGCAGGGCCATGGGAATCACCCCCCAGAGAGGAAAAAACATCGTGATTCCCACAAAACCCGTTAATGTGACGATCGCCATGACCCCCAGGTTGAAGCTGGGGGTATGGTTTGCCGCCATTTTCAGGGCAAGGCGGGGGATGAAAAGGCCGAGGAGGGCGAGACCGGACCCTATCAGGCCGAATAAGGATTCGGGCAGGTCGATCAGCCTGTAATACTGGCTGCTCAGCGTGATCATCATGCGAAGAACATGGTCAAAGATCAGACCCGTTGCGATGATGATGAGGGCAAAGGGGGTTTTCAGTATCCATGCCCCTGTCCGGAGCGTCAGTTTCATGGCGTTTGCAAGCGATTTGGCTCCTTTTCCCGTAAGAACCTTTTCCCCTGAATCCTCGGGTGTAACGTGCTTCATGGCGAGGGTGGTACAAAGGGTTGCGATGGCCGAGCCGAGTGTCAGATAAAGGGGGAATCGCAAAGTTATCTCCTGGTTCAGGGAGATCTTCAGGCCCAACCAATCCACCACGTGTTGCAGCAGTGCGGGGTCATAGACCGCCGCTCCCAGGCTCATGGCCACAACAAACCCGATTGAGCGAAACCCCATCTGCCTGACCAGTACCTTGCCCCAGTCGTTTACATCCCCTTCCTTTTTGAGTGAGTCGTACGCAAGCGATTCATCCGCGCCGCTGGCTGCCGCCTCCGCGCCGCCGCTCAAAACGCGATTGGCAAGAAAGATGAAAAAGAGGAGTTGGGGATTTCCCAATGGGGCAAAACAGAGAAGCGCCATTTCCACCACCATGCAGGCTCCGGCAAAGACGAGCAGGTTTTTTCTGCCGATGGTATCGGCTAAGGCGCCGGAAGGGACCTCAAGGAGGACGATGGTCATGGCCCATACCACATTGAGCAAGGCAAACTGTTCCAGCGTCAACCCGAAGTCCAGAAAAAGGATGGTGAAGATCGGATAGTAAAAGCGGGAGTTGAAGAAGACCCGAAAGGCGATGAAGAGCCGGATATTCTTTATTTGAAAGGGTGAAGTTTTGAGGGCGCCCCCTGGAAAACGATCCATGTTCTACCTTGTTTTCTGCTGCTCAGCGACCCAGCTGTTCAACCATCCAAGGTTTTTATCCCCGGAGGATTTCTTACCATAAGGCTCAGAATTACCCCTGCCGCCAGTATGAAGGCCGCCACATAGAGACCGCCGGAAAAAGAATGGGTCACATCCTTCATGTATCCAGTGAGAGAGGGGGCTATCCAGGCGCTCAGGAATCCGATGAGATTTGCAAGGCCAAACGTTGTTCCGACAGCTTCCGCGGGCGCCAGGTCACCCAAGAGTGCATAATAGGGGGGCCAAACTCCGAAGGCGACAAAACCGGAAGCAAAATAAAGGAAACTAATGACGGTCCCCGAGGCCTTCACCCCCACAGCATAGGCGATGCCCAGCATCAACAGGGCCCACACGAATGCATTAATGGCCACAAACCATTTTCGATCGAATCCCTTTCGCATGAAGCGATCACTCAGCGTGCCGGAAATGAAAAGGCCCGGTATTCCCATCAGGCCCAAAATCCCCGAAAGAAGAGAACTGGCGGTGACGCCCTTGATTCCGATTTCCTGATAGATGGAAGGCATCCAAGAGGCAAGCAGCCAGTAAGCGTATAGAAGCGTGAATCCCGACAGGTACATGAGCCAGAGGTTCCCGTTTGAAAAGGCTTTTTTGTAGGCGGGCATGGAAAGGGGATTCTTTTCGCCGGTTCCGGTGCGCACAGGGTCCTTTACATACTTGAAGATCAAATAGGAGGAGAGGAGGGAAGGAACTGAAAAAAGGACAAAAACCGATCTCCAGCTATGGGTGTAATCGGCGATCATCCCCGAAAAGAACACGGCGATAAAAAACCCCAGGGCAAGTCCGATGAAGGAAACGGCCTGTCCCTGTCCCATTTTGTCCACCGGCGTATGTGCGACAATGGTGGGCTTTTCGTTGCCGAAGTAAGTGCCATGGGCGAAACCGATGAGGACCCGCACGACAACGAGCATGGCGAACGTCTCTACGAGAGCGGTGGCAAGGGAGAGGAAAAACCAGAGAAGGGTGCTTACGATCAGGATTTTTCTTCTTCCGAACCGGTCGCCGAGAAACCCGGATGGGACCTGCATGAAGGTATAGGAGATGAAGATGGCGCTGAAGAGGGAGCCGGCCGTGGCATAGGAGATGTGAAATTCCTCCATAATCATGCCCATGACGGGCGTCAGCCCCATGCGGACAATATAGAGAGAAACCCAGCCGAGGGCCATGACGGTCCAGATGGTGTGGTATTTCCGCCAGACCAATTTAGAGGGCCTCCTCGATCGCTTTTCCCATTTCCTTGGTAGTTGCTTTCCCCCCCATATCAGGAGTTCGAAGGCCAGGGTCCTCCAGGACCTTTTCAATGGCCTGTTCAATGGCTCGCGCCGCCGTCGGATGATTCAGATGGTTCAGCATCATGGCGCCGGCCCAGACCTGCCCGATGGGGTTCGCAATGCCTTTCCCTGCAATATCGGGAGCAGAGCCGTGAACGGGTTCGAACATGGAGGGATTCTGACGGGTGGGATCGATATTGGCGGACGGCGCCACGGCGATGGTTCCGGCAATGGCGGGGCCCAGGTCTGAGAGGATATCCCCGAAAAGGTTGCTTCCCACTACCACGTCAAACCAGTCTGGATGCAAGACGAAGTTGGCCGTAAGGATGTCGATGTGGTATTGATCCGTCCGGATGTCCGGGTATTCGGAGGCCATGCGCCTGAATCGCTCGTCCCAGTAAGGCATGGTGTGGATGATCCCGTTGGACTTGGTGGCGGAGGTGACATGTTTCGCTTCGCGGGAACTGGACAGCTCAAAGGCATAGCGAAGAATCCTGTCTACGCCCCGTCTGGTAAATACCGATTCCTGAAGGACCATTTCCATATCGGTGCCGGAAAAGAGCCGCCCCCCGATCTGGGAGTATTCGCCTTCGTTGTTTTCGCGCACCACGACAAAATCGATGTCCCGAGGCCCGCGATTTCGAAGGGGGGATGTTATCCCCTTGAGCAATCGAACAGGGCGCAGATTGACATATTGGTTCATCTCTCTTCGGATCGGGATGAGGAGCCCCCAGAGGGAAATATGATCAGGAACTCCCGGGAAACCGACAGCGCCAAGAAAGATGGCATCGCATTCCCTGAGCTGCTCTATTCCGTCCTCAGGCATCATCCGGCCGGTAGTGGCATAGGTCTCGCAACTCCAGGGAAATGTTTTCCATTGGTAGTGGATCCCATAGCGTCTTCCCGCCTGTTCCAGTACCCGTACCCCTTCGGGGACGACTTCCTTTCCGATGCCGTCTCCGGCAATGACCGCAATTTTGTAAGTCTTCATCATTTCAATACCAGCATGGTGGCTGTTTGATTAATGTGCCCCGGATATTCTTCTTTTCCGGCCGGAGGCGATGCTGACTGTCGGATCTTATTCCTTTTAGGCCGCGGCTTGTTGCATACCATACGGAAATCCGGCATATTCCGATCTCTGACCGCGTGGGGTTTGGAAAAGAAGATCTTCACGCTGATCCGATGATAAGGGGCTAAGAATCTGTTTTTAGGACGGAACTATAGTGATATGCCGATTGTGCGTCAAGAAAAAACGGAACAGGTTGCCTGTGATTTCCAGATGACCTGTAACCGACTTTCGCAAAACGAGGGGAATTTGAATGACCTGCCGCCGATTTCCCATTTGGGGCGCTCGGATGGAAGGCATTGACTTACTCGGGGACCAGGAGATTCTCACGGTGAATTTGTTCTAAGCAAGAATATGCCTTGAATAAAGCCATATCGGAGGTTTTGAATATGTCGAGAGGTTTCAGTGTTCAGTGTTCAGATGTCAGAAACGGACGAAATGCTTTATCCTGAAACCCGAAACCTGAAACCCGGCCATCCATACGCTCAGCAACCGAAATGAATGAGTTCTCCTTTCAAATTTAATGGCTTGGATGGTAGAACAAAATCACCGTGAGGAGATTCTCGGGAGACTTGCAATCCTTTCATGGTGGCTATATAATCCGAAATCAGGTTTTTGACGGCGTCTCACCTCCGAATGCAGATAACTCATGAATATTGGAAACACATTTAAGATCTTCCGCTTGAAAATATCCGGTAAGAAATGAATCAAGAACATCTCAGCAACCAGGAGATTCCCATCTCCGCAGCCCTGTTTACGGGTTTTTTGTGCACGTTGTTCGGCGCCAATGCCGTGGCGATCAAATACAGCCTTTCGGGCCTGGGTACGTTTGCCGCCGCGGGACTCCGTTTCAGCATTGCGGCGGCGGCTATTTACCTCTGGGCGAGGTTCACCGGAAGGCCCTTTGCCCTCAGAAAAGGGCAAGGATTACAGCTCCTCATCATTTCCATTATCTTTACGCTGCAACTTGGGCTCTTGTATTCGGGGCTCGGAAAAACAAGCGCGTCTCGTGGAACGCTCATGATCAATCTGCAACCTTTTTTCCTGCTGGTTTTGGCCCATTGGTTTATTCCTGGAGACCCGATAACCAAAAAGAAGATTTTGGGGCTCACCATGGGAGCCGCGGGAATGATCCTGGTGTTTTCCGGAAAAAAGGGCGTTACCTCAGACATCCAGATCGGCGATTTCATGGTCCTGGCCAACGCGTTTCTCTGGGCGGTGAATACGGTCTATACCAAAAGAATTATCCATCTTTTTTCTCCCTTTCAACTGGTCTTTTATCCCATGCTTTTCTGTATCCCTTTCTTTCTATTGGCAGGATATTTGTGGGACCCCCGTATGGTAGTGGATCTAAATGGAAAGGTGCTGATCGCTCTGCTTTATCAGAGCCTTGCAACTGCCGCCTTCGGATTTGTGGCCTGGAACAGCTTGCTGCTCAGATACGGTGCGGTGGCGCTGCATTCGTTCATTTTTGTTATGCCTATCGCCGGTGTGCTGTTAGGAGGGTTGATCCTTGGTGAGCCGATTACGTGGGAAATTCTGGTGGCCCTGGGACTGATTGTTTCCGGAATTGTGATTGTAAATTTCAGGACCAGAAAATACTCCCCGATTTTTCCGTCAAGAGGTCTCTGATTTTTTCGAGGAGACGAAATGCGAATATGGGACATTCATCCGGGATATCTGAACCGGCAAAGCCTTCTCGGCGAGCACCGAGAGCTCCATGCTGTTGTTTCCATTATCTGGAATAAGAAAGATGGATACTCCAAACATCCGGAGACTCTTCGCTGGGTCGGACATTGCTGGGCGCTCAGGCAGCGTCACCGGATCTTGGCTGCTGAGATGGCCTTAAGGGGTTTTACGGACAAATCCCCTGTTGTCATTCGCAATGGGAGTGAGTCGTGGCCGGAGACCTATATTGACGATCCCTTCCGGCAGTTTCAGATTCTGGAAGAAAAATATCGTACTAAGGAGCCGGGCCGTATGCCCTTACCGAAAAGCGCTCAGCAATTGTGGAGCCAGCATAAATATTCCACGCTTGCGCGGGATCCTGATCTTTATAGAAAAGTGGGCAAAGAGGTTTCCACAATGAAGCCTCATCACGACTTTTCGGCATTAGCGAAGATGCTCACGGAACTGTTGAGAAGTCCTCCATCTGCCGGCGGTCTGAGAAATGCCCTTCAGCATATGTGGGGCCACGTGTCTGATTCTCTTTCCCTCCCCAAAGGGGAAGTGGAGTCCTGGCCGCCTTTCAAATTGCTGAGAGAGACCCAGTTTCATGCCCTGAGAATCGAAGAACCCTATCTCCTTTCTTCAACGGCCCTGAGCGACCTGATGGCGTGGATCCCGGATGTGCGAGGCGTATAACGGACCTAAGGGAGTTGGCAGGGGTGTATTAAGAAAGCAAATAAAGCGAGAGGTCAGTCAAGATAGGAAGTTCGGCACGAGCCCTATCGGCAGCAAATCGAGAATCTTCAATAAAGGACATTTCCCATGGCAAAAAGTCAATATTTCGCAGCAGAAACCTTTGCGTTCCTGGAAGAATTGGCCGAGAACAACAACCGGCAGTGGTTTCAGGATAATAAGAAGAGATATGAACAACATGTCAAAGACCCCGCAATCCGTTTCATCATTGACTCCCAGCCACTTTTAAGAGAGATCAGTCCACATTTTGTGGCAGACCCCCGACCGGTGGGTGGTTCGCTTTTCCGGATATACCAGGATACCCGCTTTTCAAAAGACAAGCGCCCTTATAAAACGAACACGGGTATCCAGTTCCGTCACGAACAGGGAAAGAACGCCCATGCCCCGGGATTTTACCTGCATCTGGAACCGCACAATGTGTTTACAGCTCTGGGCATCTGGCACCCCGATACGGCAACTCTGGGGAAGATCCGCGATGCCATCGTTGAAGACCCGACCGCCTGGAAACGGGCTGTGGGTAAAGAACCTTTTCAGAGCAGATTTGATTTATCCGGGGACTCCCTTCGTCGAGCGCCCAGGGGCTATGAACCGGATCATCCCCTCATTGAAGACCTCAAGAGGAAGGACTTCGTGGGAATCGCCTCCCTTTCTCAGGATGTTGTCGGGAAGCCGGAATTTCCGCAATACTTTATGGAGATGTGCCGGGCGGGGGCCTCTCTGGTCAAATTTCTTTGCAGCGCGGTGGGGTTGCCTGTTTAGCGTGCTCGTCACAGCTACAAACTATCCGGGGTGTCCTATTCAAATTCTCCGGAAGCGAAATACGGTATCAGGAAGCCATTCCGGACTTTGAATAAGATACAAATTCTTACCGGAAATTCAACGATATCAAAGGGTTCTTTCCAGGTTAATGGTTTTGGAGGGGCTGAAATGGTTTGCGCTGAAGAAATGGATCAGTTTGGAATCATTCCAGTCCACCAGCGTGTGTATCTTCTGAACTCCCACACTTTTCAAATGATCCATGAATTCATTGATCAGTTGTTCACCGACCCCTTTATGCTGGTATTCGGGATCAACGCCGATGGTATCCAGTCTTGCTTCTTCCTGGAAAATCCCGAACTCTCCCATATAGATTTCCCCCATGATGAATCCTACCACTGTCCCATCCTTTTCTTCCGCCACAAGCGATGCGGGCAGATAATCGGTGGAGGCAAAAAGCTTTTCAAATTTGACTTCGTAGTATTCCGTCCTTGAAATCTTGAGCACTTTGCGGTCAATGGCGGCCACAGCTTCAAAATCCTCAGCCTTCATGAGTCTGATTTTAATGGTGCTTTCGTCCATGTGGGTCTCCTTACGCCTTTGCACTTTTTCTGACGATCATTCTTTCTTCCATAGGAATGGGGATCGGGACGGACTCGCCTGAGAACTTCGTCACCGCGCCGAATTTTGGCGGACAAGCTTCAAAGCAGGTTCCGCACTTGATGCATTTCTCCTGGTCGATTACATGGATCTGGTTCTTGCCGCCGATAATCGCATCCGCAGGACATCTCTTGGCGCAAGTCATGCACGCCTTACATTTTTCCGGATCAATATAGTACGAGACGACTTCCCGAAACAAGCTTTCAATGTCTTTGAGGGTGAAAAGTTTCTCCTGTTCTTCCTTGTCATCGAGACGCGATTCCAGCTTCTCCCTTTCTACTATTTTAATATAAGGGATCAGCTTTGTCACTTCTGCAATCTTGGCCTGCAGTTCTTCTGTTTCGATGGCTTCGCCTTCCCCTTTGCCGAGCGGCCCTAACTGTTTCACCTCGCGGCTGAAGTCACTCATCATTTCGGCAAAAGGAATGCCATCGCCCGCGGACATGAATTTGATGCGTAATCTTTCCGGATTCAGTCCGATGTGCTCCATGATTTTTCTGCAGAGAAGCACCATGTTCAGGGCATGATAATTCCCATGGGTTACGTAGTTGCAATCGCCAAGATGGCAACCGCCGATAAAAACCCCGTCCGTTCCGTTTGAGAAGGCTCTGAGTACGAATTCCAGGTCGACCCTGCCGGAACACATGACGCGAATAAGTCTCATTTCAGTTGCATATTGTAGTCTGGAAACTCCAGCCATATCTGCAGCGCCGTATGCTCACCAGTGGCATACAAAGCCTAATATTTTCGGCTTGAATGTAACTCCTGCACCCATTCGTTATCCCCTTGTTGTTTTATGTAATTCAGCTTTTACACATCCCCAACGGCCTTATCCATGTGCGGCAAGGTTTCTTGCTTTGGAAACGCCGCGTCAATCTGGCTGAAGAGCTCTTCATCGGTAAAGTGTTTCAGGAAAATAGCTCCTGTCGGACACTTGGTATTGCAGAGCCCATCTCCTTTGCACAGGACAGGATTTACGACAGCCTTCTGTCCTGTTTTCGTCTTCTGAAACTCTATGGCGCCGTATGTGCAAGCTGAGATGCACGCTCCGCACCCCATGCACTTTTTTTCGTTCACCTCGCAAACAGAACCCGAGGCGATGACCGTATCGTGTGAGAGAAGCGTTAAAACCCGGCCTGCGGCGCCGTACGCCTGATTAATGGTTTCCGATATGCTCTTCGGATAATGGGCGGCGCCACAGAGATAAACGCCATCCGCCGCAAACTCCACGGGCCGTAATTTGGCATGGGCCTCTTTGAAAAAGCCATCCGGGCTCAAGGTGACCTTGAACTGCCCGGCTACTTCCTTGGTTGCCTCGGAGGGAATCACCGCAGCTGCCAGAACGAGACAATCGGCGTCAATTCCAAGTTCCTGCCCAAGGATTTCATCGTTCACAATCACTCGCAAAACGGGCTTCCCCGCCTCCGTAGCCGCTTCCACCCGGGGTTTGTTATCGGGTTCCCAGCGGATGAACTTTACATCCTTCTCGGAGGCTTCCCGGTAATAATCCTCACTGAATCCATAGGTTCTCATATCTCGAAAGAGAATGTAGATATCCATTTCGGGGTTTATCTCTTTCAGCTTCAAGGCGTTCTTGATGGAATTGCCGCAACATATGCGGGAGCAGTAATTCCTGTCTTCATTTCTGCAGCCTACGCATTGGATCATCACCAGGGTCTGGGCGTTAACGACCTTTTCTTCGCCCCGAGCGATCTGCCCCTCCAGTTCAAGCTGGGTCAGGACCCGGTCATCTTCTCCGTAGAGGTATTCGGTGGGTTGATAGACATCGGCTCCTATGGCGATGACGGCGGCCCCATGCTTGATTTCCGTAATCCCTTTATCGGACTTTATCCTGGTTGCAAAGTTCCCGACATAACCGGTGGCCTCCAGGATGGTGGCATCCGTATAGACATGGATCAGGGGATTCTGATAAACTCTTCGCACAAGATCGCGCAAATAGGCCTGAACATCCAGCCCTTCCAGCGTATAATGGAGTTTCCGCGCAATCCCCCCAAGATCCTTAGCCTTTTCCACCAGATGAACCTCATGTCCTTTCTGGGCGGCGATGGACAGGGCGCAGGTCATGCCGGCGATCCCTCCGCCAACAATGAGCGCCCGACTGTTGACCGGCAGATCAAATTCCTGCAATGGTTCCAGAAGACAGGCGCGTGCCACGGACATGCGGGTGATGTCCTTTGCCTTTTGTGTGGCTTCTTCCTTTTCCTTGGAGTGGCACCACGAGCAATGCTCCCGGATATTGGCCATGTCGTAGTAATACTGATTGATTCCCGCTTCCCGAAGGGTGTCGCGGAACAACGGTTCAAGGGTCCTGGGAGAGCAGGCCGCAACAACCACGCGATTGAGCCCTTTTTCTTTCGCTATGTCCGTTATTTCCTGGGCGGAATTCGTGGCGCATGAAAAGAGCTGTTGCTGTGCGTGAACCACATTTGGCAAGGTCAGGGCGTACTCTACCGTGGAGGGGACATCCACGATGCTGCTGATATTGGCTCCGCAGTGACATACAAAGACTCCCACCCTCGGCTCTTCCTGGGAGACGTCCCTTTCCGGCGGATAGATCCTTTCCTTGGAAAGATTTCCTCTCCTGTAGTCAAGAAGCTCGGCACACTGGACGCCGCCGCCGCTCGCGCTGAAAACCGACTCGGGGATATCGATGGGGCCCTGGAAGGCGCCGCTCACGAAGATCCCTTGCCTGGTGGTCTCCATGGGATTGACCGGATTGGTTTTACAGAAATTATGATCATTGAGTTCGATGCCGAAGGTATCCGCAAGACCCGTAAAATCCTTGGGGGGATTTAATCCGACGGATAGTACTACCATGTCGAATTCTTCCTCTTTTACGCCATCCTGCGGGGTTGCATATCGTATGGTGACATTCTTGGTTTCCGGGTCCTCTTTTGCGATGGAGGTGTAGCTTCGGATAAATCGAACCCCGGGAAGGCCTTCGGTTCTCTGGTAGTATCGTTCGAAATCCTTGCCGAAGGAACGAATGTCGTTATGGAATATGGTACACTCCGCTTCCGCTTCATGATCCTTCGTCAAAATTACCTGTTTCTGCGCATAGGTGCAGCATACCCCGGAACAGTAGCTGTTGTCGCCCTCGGTCACCCGCCTGGAACCGACGCAGCTGATCCAGGCTATCTTGTGAGGATGTTCCAAATCGGAGGCACGCCGTATCTCTCCTCCGTATGGTCCTGTGGCGCATAACAGCCTTTCATAGTCCATGCTGGTGACCACGTTCTGAAATTCGCCATAGTGATATTTCTGTGCCACGCCGGGATCAAACGGCTCGATACCGGGAGACAGAAGGATCGCCCCGACATTGATTTGCAGCTTTTCCGGCTTTTGATGAAGATCTATGGCTTTATTTTTGCACACGCTTTCACAGATCAGACATTTTTTTTCTTTCAGGTACAGACAGCTCTCATCGATATAGGCGATGAGGGGAATCGCTTGAGCAAAGTATATATGGACGGCTTTATTTTCCGATATCTCCTGATTGAACTGATCCGGGTATTGGACCGGACAGTATTCAACACAGGTCGTACAGCCCGTGCATTTGTCTTCCTTAATATATCTGGGCTTCCTGGTTAGGGAGACCGTAAAGTCTCCTGCTTCCCCTTCCACGCCGTTCACTTCCGTGTACGTCAGGATCTCTATGTTTGGATGCCGGCCGACCTCGACCAGTTTAGGAGAAAGTATTCACATAGAGCAGTCGTTGGTGGGAAAGGTCTTGTCGAGCTGGGCCATGTGGCCCCCGATGCTCGGCGCCTTATCCACCAGGTAAACCTTGAAACCGGCAGTGGCCAGATCAAGAGAGGCCTGAATGCCGCTGACCCCTCCACCGAGAATCATTACATCCCCGAAATTACGATCCGCGAAAGTCTTGCTAAGCTGTACCATCTGTTCATTTTCCACTTCTTTATTTCCTTATCAGAGTTACAGGGGTTCCTAAATTACTTCCTGTATGATTTCCGTAATATCCTTCATCTCTATTTTTTCGTCGACACCCATGGTGATCCTGCTGTCTTCAAACATGGTAATGCAGTACGGGCAGGCGGTCGCAAGGATTTCGGCGCCGACGTCGATCGCCTGTTCGATTCTGAGGTCGCCGAATCTTTCTCCCTTTTGCGTTTCCATCCAGACCCTGCCGCCTCCACCTCCACAGCAGAGACTGTCTATCCGGGTTTCAGGCATCTCAATCAGTTCCAGGCCGGGGACCTTCTTCAGGACCTCCCGAGGTTCGTCAAATATGCCGTTATGCCGGCCCAGATAACAGGGATCATGATAGGCCACTTTCTTTCCGTACTCTCCTTTGAAGGCAAGCCTTCCCGCATTCATCAGCTCGTAGAGATATTGGGAGATATGAACCACTTCGAAGTTCACTTTGAATTGGGGATACTCGTTTTTGAAGGTATGGTAGCAATGGGGGGAGGAAACAAGAATCCTCTTTACGCCGTTATCGATAAACGCCTTGATGTTTTCCCTGGCGAGGCGCTTAAATAATTCCTCATCCCCCGTCTTGCGAATGCTTTCTCCACAGCAGTTCTCCTTGGCGCCCAGTATCCCGAATTCCACCCCGGCGGCGTTGAGGATTTTCGCCGTGGCAACGGCAACCTTTTTCAACCTCGGGTCATAGCTGGGGTAGCAGCCGGGGAAATACAAAATTTCCATTTCCTCCGAGAAGTCCTTTACGGATTGGCCTTTTGCCCAGTCCGCCCTCTTTGCCCGTTCTTCCCCAAGAGGATTCCCTTCGCCCATGAGGCTTCCGACGGCAGTGCGGACCGGCTTGACGGAATTGGGAAAGACCCCGTATTCCGTGGCGACCCGCCGCAGGGCGACTCCCGATTCAATCTGTTTCACATCCCTGGGACACTGCTGCGGGCATCTTCCGCAGGTGGTGCAAAGCCACATCTCCTCACTTTCTATCTCGGTAAAACCAAACGTCGCCTGTCTCACCAGCTTGCGCATGCTGAAGTTTCTGACCCTGTTCCATGGGCAAACCGTGTCGCATAATCCGCATTGAAAGCATCTTTTGAAGGCGTCTCCGCCGCTTTCCTTGATGACGTCGACGATCTCTTTATAATCGGCTACACTCTCCACTGTCTTTCTTAACCTCTTGTCCCGCCTTGATGATTTCAGGCCTTCTTCGACACGGACATCCGGGCAACGGTCTCCATGATCTTGTCCATACCATATTGGTTGGCCAATGCCTGCAACCCGATTTCCATCTCCTCCGGGCTTTCCTCTTCCTCCACTTCCTCTTCCCTTTCTTCGTAAGTCAGGGCATCCACCAGGCACCACTTGACACACAGGGGCTCCTCTTCGCCTTCACACATATCGCATTTCAAAGGGAGGCCGGAATCGGGTTCCTTGAATTCGTTTCTGGATGGACAGGAAGCCCTGCAGAAGGCACACTCTTCGTATTCCTTTCCGTCAATGGTATATTTATCCCTGCCCGCACATTCGGCAGCGGTATACTCGCCCGCATATACCGGCACATAGATGTCTTTAAGAGGATGTCGCATCACGCGAATTCGGGACCTTGCCGGATTGTTGCTGCTATACTTGGGGGCTGCGTGAAAAGCGGAGCAGATAACTTCACAGGCCCGGCATCCGTTGCACTTGTCGGCATCCACTTTGATGGTCTTGACGATTTTCTTTTTTTTCTCACCCACGGCTACATCTCCTTCTCGTTTTCGGCCAAGGTCTCTTTGGAAGATGTGTCAGCACTATCTGAATAGATTCCCCTTTTTTCGAAGTCTTCGTATACGTAATCCAATCCCAGTTCATGCAAAGACTCTTTTGTGGGAATACCATCATGATTCCATCCCTTGAATTTGTAATAGGTATCTAAGAGTTTCTCTTCAAGTTCAGGAAATCTTTTCTTCCAGTGGTCCTTTGGAGGATTATCATCCTTTCTCCTCATGCCTCTTCGGGTATTAATGGCCCTGACCAGTGTCCGGTATCTCTTGACAGCCTGCGTCAGTTTTTCTTCATCCATGGGGATGCCTGCCCCCGAAGCAATAAATTTCGGGTAATTGTGGATATGGTAGGGAGGTTTCAAGGGAAATGACGACAGACCGGCGCACATGCCCAGGGCGTCATCGATGTAGTGCATCTTCTCCTGCCAGTCAACAATGTCGCAACACATTTCAGGCGTTGGGTAATAGGGGATGGAGTTCTCACCGCGCGGTTCCCAGTCCAGAAAATATTGTTTGAACTTTTCATCGGGGACCTGGAACCAATCCTTCACAAACGCTTCCCGGTGCTCTCGTTTGGGAAAAGGCGCCTGCGGGAACTGTCCTTCAATCTGGGTAATATTGATTTTTTCGCCGGTCGCGTACATGAGAAAATAGATTGGATTCAGCATCGAGAGCTTGAGGGGCAACTGCTCATGTTTCTTGATCGTATTGTGGGCATAGGCCTCTGCTCCCTTGCCGATCGCTTTTGCCGCCCAATAGGTGCCGTTGGCGAGCAGATCTCCTATCCCCTCGCGCCGGACAATTCTGTCTAATAACCAGAAAAATCTCCCTTCGCTGTCGGCAGGCATTCCCGGGAAATCATCGTCGGTTAATATGCCGTCTTCGTAAAGCTCCAGGGCAAAGGCCATCACCTGCGGGGCCGAGAATCCGTCCACCCCGTATTCCGTGGCACTTTGGGCGATGCCCAGACCGAATTCCAGGTCTGAAAAGGCCGCCATGGTATAGGTCAGTTTCGAGAAGCATTTCATCATGTAGGTTGGACGTCCAGGGGGTGAAATGGTGGCCCCGCACGTCATGGGACAGTTGTAGCAACTGATCAGCC
This sequence comes from uncultured delta proteobacterium, assembly GCA_963747555.1. GTDB lineage: Bacteria > Desulfobacterota > DSM-4660 > Desulfatiglandales > Desulfatiglandaceae > DUZB01. Next base: position 116,470 of record CAVVFZ010000011.1, read on the forward strand.
GCGTTCGCATAGTGTCCAGCGTCTCCATCCACTCTTTTGCAATTTCTTCATTCCAGAATTCTTTTCTGCGGACGCGTGAATTCCCCCACATGAAATTTTCGGTGTGCCACTTTTCGTCATGGACTTTCATCTCCTGCGGTGATCCAAGCCCGGCCAATATGGGCATGACTCCGGGAACGGGATTTTCATTCCGGAATTTTATATATTCCAGAACTTCGTTACAGAGTCCCAAAAATTCAACAGGTTGTGCGAGGTTGATGTCCTTTGTTCCACGAACAACGATCGCCTTTACCCCTTTGTCTCCCATCACGGCCCCTATGCCGCCCCGGCTGGCACTGGACCTGCCTTGCTCGATGGAAGCATAAAAGACCCGGTTTTCACCGGCCAGGCCGATAGCCGCCACCTGGGCCTTGGGCTCCTTCAACTCCTGCTTAATCAGTTCCGCCGTCTCCACGGAGCCTTTGCCTTTGAGATGTGAGGCATCGCGTATTTCCACCTTGTCGTTGTTGATCCATATATACACGAGATCAGGGGACTTGCCGCGAAGGATTACTTTGTCATAACCGGCATATTTTAATTCCGGCGCCCAAAATCCTCCCATCATGGAAAATGCCATTAACTGCGTCTGGGGAGAAATGGTGGAAACAATAGTCCGATTACAGCCGGTAGCAGGTGTGCCGCACAAAAGACCCGCGCTGAATATGAGCAGATTATCGGGAGAAAAAGGATCCACTTCAGGGGGAACCCTGTCCCACAATATCTTTGCGTTTGTTCCTAAACCGCCAAGATATAGCTCGGTGTCTCTTGGATCGGTTTCCACCCTCTCGATGTTTCCTCGGGATAGATCAATTTCTAAATTATACCCTGTCTCTGCGTACCTCATTTTTAACTCCTGCCTATCGCCTGAATCCCTATCTTATTCTTCGATTTTTCATGGGTTGCAGGCATTCAAACCAAAATGCTGTGTGCCATACAATGAAGCTTTAAACTTTTAAATATGGTTATAAAATAGCTATATCGTAACTACCTGTCAAGTGAAAAAGAATGGGGGATAAAATATCTATAACTTGTTGGATACATACCATTTATGTGTCGGAAGAGCCCAAAAAAAGCGCAGGATGCAAATGGAAACAGCCGCTATGAACTTCATTCCATCCTATCTGTAAAGCAATTATCGGTCAAGGGGGAGGTTGTATCCTCAGCAATTCTCATTTTGGATTCTCTGTAATCTGAGGCCATGGGGGTCTATCTCGAAATGGGGCCAATGGTCCGCTTCGGACACCTTTTGCAGAGGCATAATTCCATTTTAACATTATACAACAGGCGGTAAGACGGTTTTTGCACAGGAGTCCTTTTACAGGTGTCTGATCTCAGTCAAATTTTGAAGTGTTACCGCCGTGCCATGGAATGACCAATGGATTTTGGCGCCGTTTTGAGACAGACCCCCATGGCCGGTTTTAGGCAAAAAACCAAAATGAGAACTGCTGCTGTATCCTATGCAAATTCCCTGGTGCGCAGTTCGGATTCAGCTAAGCCATTCCGTTACAGGATCTTTCTGGGAATAGATACGGTTTTTTCCCAAAAAGAATACACAATACAACCCATTTCTTTCTGTGCCCGGGCCTCGTAAGCTGAAACAGAAGAATTCTTAAAAAGGAGGTCTTAAAGATGGAAATATCAGCAGAGTTCGGAAAATTGAATATCCCGAAGGTCGGTGTTCAGGAGCCCGTGTTCATCCTCCATGCCCAGGACAAATTAACCGAATTAGCCATCGCCATATATCAGGCCCTTGCAGTCTCTCCAGGAGCCGGCGTCGGCAACGACATTCATGAGGAAATGGAAAGCTTCGGCAACCGGAAAGGCACAAACAAACCGATGGATTGATTGCTTTATATTTCAGGGTTAGTAGATAGTGTCCATCCATAAATGAACTTGTGGTCACTGCGGGTTTCCAATTCAGAAATGAGCAATTTTCCGCAAGGTCAAGGTCTACGATCCAGGGCTGTTTCCTGGGAAAACAAGGGTTTGTGCGGAGACGTACGATAGTACGTCGCACAAGGAAACCCGCAGTTTGACGCCGACTTGTCCCGATCCCACCGGGGGATTGCGGAAAAGGGCCATTTATGGATGGAAACTAGCTAACGTCCAATCTCTAACCGCTTTCGCACCAGCATCAACCCATCACCGATGGGCATCATGCTCATATCGACACGGTCATCGGCATGAATCTTCTCGTTGAGGGCCCGGATGGCGGTGGTCTCTGTGTCGAAGATCTCGGGATTTGCTACACGGCCGCCCCAAAAGACGTTGTCAATGGCCATGAGTCCACCGGAGCGGAGCAGTTTCAGACAGCGTTCATAATAACCATCATAGTTTTCTTTGTCCGCGTCGATGAAAACAAAGTCATAGGCGCCCCATTCCTCTTTCCTGTTCAGGAGGCTGTCCAGCGTTTCGATAGCGGGCGCCAGATGGAGATGGATCTTTGAGGCGACGCCGGCTTCCTCCCAATAACGGCGTGCTACGGATGTCCACGTCTCACTTACATCGCAGGCGATCATCTTCCCCTGCGGCGGCATGGCCATGGCCACGCAAAGAGAACTGTATCCCGTATAAACGCCGACCTCAATAGCCCGTTCCACTCTGATGAGCTTGACCAGCAGCGACATGAATTGTCCCTGCTCCGGTGAAATCTGCATCATGTGCATGGGGTCATGGGATGTTACTTCCCGAAGCCGGGAGAGAATGTGCGGTTCCCGAAGCGATACGGCTTTCATATAGGTGTAGAGTGCGTCGGATAAAAACAGGGTTTCACTGGACATGACCTGCTCCTTTCTTCAAGAAAAGGTTCTTTACATTGGGTGTCATTGACCTCAAACCAGAATTTCCTTCGGGGGGCTTGCGCTTTATTGATTTTCTTCGTTGAATGCCCGGAAGCAAATAGAGAAGGGGCTGTATTTTTTACCCAAACGGACTGTATATGCAATTTGGTGATCAGGATAAGATGGAAGGTGATTTTTTCGGGATCGAAAAGACCGGAAAGAGCCCTATCCAGATTGAGCTCGAATGGTTCGAAAAGCACTATCGTGGCGACATCCCCCAACTTACAGTGAGGGCTGTCCTCATGGGAGCGGTGCTTGGTGTGGTCATGAGCCTTTCCAATCTCTACATCGGTCTCATAACGGGATGGGGCCTTGGTGTCGCCATCACCGCCTGTATCCTGTCTTTTTCCATCGGGGCGGCCTTTGAGAAGACTGGTTTACTCAAATCGAATCTCAGCATCCTGGAAAACAATTGTATGCAGTCTACGGCCAGCGCCGCCGGCTATTCCACCGGAAGCACCATCGTGGGTTCCATCTCGGCGCTGCTGATGATCCGGGGGGAGCATCTGCCCTTTTTGACCCTGCTCCTTTGGGTTGTTTTCCTGGGAATCTTAGGTGTGATGATGGCCGTTCCCATGAAGCGGCAGATGATCAACGTGGAGCAGCTTCGATTTCCAAGCGGGGTGGCCGCGGCTCAGACCCTGCGTTCCCTCTACGCATCCGGTGTGGAAGCAAAAAGAAAGGCCAGAAGCCTTGTCATCGCGTCGATCGTGGGGGCGCTGGGATCCTTTGCCCGCAGCAACCCCTTCAGTTGGTACCCGGGGGTGCTGAGGATTCCTTCGATGCTGGAATTTCCCGGCGTCCTTGCGGGGAAGAGGCTGGCACAGTGGACGATCTCCTGGGATATGAGCCTACTTCTTGTGGCTGCCGGCGCCATCATCGGTATTCGAGTGGCCTGGAGCATGCTGCTGGGCGGTCTTTTAAATTATATGTACCTTGCTCCCATGATGTACGAAAAAGGCGTTATCAGGGAGTTAGGCTACCGGGGAATTGTGTCCTGGAGCCTGTGGGGCGGCACAGCCACCATTCTCACCTCCGGCCTGATGACGTTCGCCTTTCAATGGCGTACGATCGGCCGCGCCTTTTCGGGATTGATCGGGATTTTGGTTCCCCGCAAGCCGGAAGAGCCTACCCTTGCTGATCTTGAAAAGATTGAAGTCCCGGGCAGCTGGTTCCTTTCAGGCATGGCCCTGGCCACCGTGGGGGTCGTTTCCATACAAGTGATAAGTTTTTCGATCCACTGGTGGATGGGGGTGATTTCCGTGATCATGACATTTTTTCTGGCGGTAGTAGCCTGTCGCGCCACGGGTGAGACGGACATCACCCCCATTGGGGCCATGGGAAAGATTACGCAGCTCTTCTACGGCGTGGTAGACCCGGCCAACGTCACCACGAACCTCATGACGGCAGGGGTTACCGCGGGGGCCGCTTCCTCCTCGGCCGACCTTCTAACGGATCTCAAATCGGGCTACTTGCTGGGAGCCAATCCTAAAAAGCAGTTTTTAGCCCAGTTTCTGGGCATCTTTGCGGGGGCTCTGGTGGTCGTTCCCGCGTTTTACATCCTCGTTCCGTCTGCAAACATTCTTGGAAGCGACCGGTTCCCTGCGCCTGCCGCACAGGTGTGGAAGGGCGTGGCGGAACTCCTGGTGCACGGTCTTTCGAGTCTCCACCCGACTGAACGATGGGCTTTGGTGATCGGCGGTATCGCAGGGATAGTCATTGTGCTGCTCGAGAGATGGCTGCCGGAGAAGGCACACCCTTTCATCCCTTCTCCCATGGGGTTGGGGTTGGCCTTTGTCATCCCGTTCTGGAACATCCTGTCCATGTTCACCGGTGCATTGGCTGCCTGGATCATCTCTAAAGGGGCGGGAGCCTATGCGGACCAATACACGATTCCAGTCGCATCAGGTGTGATCGCAGGGGAAAGTCTCATGGGTGTCTTTACGGCTTTCAGCAGTGGAATATAAATCCGAGACACAAGACAAACCCTGGCAAAGAAGTCAGGGCTACCGGAAAACCTCGCAACAAATACGGGAACGCACCCATTTTCTTCCCCGGTCCGGTCGTCTACTCTGGGGTCGACACGATGGTATCCGCATGCCGTAGTGAAATAATCAAGGAGAGATTACCTATGAATTCCATCAATGCTGAAAGTCTATTGAGTCTCGCGCGCAACTTCATGGAGTCACGAATACTTCTTACCGGGGCGGAGATCGATCTTTTCACGTTTCTCACCCCGGTTCCACTGTCCGTCCAGGAAATCGCCGAAAAGAAGAAGACCGATTCAAGGGGTCTGGCTATCCTCCTGGATGCCCTTGCCGCCATGAATCTGCTGGTCAAAGAGCGAGGCAAATATCAGTGCCCCGCCCCGGTATCCCAATTTCTTTCCAGAGACGCTCCGGAATCGGTGCTTCCAATGCTTCTTCACATGGGCGGTCTGTGGGAACGTTGGTCTAACCTCACGAAGACCGTTCAAGGGCTGGACGTCCCGATGGAACCCATTTCTTCCAGTCCCAGCAAAGATGAGCGTGAGCTGCGGGCTTTCATCGGAGCCATGGATGTGGTGGCGAAACCTCTTGCTCCGCAAGTGGTTACCGCAATCCATCCGGGTTCAAGCAGAGCACTTCTTGATGTGGGCGGCGCGCTGGGTACCTATACCCTGGCCTTCCTGGAGGCTGTACATGAGATGAAGGCCACTATCTTCGACCGGCCTGATGTCATAGCGTTGGCCAGAAAGCATCTTGGCGATACAGGTCTCCTTGGACGCATCAATCTGGTGCCTGGAGATTTTTATACGGACGAACTGCCGGGCGGTCATGACCTGGCCCTGCTTTCCGCGATTATCCATCAGAACGGGCCCGATCAGAATGTGGCTCTTTTCTCCAAGGTGTTCCGGGCGCTGATTGCCGGGGGCCGTATCGTCATCCGCGATCATGTTATGACGCCGGACCGTACCAGACCCAGGGCCGGCGCAATCTTCGCCGTTAATATGCTTCTGGTTACCCCTGCCGGGAGGACGTATACCTATGAGCAAATCCGGGATGCGCTTTTGAAGGCTGGATTCGAGCGCGTACGCCTCCTTCAGGATGGAGAACACATGGACGGACTTGTGGAGGCGTTCAAACCCTGAAGGGTGTTATAGAGGTCATCATTGTGAGAGTAACGGACAAATCTTGATGGTCCCGTAAAAAGTCCGATTTTCACTGCTTTTGTTGATGGAACCTGTTGATATTATTAATGTCGATTTTGATATTTTTGACTTTTTACGGGACCATCAATCTTAAAACCTGAAAAATTGCAATCAGCTTTCAGCAATTAGTCGTTAGCTTAAGGATGGGAAAGACTTAAGGGATTTTGACTCAAATCCTTCATCTTGCTTCTGGTTTCTCATGCAAATAGAGAAGACAGTTCCGCCAAGGAATCGGTTGGGGATTGGCAAAAGGATAGAATATCTGCTTGAAAATAAAAACCAGACGGCCTATTAAATGGATAACACACCCGCCATGCCTCTCCCTTTTGGGATGCACACTTTGGCGGGTTTTTTATGCTCGAAAATACCCACCATTTCCGGAGCGGAACCACATTCAACTCTGCTCGGGAACTCTATATTTTTGACCGCAAACTTCGCCTGCTGGTCCTGAGTGCCGTTCCGTTCTTTCATTTTTTTGAAAAACTTTCCAGCTTGCAACCGCATCTGACAGAGAAGCGTGCTATAAGGGAACAGACTCTGAGTCTCCGCGAGAATTCCTGTTTATGTTACCCCTCAATCAATAAAAGAGATGATGTTATTGAACGGCCCGTTAGCGAGTAGCTCGACATGAGCGGATGGGATCTGCCGAAAGCCCTGTTGCTGCTGCGCAAATCGAACCCGCCGTTACTGGAATGGATCGGCTCCATAAGTGGGTTTCTGGAGCAGGAACTGATCGTTTCAGGAAAAGATTGATCATGAAAAGCATTCTGTGCCGATTCAAGAGCTGGATGCGGTATTTTTTTCGGGGTTGAAGGAAGCAGGGGGGTACGGATAGCCTGTGTATGAAATGCACGGTGAATTTGTTCTAAGCAAGAATATGCCTTGAATAAAGCCATATCGGAGGTTTTGAATATGTCGAGAGGTTTCAGTGTTCAGTGTTCAGATGTCAGAAACGGACGAAATGCTTTATCCTGAAACCCGAAACCTGAAACCCGGCCATCCATACGCTCAGCAACCGAAATGAATGAGTTCTCCTTTCAAATTTAATGGCTTGGATGGTAGAACAAAATCACCGTGGTATGAAATGTCATTGACTTGAAACAAATGGTGAAATATAAAAATGAAAGAATATTCATTTTCTCAGAGCCTGTTTCAAAATGCTCAATTTTGTTCGAGATTAAGGAAGGCGAAAATTTTAACCATAGGGATATGCTTGATATCTCGAGGATTAAAATTTGAGCCTGACGCAGAGATCGGGCAAAAGAGGTCGTTTTGAAATTGGCTCCTCAGATAATTATTGATTTGTAAAAATCAAGCTGGAGAACAAAATGAGCATAGAGCAATTGAAAACAGAAGTGCTTCGCTTAGATCCGAAAGACCGGGCGTATCTTGCCAGAGAAATCCTTGCGAGTCTTGAAAACATGGACCAAAAGGAGATCGAAAACCTGTGGGTGGACGAGGCTGTCCGGCGCGATGAAAACCTGGATGCCGGTATTGAATATGCGCATCCTGCAGACGAAGTCATTGCACGTATTCGGGCACGCCGACCATGATCTCTTTTATTGAGATCCATGAGATGGCAGAGATTGAAATCGAAGAGGCTGTAGATTTCTATGACATGCAAAGCCCTGGATTAGGGGGTGCCTTTATCGATGAGTTCCAGCGATCGCTCAAGAGAATTTCCGAATTTCCCAATGCAGCTCCATTGATCCGAACCCGAGTTAGGAAAAGATTTATGGACAGGTTTCCGTTCTCCGTGATCTATTCTGTAAGGGCCGATCAAATCAGAATCCTCGCAATTGCCCACCATAAGAGACGTCCGTTTTACTGGCGCGGGCGCCGATGACCATTCCCCGAAAGAACCGCAGCTTTCCTGATTTGAAACCATTAGCCATAAGCAACTGATGGAATTAAACGAATCCATAACGAATGCAGAGTTACACGAACAGTCTCTGATCCTTCTTGAAGGAACAATGAACCAACATTGATGCTCCCGTGAAAAGTCGAAAAACCTCTGATTTCGTCATTCCCGCGAAAGCGGGAATCCAGGACATCGGCTACCTATGGATTCTCGCTTTCGCGGGAATGACGGCCTGGGGGACTTTTTACAGGAGCATCAACATTCCCTTCTCCATAGTCAAACCCTTACTGGGATATTGGCCAGGCCATCGTGGAAAAGCAAAAAACGCTCCACTGGGACGATTCGGCGGTGGAAATGGTGGCGGCGGATCTGCGCCGGGCGTTCCCTGGCTCAAGGGGGTTTTCGGCCAACAGCGTCTGGCTCATGCGTCAGTTCCTCTTGAAGTATTCGAGCCCCCAGTTTCTTGAACAGGCTGTTCAAGAAATGAGATGGCGCGGACATCTGTTTCTGGAACCGACTGTTCCAGAAGCGGCGAACCCCGACTGCCGAGCGCCCTCAGATGAACCGCAATCAATTCTTGAACGACTTGTTCAAGGAATCTTCCCTGTAATTCCTTGGGGTCATCATGTCGAAATCGTGAAGAAAGTCAAAGCTCCCGCTGCCCGGCTCTGGTATTTTGAGGCCACGGCCCGCCTGGGCTGGTCCCGGAATGTCCTCTTGAACCAGATCAAGGCCGGGGCCTACGAACGGGCCAGGATGGAAAGGAAGTTGTTCTATCACCGGTTTCTTAAAGCCCTCGTGGCCTTTGAGCTCAAGGTCGGGCCCTTTGAACCCGAATATGCCGGCAAGATGGATTTTTATCTGAATCTTCTCAATGACAGGGAGCGCAGCCCCGGCGACCAGCCTTCCATCGGCGTCATCCTTTGCGCCGAAAAGGATGATATTGAGGTGGAATACGCCCTGCGAACCAAGGCCAACCCCATCGGCGTGGCCACCTATGCGCTGCAACCCAGGCTGCCCGCCGAAATGAAGGGTAAACTGCCATCGGCGAGACAGCTAAAGGCCGTGGTCCGGAGTGTATTGCCGGAGGGATAACTATTGACCTGTCCCCTTTCTCCCGGTTAAAAAACCACACCCGGTAAGGGTCGATCCGGCGCCGTGTTTCCCTCTTTCGGCTCATGGTGAAATAGACGATCTCAATCGTCTTCCGGTTGACGGACGCGTCCATTACACGGTTGATGATCTCTTTGAACCTGCCGTAGTCTTTGTACGGCTTCATACTGAGATGAAGGGCCTGCTCGACACTTTTCAGATATTCGATGGAGTCTTTGGGAAGGGTGGTCTTGACCTTTTGAAGCAGCGATTCCAGGGACTCGAAAAAGGCCGTATCCTTGAAAACCTTGAGCATATCCCTGCTGAAATGGAGGGCCATCAGTTCCGTGAGGGTAAATGGGATAGGGATCTGGTTTTTCACCGTGTCCAGCACGGACCACAGGTTTTTTCCTTCCGACCGTTCGGTGTAGATGGGGAAACCGGCCACTTGAAGGGCTTCCAGGTCCCGGTAGAGGGTCCGGGGCCGGCATTCCAGTTCCCGCGCCAGTTCCGAAGCCGATTTTCCCTTTCTGGAAGATATCAAGGTCTGGATGATCTTCCACTGTCTCCCTAACTGGTCGCCCCTGGCCATGGCGTCCTCCTCAAATATTAAATGCCTCCCGCCTGGCGGAGTTCCACCGGCCGTCCTCCGGAGTTTGGCTGAAAAACAATTGCGGAGCGTTCTTTACGGAAGCTATCTAGTGTCCATCCATTAATGTGTTTATGAACACTGCGGGTTTCCAATTCAGAAATGAGCAATTTTTCGCAAGGTCAAGGAAAACAAGGGCTTGCGCGGAGACGTACGACTGTACGTCGCACAAGGAACCCCGCAGTTCGACGCCGAGATTGCGGAAAAGGGCCATTTATGGATGGAAACTATCTATCAGATTCCAAAATACTCAGGCATGAAATAAACCATTTTATCAAGAAATTTGGCAATATTTTTTCCAGGTGATATCAAAAAAAATCGCAGTTTGTTGAAAAAAAGTTTCGACTTTGTGACCGTATCTGACAAACAGGGGTGTTAAGATGCCCCTAAACCGGTCGGCAATTCGACCGACTTGGGAGTTGAAAATGTTCTTCAACCAGCTCCGGGGCAGGTCCGCGATGACTGAAACAAGCGGGCTCTTTTGTGCGGCCGGACAGACAAGAAAAGAGGCTGGGATTTAAATAACTATTTAAAATTGACTTACGATATGTCTTGATGTAGAAAAATTGGCACGATAATTTGCACGGTTTTTCTTTCAATCCCGAGAGGGTGAAGGAGATCAAGATGGCCCTACGAAAAAACAACCCCGCTTCCGGAAACAGAAGGAAGACGGGGTTTTTTATTTTCCGGACCGGGAACGCCACGCCATGTTTCGATTCGGTTGGCTCAACCACCAAGAATAAAAACATATCTAAAGCCGGCTAAAATGAAAAAAAATCGTAAAAGGGTGATTTTTTTCCGAAGTCTGTGACCGTATCTGACAAACAGGGGGGGTATGATGCTCTGGGATTGAGATTTTGTGTCAGGGGACCATCATGAAATGAGAGAGAAAATGGATGAGGGCTTGCGTGAAATCGCGACACAGATAAAGAGACTGACGGTGACGGCGAAGGCGGCATACTGCCATCAAGTCAATGCGCTGATAAACGAGAAGGTTCAGGACCCTCACCAGATTGAACACCTCCTCGACAGCCTGCTTGATTTCTGTTTCGATGATGGGATCGTCGTTTTGTACAGGAAACTATGTCGCTACTATTTCGATATAGACCCGGAAGCCACGGTCGACTATGTGAGATTTTATCGAGATTTTTGGGACAACGATGGGAATACCTCCAGATGAAAGGGGTTCGGCATAGTTCTCAATGTCGGCCTTTGAACGTGAAAAAGAGACTCCGAAAGAAGAAGCATTGTGGTGAGTTCACCGAATGGGGCAGCCAGATCCTAATCGTCCGAAATCGAAAAGATGGATCGGATGAATTCCTGGACGCCTTTGTTGACGAGGCGATCGAAGCCAACGGCTGCTACTGCGGCGGCGGAGGGAGTGCCGAAAAGCTCAGTTTCGTTGTAGAACTGGGCCGGCTTTCGGATCGTCCCGATGACAGGTTGGAAAAGATTGTCGAATGGCTTAAGAGCCGGGCCGATATTCAAAGCTGGAAGGTGGGCGGAGAATTTGACCTCTGGCATGGAGACTATGAGGACAATTTGAAGCGATCCGCGGAGAGGGAAGGATGATAGAACAAGTGAAACGGAAATACTATGCGCATTCTCTTGAAGGAAGACCGCTCGAGAATTGGCAGCCGTTATGTACACATTCTGGGAACGTGGCGACGATTGCGGAGCGATTCGCGAGCTTGTTTTCCTCTGCCGACTGGGTTTGGAATGCGGGCTTATTGCATGATCTTGGAAAGGCTGCCATTGAGTTCCAAGCCTATTTGTTCCAGCAGAATGGCTTGGATGACGCAGACTATGATGGGATTGGCCGAGGTCGCGTTAATCACTCCAGTGCCGGCGCAGCATTCGCGGTCGAGAAATTTGGTGAATTCATAGGGCTTACTCTCGCCTTTTTGGCAGCGGGCCATCACGCAGGTTTACCCGACTGGTTCGAGACTGATACCGGCAATGCAGCTTTGCGGATCAGACTCAAAGAAGGCCGTGAAAACCTTAATCGCATTCGCGAAAAAGCTGAAGAGGTCGGGAAAAGGCTCAGACCGGTGGCAAAACCGCCGAGTTTTGTGAAACCGGGCAACTTCCATTTATGGGTCAGGATGCTTTTTTCGGCTCTTGTAGATGCGGACTATCTGGATACCGAGGCATTCATGCAGCCGGAGCAGGTTGAAGAGCGAAAGGGGTTTTCCATGCTGGTTGAACTCAAGCAGGCCTTCGATCGCCATATGGAAGGATTCAAACCGAATACGCCCGTGAACGCGATTCGGCGCCAGATCCTCGCAGCGTGCCGCACTGCGGCTGAAAAAAGCCCGGGTATCTTCTCTCTTACTGTTCCCACGGGAGGCGGAAAAACGCTTTCCGCCATGGCCTTCGCTCTCGATCATGCACTCAAGTATGACAAACGCCGCATCATCTATGTTATTCCTTATACAAGCATCGTCGAGCAAACAGCGGAGACGCTGACGGGCATCTTCGGTGCGGAGAATGTAGTTGAGCATCACTGCAATGTTGAGCCGGAGAGGGAAACACAGAGGTCGCGTTTAGCTTCCGAGAACTGGGATGCACCCATTATTGTCACCACTAACGTTCAGCTCTTTGAATCCATGTTCGCTGCCAGGTCGAGACGGACCCGTAAGTTGCATAACATCGTCAACAGTGTGGTCATCCTTGATGAAGCCCAACTCCTTCCCCCCGAAAAGTTGGCGCCATGTATAGATGTCATAAACCAGCTTACACAGAACTATGATGTAAGCATGGTGCTTGCCACCGCCACACAACCAGCCCTTCCAAATCTCGACCCGACCAGGGAAATCATAGCGAATCCATCAAGTCTATACCAGCAACTCATGCGAACCGTGATAAATATGCCGGCCGATATGAACCAGCCGCGCAGTTGGGCGGATCTTGCAACCGAACTGCAGACCTACGAACAGGTTTTGTGTGTTGTCAACACGCGCCGTGATTGTCACGAACTTTTCAGCTTCATGCCGAAGGACACATTTCATCTATCTGCACTCATGTGTGGGCAACACCGTTCCGAAGTAATTCGGAAGATTAAACAGCGGCTCAAGGAAGGCCTGGCCACGTGCGTTATCAGCACCCAACTGGTGGAAGCGGGCGTCGACATCGATTTTCCGGTTGTGTATCGTGCTCTGTGTGGATTGGACTCCATCCTTCAAGCCGCCGGTCGCTGTAACCGTGAAGGCAGACTGAACCAAGTAGGGAAACTGGGCCAGGTGCATGTTTTTGTACCGCCGAAACCTGCTCCCCGTGGCCTCCTTCTCAAGGGAGAAAACACAACCCGAGAACTGTCCGCCACGCCTGGGCTGGATCCAAATTGTCTTGACGTAGTTGCTTCCTATTTCCGTTGTTTTTATTCCAAAGTCAATGACACGGGGGAAAAATGGCTTAGAGACAGGCTGGTGAAAGACGTCCCCCACGTACATTTTCGTACGGCCGCAGAAGAATTCAAGTTCATTGACGATCAAGCTCAACAATCCATATTCGTTCAGTATGGGGAAAGCGAGAGATACATAGAGGTATTGCGTCGGATTGGGCCCACCCGTGAAAACATGCGTAGGTTGCAGCGCTACGTTGTGAATTTATCAAGAAGGGACTATTTAAAGGCAAAGGCGGATGGCCTTGTGGATGAGGTATGGCCGGGATTTTGGCACTGGATCGGCCGTTATGACCCATCCCGTGGGTTGGCGTTGTTTGACTCAGCCTGGACACCGGAAGATCTGGTGATTTGAACATAAGAACGGGAGGTGAACATGAAAGGATTCTGTCTGGAGGTAAGCGGCCCTTATGCCTGCTTCACCCGCCCCGAAATGAAAGTGGAGCGGGTCAGCTATGATGTGATAACACCATCGGCCGCACGCGGTATTTTCGAGGCCATTTTGTGGAAACCGGCGATATCCTGGCTGGTGAATCGCATTGAGGTACTAGCGCCCATTCGATGGATATCGGTTCGGCGGAACGAGGTGGGTGCAGTGGCCTCACCTCGTAAATCCGCCATCCTTATTGAAAATGAACGGCAGCAGCGGGCAGGACTTTTTCTGCGTGATGTGAAATATCGAATCCACGCCGAATTTGAATTTATTCCCCCTGATAAAAGGTCGGAGACGGGTAACGGTGTACAAAGAGGGCCATTCAATATCGAACATGGTCGGGAGCCAAAAAGCGACGAGACTGAAGCCAAATATGCCGCCATGTTTGAGCGACGGGCGATGAAAGGGCAATGCTTCAATCAGCCATATCTCGGTTGTCGAGAATTTGCAGCGGAATTCCAGCTGGTGAATGAGCTCAAAGAGCCCTCCAACCCCATCGCAGAGACACGTGATTTGGGCTGGATGCTTTATGATCTCGACTACAGCGATCCAGCCGACCCCACGCCACTCTTTTTCCGCGCCAACATGGAAAACGGTGTGATTCACGTGCCGAAGCGAGATGACAAAGGGGAGGTGAGAGGATGATTCTGCATGCGTTGAAGGAATACTACGATCGAAAGTCGGAAAAACCTGACTCGGGCATGGCTCCGTCAGGTTTTGAATGGAAGGAGATTCCTTTTGTTGTAGTTCTGGATCAAAATGGGTTCCCTGTCAATATTGAAGAGACCTATGAGGGTGAAGGGAAGAATCGACGCGCCAAGCTGTTTTTGGTGCCTCAGGCGGTAAAAAGGGCAAACAATATCGTAGGAAATTTGTTGTGGGACAATCCTGAATATGCTCTTGGCGTGCCTCTAAAGGGGAAACCTGAACGTGTGAGTAGACAACATGAGGCGTTCAAAAAGCGAATTGCCGACTTGGGCGAAATTATGGATGACGGTCTTACCGCGCTTAAGGCATTCCTCACAAATGACAACAAGAAACAATTGCTCGAAGCTTTCGATAAAGTTTGGAGCGACCTTCTAAAGGAAGCACGCAATCTCACATTCCGTTTGGCCGGTGATCAAAAAATCATTTCAGAAAGACCTGCCGTAAAATCTGGTATTGCAGTTGCCTTCAAAGAACCCAGTGACGAGAAGCAAGGAATTTGTCTTGTTACCGGACAGAGCGATGTGATCGAACGACTTCACGCCGCAATAAAAGGAGTTTACGGGGCACAGTCTGTGGGCGCCAATATCGTTTCAATAAACAATAAAATAGCGAATGGAACGAACGGCGGTAATACTCCTGCGTTTGCATCATTCGGGAAACAGCAAGGGGCAAACTCACCTGTTGGAAAGAAAACCGTTTTTGCCTATACGACTGCACTGAACCACCTCCTTGCTAAAGGCTCAAGACAGCGAATGCAGGTAGGGGACGCATCGACCGTATTTTGGGCCGAAAAAGACAGCTCCTTTGAACAGCAGTTTGGCGATTTTTTTGGAGAACCCCAAAAAGACGACCCAGATAAAGGTAGTCGAGCCGTTGAAGCCCTCTACAATTCTATAAATAGTGGTGCATTCTACCTCGATGGCAGCACAAAAGGCAGATTTTTTGTCCTCGGGCTTTCTCCCAATGCATCCCGCATTGCCGTCCGCTTCTGGATTGTCGATACGGTAGCGGAAATGGCGGGAAAAATCCGTCAGCATTTTGAAGACCTAATGATTGTTCATGATCCGAGAGAAAGGAATTTCATCTCCCTTTTTCGCATTCTGGTTTCCACTGCAGTCCAGGGAAAGGCAGAAAATATTCCGCCCAATCTGGCAGGAGATACAATGCGGTCTATTCTCCAGTGCCTCCCATATCCACAAACATTGCTCCAGGCATCAATTAACCGAATTCGCGCTGAACATACGGTTACTTATGCTCGCGCGGCATTGATCAAAGCCTGCATTAACAGATCGACACGCTTTAAAACTTCTAACGTAGAGGAGGAATTAAAAATGAGTCTGGATGAAAGCAACACAAACATCGGCTACCGGCTTGGCCGGCTCTTTGCTGCCTTGGAAAAAATCCAGCAGAAGGCCAATCCCGGAATCAATGCTACGATCCGGGATAAGTTCTACGGGGCCGCATCCGGTACGCCGGTTGCGGTATTCGGCAACCTTATGCGCCTGAAGAACCATCATTTAAGTAAGCTGGAGAGCACGGGACGCCGCGTCTTTTTTGAAAGATTGCTTGGCCGGATTTTGGATGGGGTTGATGCAGACACAGCCTTTCCGCCCCATCTCAGCCTCGAAGATCAAGGGCGTTTCGCTATCGGGTATTATCATCAGACGCAGGCATTCTATACCAAAAAGAACGATGACAATGAATTGAACAATAAGGAGGAAGAGAAATGAGCGAACCTATCCGGAACCGGTATGACTTTGTCTTAATTTTTGATGTCCATGACGGAAACCCCAACGGCGATCCCGATGCCGGCAATCTGCCGAGGATTGACCCTGAGACCGGTCAGGGGCTTGTCACGGATGTGTGCCTTAAGCGAAAAGTGAGGAATTATGTTCAGCTCATCAAAAAGTGCAAAAAACCACACGATATTTACATCAAAGAAAAGAGCGTCCTCGGAAGAGCTCACTTTGAAGCCTTTAAAGAGCTTGGAATCAGCACTGGCCAGGAATCGCGTAAAGCTATTCCGGAGGAGCTCTTGGAATCTGTTTCAACCCTTGCCTTGCCGGAAGGTTTGACTATTACCGAAGGGGAAAATGATAACGCAGAACTTGTTGTTTCCGCCGTAGCCGACAAGAAATCTATTACAGAGTGGCTAAAAGAGGAAAACCCACACAAAAAGGTTGCCGATTTGATAAAGGCTGTACTTAAAAACGCAAAACCGCGTCGCCCGTCGGCCGAAGAGACTGGTCGAGGGCGTGAGAAAATGTGTGATGATTTTTATGATGTTCGGACTTTTGGTGCTGTTATGGCTCTGCGTTCAGCGCCCAATTGCGGTCAGGTGCGCGGACCCATACAAATGACTTTTGGGCGTTCGGTAGATCCAGTTGTTACCCTTGAACATTCCATCACCCGCATGGCGGTGGCTACTGAAGCAGAAGCTGAAAAACAACAGGGAGACAATCGTACCATGGGCCGCAAAAACACTATTCCCTACGGCATCTATGTTGCACATGGTTTTGTTTCAGCCCATCTCGCCGCCCAGACCGGCTTCGACGCAGATGATCTGACCCTGTTTTGGGATGCGCTTTGCAATATGTTTGAACATGACCGGTCGGCTGCCCGCGGCCTAATGTCCACACAAAAGCTGGTTATTTTTGAACATGAATCAGAGCTCGGCAATTCGCCCGCGCATACATTGTTCAAACGCGTTAAAGTTACCCGGAAGGATAACCAGAAACCCCCTCGCAATTTCGATGACTACCGCCTACTCATTGAAAGGGAGGATCTGCCGTCGGGCATCAAGATCATTACTCTGCCATAGGGAAGAAGACCATCAATAAAGAGGAGGCGAATCGCTTATAATGACCGACCCACAACAAGACCCCAAAATCATCCCGCCTCACGGCGGGTATCGCGACCTCAAATCCTACCAGATGTCCGAGCTTGTCTATGATGGTACGGTCGCGTTTTGCGACCGCTTCATCAGCCGCCGATCGCGAACCCATGACCAGATGGTGCAGGCAGCGCGGAGCGGCAAGCAAAATATTGCCGAAGGCTGCATGGCCTCAGGTACCTCCAAGAAGACCGAACTCAAGCTTGTGGGGGTGGCAAGAGCGAGTCTGGAGGAACTGCTGCTTGATTTTCAGGATTATCTGCGACAGCACGGGTTGCCTCTCTGGGGAAAAGACCACCCAAAAGCCAAAGAGGTCCGGGGGCTTTGCTACCGCAAGAATAGGTCCTATTTGACTTATAAGGCCTATATAGAAAGGAGCTCCCCCGAAATTGCCGCCAACACCATGATCTGCCTCATTCACCAGACCAACTATCTGCTCGATCAACAGCTCAGGACTCTTGAAAAGGCGTTCCTGGAAGAGGGCGGTTTCACGGAAAGGCTCTATCGTGCTCGAACACAGATGCGCAATCAAAGAAGAAGACCATGAGCTACACTGAAGATAATCTCCTTCCTTTGTCGGGCTTGCAGCACTTGGCGTTTTGTTCGCGCCAGTGCGCTCTGATCCATATTGAGCAGGCTTGGGCTGAAAACGTTTTTACTGCTGAAGGCAGGATTTTGCACGAGCGGGTTCATGAGGCGGACAGGGAATCCAGAGGGGAAGTCCGGATTGAGTACAGCATGCCCTTGCGGTCTCTCCGTTTGGGATTGATCGCAAAGGCCGATGTGGTGGAATTCCATCGGGAAAGGGAAGGGCCTGAAAAGAAGTGGAGGCCGTTTCCGGTGGAATACAAGCGTGGAAAACCCAAACGGGACAATGTGGACAAAGTGCAACTTTGTGCCCAGGCGATGTGCCTGGAGGAAATGCTGGATGTGGAAGTGCCTTCCGGCGCCCTGTTTTACGGCAAAATCCGACACCGTCAGGATGTGGATTTTGACGCTGATCTAAGATCGGAGACGGAAGATACTGCAAGGCGGTTCCATGACCTCGTGGAAGCAGGCAAGACGCCAAAACCTGTTTATGGGAAAAAGTGCGAGAGCTGTTCCATGAAGGATCTTTGCCTTCCAAAGACTGTTGCCAAAAGCAAATCCGTGGAACGATATCTTTTAGAGGAAGTGGGTGAGTGATCGATGAAAAAACATCTGAACACACTTTTTGTGACAACTCAGGGCGCTTATTTGTCAAAGGAAGGGGAAAGCGTGCTGGTGAGGGTTGAAAAAGAAACCCGGCTGCGTGTTCCTGTCCATACTCTCGGGGGTATCGTTTGTTTTGGAAATGTCCTTTGCAGCCCTTTCTTGATGGGCTTTTGCGCTGAAAGGGATGTGGCTATCAGTTTCCTCACGGAAAATGGACGATTTCTTGCGAGGGTAAAGGGGCCGGTATCCGGAAATGTCCTTTTGCGGAGGGAACAATACCGGCTGGCCGATGATATGGATATGTCTGCACGCATGGCCAGATCCATGTTGACGGGGAAACTGGCCAACTGCCGCACGGTGCTCGGAGGGCTTTAAGAGATCATGGAGAAAAGCTCAACGACGCCGAAGTGGGGGAAGCCGTAAAGAGATTGGGACATTCCTTGGAGAATGTGCAGATTGGCGCTCCGCTGAACACTTTGCGAGGAATCGAAGGGGAAGCGGCCCATGCCTATTTCAGTGCGTTTGATCACCTGATCATTTCACAGAAAGAAGGTTTCAGATTCAAGGAACGGAATCGGCGGCCGCCTCTGGACCGAGTCAATTGTCTGTTGTCTTTCATCTACACGCTTTTGATGCATGATGTTCGATCCGCCCTTGAAACCGTCGGCCTGGATCCGGCCGTGGGTTTTCTCCACAGAGATCGTCCGGGCAGACCGGGCCTGGCACTCGACATGATGGAGGAGTTCAGGCCCTTTTTAGCGGATCGTTTGACCCTGTCGCTGATTAATCTGAATCAGGTCCAGGAAAAAGGTTTTACGGTGAGTGAATCCGGCGCTGTGCTGATGGATGATGAGACGCGTAAAACCGTGCTTGTGGCTTATCAGAAACGGAAGCAGGATGAGATCTATCACCCCTTTCTTGAGGAAAAGGTGACCATCGGACTTCTCTTTCATATGCAGGCGTTATTAATGGCTCGATGCCTCCGGGGGGACCTGGACGGGTATCCGTGCTTTATCTGGAAATAGGAGACGTGAAATGCTGGTCGTGGTAAGCTATGATGTTTCGACGATAAAGCCGGAAGGGCAACGCCGATTGCGCAGAGTAGCAAAGGTGTGCAAGGATTTCGGTCAGCGGGTCCAGTTGTCGGTTTTTGAATGTTCTGTGGATCCTGCCCAATGGACACGGCTGCGGCAAAGGTTAATCGACGAGATTGAATTGGAAGAGGACAGCCTTCGTTTCTACTTTTTGGGTGCCAATTGGAGGAAGCGGGTAGAGCATATTGGGACCAAGAAACCGGACGATCCGGAGGGGCCTCTGATTGTTTGAGGGGCGTGCGCGAACCTGATGCTCGCATTTTGGCGAGTGGGCGTAAGCCTTTGAAAATGAACGATTTATGCCGGTATTTTTGAAGAGTAGGTTCGCGGTCGAAAATTAAAGTGTTATTCCAGGTAGTTATGGGTTTAGCATTCCACAATCAAAAGGAAGGAGGATCGAAAAGAGAGGGTTCGCATAATGAGCCCCGCATTACCTTTTAAACCAGCAACTTAAGCTGCTGGAGTCGCTCCCCGTGCGGGAGCGTGGATTGAAACAATATCAATGGTTGCGCTGCCGATGCAGTATCAGGTCGCTCCCCGTGCGGGAGCGTGGATTGAAACCGATCTGTGGACAGCGATGATGAACAGTGGTTAGTCGTCGCTCCCCGTGCGGGAGCGTGGATTGAAACAGTGATGTAACGTCAGGACATGCAGCCATGATAATGTCACGTCGCTCCCCGTGCGGGAGCGTGGATTGAAACTACAGTGACATTGCGCAACAGGTCACGTGTCGCTCCCCGTGCGGGAGCGTGGATTGAAACTATCGATCATGATATCCTCAGATAGCCATGGGTCGCTCCCCGTGCGGGAGCGTGGATTGAAACTGACTGCCATAGCACTGTCGATCATGCCGGAACGTCGCTCCCCGTGCGGGAGCGTGGATTGAAACACGCATGTGCATCGCTGATCGCGATCCATGGTAGATCGTCGCTCCCCGTGCGGGAGCGTGGATTGAAACATGCCGACTGTACGCATGATCAGCATACAGCTGCAGTCGCTCCCCGTGCGGGAGCGTGGATTGAAACATGATCCACTGGCGCAATGCCACGACAGTCTGCAGGTCGCTCCCCGTGCGGGAGCGTGGATTGAAACATGCATTGATCATGCAGCTGTCTGTGAACGATCACGTCGCTCCCCGTGCGGGAGCGTGGATTGAAACATGTCACGTGAGCATTGGCGCAATGCGCTGATAGTCAGTCGCTCCCCGTGCGGGAGCGTGGATTGAAACACGTGACAATCGACGGATGATCGCACATGTGAGACATTCGTCGCTCCCCGTGCGGGAGCGTGGATTGAAACTGATCAGCTGCCATACATTTGCGACGATACGGTCGCTCCCCGTGCGGGAGCGTGGATTGAAACTGATCAGCAGTGTCTGTAACCATGTTGATGGTCGCTCCCCGTGCGGGAGCGTGGATTGAAACATGACACGAGCTTGCCATGCCGTCGACAGTCGCTCCCCGTGCGGGAGCGTGGATTGAAACCATCGGATCCATGATGAATCCTTCACAGTCGCTCCCCGTGCGGGAGCGTGGATTGACATCGTGATGAGTTATTGGCTAATTGGGAGCCCGCATAAGGAAGGAATAGAGTTATTCCGTATAGACCCGCTCAAATAGGGAGGAAAAGACATGTTGCTTGATGTTACCGATGTGCACGCAAAACCCGATTTCAGCATGACTATTATATTCGAAAATGGTGAGCAAAAAAAATTCGATATGAAGCCATTCATCGATCAAAAACCTTGGGTAAGGCTCAAAAATGGGAATGCTTTTTTGAAAGCATACGTCCTAAACGGGACAGTAGCTTGGCCAGGAAATTTAGATATTGATCCCGAGACTCTATACGAACGTTCTGAATAATGGAATGCATGCCGAGATAGCAAATAGAGAAATGGCGACAACAATACCATCCAGTTTCACCTTGCAGAAGTATTCCCTGCTGCCCAGACATCTCCTGAAGTCAGCCTCTGAAATAGTGAGCAGTTCCATCTCGTACCAGGGCGATCCCACTACCTGAATACCCAAAGGACACATTGCAATCGAGCGCTATGTCTTGGGACGCCTTATTGCAGAACGCTTTCAAATCTGGTAACATTTGTCCATCCAAGCCGGTTCAAATCGTTCGATAGTCGTGCCCTGGACGGGAGACACACACTTCCGGCACTCCAACTCAAGGAAAGGGTTTTATATATGCGTTTCCGACAGTTCTCTCTCGTTGGCCTACTCGAAGTCCTTACATTCTCCCTGTTGATTTTTCCTCCAGGAGCCGCTCCCTGTATGGCTGGCCGGGAGGATATTTCAAAAGCCCTCAAAGAGTATCTGGATGCGGCGAAAAGGCCCCAAACGTTCTGGATCGGGTGCGAGCCGGTTTACATCGGGAAGGCCCTCATGGTGTTCTACAGCCGGCGCGCATATGAGCCTGTTTGGGTCTCCGACGACGGCCCTGCCGAAGCGGCCGGCGTACTTGTGGCGGCTCTGGGAAAGGCCGAGCAACACGGATTGTCCAGTTTCGACTACCATTATGCCTGCCTTTCAGAATGGTTGAAAACCCCGCTTTCAGACCGGTCGGCCTCAACCAGGGCCAGGGAACTGGCAGGGTTGGAGATCGTCCTTTCGGACGCCTTTGTCAACTTCGGAAACCATCTGACCAATGGGAAAGTGGACCCTGTCACCATCTACCCCCAATGGTTGACTGAAAAGAAAAAGTCGGAGGTATTTGAATTCCTGGCAGGCATCCGGACGGGACGGGATGTTCAAGATGCCCTGGAAGCGCTGGGGCCCGGCAGCCATGACTATCTGTTTGCCATGGCCGAGGCAAGACGGTTGCAGGAGGTAATCTCCTTGGGTGGTTGGCCCGTCATTCCCCAGGGAAAAACCCTGCGAAAGGGCGACCGGTCTGCAAGGGTCATTCTTCTTAGAAAGCGACTTTTCCTGGATGGTTTCCTTCCTGGGACCGGCATGGAGAATGATCAGGCCTCTCTTTTCGACCTGGATCTGGAAAAGGCGGTGGTTCAGTTTCAATCCCGGCGCGGGCTTTCCCCGGACGGCGCGGTGGGACGAGACACGCTTGCAGCGCTTAATCGCTCTCCGGAAGATCTTCTTGAGACCGTCTTTGTCAACCTGGAGAGACGGCGGTGGCTCCCGCGGGACCTTGGCAGGCGCCACATCATGGTCAACTCTGCTGCATTTGCACTTGAGGCTTTTCAAGACAACCAAAAGGTTTTGGAAATGCGCATTATCGTCGGCGAAGCATACACCCAGACGCCGGTATTCAACCGGAATATGGACTATCTGGTCATCAATCCCTATTGGAATGTGCCCTATGGGGTTCTATCGAGAAAAATCCTTCCGAAGATCAAGAAAGACCCGGACTACCTTTCTAAGAATCACTTCGAATTAATCAAAGGCTGGAAGGAACCGCCCGTCTTTGTGGACCCTGCAACCCTCGACTGGTCAACGATCCATGCCGGCAATTTTCCGGGCAGGCTTCGACAGAAACCTGGACCCTGGAATGCCCTCGGACAGATCAAATTTATTTTCCACAACCCATTCAGCGTCTATCTTCACGATACCCCGGAACGGGATCTTTTTCGGCGAACGATACGTACCTTCAGCAGCGGCTGCATTCGGGTGGAAAAACCTGTCGATCTGGCTTGTTTCATCATGGAAAACAACCCTTCCTGGACCCGGAGTCGAATAGAAGAGATCATTGCGAGCGGCAAGAGCACGACCGTTCCCGTCCAGGACGCTGTGACTGTTCATCTGACTTACCTGACTTTCTGGGTTGGGGAAGAGGGGGACGCCCACTACCGTGAGGACATCTATGGTCGGGACAAGGTACTGTGGAAAGCCCTGCATACAGTTCCAGGCGCCGGATTAACGAAACCTCCGAGGACCTTGCCCGAGGTGGATCCAAATGTTGCCGCGGAGCCTAAAGGATGGTTCCCTGAGTAAAAGACTTGTGAAGAAGGACTACCAGTACCGTACGGGCCCAACATCCACATGAACGAATCTCGAGTACAAACCCACTCCGCCCCCCTGGGTCTGCCGGGCCTCCCGACACAGACTTGTGAGGCTGACCCCCTTGATCTGAATGTCGGCCGCCATCCCTTTCAAGTGGAAACTCCTCTTAGCGACTCCGCTTCCCCTGGAGATGAGCAGTTGATTGTATTCCGGCGATCGGTATCCTGAGATCAGAGTCAAAGGACGTCTGCCTGCTCCCAGGCGTGTGTGTATCTGATCCATGAGCAGGAACAGCTCCGGATCAATGGGTTTCACCCGGTCGTTGTAGTGGCAGCGGAATAGGCGATTCAGCTTCCACAGGGCTTCCGGCTTCCAAACCCCGTCGTCGCTCACATATCGAATGTCGAGGGATTCTTCAGTATGGCTGTTTATTACGGATAGCCTTCCCGGAGAATTCATCGCGGTGGGTCTGGCTCCGGACAGGGGACGCGGCCCACCATGGGATGAACAATGCCGTGGCGCCGCCGAACAACACCTTTTTCAAAAAAGACCTTCGCGTCATGGGCATCTCGATATACCGATTCCTCCCAGATCGTCAGGTGTTCGTTCCTTGATCCGTTTTTCCGGACTCGATCTTTATCAGGTCATCTTTGGAGAAAAGGTAAGGGGTGCTGCAATATTGGCATTTTACTTCCAAAGGGAAGGGGCCTTTTTGAATCATGTCATCCAGATCTTCTTTCGGGAGGGCGGTGAGAATTTCTTCCAGTCGATTCTGGCTGCAGCGACACATAAATTCAACCCGATGCGAGCCTAAAAACTGTGGATGGAGGGATTTAAAGCTCTTTCGAACCAGTCCTTCCGGCTCTTTCCCGTCGGCAAATGCGGTTCCGATGGAAGGCAGCATGGACACCAGCGCCTCCAGACGGTCCACATCCTCATCCTTCACTCCCGGCATTACCTGCAAAAACAGACCTCCTGCCCCGGTTACATTTCCTTCCCGGTCAAACTTCACGCTCAGGTTGAAGGCGGCGGGGTTCTGCTCCGATGTGAGGTAATAATAGGCCAGATCCTTGGCAATGTTGCCGTACAGGAGTTCAACCTGGCCTGTAAACGGTTGTTTTGCATCTTTGAAAACCTTTGCTACGGAGAGGATTCCTGCGCCGAAAAAGGGGGATAGATTGAAATCCTCCAGGGGTTTCTCGATAGGGATGGGAACGTTTTTCAAATACCCGCGCACTTCGCCGAATGCGTTGGCTTCCACAAGGAGTCCTTTGATGGGACCGGAACAGCCGATCTGGAGCGTGATTCTTTCATCTCCTTTCAGATCGGCACACATCAAGGCGCCCGCAAGATATCCATGTCCCAGCACGAGGGTCTCCAAAATACCGAGTTCATGGTTCGCCCGCATTTCATTTATCATGCGGGTCCCGTGAACAATGGCGCCGCGCACCGTTCCATCCAGGAGGAGGAAACGATAAAGTTTGTCCCTGGCGCTTGCCAGCAGCTGTTCTTTGAGGGTCTTTCCATAGGGCAGCTTTTTAATCATGGAATTATCCTATCCTTTTTAGATCCCACGGGTTTGGGCTATACAGATTCAGCAAAACCGTATCATATTCAAAAAACCTGGCAGTAATGGAGTCACAGGATCTTTTTTGCTGCTGGGGCCTGCGAGCCTTTCTTGCAGGATACGACAAAATGCAGGTGGCAGGCAAGAAACTTGTGCAATATGCCCTGCGATGCTGGAAGGGTAATTGTTGGGACAATGCTCCTCCCGAATGCTTCTTCAAGTCAGAACGATCTCATATTTCCGATTTGCCTCCAGAACGGCTGCCAGAAACGAGGTATTGGATTACATCTCCTGCTACAACGGATATAGACGACATTCAACACTCGTTTTGATACCGATGGCGATAGCGTGTTGGATCTGGGGGACGGCTCTCCCGTACAGGCTGGAAACTACCTCAAACCGGTTAACTTCAAGAGGCAGGCGACTGGATCGGTAGAGCCGGATCTCTGACAGTAAAACGTGATGCTGTAGCCGAAAGCGGTCACGGATAGGAGAAAAATCAGTACGGACAGCGTCAGGGTCTTTGTCGGCGTTTCGGGTTCTTTTATCGATGGGGGATCCGGCGTTTCTATTTCTGTAACCGGTTCTTCGAAGAAGACATTGTCTTCAATAGGTGGAAGGAGTACATCCGCCGATTTTTGCTTGAGTCCAACCATGTAGTGAAAGACTTCTTTCCCCAATCCGGATTCTTCGGCAGCTTTATACACCTCATCGACTCCCACAATGTTCTTTTTTCTTTGAAATGCTGCGTCAAGGGATCGTTCGCATAATAAATTGATTGTCCGGGGAGTACTCCCGGCGCCGAACGCGACAATCAATGCCTCCCATCCCTCATCAGAAAATAAGGATGGCTGTGCTCCTGAGACATTCAACCGATAGGATACATACTCACGTATCCTGTCGGGATTCATGGCACCCAACATTTCCAGAATGGAGATACGTTGTTTGAAGGGTTCCATGCCCGGTCTGTTGATCAAATCCACCAATTCCTCCTGACCCAGCAAAAGAAATTGGATCAGCTTGGTCGATCCTTCCTCCAAATTATTCAGCAGTCGGATTCCATTCAAGGTGTCATCCGTTATCAGATGCGACTCGTCCATGATGACCAAACATCTTTCACCTTTCGCATGGATTTGAACAAGTGCCGCACGGATGTCCCGCAGGATGAATGTCCTCTCGTCGATGGATGGACTCAGACCGAGCTCCTGAGCGATAAATCGAAACAGTTCCATACTGTTGCGAGGAGGTTCGGCGATCCATATCAGATGGATTCCATTCTCGAAATCCGATTTGATGATCTGGCTCAGGGTGGTCTTTCCTGAACCGATCGGCCCTGTAACAATCGCCAAACCCCGACCGACTCTTAATGAATTCTCAACCCGGGCACGAACCCGGGCATGATCACCTGCATCAAAAAAGAATACGGGATCAGGCACATTCTCAAAGGGCAGCATTTTTAAATGAAAGTGTTCTGTGTACATTGTCTCTCAGACTTTGGACCAGGTAATGAGTTTCACCTCAACCCTGCGGTTTTTTACTCTGCCTTCATACGTATCATCGGAAGCAACCGGGCGATCATTCCCATATCCAAACACCGAAATCCGCTCAGCTGGAATCCCCCGCTCTATTAACATGTCCGCAATCGCTTGGGCTCGGTAAACAGATAATTCCCTATTATTCAGATATCCGCTTCCATCGGGTGAGCTGGCCCGGAAACTGCTGGTGTGGCCCTCGACGATGAGCTGATAATCGGAGTTCATTGAAATTTCTGGGATCATTTTATCCACAGCAATCTTCAGGTTTTCCTGAATGATGGTTTGTCCTGCTCGAAATACCTTCGTACCGATCACCGCCAATACCCTTTCCACCATTTTAAAGCGATCGCCTTCAACAGGTGGGTGAGAATCGGCTTTTCCTGATTTTGTCTCATTTTGAGCAACAGGCGGAGAGGAATCCGTTTTTTCAGTTGCTGTCTCATTTTCAGCAACAGAAGGGAGTGAATTACTCTTACCGATCAATGTCTCATTTTCAGAAGCAGCGACAACCGGCGCCGCCGGTTCAGTGGGCTCCGCGCTGACAGGTTCGGGGTTGAGAAAAGTTATTGCAACTGCTTCTTGTTCCGGCAGAGGTTCTTTTTGGGTAGGTTCGGGAGGTTGTTGGGGGATTTCTTCCGGCCCTGGGTGGGATTTGTCTTGAATAGGATGTAAGCCTATGTTTCGCGATATTGCAGGCTTAACCGGGATTTTTAATGCCTGATACGTAATAAATAGTGATAGCATAAAAAATATGATGGAAAGGCTATGGATTACTTTCTTCATAATCGCGTCTTCGGTTAGGTAATAGGAACTTTCTTATCACCCCAACCAAATAGCAAAAAGGGTGCCATCGTAAAATTATCTGATAACACAACTGAATTGATAATTGTGGGTCTGCCCGGGCCGACATTTTGTCCTTATGAGTGGGACAAAATGCCCGATTCTATGCGGGTGTCGATTTCTCGTCCTGAAGCATTTCCTGAACAATTAGAAAGAAAGGTATTAGGGCAGGGGTATTGCAGTAACGGCATTCAATGCCCTGCGGGGACGTTTTTGGCTTGTTTCCTGTGCCTTACAGCGAGTTGACCGCCTTTTTGACGGCTTCGGGCTTTACAAAGGGCCGGTTCATGGCGTTTTCCATATCCACCCCTACCCGCATTGCCCGCAGCCCGTAAACCCCTTGAAGCTCCTCTAATTCCAGGTGTTCCACTTCTTTGTCAAGATACCCTTCATCCTGAAGATAATCGATGTACTTCAAGTATTCGTGCATTTCCCGTCGATGAGAATAGACGATGGCGATTTTTCCGGGTTGCGTGAGCCGTTCCTCTTTCCCTTTCACCATGGCTTTGTCAATGCGTTTCTTGACGATTTCGTGCCGGATATCGTATGCCCCATCCACGTCAAATCGCCGCTCGTCCGGACGGAAGCGAATGGAGATGGGCGTATCCTGAACGAGGATGAGATGGGCTGTCTCAAGGGGCATTTCAGCATTTTCCGTGACCCGGGCAGTACGCCAGACAACCCCGCACATGACCATGAACTGCCACAGCCGGAGATTCTTGACATAGAGGGGGTCAAATGCTCTGTCCTCCACGAGGGAGGCCCCTATATAGATGGTGTGGTCAACCCCATCGGTCTTCATCTTTTCAAAATAGTGAGGAAAAAAGGACTGGGCTGTTTCTTCCTCTTCATCCAAGTACTTGCTGATGGTATCATTGATGGCCATGACCGTCTGTTCAAAATCTTTCCGTTTTCTGTAGAGAGTTCCCTGGGTCGGATCCAGCTCCGAGCGGTAGGCCTCCACGCGATCCCGCACCTTGGATTGGGAAGTCAGAAAGTGATCCAGAACAGGTTCAACCTCTCTGCGGATAAATTCCGCTTTGGCGGATTCGTCATGGGAATGCAGATGTGTCTGCACCTCCTCGATGTTTCTGTCAATCCGGTGAATAAGCACGGCTAAAATGGGCAGCGGATCGTATTCACCGGCCAGGCTGATGATTTCCCTAACCATCCGGAGTTGATCCACCAGATCGGACTCCAGCGCTTCGTTGCGATAGTCGCTGGAATCCCTGATATCGGAGGCGCCGTAAAGGGGGTATACATCACGAAACACGATGGGTTCCAGCTCGCAGGCGGCGCATTCCTCCCGTTGCAGATAGTTCAGTGCGGCACGCTCAAAACGCCACTCCACGGTGGGATGAATGGCGGTGCATTTTTCCTTGATAATGGCCTGGACGCGATTGTTGAGTTCTTCCATGCCCCGATTAATCGCCATGGCAAAAAGCGGCGTGATTTCCTTGAGCTTCATGACGTCCAACACGCTGAAGGCGCCGGGATTGGGCGATTTGAGGGTGAATGTCCCTAACAACCGACCCTTGTAGTGGAGTGGGGCAACAAAGAGGCTCCTCACTCCCTCTTCAATCAGGTGGGTCTCCAGGTCCGTCCGGACCGGATAAACTTTAAGATCGCGAATTACCGCGTTTTCCCCCTTTTCCAAGACTCCCTCAAAAAGTGATCCATTGAATTCCGATTTCACGTGGTGCTCGGAATCACAGAAGATGCACCCTGTTTCCATCTTGTGTTCGGGGTTGAGAATAAGGACCTCATCGCCCTGAAAGGCGGCCAGGTCCACCATAAGATCCGGGTTGCGAAGGTAGATCCGAAGCTTTTCATGGAGTCGTTGAAATCCCTCACCGGAAAAGATGGATTCCTTTTCAATAAGGTCCCGTTTAAGATAGGACAATACCTCCTGATCCGTTACATCCACGGCCCGGCAAACGCCGAAGCCCTCGAACAGAAACGATTCGGGAGGGATGATTTCCATCCACAGTTCGGGCTTATTTCCTACGGCCAACAGCCTCTCTTTTTCACTTTCCGACAGGGGTTTTAATGGCCCCGCATTTTTTACCTCGACAAAACGGGGATCAAAGGAAATGCTCAGATACCGCTCAAGTCCGGTGTCGGGGTCGGGGGTGGTGATGATCAGGGGGAAATCGAGAGGCAGATCCATGTCGTAAAAGTGTTGCAGGATTAGGGCATAGGCCTTTATGAGCCGGCCCATGGCCCATTCTTCGGCGCTCAAATTGGCCAGAATCCCCATGTCCATACAGTGGTTGCCGGACAAGAGACGCTGGAAGTTCGGGGTGGCATAGATGATTTCCGTCTGAAAAGGGACAAAGGCCGCTGCATAATCCCGGTCTCTGAAGGCGGGAGGAAAGACGAGGCTCATGAGCAGATCCACCATGCTCCCGTGCTTCAACAGGACCGAAGGGTCTGTTATGGGCTGGAACAGTTCCGGGGAATTCTTCAATGCTTCTCCCACGGCCTTGGATATGGCGGTTTCCGCGGGACCTCCCTTGTTCAGGAGGTTTTGCCAGAAAGCAATCAAGCGCGCAAAACTCAGAACGCTTTTAAATGGAAATTTGCCATTGTCATCGGGTGGTGTCATTTTAGCTTCTCGCTTATTAGAATTCGCTTTTTCAAAGAAATCCAGATAGGAGAGTGTTGAGGCAAGCAGCTCTACACATCTCTTACAAGGCATTCTGTGCAGATGCAGGAGACAATCCGCGCACAGTCGTTAAACAGATGAATATTTTCATCCTGCAGATCCAATCCCTCAAATGACCCGTTGAGGCGGGAAAAACAAATCGGTGGAGCATCTTTACAAAGTATAGAGGAAACAGTATTTTTCTGTCAACATGATAACCAGGGATTCATTCTTTCCTGGCAGGGTCCGGGAAAATTGGGAGATGAAAAAGGGAAGTTATGGGGTCAGGGCTGGTAAATGTATCCATGGGTTAGGCAGAGCCTCCAGGTGAAGGCTCATGCGAGTGAAGGATGACACTGGGGGCTATGAGATCTGCGCAGGAGACAAACATTGAACAAGAATTGACAGGAAAATTTTTTCGTAATATAAAACATAAAACTCCCATCCTTGCTTTTCCTCGATCCTATATTTTCTGTAACTTACATGGGGAGCATAATAATGAAATGCCCGAAATGTAAGACTGAGAACCTGAATGGCGCCAAATTCTGTAATGAATGCGGCCAAAAGCTGTCGCCTACATTAAAACTATCCACGGAACGTTCCTCCTATGATGAAAGATTGAAAAAGATACAACGCTATCTTCCAGCGGGGCTCACTGAAAAAATTCTCGAAAATAGAGATAAAATCGAAGGCGAGCGCAGGCAGATAACGGTAATGTTCTGCGATATGGAGGGATTTACAAAATTCGTCGAAAAAGTCGGGCCTGAAGCAGCCTTCGTTATTATGGACCGGATTTACGAAATTCTCATTCACAAGGTTCATGACTTTGGTGGGACCGTTAACGAAATGACCGGAGATGGAATCATGGCGCTCTTTGGGGCTCCTGTAGCCCTTGAAGATGCACCTCTGCAGGCTCTTCGGTCTGCCCTGTCCATCCATGGTGAAATCGCCAGATTCAACCAGCAAAAAAATTTCATAGAGCCTATCGGTATGAGAATCGGAATCAACACCGGCCGGGTGGTTGTGGGCTCCCTGGGTAATGATCTGCTGGTTGAGTTCAAGGCGGTTGGAGACACGGTGAATCTTGCTTCCAGGATGGAGGGGCTTGCAGAACCGGGCACTACCTATGTAACAGAAAACACCTTCAAGCTCACCGATGGACTTTTTCGGTTTGAGGCTCTCGGGGCAAGAGAAATAAAGGGCAAAAAGGAGGCGGTACTTGTTTATAAGCTCCTGGCTGCCAAAGATGATGTGCGCCGCCCACGCCTGGGTTTTGAACGACAGATCTACTCTACCATGGTGGGCCGAGAAAGAGAGCTCAATAGGTTGGAACTCCAGGTGATGAAGGCCATCAACGGAGAGGGTTCGGTTGTAAACATTATTGGAGAGGCCGGAGTCGGCAAATCGCGGCTTGTTGCTGAGTTGAATAACCGAGAGTTGATGAAAAAGGTGACTTTTCTCGAGGGAAGAGCGATTTCGATAGGGAGGAATTTAAGTTTTCATCTCGTGATAGATATCTGCAGACAATGGGCCCGGATAAGCGAAAAAGATAGCGAGGCTATGGCATTCGGGAAACTTCAGGCTGCCGTCCGGAGTCTTTTTCCAGAAAAAGGCGATGAGGTGCTTCCATTTGTGGCCACCCTTATGGGGATGAAGCTGTCCGGTACCTATGCAGAAAGGGTAAAGGGCATTGAGGGTGAGGCGTTGGAAAACCTGATTTTGAAGAATGTGCGGGAACTGCTAGTAAAGGCAGCCGGGCTGACGCCCCTGGTAATTGTAACGGAGGACCTACACTGGGCAGACATCAGTTCGATTATGCTTATGGAATCCCTTTTCCGCCTGGCAGAGACGCAGAGAATCCTTTTTATCAATGTATTTCGTCCTGGGCACGAGGAGACAGGTGATCGAATCCGTCAAAACATAAAAGAAAAGCTGTCCGTGTATTATGTCGAAATAGAACTGAAACCGCTGGACAGGAAAATGAGTGAAGCGCTTATCACCAACATATTAGACATCAGCGGTCGTCATCATGCCGGTATCAAGAAAATGATCGGCAGAGCCGGTGGCAATCCGTTTTTCATAGAAGAGGTGGTTCGGTCGTTGATCGATGAGCATGCTATTATCGTAAAAGACGGAAATTTTCAGGTAACGGAGAAAATCTCCAGCGTTACCATGCCGAATTCCATCAACGATGTGCTGATGGCGAGAATCGATCGTATCGAGGTTGAAACGCGAAACCTGTTGAAGCTGGCTGCTGTAATCGGCAGGCGCTTTTTCTACCGGATTCTTTTAGAAATGGCGAGTGATATTGATGATATCGACACCAAATTAGCCTATTTGGAAGAGATCGAGATTCTTCGGGAACAGGAGAGGATGGGGGAACTGGAGTATCTCTTCAAGCATGCACTTGCTCAGGAGGTCGCATATGAATCCATTATGCCTCAGAAGCGGAAAGAGTTGCACCGGCAAGTCGCGGTTTCTATTGAAAAGATCTTCGAAGAAAGACTCCACGAATTTTACGGTATGTTAGCCTACCATTACAGCAGGGCTGAAGATCTTGAAAAGACGGAGGAATATCTGATCAAGGCGGGAGAAGAAGCACTTAAATCTTCCGCGTCGAACGAAGCACTGCATTTCTATCAGGATGCCCTTGATCTTTACGTGAAGAAGCAGGATTCTACCGTCGATCCTGAAAAAGTTGCGATGATCGAAAAAAATATCGCACTGGCCTATTACAACAGGGGACACCATGAGGAATCCATAGAATACTTTGATAAAGCCTTAGGTTACTATTGGGGATCATTCCCCAAGAACGCATTTTCCACGGCATTTACATTTTCCACGGAATTTTTAAACTTTCTTTTATGCCTGTACCTGCCTTTCTTGAAATTTAAAAAACCCCCAACAACAAGTGATATTGAAGCTGTTGATCTGTTTTTTAAGAAGCTCAAAGCACTGGCGGTAATCGATCCAATGAAATATTTTGTTGAGTCATTCCATTTTTATAAAAGAGTGACAAATTTTGATTTAACAAAATTTGAAATAGGAATCGGCTTATTTGTAGGGGCAAGCACTCTTTTTTCCTTCACCGGCATCTCCTTTATGCTAAGCCGGAAAATACTTGATCTTGTCAAAGACAAGGCTGACAAAAACAATGTTAAAGCATTTCTTATCTATGATTTTTCGGAAACGATGCACCATTATTTTGAGGGCGATTGGAAGGCGATTAAACCGTATGACGATGATCTCGTAAGTAAGAATTTGAGTAAGGGTGAACTTTACTGGACGTCTCAGCACTTATTTTGGCACGGTTGTCCAAAACACTATCAGGGGTGTTTTGACGTAACGCAAAAATTGGTGGATAAATTAGTCGAACTTTCGGAAGTATATGAAAATGATCTTGCGATGCTGCTTAAATATCTTTTGAATACAAATCTGCTAATGGATTGCGGCAAACTCCATAGCGCTCTGACTGAAATCGAAAATGCCATTGAATTCGGTCAAAAGATCAGCCAAGGCTCAATTCTGATTGAAATGTATTCACGTAAAGCCCATATACATCTCTTGATGGGTGATATTGAAGATGCGGAAGAATCCTTAAAACTTGCGGAAAAAGTCAGGAGCGAAATAAATACGGTTCCCTGGCAATTAACCGATTTCTTCAAAGGACAATTGGAGTACGATCTTTACAAATTGAGAGCATCCAATCGAGATGGCAGTAAAAGAGAGATTTCTGATTGCAGGAGTAAGGCAAAAAAATCGGCAAAAAAGATGTTGAAGGTGGCGAAGAAAGTGGCTCAAAACCGTACCGAATCCTATAGACTCATGGGAGTCTATTACTGGTTGATAAACAAACAGAAGAGCGCTCTTAAGTGGTGGCAAAAATCCATTGCCACAGGTGAACACCTCGGCGCACGTTTAGAACTCTCCAGAACATACTTTGAAGTCGGGAAACGTCTTCTCGAAAATCCGGGCAGATATAAAATACTGAATGGAATCACTGCGGAAGAGTACGTGGAAAAAGCACGCATCTTGTTTGAAGAGATGAATCTTCGGTGGGATTTGGATGAAATGCATAGGGTAAACATCGGCTGACAGGGTGCCTGCTTTTCGAATCACATGTGGCAAAGTAATAGCGGCAATGCCCTGCTAAAAAATGAGACGGATCCTCAGTGGAAGATAAGATCAAAGAATTTTTGTCACGCTGTTCCGCTATGCATTTCGGCGCTGTCAGGCTCTCGGAAAAGCAAAATAAATTTTACCGGCAATTCAACGATGAAAATATTTCACTCTGCGACTCCCTGCCCAAATGCGTTCAAGAAGAGGCATTGCGGTTTCTTAAAGAATATTCAGGGATAAAAAGGGACGAGGATTCCGATTTTTTTAAAAATTACCATGCCCCATCCTGGTCGGTCATATACTGGCTTACCCACTCCGATCACCATAAGAGCGATAATCTAACGAAAGAAGATATCCATGATGCCGTTGCCGCCCACGCAATGGCCATGAATCTTCACTCCCTGGACGATCACCTAAACGACGGACAAATCTCCGTCAATCACCTCACCCTTCTTCTGAGAA
This sequence comes from uncultured delta proteobacterium, assembly GCA_963747555.1. Taxonomy (GTDB): domain Bacteria; phylum Desulfobacterota; class DSM-4660; order Desulfatiglandales; family Desulfatiglandaceae; genus DUZB01. The sequence goes on from CAVVFZ010000011.1 coordinate 151,001, forward strand.
GCCAGTCATGGATGATCATGAACGCCGCCTTGAACCGTCTGGCCGCCGGAGTTGATGGAGGGAATAAAATCGTCCAGCGATTTCTCAATGACTACTATGCCAGCATCTGCAACCCGCAAGAACCCGAATCTCTGGATGGTTACTGCGATCGCTTCCGAAAACAGATGGCCACATGGGTGATCGTCCCCGTACTTATCTCAAAAAAGATAGGCCATGATGAAAATCTGACTGATGCCTTGCAAAAAGCCTATGAATCTTTCGGCATCGCCTGGCGGCTGCTCGATGACTTGCAGGACATAGAAAAAGATATGGAGAGGAGCGAACACTCCGCCATTTATATCGGTCTCACTGATGAAACAAAGACATGGTGGGATGAAATTCCCTTGGAAAAATCAGGCAACAGAAAGCGGTACACTGAGCGAATTTTAGATCACATATTGTCTGACCGCATTGTGGAACTGGTCAAAAAAAAGGCGGTCAGCGAACTTGAGTCCGCTGCATCTATAGCGGATAGTGTCAAGTTAACCGGACTGGCGGATGAATTTCGCTCCCTGGTAAAGCCCCTGAAGAACGAGCGGAGTCATCTAATCAAAGATACTGTTAAAGAGGAAAGCCGTCACGACCTCAGCAACAAAACCCTTAGCATCGAGGTGACGACCCAATGCAACAGTGCCTGCTCGCACTGCTTTGTGCGTGCAAAGATGGATAAAGCCTCGAGCCTGCCTCTCAATGTAGTCAAAGATATCATCTCGGAGGGGCACGATCTAGGATATGGCAACCTGCACCTCACCGGCGGCGAGCCACTACTCTGGGAGGGGCTGTTCGAGGCGATCGAATTTGCCGTTGACTTGGGATATCAATCGATTTTTTTAAACACCAACGGAACGCTGCTTACAGAAGAGATCGCTGGTCGACTGGCTTCTTATGAAGGATTTAAAATGTCGGTGAGCCTGGAGGGGAGGGAACCGCTGCATGATCGTGTGCGCGGAAAAGGCTCACACCGGCGAGCCGTGCAGGGCATAGAAAAGGCACTCGATGCGGGGATCGATCTTTGTATTTTCACAACCGTTCGTAAAAGCCTCCTTTCTTACCTGTCGTATTTCGTCGACGAAGTGTACGAAAGGTTTCCTGGATTTTCTCATCTGACTCTTATCCAACTGATCAGGGTAAAGGACGATGTATTTGAATTGTCAAACGAACTGCTGGACCCTGATGATTTTATAAAACTTGTTAAGATGGTATCTATATTAAACCTGTTTGGTCGTAAAATTGAAATTTTAAATAATCCCCTGGTTAATGTTACTTCTAAATTGTTAGGAATCTGGGGGGCACCAATGTCCGTACCCCTGCACCTTGACGGGGATCTCATTGTCATGGCAAACTGTGATACTGCATTAGCCCATTCAAGCAATAACAGCTTCGGAAAACATGCGCCTGGGACGATTAAAGGAGCTTTGTTTTCTGATGCCTACAGGATATCAGTTGCTCCGGATAAAAAGATCTGCCCATCATGCAATTACTCAAACCTGTGTATTGAAAACGGCATGGTCCACCCTTCACAGTGGTACAGGGATATGTATCGGGAAGTGCTTTATTGCAGGAGGGTATTGGACAGAGCATCATCATGACCTAGAGCGTTTTCGAGCAAATATATTTTTAGCTACGATAATCTTTGCAAAAGTTTGCAATACGAGAGGCCTGTGATCTAATTTAACCAGTTAAATATAAAGTGTTTACTGTTGACAATATATTTTTAGCGTTATAATTTGAGTCCACCTTACCATCTAATTTAAAAGGAGGGAATCATGTCAGATAAGAATTTTCATGCTTTTCTTGAGGATGTTGCTTCTGGTACTCCTGAGGCAAAGGACATGTTACATGAATTTTATATGGTAATGTATAATCAACCATATTCTCCGGGACACGCTTCCGATTCAAAAGATCGCTACCATGGCGACCCTGACGATATAAGTGAAAAACTAAAAGAGTTTTTTGTGAAATATAAATATCCTAGTGTAAGATCAGTAGACATGCAAAGGCTACATTTCGTGCGTCGTGATGTTGAATTTATTGGGCAATATGGGCCGGGTCATAAATACTAATGGGGCTTTTTTGCCTGCACCTATGTTTTAATTAATTAAATCTTATTTTGAAAATCGGATGCATTCTATCCATTGCCCTTGAACTTTAGCTCATCAAAATCGTTGGGTTGCGTCCACAATTAGGTCTATTTTTTTCTAACAGGGAACTATCATTTCCTCGTTTCTTGAGAAAGCGACCAAATACAATCTTTTTGGAATTTATAGCTGCGGTGTCATGCCAGACTGCATTTCTCTATTTAAATTCAATAAAGCCGCTAACCATTGCCAAATTCTTGACCGCGTATGAAAACCGCACTGGTCACGCCCTTTATCAGCCATCTGCCCCTGCACCCGGGTTCTTACCTGGGGTATGGCGCTGCCGTTTTAAGAAAACATTATGAAGTCGATGTAATTGATTTCAACGCTGCGATCTACTACAAGTACAGAACACAGCTACAAGAAATCCTCTCCGAGATCGACCAAACCCAAGTCGTGCTGGATAATTTCCTTTTAGATCCTCTTCTATCTTCAACTGCTGAATAACATGGAAGAAGAGGTAAAAGAAATTCCCTGGCGCGACTATCAATCCGTTTATATCACCACCCCGTCCTGGTTCGTCACCGTCCCGACCACGGAAATTTTAAGACTGTCTCATCTGATAAAAACCGAATCGCCTCACAGCCAAACCTTTTTTTTCGGCAATTCATTGGGTTCATGGACCGATGAAGAGGAATTGATCAAACACGATATTTCTGTTCGCCACCTAAATGACCTGTATAAAGAAAACCCTGTAAACGAGCCCGTGAATTTTGATTCCCTGCCGACACCCGTGTACGAAAACAGAAACAAATATCTGTTTGACATGCTGCCTTTCCGCTTAAAACACGGCTGTATCTGGGGAAAATGTACATTCTGTTCATTGGCGAAGGGATGGAACTCCGGTTACCTGGAACGGGACCCTGAAAAGGTTTTCGAAGAATTGGCAATGCTCATGGACACCTATAACCCCCGGATGTTCGTTTGCAGAGACAACGCCATCAATGGACGTAATCTGATGGAGTTCTGCGCCGGTTTTGAAAAATTTAAAAAGCCCTGGGTCGGAATGGCAAGGGCGGATTTATCCGTCAAGGAAATTGAGGCCCTTGAAAAATCAGGATGCCGGTTCATCTATTTCGGGTTGGAGTCCGGGAGCGATCGGGTTCTCAATATAAATATCAAAGGGATCGGCACAAAACAAATGTCCCGCTTTATCAGGGCGCTGTGCGATCACCATATCATACCGGCTCCTTCCATATTTGTCGGCTCTCCGGATGAGACGGAAGACGATTTCGAAAAAACCGTTACATTCGTCCTCGATCACAAACATTACCTGGATATCATTAATCTGTACCCTTACATGTTGTCGCCTGCCTCGGACTTTTCAATCATGAAAAAAAAACCGCACGGTAATACAATGAACAGACTCAAAAAAATGATCAGCGTATGTGTCGACGAAGGCATGAAGGTTTGCGTGGGGGAACAAAGCGCTGAATATGTCCTGTTTAAAACGGTTTGTCATGAAAGAGATAAGAGGACTATCAAAGAATAGAATTTGTTTTCTGATAGCGAATCAATCAAAAGTCCCAAGGTTGAAAGGTTTGTGCGACGACTGGGTTCAGCGCGCGGTTTTAATGGAGGTGGAATGAAAGTTCCCTGGTTGCCGAAGGAGAAAATCGCCGAAAGGGCTTCCGCCCTCATACAATATTTTCAGTCGCTGGTGGGCTATGAAATCAAGCCTCCCATTCCCGTTGAAGAGATTATCGAGCGGGCATTGGGGCTCCGGCTCATCTATGATGATCTGGAAGAGAAGCTGGGGAGCAGGAACATCTTGGGGGCCATCTATGTGCAGGCGAAATTGATCTGCATCAATGAGCGGTTGTTTGAACACAGCTCCGAAGGACGACTGGTTTTTACCTGCGGGCACGAAGCCGGTCACTGGGTGCTCCATCGTAAATACGCTGCTGCGGATTCCCAGAAGGAAGGGCAGGGCCCTTCCCTGGTGTGCAACGTAAAAGATGCGGGGAAGGCTATCGAATGGCAGGCGGACTATTTCGCCTCCTGTCTCCTCATGCCGGAAAAAGAAATCCGCAAGGCCTTTCATGAAGTATGCAGCCTGGAACCGATCGTGGTGCGAAATGTCCGTGATGATTCCCTGCAGGGAAAGGGTTCTGCCGAGCCGTATGTTGAGCAGTGGCCGTACATCGCGGCGGCCATGTGTGAGGCGGGCGGGTTTTTGAATGTTTCCAGGCAGGCCATGATCATTCGTCTGCAGGATCTGGGACTGCTGGTCAACCGGACCCGGAAGAAAATGGACTGGGATTCGCTTTGAGGCAGAGGCAGGCTCATATTCAGGAATCATTTAAATTTGTCCAAGAACTTAAAACATCAAAGGACTTTCAGGTTTTCAAGATTTTGTTTTTAGAACTGAGTGTGTGAGAGACCTTTACACCTTGTATCGGGGTGGGGGGTTTCAATTTTTGGCTGATAAACTTCTTGAAATCTATTGAAAAATGGCCTATTCCCGATGCTGACTTTATGCAGTTATCACAACATTTGAAAAGTATGTGCGTGACGCTACCAAAGTCGTCGCCGTCATGAAAAAACTGAGAGAAAGTGCAGGGCTGGTTCATGCATTATAGATCAACCTCAGATGGGAAATTATTTTTCTGAAAAGCTATAACCACTGTTTTTGTATTCGTGCTTCAACCCTGCGGCAATTCGTTTTCTCTTGACACACAACCTGATTTTATCTATCCTCGCCGCTGCAAGAAGCAATGACTTATCACCTATAGTCCGCCTTCTAAAAGGCATTATCTTATCACCGAAGTTCGATATCGAGGGCATGGTCATCATATAGGAAGCCACCCGAACGCTTCGAGGTCTGTAAGGCGATGCGCTCCGATCCCGTCCTCAACGATATCCCGGTTATCTTTCTCGAGTTTGTCCACATACGCATCGGCGAAGTCATCCGGAACTATGTCTCGAATGCCATCTGGTACAGCCCCGGAGAGATTGAAATCGAGGTGAGATTCGTGGAGTCCGGGGGCGAGATCCACTTGATTATGAAGGACTCCGGCAGGGGGATCGACCCCTCGGAGCTGGAGAACGTGTTCCTACCCTTCTATCGCACCGGGGACCGGGTGGGGAGGGTTTAACGGGGCTCGGTCTTTCCATCGTGAAGGGAATTGCCGAGGCCCATGGCGGCAGGTGCTGGGCCAAGAGCCAGGGAAAGGACGGGGGCTGTTTTTTCTTCGCCCTTCCCCGTGCCTGAGCCTTGCCATAAGATGAAAGTATGATAAATTCCCAGCCCGAGCCAGACATCCCTGTAACGCCATCCGGGAAGCCGCAGTTCCAAACCATTTCGGGCTGCGTTGTAGCCGAAAAGATACATGAAAGCCGGGACACCCTGGTGTATCGAGGCCGCCGCGAAAGCGACGATTTCCCGGTTATCCTCAAAATTCTCCAGCCGGAATATCCGACCCCGGAGGAGCGACTTGCTTTCCGCCAGGAATATGAAATCACCCGGAGTCTGGAAATTGAGGGTGTTATCGGTGTTTACGGTCTGGAAACACACCGCAATACCTTTGCGATGATCCTGGAAGATGTCGGCGCTGCGTCATTGGATCTCCTGATACCAAAAGGGACGTTCTCCATTGAGGAGATCCTGACGGTAGCCGTTGAGACGGCCGCCATATTGGGCAGGATCCATGCGGCCAATGTCATTCATAAAGCGATCAACCCTTCCAATATCCTGTATACCCCGGACACCAGCTGCGTCAAAATCATCGACTTTGGTTCCGCGACCCGCCTGCCGCGTGAAAATCCACCCGTCATCAGCCCGTATGCGTTGGGAAGGGGCTTAGGCTATATCTCGCCGGAGCAAACCGGCAGGATGGAAAGGCATCTTGACTGGCGGACCGATTTTTATTCCCTGGGCGTCACGCTTTATGAGATGCTGACCCGACAACTCCCCTTTAACGCCCGGGATGCCATGGACCTGGTCCATTGCCATATGGCAAAGGAACCGCGGCCTCCTCACGCCATCGATTCCCGGGATTCCCGAAGCGCTTTCGGCCGTAGTCATGAAATTGATGGCCAAAGCGCCGGAGGATCGCTACCAGAGCGCTCTGGGGATTCAGTTCGACCTGGAAAGGTGTCTGCAGGAGTTCAGGCAGACGCCCCACATGATTGATCCATTTCCCCTGGCAAGCCACGACATTTCCGATAAATTCCAGATCCCTCAGAAATTATATGGCCGGGACCGTGAGGTAAACCTCCTAACAACGGCTTTTGAGCGCGTCAGACAGGGTGGGTGCGAGTTGATGCTCGTATGCGGACCGGCAGGCATCGGCAAAACGGCCCTGGTGCATCAGCTCCATGGACCGATCACACAAAGCGGGGGCTATTTCATCTCCGGCAAGTTTGATCAGTATCAGAACAATGTTCCCTATTCGGCCATGATAAGTGCGTTTCAAGACCTGATTCGGCAGCTGTTGACGGAAGATGAAGCCGCGCTTGCCCGCTGGCGGGAAAGAATTCTTTCGGCCCTCGGCACGAATGCGCAGGTGATGATTAACGTCATTCCTGAAGTGGAACTGATCACAGGTCCGGCACAGGGAGTGCCGGACCTGCCGCCTGCTGAAGCGCAAAACCGATTCAATCTTGTTTTTCAGGAGTTCATAACGGTCTTTGCCGGGCAAGGGTATCCCCTCGTCATATTTATAGACGACCTGCAATGGATGGAAGGTACCTCGTTGAACATCCTACGACGACTCGCAACGTCTCCTAATGGCCGGTATCTTCTTGTGATCGGTGCCTATCGCGACAGCGAAGTGGCCAGTGCCCATCCCTTGGCGGTGGCTCTGGAGGAAATCCGAAAAGACGGGGCCGCCATCAACCGTACCGTCCTTTCACCGTTGGGATCGTATGAGATCATGCAACTGATCGGCGAAACGCTCAAATGCGAGATGGAAACCGTGCGAACTCTGGCCACGGTGGTGTCGGCCAAAACAGATGGCAATCCTTTTTTTGCAATCACTTTTTTAAAATCATTATATGAAGAAAACCTGATTTTCTTCGATCACCCCCAAAGGCGATGGCGATGGTCCATCGAACAGATTCAAGAAAAACAAATCGCAGGCGGCCTGGTCGAGCTTTTTGTTGGAAAGATCCATCGCTTTGAGGCCGACACAAGAAATGCGCTCATGCTGTCCGCTTGCCTCGGCAATGAGTTTGAACTCGAAACACTTGCCATGGCCACGCGAAAAAGCCCGGAAGATATGGCAGAGCGCCTCAAGGAGGCCGTTTCAGAAGGGTTGCTGATCGAGACGCGCACTTTGAAGCATGACGTCTCTCGCTTGAAGGGAATGGAAGAACCCCTTTCCGCTTATGAATACCTCTATCGGTTTTCCCACGACCGAATTCAGCAGGCGGCCTACACGCTGATTCCTGAGGGCGAAAGAAGTGCTTTGCATCACAAAATAGGGCGGTCACTGCTGGATCAACTCCCCGCTGAAGCGCGCGATGGGAAACTTTTTGATATTGTGGGCAACCTGAACAAAGGCATTGAGCGTATCGAGGGTCCGTCTGAAAGGGATGCCCTGGCCCGGCTCAATCTTCAGTCCGGAAGAAAAGCCAGGCGCCGCCGCGGCCTACGAAACCGCATACAAATATTTCAGAGTTGGTATGGGGCTGTTGGGAAAGGAATCCTGGGACAAGGCATACGATCTGTCCCTTGCGATTCATGTGGAAGCGGCGGAGGCGGCGTATCTCAGCGGCGATTTTGAGGAAATGGAGCGGTTGGTACGGGTGGTGCTTGCAACGGGCCGAAACCCTTCTGGACAAAGTGAAGGCCTACGAGGTGAGGATTCAGGGCTGTATCGCGCAGAATAAACTTCTCGAAGCGGCGCAGACAGCACTGCAGGTCATGAAACAGTTGGGAATCAAATTGCCTGAAAAGCCGCGAAAGGCACATGTGTTGTTTGGTTACTTGAAAACCCGGTTGACACTACTTGGAAAAGAGATCGAGGAGCTTGTGGATCTTCCGGAAATGAAAGATCCTTACAAGCTTGCGGCCATCCGTATTTTATCCATTGCCGGTCCTGCTATCTATCTTTCCCTCCCTGACATGATGCCGCTTCTTGTGCTTAAAACAATTGAGTTATCCGTCAAGTATGGGAATACTCCGGAGACTGCCCTTGCATATGCCGGTTTCGGAATGGTTCTCTGCGGAATGGTGGGGAAGATCGATCTGGGATATCGATTCGGCAAGCTGGCCACGAAGGTCCAGAATCGGTTTGATTCCAAAGCCCAGGAAGCCCGGACGATTTTTGCCGTCAACTGCCTTACCAGACACTGGAAGGAGCATGCCCGGGAATCATCGAGCGCTTACAGGGAGGCCTACCAAATCGGGCTTCAAACAGGTGCCTTCGATTATGCGGCGCTTTCCGCCTTTTGGCACGTCCGTTACCTCTTATCTGCGGGTAAAGAACTCACGGTGGTCAAACAATTGGCAGATTCCTACCGTGATGCCGTCGCACCACTCGGGCAGGAAACATTCCTCCACCAGTATGATATCCTCCGACAAGTCGTTTTAAACCTGATGGGAAAGGCTGAAAATCCGTGCGATCTTATCGGTGATGTCTATGACGAAGAGAAAATGCTGCCGGTTCATCTTGAGGCAAATGACAGGATGGCCATTAACAACCTATACGGCAATAAATCCATCCTCTGCTACACGTTTGAGAACTATGCACAAGCCGTAGAGAACATGTCCATCTTCGAGAAGTATATCGACGTTGCAATCGGTACGATAGTGGTTCCGATTCGGTGTTTTTACGATTCTCTGGCCCGGCTTGCGCTGTTTCCCGAAACCCAAAAGTCTGAACAAAGAAGTCATCTAAAAAAAGTCAGCGCCAATCAAAAAAAGATGAAAAAATGGGCCCGGCATGCCCCCATGAATTATCTGCATAAATATTATCTGGTGGAGGCGGAACGAGACCGGGTCTGCGGCCGGGGTGAAAAGGCGGGAGATCTTTACGATCAGGCCATCGCCCTTGCCAAGGAACACGAATACCTCAATGAAGAAGCCCTGGCCAATGAACTGGCGGCAAGGTTTTATCTCTCGAAAGGCAAGGGCAAGATCGCCCGAGCTTACATGCAGGAGGCCCATTACGGCTACCGCATTTGGGGGGCAGCGGCAAAGGTCAAACATCTGGAGAAGAACTACCCCCAATTGCTTGTCCCATACCAATCAGATGGGATCGCTGCGGTTTCAACGTCAGCTACTTCCGATGATGCCGGGAGTGCCGACAGCGGCCCGTTTTCTCTGGATGTGACGACCGTAGTGAAAGCTTCTCAGGCGCTTTCCAGTGAAATCGACTTGGAAACCCTCATGAAGAAGTTAATGAAGATTCTGATGGAAAACGCGGGAGCACAGAGTGGGTTTTCTTATTTTGGAATCCGATGGCAGGCTCCTGATCGAGGCTCGGGGGGCAGTGGATCAGGATCAGGTCACGGTTCTGGAATCGGTTCCCGTGGAAGAAAGCCGGGACCTCCCGCAAACCATCATTCATTATGCAGCCAGGTCCAAAGCGCACGTGGTCATCGGCGATGCCGAAGAAGACGGCACTTTTGCAAAGGATTCCTATATTCGATCCCGGCGGCCCAAATCCATTTTATGCGCGCCCATCATGCATACATCCAGGTTGTTCGGCATCATATATCTGGAAAACAATTTCGTGACCGGCGCTTTTACGCCCGAGCGTCTCAAGGTCATTGAACTCCTTTCCTCCCAAATTGCCATATCCGTCGAAAACGCCCGGCTCTACGCGGTGCGGGAAAAACAGACCCAAAGGATCAAGGCCGCCAATTTGAGGCTGGAGAAAGAAATCGTGGAGCGTAAGGCCGCTGACGAGAAATTCCGGAGCATCTTTGAAAATGCCGTTGAGGGCATTTTCCAGATTTCACCGGAAGGACGTCTGTTGACCGTCAACCCTGCCTTTGCCCGCATTATCGGATTTGGTTCGGCGCAGGAGTTAATGAACCATATCCCGACACTGCAATCCCGGCTGTTTGTAAATGACGCAACCCTGGACACGCTTCTCACGCATCTCAGGACAAACGGATCCGTGAAGAATTTTGAAACGGACGTCTGTCAAAAAGACGGCCACATCATCAGCATCATGATCAATGTCCATGCGATTCGAAATGGAAATCACGATATCGATTTATATGAAGGGAGTATCATAGATATCACAGAGACGAAACGCATTGCGGATTTGCAGATTGCCAAGGAGGCGGCAGAGGCGGCCGATCAGGCCAAGAGCGCATTTTTGGCACATATGAGCCACGAAATCAGAACTCCCATGAACGTTATTATGGGCTTTACAAATATGGCACTGGATACAAGTTTGACCTCCAAACAACAGGGGTATCTCGATAAAATCCGGTCTTCCTCACACGCGCTGCTCGGAATTATTAACGACATTCTTGATCTTTCCAGGATGGCTGCGGGCAAATTCTCGTTAGCGCATGAGGATTTCCAACTGTCCGAAGTGATGGCGCATCTTTCCGATATGCTTTCCGGTCAGGCGGTTCGAAAAAGGGATCTCGCTGACCTTCTCCATCGCAGACGATGTTCCGGATGCCCTGATGGGCGATCCCCTGAGACTCCAGCAGGTCCTTGTCAACCTTGTCCATAATGGTATCAAGTTCACGGAACAGGGCGTCGTCAAGGTTTCCGTTTCACTTATTGAGAAGGCTTTTGCACGCGTTAAACTCGAATTTATTGTCACCGATACCGGCCCGGGCATTGATGAAGAAAAGGCCGGGCATCTGTTTGAGGCCTTTACACAGGCCGGCGAGTCCGCTTCTCGTCAAAAGGGCGGGACAGGCCTCGGGTTGGCCATATGCAAGAACCTGGTTGAGATGATGGGTGGAGAAATCTGGGCTCGAGGCGAAATCGGCCTGGGGAGTGCGTTCGGCTTCAGCATCGCGTTTGATAAAGCCAAGGCCTCTCCGACGGGAAAGGTCCCGGAACCGAGGGACCCACAAGAGATTGGGGCAATGCTTAAAGGTTCACGGGTCTTATTGGCTGAAGACAACATTATGAACCAAATGATGACCCTTGAGCTCTTGGAGAATGAAGGCATCGTGGTGGATACGGTTGAAAATGGCAGGGAGGCCGTTAATGCGGCAAAAGCCACGCATTATGATGCCATCCTCATGGATGTGAGCCTACCGGAATGGGATGGCCTTGAGGCCACGCGTCACATTCGCTCATGGGAGACCGAGGCCCACGGGAGTCAAGGGGCCGTTGCATACGTTCCGATCATCGCCATAACCGCCTATGCCATGAAAGAAGACCGGGAACGATGCCTTGAAGCCGGCGTGGACGATTATCTTTCCAAACCTTTTCACAGCGGGCAGCTATTCGGAACTTTGAGCAAATGGATCCGTCGTGAACCCGGGACTGACGCAAATCAAGAATGTGAAAGAGCCGAAAGGGCAGTGGGGTTGGATGCAGAGGATGTGAGAGAAGGGGGATCTCCCCGAGGCCGCTGAAGTCTCTGCACTGTTCGTCAAACTTGCCATGCTCTTAAAAGAGAAAAACCTGAATACGGATGACTGCCTGAGAGAGATCAAAAAGTGCCTGATCCATACCCGTCTGCATAACAACGTGGAGAGGTTGGTACATCAAGTCATGGAGCTCGACTACGCACGGGCTCGGATAACCCTTGATCAGATCACGGACGTACTGGGCATTGCTTTGGAGGAAATCTAAAGAAAAAGCCAAAGTCTATGTACAGGATAAAATATGGAGAAAGATGGCGATTTCAATTCCTCTGTTTTGCCGAGGCACCGAGGGATACCTTGGGAACAGCATTGCATAAACCCAGAAGGAGGCGAGATGCAAGTTTCATGGCTGCGGAAAAACACGATCCCAATAGCGATCCCAATAAAAGCAGATCTCAATTTTTTGCCATATTTTTAAACTCAGGAATCACGGTCGGACGGCAGGGTCTCCCGGATGAGAAATGAGGCGCCTAAGGAAAGGGTGGCCACGGCCAGCAGGATGAGAAACATGATCCGGAAACTTGCGGCGTCATAAACGGCCTGTCCGGGATTTCGCGCTGTCAGCATCGCTCCAATTCCCACCTGCAATACGGCGGCCCCCAAAAAGGGAAAGAGATTGACGGTCCCTACGGAGGTTCCGGAGATCTCGATAGGGAAAAGTTCCTTGGATACGGTGGCGACCACCGTCCCTGTGGGGCCGCCTGCTAAAAAAAGGCAGAAAAAAAGGATATACAGGGCTGGAATGGGCAGACTGTCTACCGACCAGGCCATGAGACCTGATACGGTCATGAGGAGTAGACTGCAGGCCATGAGAACCGGCTTCCTGCCCAGCCTGTTGGCTGACCATCCCAGAAGGGGGCTGCCGAAGATCAGGGCCAGAGCAAAGGTGGATAAGATGCTTCCGGTCTCGGTTTTGCTCAAGCCGTATACGTGCATGAGATAAGGCCCTCCCCAAAGTCCACCCATGGCAAAAGAGGTTCCCGTCACGCAGAATGACCAGGTGGACAGAGGCCAGAATCGGAAAGATGTGACCACCATTTTCATCCCGGCCAAAAGGCCCATCTTCTTTTCCGTGGGCAGAAAATCCTTACGGATGGAGGGAAGGCCCATGTCGGACGGTTTGTTTCGGACAAACGCGTAGGTGAGGGCGGACATGACGAGCGTAAGAATCCCAACCGCTGTGAGTGTCATCCGCCATCCGATGAGTTCGCTGATCCAGCCCAGTGGTGCACTGGAAAAAGCGGCTCCAAGACCACCCATGACCATAAATGCGCTTCCCATGATGAGGAACTGCCGCGGGGTAAACCATTCGGCCAGTATTTTGAAATTACAGACGAAGACCGTGGAAACCCCGATGCCCACCAGAATCCTGCCGATGACGGCCACGGTGAGGTTGGGTGAAAGGCCCATGAGGATGGATCCGACACCGGCTGGAATGAAGAAGATGGATACAGTCTTGCGAGGTCCCCATGAATCAGCCATGAGCCCCGTTGGCAATTGCATGATGGCATAGGAATAAAAATAGGCCGAGGCCAGTACGCCTAACAGAGTCCCACTGATGTGAAAGGAGTTCTGGATGTCCAGGGCGATTACGGCCGGACAGAGCCGGTGAAAGAAGACCAGGACATAACAGGAAAAAATAAGCAAACAGATAAGGTAACGGTATCTCATGATCTAAGCTCAAAGTCGAAAATCCCGCGTGCTTTTTGCGGGGCTGAAGGCTGAAACCTGAAAGGGGAAAGCTCGAAGCTAACAGCCAAGAGCCAACAGCTGTTTGCTATTCGCTTCTCTCAGGTACAAAAAAGGTCTCTCCGTGTTTCAGGGGCACATACTGTTTCAAAAGGCCTTTCTTGTCCAGTTCCTCCCTAATCTGGACGGGTGGAAACCAGACGGGCTCATCTCCAAGGCGAAAGGTCCCCCAGTGAACGATGATTAGATGTTTTGCACCAAGGTCCTGAAAGGCCTGTACGGCCTCGGCAGGGTTCATGTGGCTGTCGCACATGAACCAGCGTGGTTCATAAGCGCCCACGTTTAAAATGGCTACATCAATGTCGAATTCTTCCCCGATTTCCTTGAACCCCTTAAAATAGGCCGTATCCCCTGAGATAAAGATGGTGGGACCGCTTGCTGTCTTAATGAGATATGACCCCCACAAGGACCTGTTCGGTCCCATCAGCGGATTTCGCATGGTCCAATGTTTACAGGGGAGAAGCGTGATTTCCCGGTCCCCCTGTCTGAATGTTTCGAACCAGTCCATCTGTCTGTGTTGACTCATCCCCAGTTCTTCAAAAAGATCAGCGTAGCCGAGCGGGGTCAGCACGGTGGTCTCTTTTTCAAAGGTTTTCAGGGAATCCCTGTCCAAATGATCATAATGGCCATGGGTTATCAGGATAAGATCAGCCTTCGGCATTTCCTTCGGATTGGTTTTGAGGGGAGTGAAATCTTTATAAAAGAAAGAGAGGGTATCAAAAATGGGATCGATGTAGATATGGCTGCCCTGGTCGTTGATCATTACGCACGCATGTTTGACAAAGGTGATGGACAGTCCGTTCCTGTCAAGTACGGGGTCCCAGTTTACGGTTACAGGGGTTATACGCTCCTTATCGTAAAACTGGCGGAATTGGTTTTCCGAGAAAAGCTTCCATTGCAAAAATTTCCATAGACCTCTGGGCCCGGCTGATCCAAACGGGTTGATAAAAGAGTCCTTACCATGATGGATCTTTCCGGCGGCTATCTCCCTCAGCGTCCCTTTCGCTGGTTTATCTTCCGGCATTTGAGGAACCTCAGCTCCGTTGGATCGTCCCAAAAGGGGAAAGATGGAAAAAAAGCCCAGTGCAAAAGCCATTTTGCTCCAGGTGAAAAACCGTTTCATAAAAAGATGACGGGTCATTTCGTGAAGAACCCTTCTGTTCTGAATTGACATGCGGGAAGCTTTGACTTACTCTCCGCCCCCAGGATGTATAGCATAAAGGAAAGGGGATTATCTATGGGGAAAAGAGGAAGCGGGGTTCTGCTTCATATCACATCATTGCCGTCTATTCACGGAATAGGTGATTTCGGCCCAGAGGCGTACCGATTTGCCGACTTTTTACGGGATGCCGGACAGACCTTCTGGCAGATCCTTCCTCTGAATCCCACGGACGGCGCCTGCGGAAATTCGCCGTATTTCAGCGATTCGACCTTTGCCATGGACCCGGTTTTTATCAGCCTGGAAAAGCTCGTAGATCAAGGGTTGCTTACCGGATCGGATTTCGGTCTATGGCCTGGTGTTCCCGCTGGGAAGGTAGACCATCATTGTGCCGCGCAATATAAGATGCCGTTGTTGAAAAGAGCCTTCAAAAACTTTAAAAAATCCTGTAACGATTTGGAATATAGTAAGTTTTGTCGGGAGAATTCCCATTGGCTGGACGATTTTGCCCTTTTCTCCACCCTTAAGAAAAATTTCGATGAAGAGGCATGGAACCGGTGGCCAAGGCCCCTCAGAAATAGAGAGGGCAAGGCTCTGGCACAAAAAGTGGAGATCCTGTGTCAGAGCGTAGAGGAGGAGAAATTCTACCAGTATCTGCTTCTGAGCCAATGGTTTGAGCTGAAATCATACTGCAACGAAAAGGGGATAAGGATCATAGGAGACCTCCCCATTTATGTGAGCTACGATAGTTGTGACGTGTGGGTCAATAAGTCTATTTTTAAGCTGGACGAGGATCAGGAACCCTATGCCGTTTCAGGAGTTCCGCCGGATTATTTCAGCGAAACCGGTCAGCTATGGAATAATCCGGTGTACAATTGGGACGTTTTAAAAAAAACCGGATACGACTGGTGGATAAGAAGAATGGCGCATACGCTTCATTGTTTTGATTTTGTGCGGATCGACCATTTCAGAGGGCTGGTCAATTACTGGGAGATTCCGGCTGAAGACAAAACGGCTTTGAACGGTTGTTGGGCGCCTGTTCCCTCTTATGATTTTTTTAATGTTCTGGCAAAGCGCTTCCCGGATTTTCCGGTCATTGCGGAAGATCTGGGATTTATCACCCCCGATGTCACGGAAGTTATGGAACATTATAACCTTCCCGGTATGAAAGTATTGATTTTCGCCTTCGGGGAGGATGATCCCATGCACCCCTACCTGCCCCACACCTACTCTAAGAATTGTGTAGCCTACACGGGGACCCACGATAACAATACGCTCATGGGCTGGTTCAAGGAAGAGGCCGATGCGGAGCAAAGGCAAAGGCTTTTCCGCTATCTCTACAAAGAGCCGCCGGTGGAGAGATTGCACTGGGAAATGATCCGCCTGCTCATGATGTCGGTGGCAGACACGGTGATTATTCCCATGCAGGATATCCTGGGACTGGGTCAAGAGGCCAGAATGAATCAGCCGGCAATGGCCGCTGGGAACTGGACCTGGAGGCTGTTGCCGGGAGAGATAAATGGTGTGATTGTAGACAGGCTCGGCACAGTCACGAAGACCTATGGCCGTGCATGATTTAAGGAGATCGTGTTTGAAACAATTTCCTGCACGGACACCAGATAGTTTGTCATAGCCTTTCGAATGGCCAGGACGATGTTGTGAAAGAGTTCTCCGCGCGGTTCCCTTTGGTCGCGTTTGAGGTCAACAAACATCAGACGTCGAAGGGCCAGTGAGATTTCCATCTGTACCCCCTCGCCCCGGAGACTGCGGTTGCAGATATTGTTTGGGTGTCGGCCCGGAAAACGGGGATTTTTTCCAACCCGAATTTTGATTTCTTCCAGAGATTTTCGGATCTCCTCCTGCAGTATTTCATCTTTTCCACCTAAATAGATGATCGGTTCGTCATCCCTGCATCCATGGAGGGCGAGGATGGAGCGGGCTTTTCCCGCCAGCTTCAGGCCGATCGGCTCATCAAAATGCGTGCTCGTGATATGCAGGGAGGTGTTGTCCCTGTCTTTGATGCCTTCGAAGCAATAGATGCTGTGCTCTTTTCCTGCTGCTTCATGGGCTATTTCGGTGGTCCCAGGCTCGATGCAGCCCCCATGGGGGGCCATAATCAGTATGCCTGAACCTCTCTCCTGGAAGCGAATCTGATAATCCGCTCCCTCTTTCTCACATTTTCTAAGCTGGCTGTAATTATTATAGTAAGTCATTCAATTCTCAATTCTCAATATCGTCTATATTACCTCTTGCCACGCGCGGACAAAATCGCCAGTGCCATGGCGCAAAAGCACAGAACAACTGAAATCATGAGGACATCGTGGTATGCGGGGGGGATGGAGTGCCGGAGCGCATATTCTTCGACGGTGTTTTGCAGCCGGAGACTTTCGAGATATCCTGAACGCTGCATAGAGAAAATCGTTCCTGCGATGGCCATTCCCATACAGATCCCCACCTGTCTCTCGGTAGCGATCAGCGCGGATGCTGAACCGAGGCGTTCTCTGTCTACCGCCCCCATGATGATGCTGTTATTGGGGGGCTGAAAACTCCCGACACCAATTCCCAACAGAACCAGGTCGAAAATAATGGTGGATATTTTGGTTTGAAGGTCAAAATCGAGCATGAGCAGAAAAGCGGTGGCCGTTGCGGCGGCCCCCAGGGTTGTAAGCCAGACAGGTCCGATCCTGTCTGATAGCGAGCCGCTTATGGGATTGACAATTAATGTGATTACGGAGACAACCGCCATCAGGAGACCGGTTTTAAGAGGGCTCAATTGCATCCCTTCCAGCAGATAGAAGGGCATGACCAGAATGTAAGGGGGGACTGCCAGAAAAAACAGGAACAAGCCAATCATGGAAAGCGAGAAAATCCGGTTTCGAAACAGGGAGAGGTCTACGAGGGGGTCTGCAGAGCGCCTTTCCTGGAAAACGAAAAGGATAAGCATGACAATGCCAGCGATCATCCACAGAAAAAGGGTGGTTGCTGTGGTTCCGGGTCTGTTCATCTGGCTCAAGCCGAAAATCAAAGAGAAAAAGCCACAGGAAGAAGTAAGAGCGCCTAATAGATCCAGTCTGAACCTTCGGGAACTCCCCGGGTCTTTTTTGAGGAGAGTGATGGACAAGATGAAAGTGACGACTCCCACGGGCGCTCGCGCGTAAAAAAGGGCACGCCAGTCCAACCACTCCAATAAAAAACCTCCCACAATAGGTCCCAGGATAAAACCAGCTGAAACGGACATCCCCAAAAATCCCATCCCTTTTCCTATCTCAGACGGTGGGAAGGCCTCCGCGACGATAGCTGTGCCACAGGAGATGGACATGGCTGCGCCCAGGGCCTGAACGATCCGGGTGATGATCAACTGATCGATGCTCCGGGTGAAAGCACAGGCCCCCATGCCCAAAGTGAAAATCGCCATGCCAGCGGCATAGATCCTTTTTCTTCCCGTGAGGTCGCTGATTTTGCCCATTACAAGCATCAGGCTGCTGCTCACCAGAATATAGGCAACGGCTACCCACATGACTGTAGTGAGATCACTTTTAAAAACAAGGGTCAACTCGGGAAACGCTATAGTGGTGATGCTTGCGTCCATGGTGCCCATCATGGTTCCCATGGCGACGGTGATCATGGCCTTCCATTTATATTGCATTGAGACCGTTCACTATTCAATCACATGGATGTTCTTCCGAGCGCACATCTCCTTGAGTACTTTCGGCCATACGGCAGCGCTGACCTCACCGAGGTGCGCTTTTTTGAGCAGGAGCATGAAGGTTCGCGACTGGCCGATGCCTCCCCCGATACTCAGGGGAATCCGATTGTTCAGCACCGCCTGATGATAGGGCATTTTCAGAAAATGGGGTTGCCTGGTGATTTCAAGCTGCTGCTTCAAGGTCCGGGCGTTTACGCGCACGCCCATGGAACTAAGTTCGTGTCGACGTCTGGTCACGGGGTTCCATACCAGGATGTCGCCGTTGAGACCATGCATGGGCCTGCCGTCTTCGGACTTGGTCTCCGTTACCCAGTCATCGTAATCGGCGGCACGCATTTCGTGAGGATAGCCATCCTTTAGAGTCCACCCAATTCCGTAGATGAAAATGGCGGAAAGTTCTTTCACCACTTCCGTTTCTCTCTGTTTTCTTGGCAGGTCAGGATACCGATCCAGGATGTCTTCCGCATGAATGAACGTAAGTTTTTCAGGAAGGTCATGGTATTTATCCGTTTTCAATTGCGGATAAAGTTTTTGCACATGGGTCTCCGCTCCCTTGATAACCATCCAGATTTTTTCCACCACCTGCTTGAGAAGCTGTAGATTGCGCTGTTCTTCCGTGATGGCCAGTTCCCAGTCCCACTGGTCTACGTAGGCACTGTGATCGTGGTCCAGAAAGTAGTCTTTGCGTACGGCACGCATGTCGGTGATCAACCCTTCTCCGATATCCATTCCGAACTGTTTGAGAGCCACACGTTTCCATTTGGTTGCGGCCTGGACGATCTGAGCGTCTACGGGGTTTTTGTCATGGTCGTTTGAAATATGGAATCCGACAGGGGTCCTTGAGCCGTCTCGATCCAGATAATCGTTTACACCGCTCTCCACGTCCACGATCAACGGCACGGTAACCCGGGTCAGGTTCAGTTCCCGGCACAGGTTTTCCTCTATGTAGTCCTTTACGGCATAAATGGCATTTTGAGTATCCCTTGGGGATAGAAGGGACTGATAATCCGCAGGTAGTATCTTTTCCAGTTCATCATAGTTTCCGATTCCGGGCCCAGCCAGATCAGTAATCTTATCTTTCACCAAATTTGCTCCCGTTATGTTGAAAGGTTTGAAATAAGTAGCGTTCAAATCGTGCAACGACGATCCAAAATAAACAATTATATAAGCACAAGTTCCCTCATATTTCAAAATAAATCTGATGACCGACCTTGGAAACGACCCATACGTTTAAGGAGAATAAAGGGCGCATAACGAAAATTGTTGCACTGCAAGAAAAGGGATTGCGAAAAATAGAACCAGTCATTAGGTTTAACTTTAAGACTCATAAGCCTATGAAAGGTAAAGGAGGTGATAACAAAAAGGCAAGTTGTAAAGTTGGAACGGGTCGAAATTACAGCCAAGAGAAGAAAATGTTAGGGACGCCGGTTTGGAGAGATTAACCCTCTTTTCAGTCCGGATAACAATTTTGTTTTTCGGGAATTAATGAAAATGAAGGAGATTCGAATAATGACTGGAAAGAAAAGAAGCAAAAGACTTTTTCGTTTTGCGGTACCTCTGTTTCTGGCAGCTGTTTTCTGCTTTACGTCCCTGCCGGTTGGTGCTCAGGAAGATCTTAAACCCCAAATACTGGTAGATCAGGCCCTGGTTACTCTGAACAATTTTGTTGCTGAGGCGGATATGACCTGGTTCAGGGATCATCTTAAGAACGCAAAAGGCGTTTTTATCATTCCGCAACTCCTCAAAGCGGGATTCATATTCGGTGGTTCCGGTGGAAGAGGCGTTGTTCTGGTTCGTGACGAGAAGACGGGACGTTGGGGACAACCTGCTTTCTACAGCATCGGTTCGGTCAGTTTCGGGCTCCAGATTGGAGGTGAATCCTCGGAAGTGATTATGCAGATCAGGACCCAGCACGGACTGGAGTCGTTGTATAGTTCTTCCTTTAAGCTGGGAGGCGATACCTCCGTGGCCGTGGGTCCTGTCGGGATGGGCGCCGCGGGCAAAGGGGTGACGGCGGACCTGGTTTCCTTTTCCCGCGCCCAGGGTGCGTTTGCCGGGCTTGCCCTGGATGGCTCCGTTATTAAGATAAATGATGATTTTAACAAGGATTATTACGGAAAAGAAGTGCGGCCGACGGATATCCTCGTCAAAAAGGATGTGAGCAATCCCGGTTCGGCAAAACTTCGGGAAGGGTTGTACAAGGCAGCGGAAGGGAAGTAGGTCTGTTTGCGGTTTCTTAGAAAAAGCTCCTTTCCGGGCGCATCCGTTTCTTGATTTTTGAGAAACTTGCTCCGGAAGGAGCTTTTTTTGATTGCAGAATGTTTCCTGTTTCATTATTTCTATTCCGGGCGACGTGGGTTCCATGGAAAAGGTAAAGGGACATTTGCTAACGGATAATACAAAAAGGAAATAGTGGGAACATGCGTGTGATGACTTTTAATCTGCGGTTTGAAAACGACCGCGATGGGGAAAACGGTTGGCAGTACCGACGTCCTCTGGTCCTGGAAGTGATCAGGAAATATCGTCCGGCCATTTTGGGGACGCAGGAGGGCATGCGGAATCAATTGAGCTATCTTGAAGCAAATTTGAAGGACTATCATATGCATGCACCTTTACGGGTGTGGGATGATACCTCCCAGTATCCTACCCTTTTTATTGAGAAGGAATGTTTTGAGGTCCTTGGAGGGGAAGAATTCTGGCTCTCAAAAACCCCCCTGCTGCATCGAAGTAAAAGCTGGGACAGCGCATTTCCCCGCATGATGAGCTACGCCCATCTGAAAGATCGGAAAACCGGGGAGCGTTTCTCTGCCTGTGTTACCCACCTGGATCACATAGGGGAGGAGGCACGCCTGAAACAGGCAACGATTATCAGCCGTTGGGTTCATCAAAATGACGCCCCGGTTATTCTCATGGGCGACTTTAATGACGACCCCTGTTCGCCTGCCCATGGCCTGCTGGCGGGAAAAGAATCGGAACTCGCGGATTCCTGGGAGGCACTGAAACAGCCCGAGGATGAGGAGAGCTTTACCCATCACGGGTTCACCGGTGTTCCGGAAACCAACCGGATTGATTGGATACTGGTAACGCGACAATGGATGGTTAAAAATGCGTGTATTGTCCGTGAACCGTTTGAAGGCCGGTATCCTTCCGACCATTTTCCCTACTATGTTGATCTGGAGTGGAACCTTATTTGAACAGACCGGGAAGAAAGAGGCTCAGGGCGGGACAGTAGGTGATGAGGATGAGGGCCAGCAGGAGGAGGACAAGAAAGGGGAGGGTGGCCCTGTACAATTGGACCACCGGACGGTCGAAACGGGAACTGGCGATAAAGAGATTTAGACCCACGGGAGGGGTGTTATAGCCTATGGCGAGATTGGTCAGAAAGATGATCCCCATGTGAACAGGATCGATGTCGAAGCGCTCTGCGAGCGGAAGAATGAGCGGGACTACGACCAGGATAGCGCTGAATATGTCCATCATACACCCGACAAGAAGAAGAAAGATATTTAGAAGAATCAGAAACCCGATTTTGTTGTCCATCAGCCCTTCCATAAAGGAGAGGATCTTCATGGGGATGAAGGCGTCCACCAGATAATTGGTAAAGGCCAGGGCGGCCCCTAAAATGATCATGATCCCCCCGACCATCTTCATGCTTTCTTTCATGATTTCCGGAAGCTCTTTGATCAGCTTGAGCTCTTTAAATATCATGGTTTTCAGGAGGAGAACGTAGACGACCGTCAGGGCCGCGGCTTCCGTGGCCGTGCACAGCCCCGAGTAGATTCCGGCCAAAATAAGGAAAGGAATGGGCAGTTCCCAGGCTGCCCCTTTCAAGGCGCCGAGGAATTCCCCTGCCGAAAAACGGGGGCGATCCAATTTCCATTTTTTCCCCATGTAGATGGAATAAAGGGAGGGTATCCCGATGATGAGAATACCCGGTATGAGTCCTGCCATAAAAAGTTTTTCGATGCTGGTGCCGGACACGAACCCATAGAGTATTATGGGAAGGCTCGGCGGGAAATGGAGCCCAAGGGAACCTGAAGTAGTCATGAGGCCAAGGGCGAAGTTTTCCCTGTAACGCTCTGAAATCAGGGCCGGATAGAGCAATCCCCCCAGGGCGATAATGGTGATTCCGGTAGCTCCGGTCAGGGCCGTGAAGAAAGAGCAGGTGACCAGGGCCACCACTCCCAGGCCTCCGGGGAGCCATCCCAGCATGCTTCGGGAAAACCTTACAAGACGGGCGGAAGTTCCTCCTTGAGAAAGGAGGTATCCGGCAAAGGCAAAAAGAGGAATAGCCAGAAGAATGGGCGCATTGGCAAGACGCACCATCTCGATGGGGATGGCCGAAAATTCCACGCCACTGGTATAAAGTCCCAGAAGGGCGGCGCCGATAATCCCGATGAAGAGGGGGAGACCGGAGATGACGAGAATAATAAGGAGGAGAACCAGAATGAATATCATCTCGGGTTGCTCCTTACGGCCTGGATTCCCTGGTCGATGGCCCTGAGTGTGAAACGGGTGAGGAGCAGCGCAAAACCGGCAGGAAGGATGATCTGTCCTGTCCAGGTGGGCAGGGCGAGGAACATATTTCCCCCGAATTCCATTTCCATGCTCAGATAGCCCATGCTTACCTTGCTCATGATGGCACAAATTGCTGCGCATGCAATGGAAAGGATACAGTCCCGAAGGGGAAGCCAGGCCGGAGGGAGGGTGGTGGCAAGTAGATCGATCTGAATATGTTTGCCGTCCCGTGTCAGTAAAGAGGCGCCCAAAAAGGTGATCCAGAGAATGAGGAGTCTGACGAATGGTTCGGACCAGTCGATCTGCCCCATGAGGGTATTGGCCCAGGATAGATGCCCATGTGTATAGAGCCCCCGCAAGACCACCTGGCAAAAAGTGAAGATCACCATAAGCCAGAGCATGGCAATAATAAGCCATCCTTCAATTCTGGCAAGGATTCTATCGACGAGTTGCAGTACGGGCATCTAAGGCTCCAAACCCGGGCATGGGGTTTTTCTCAACCTTTGAACAAAATAAGGCTATAATAACATCTTATTCAAAATGACTCCGTATCCTATTCAAATTCCCTGGTGCTATGTTTGGATTCGGCAAAGCCATTCCGTCACAGGGTCTTTTTTGCTGCCGCATCTAATTCCTATGGAGCACCGGTCCTTTTAGGCTGGGACGGAGAGGTCATTGAAAACTCGGCATTATTTTTTGTACCAGCCTAAAAGGGCCTCTCAACGGACCGTGAAGGTCGATCCAAGATGCGGCAGCAAAAAAGACCCTGTGACTCCATTACTTCCAGGCTTTTTGAATAAGATACATGACTCCATTCAAGCCCGGATTTTGAAGAGAATAAGGCTAATCGCTAACAGCTAATGGCTTCATTTAGATTACATCAGGATACCATCATGCACATTTTAAGAGGTTGATCAATCTATTTTGCATAGAAAGAGAGGTTGTCTCATGCCTTCAGTGGATCTCAGTCTGATTGGGAAAAAGAGTGAACCGTTTGTTTTTGAATATACCTGGAAGGATGTGGCCCTGTATGCCCTGGGGGTTGGCGCTTCTGCCGAGGAGCTTCCCTTTGTTTACGAGGGCGTCCCCGGTGGAATAAGGGTCCTTCCGAGTTTCTGTGTGGTGCCTGCCTACCAGGCGTTTCCCGATCTGGGAGCGGACATAGAATGGTCTCTCATGCTCCATGGAGAGCAGACCATTCGGTTGTTTCGGCCCTTTCAGCCTGAAGGGAAGTTGGTCCAGGTGGGAGAAGTGATGGCGATTTACGACAAGGGAAAGGGGGCTGTTTTTCATCTGAAAATAACAGGAAAAACCGAGGACGGAAGCCCTCTCTACGAGGCGTATTGGGCCATTTTTTATCTGGGAGCCGGTGGATTCGGGGGAGATCCCGGTCCCGGAGAAGAGCCTCTGAATCCTCCTGCAGGCGTGGAACCGGATGTGACCATCTCCTCACCGGTCGCGGAAAATCAGGCCATTCTCTATCGATTGTGCGGCGACCTCAATCCGCTCCATCTGGATCCGGAGGCTGCGAAACGGGGCGGGTTTGAGCGGCCCATTCTCCATGGCCTTTGCACCTACGGGTATGCGGTTCGTTCTATTGTCAATGGGGTGTTGGATGGAGATGTGACGCGTTTCAGGAGTTTCAAGGCGAGGTTTTCCAGGTCCGTCTATCCCGGAGACACCCTGACCACCCGGTGCTGGGTGGAGAAAGGGCGTTGTCTCGTAAACGTAAGCACGAAGGAAGGGGTTGTCCTCAAGAACGGGGTTTGCGAATTCGTATAGCCTATAAATGAAGTGCTGCTTAACCCTCTCCCAGATACACCGTCAGCTTTCCATCTTCACGCGTAACCTGATAGCTTGCAAGGGATCCCTTGGCCGGTCCTGAAAGCAGCTTCCCGTTATAATCAAAGGTGGATTTGGAAACGCTGCAACAGCGGATCTGCTCCTTGTCGCCGAATGGATCGATTCGCCTTCCGGCGTGGGTGCACCGGTTCTTGAATGCATGGAATTCCCCGTCATGTCCGTGTATTAAGAGAACTTTATCAGGGATGCCTTTACCTTCAAGACGGATCGCCCCTCCCTTTTTTGCCAGTTCCGGGGTACGATCAAGCTGGATTTCGATTTTCCCTCCCGAAAAATTCCAAGAGTCTGCGTCGGTTGGGGGTGTGGTCTCACAGATCCCGAAAAGTCGTTTAAAAAATCCCATTTTTCTCTCCTTTTAAAATTGCAGCATGGACTCTTTTCCTTCCCTTGCAAGTCTAGTCAGTCGTTCCGGATCCAGGATGCTGATTTGTCTCCCTTTCACCTGGATCAGGCCCTGATCGGACATCTTTGCAAAGATCCTTGAGAGGGTTTCCGGGATGGTGCCCAAGAGGCTGGCAAGTTGAACCTTTGAAATATCGAGGCGGACCAGTTCTTTTTGTTTCTGTTTGCCGGAAAGGTATATCAGGTATCCGGCCAGGCGGCTCGGAACTTCTTTGAGAGAGAGATTCTCTATCTGTACGGTAAACTGTCTGAGCCTCAGGGAAAGGACTGCGAGCATGTTCAAGGAGAGAGAAGGATTGGTTGAGATGAGATGGACAAAAGCGGTTCTCGGAAAGAAAAGGAGATCGGTTTCGGCGATTGCTTCGGCAGTCGCCGGAAATTGTCTTCCCGAGAAAACCGGCACCTCCCCAAAAGGTTCACCAGGTCCAAGGATATGGAGAATCTGCTCCTTTCCCCCGGGGGACGATTTAAATATCTTGACCATTCCCGTATGAATCAGGTAAAAACCATTGCCGTCATCCCCCTCGAAAAAGATTGTGGCGCCCTTTTTGAAATGCTGATTAGAAGTGATTGCGCTTATTTTTTCGATCTGATCCTCGGGAAGCCCATTAAAGAGTGTACTTCCTGATATGATATAGGGTTTTGTTTTCATGGATAAAGAGGAATTTTATGTCTTTTGATTTTACACAGTGGATCGTAAGGATACCTGTGCTGTTGTTTGCCATAACCATTCACGAATATGCCCACGGCTGGGTAGCCTACCGGTTAGGGGACCCTACGGCGAAACAGATGGGGAGGCTTTCGTTCAATCCCATCACCCACATCGATCCTCTTGGCGCTATCTGCCTCTTCCTCCTTAATTTCGGCTGGGCAAAACCGGTCCCCATCGATATGAGATATTTCAAAAATCTGCGGAGAGACACCATCCTGGTTTCCCTTGCGGGTCCGGCGGCTAATTTCTGTGTTGCAGTCATTGCCGGGATGTTGATCCGGCACATCTATTTTCCGTCTCAGCTTTACCAGATGACCCTGGTTTATCTTCTCATCATGAACTTGGGGCTTGGCCTTTTCAACCTGATACCAATTCCTCCGCTTGACGGCTCGCATATCCTTGAAAACCTGTTGCCCCCCACCGCGGCCATGAAGTACGATCGGATCAAACGTTACGGGCCCTTTATACTGATCGGCGTTATCATGCTTGACAATTTCGCCCATACAGGAATCCTGAATATGCTGCTCCTGCATCCCATGAGATATTTAGCCTATCTGCTTTCGGGAATCAGTTTTTGAACAGCTCCTATCAGACGGTTTCTGATAAAAGAATGAAACGGCTCACGGTTCACAGCAACTGTAAACCGTGAACAGGGAACCGTGAACCCGTTTCTTCCTCTTTACATCTCCTGCATATACTGGCTTTCATACATCTCTTCGAGGCGGCCCAGATGGCCTTCTTCATCTTCTGCCAGGCGTTTGTACATCTCTTCCATGGGGGCGTCGCCACACTGGGAGGCCATGCCCTTGTAGAAATCGACCGCCCGTTTTTCTTCGTGAATGGCATAGATCATGATTTCCTGATCCGTTGAAGATTCACTGAGTGGTTTTTTCTCAAGCATCATGGTCAGCATCATGCTGGGGCTCGCGGGGTATCCCGCATCATGAAGCGCGACGGTTTCTTCAAAAAAAGCCTTTTCGAGGGTATACCGATGCCGTAATTCATCTAAGGCCAGATCCTTTAAAAGATCTTTTCCCAATTTGTCTTTGACTCTCATGTAACCATTTTTGTACGCCTCGAAACTCTTGGATTCCATGTCGATGGCCTTTTCGAGGGCCGCCTCGCGCGTATAACATACCTCTTCCGTTGCCATAAATAACCTCCTGGTATCTAATTTTATTTGCCTGTGGCATCATAAACCACTGTTGCGGCAATTTCTACCTTTTTCAGCACCTCGTCATCTTTTTAAAACCTTCCGGAAAGAGATGGATGGGATAGTTCCTGCTTGACCCCGGTGTAAATGTGTGAATAATGAACCTGTCCCATAGGGGCGCCTGTGTGAATTTCACTATAAAAATTAGGGAGTCTGACTATGTGTGGCATTGTCTGCTATATTGGTAACAGGGAGGCAAAACCGATCCTGATGGAAGGATTGAAAAGACTGGAGTATCGGGGTTACGATTCTGCCGGTCTGGCTATTCAGGATGGGAACACCATCTTATGGTCCCGGGCCGTTGGGAAAATTGCGGAGTTGGAAGCCAAGATTGCGGGACGGGAAATGGGCGGAACGACAGGAATAGCCCATACGCGTTGGGCAACCCATGGAGAACCTTCGGAAGAGAACGCGCATCCGCAACTGGATCAGAATGAAGACGTATTCGTGGTGCACAACGGCATCATAGAAAACTACCACAGCATCAAAAAGAATCTTGAAAAAAAAGGGATCGTTTTCAGGTCTGAAACGGATACGGAAGTCCTTGCGCAGTTGATTGGTATGAATTTCGAGGGCGATCTGGGAGATGCCGTACGGAAGACCATGTCTCAGGTGGAAGGGACCTTCGGGATCGGTGTGATCCACCGGCATGCCGTCGGTCAGATTGTGGTCGCAAGGCGGGGAAGCCCCCTGATCATCGGGGTGAGCGAGCATGGTCATTTTGTGGCATCGGATGTGTCTGCCATGATGGGGTATACGAACCAGGTTGTTCATCTGCGGGACAATGAACTGGCCGTTATTACCAACGATGGGTATTCCATCTCCACGGCCCAGGCAACCATGGTGGAGCGCGGGTGCGAGACGGTGGAATGGAGTCTCCAGGATGTGGAACTCAACGGCTTTCCCCATTTCATGCTCAAGGAGATTTTTGAACAGCCGGAGACGATCCGGAATGCGCTGCGGGGAAGGCTGGAGCCGGGCGAAGGGGTTCCGAAGCTGGGCGGGATTATGCCCGTGTGGGAAAAACTGAAAGAATGCAGACATATGGTCCTTCTGGCCTGTGGCACTTCCTATTATGCGGCTTGTGTGGGGCGGTATGTGTTCGAAAAACTGACCGATGTGGATATCGAGGTGGAGCTTGCGTCAGAATTCAGATATCGAAAGCTCAATTTTCCCCCCAACACCTTTATCGTGGCCATAAGTCAGTCGGGGGAAACGGCCGATACGCTTGCTGCCATGCGGGAGGCCAAAAGGAAGGGGGCATCCCTTTTGGGAATCGTCAATGTGGTGGGCAGTTCCATTGCGAGGGAAACGGATGCAGGAATCTATAATCACGCGGGACCGGAAATCGGTGTGGCCTCCACGAAGAATTTTGTTTCGCAACTGACCACCCTGATTCTTCTGGCCTTGCTGCTGGGTCGCCACCAGCATCTTTCCCTGACGGAAGGCATTCAGGCCATACGGGCGCTTGAAGCCCTGCCGGACCAGATAAGCCGGGTGCTGGCAAATGCCAACCACATTGAGGCCATCGCGGAAAAATACTGCATGTGCAAGAACTGGCTTTTTCTGGGACGAAAATATAATTACCCCATTGCCCTGGAAGGGGCCCTCAAGCTCAAGGAGGTGTCCTACATCCATGCCGAAGGGTACGCCGCAGGGGAGATGAAGCACGGTCCCATCGCACTGATCAGTCCGGATATGCCTACGGTGGCCATTGCCCCAAAGGACGAGATGTATGAGAAAATGACCAGCAATATTCACGAAATCAAGAGCAGGAAAGGACCCGTCATCGCCATCGTGACCGAAGGAGACCGAAAAATCAAAGAGCTGGTGGATGATGTGGTGGAAATCCCCGAGGGACTTGATTTTCTGAACCCGATCCCTGCGGTTGTTGTCTGCCAGCTCCTGGCCTATTATTGTGCAAAATTGTTGAACCGGGACATCGACAAACCGCGGAATCTGGCAAAAAGCGTGACGGTGGAGTAGAAAGGTATCTTATTTAAATTCCCTGGTAGGGAAATGCAGAATCAGGAAACGCATTCCGTCAAGAGGTCTTTTTTGCTGCCGCATCTAATTCCTACGGCAGCAAAAAAGACCTCGTGACTCCATTACCACCAGGATTTTTGAATATGATGCGTAGAAAGGTCCTGACCCGGTCAGAACTGTGTCGTTTTACGTTTCGCTTTTCCGACCACGATCTGTAGCCTCTGTTTTCCATGCCTGGTCGATCTTAGTTGCTACAAATTTGTATTTCGATGCCCAAAGATAGAACGAAAGCGTAGGCAGGGGATAGCTTCATTCCCTCTGGATGCGGCCGGATTCCCTGAAAATTCGGCATGGTACCTGTTCAGTGCGGTTTTGGCATTAAGGTTGCAACCATAGTGCGACAAAAATCAGGATGAATGAAGCGTGTTCACAAAAACTGCTTGTTTTTCTGGAATTTCAGAAAGGGAGGGAAACATTATGGAAAGTAGGGTTGCTGGATGTAAGACACCGGAAGATGTAAAAAAGATTGTCAAGGATCTGGATATCAGCTTTGTGCAGTATTGGTTTACGGATGTTTTGGGGGTCCTGAAAAGCTTTGCTATCACGCCTTCGGAGCTGGAAGAGGGACTGACGGAAGGTATGGGGTTTGACGGATCTTCCATTGAAGGATTTGCGCGTATTCATGAGAGCGATATGATCGCCATGCCTGATCCCACCACGTTTCAGTTGGTCCCGTGGAGGAGCGGGGAACGTCCGGTGGCCCGCATGTTGTGCGATGTGTTGAATCCGGACGGAACGCACTATGAAGGGGATCCACGGTATGTCTTGAAGAGAATTCTTAAGAAAGTCGCGGAGCTGGGGTATACGTTCTATCTGGGGCCCGAACTTGAATATTTCTATTTCAAAGATGAGAAGTGTACGGAAGTCCTGGATAAGGGTGGATATTTCGATTCCAGGCCTCTTGACATGGGAGGAAATCTGAGGAGAGAAACCATTTTTGCGCTCCAGGATATGGGAATACAGGTTGAATACAGTCACCATGAGGTGGCGCCAAGCCAGCATGAAATCGACCTTCGCTACGATGAAGCCCTCAAGATGGCGGACAAAACCATGACCTACCGCCTCGTCGTGAAGGAGATCGCCAGGCAGAACGGGGTTTATGCCACATTCATGCCCAAACCCATCTTTGGAGAGAATGGAAGCGGCATGCACGTACACCAATCCCTGTTTAAAGGAAGCAAGAACGCCTTTTATGATTCAAACGATAAATATAATCTGTCCACTACGGCGAAGCACTACATTGCCGGATTGATGCGCCATGCGCCCGAGTTTGCCGCGGTGACCAATCAGTGGGTGAATTCTTACAAGCGTCTCGTGCCTGGATATGAGGCACCCGTGTATGTGTCGTGGGCGAGGAGAAACCGATCAGCCATGGTCAGGGTCCCCATGTATAAACCCGGAAAAGAGGCCGCGACGCGCGCTGAGCTGCGGTGCCCGGATCCTGCGTGCAACCCTTATCTTGCCTTTGCGGTGATGTTGGGTGCGGGGATGAAGGGAATCGAAAAGAAATACGAACTGCCGACCCCTGTTGAAGAAGATATCTTTGAGATGAATCCGGCGGAGAGGAAGGCCCACGGGATTACTGATCTACCCGGGAATCTCTACGCCGCAATCCTCGAGACGGAGAAGAGCGAACTGGTGAAAGAAGTCCTTGGCGACCATGTGTTCGAAAAATTCCTCGAGAATAAGAAGATCGAATGGGATCAATACCGAACGCATGTCAGCCAGTTTGAACTGGAAAAGTATTTGCCTATTCTTTAATTTATAAGAGCGTCTGTAGAAAGTTTTCAGGCACTGATAGAAAAGGAAGTATGGATGAGGGCGGCCTTCGGGCCGCCCTTGCTTTTTGTTTATTTCTTGCGGATCAGCTCCCTTAGCCTTTTGGGATCTGCTTTTCCTTTGGTCTTTTTCATGATCTGTCCGATAACAAAATCGATTGGCTTGGTTTCCCCCCGGTCCAGCTGATCTGCCACATCCGGATTTTGCGCAAGCACTTCATTAACCATTTCTTTCAGCAGATCATTATCCTCAATTGGCTTCAGCCCTTTTTCTTCTATGATTGCATCAGGTTTTCCGCCTGTATGAAACATCTCTTCCAGTACCGTCCTGCCGATTTTCTCCGTAATCCGTTCCTTGCTTATGAGGTTGATGAGGTGTGAAAAATCTTTCGGTTCAATCCTGCATTCCTCTATGGGCATGGAAGTCTCATTAAGCAGCTTGAACAGCTCTTTAATAATCCAATTGGCGAGCCTCTTTTTGTCGTCACAAAGGACAGCCGAGGCGCCGAAGTACTCGGATATTTTTCTCTCTTTGGTCAGGATGAGTACATCGCTTTTGGGTATGTCGTATTGAGCCACCATCCGTTTTACTTTCTGGTCGGGCAATTCGGGCATACTCTTTTCGATTTCCTCGATGAAGGGGTCATCAATGGTAACCTGGAGAAGATCCGGATCGGGAAAATATCTGTAATCAGGAGCATCCTCCTTGCTTCGCATGGGAAGGGTTATTTTTTTCTCTTCGTCAAAGAGCCGCGTTTCCTGGTCTATCTGCCCGGCGCTTTTGAGGATATCGGATTGTCTGTTAATTTCATACTCCAGTGCGTCCGCAATGAATCGGAAGGATGACATATTCTTTATTTCCGTCCGATTTCCGAATTGAAGGGAACCCCGTGGCTTGAGTGAGATATTTACGTCGCAACGGAATTGGCCTTTTTCGAGCATGCAGTCGCTGATTTCGATATAGGTGAGTACCTGTTTCAACTTATCCAGGTAATTCCTGGCTTCCCGGATGGAACGGAGGGGATTTCGCTCATGGTCGGCAACAATTTCGAGGAGCGGAACGCTCGACCGGTTGTAATCCACCAGGCTGTAATCCGATTCTTCAAAAGAATCGGAGGAATGAACCAGCTTTCCGGCATCTTCTTCAAGATGAATGCGCTTGATCCCTACGACATAGGGCAGGCCATCATCTCCCATAATTTCCAATTGGCCATTTTCACAGAAAGGGAGTTCATACTGTGAAATCTGATACCCTTTGGGAAGGTCCGGATAGAAGTAGTTCTTTCGCGCAAATCGGCTATGGGTATTGATGCTGCAGTCAAGGGCCAGTCCCGCCCGTATGGCATACTCCACGGCTTTTTTGTTCAGAACGGGGAGTGCGCCGGGTTGTCCCGTGCAGACGGGGCAGATCCGGCTGTTTGGAGGTACGTCATAACTGACCGGGCACCGGCAGAAGAGTTTCGTTTCCGTTTTCAACTCTACATGTGTTTCAAAACAAATAATGATGTCAAAATCCATTGTATTCCCACGCAACAATCAAGATTAATACGGTTATTTGCATCCTATTCAAACTCCTCGGCAGCGAAATACAGACTTAGGCAGGCATTTCGTCACGAGGTCTTTTTTGCTGCCGCATCTGATTCCTCTGGCAGCAACGGTCTTTTGAGGCTGGTACGAAAAAATAGCTGAATAACGATAGCTTCGTCGTGTACCAGCCTAAAAAGACCTCTCGACAGTCGGTGAAGGCTTATCCAAGATGCGGCAGCAA
Source organism: uncultured delta proteobacterium (assembly GCA_963747555.1). GTDB lineage: Bacteria > Desulfobacterota > DSM-4660 > Desulfatiglandales > Desulfatiglandaceae > DUZB01. The sequence goes on from CAVVFZ010000011.1 coordinate 183,611, forward strand.
AAAAGACCTCGTGACTCCATTCGTGTTAGTGTTTTTGAATAAGATACGGTTATTTTTTCATCTGTTCGTAAGCGTGCCCCACGGCCAGCACCATTTCTTCGTCAAATGCCTTCCCTATGATCTGGAGCCCCACCGGCAGTCCGTTGAGCATTCCGCAGTTGATGCTCATGCCGGGAAGGCCGGCCAGATTGATGGATACGGTATAGATATCCACCAGGTACATCTGGAGGGGGTTCTCTATTTTTTCTCCGAGTCTAAAGGGCAGACAGGGCGAAACGGGCGCCAGAATACAGTCCACCTTTTCGAATGCCCGGTCAAAATCTTCTTTGATCAGTGCCCGCGCCTTCTGCGCCTTCAAATAATAGGCATCAAAGTAGCCGGCTGAGAGGACGTAAGTTCCCAACATGATCCTTCTCTTGACCTCACTTCCAAATCCTTCGCTTCTCGTTCTTTCATACATGGTAATGAGATCCGATGATCCCTCCGGTGAACGGTATCCGTATTTCACCCCATCATATCTGGCCAGATTGCTGCTTGCCTCCGCAGTGGCTATCAGATAATAAGTCGCAACGGCATACCGGGTGCGGGGCAGGGAAATTTCGCTGACGTGAGCTCCGTTCTGTTCAAGGAGGTTCACCGCATCCATGATCCTGGATTTGATGCCCTCATCCATGCCTTCCACAAAATACTCTCTCGGAAGACCGATCCGCACGCCCTTTACTTCTTTGCCGAGGGAGTTCATAAAATTCGGCGTCGGGATGTTTGCGGACGTGCTGTCCAGGCTGTCATGTCCGCAGATGGCGTTCAAGAGGAGGGCGCAATCCTCCACCGATCTGGCCAAGGCGCCCACCTGGTCCAGGGATGAAGCGTAGGCTACCAATCCATATCGGGATACCCTTCCATAAGTGGGTTTGATCCCGGCTATGCCGCAAAAGGCAGAGGGGAGGCGAATGGATCCTCCTGTGTCCGAACCGAGAGACAGGATGGCTTCTCCGGCTGCCACGGCCGCGGCGGATCCGCCGCTTGAGCCACCGGGAACACACACGTGGTTTACCGGGTTGCATGTGGCCCCAAAAGCGCTGTTTTCCGTGGAAGAGCCCATCCCGAATTCGTCCATGTTGGTTTTCCCCACCAGAACGGCGCCGTCTCTCAGTACTTTTTCCACCGCGGTTGCATTATAAGTGGGCACAAAGTCCTTGAGAATTTTGGAGCCGCATGTGGTTTTTATCCCTTTGGTGCATAAGAGATCCTTTACGCCGATGGGAATGCCGTTTAACAACGGGGGTTCCTTTTCTTGGCGAAACCTCTTATCCGCTCTGTCCGCTTGTTTCAGGGCCGTCTCACGGGTCAACGTGATATAGGCGTTGACGGCCTCTTCCGTCTCATCAACCCTCTTGTATACCGATTCGGTGATTTCCCTTGAGCTGACTTCACCTTTTCTGAGTAGAACGGCTAACTCCGCCGCTGTTTTGTCGCACAATTCCATATTTTCAGACCTTCAATGCTTCGATTATTTGCTCTATAGTATGCTGGGAACACGGAAGTAATCCTTTTCTTTGAAGGGAGCATTCCGCAAAAGGAGCGCCGGTTCTCCCGGGTCGGCACGGTCTTCCTCGCGCCACACGTTTTCCGTCTCCATGACATGACTCATGGGTTGGACATTTTCCGTATTCAGTTGCTGGAGGGTCTCAAAATGCTCCAACAGTTCATTGATATCGTTCCGGTAGGCCCGGGCTTCCACATCCGAGAGCGTCAGCCGCGCGAGTTTTGCCACATGCCTCACCTCTTTTTCAGAGATCCTTTCCCGGTTTCCCTCACAGGCCCGGTCCATCTTTTGGGCTAAAATACCCTGAGCCATGTTTGAAGAAGATTCCGCCGAGCCCCCGATCACCAGTCCCAGATCCTCGAGCTGGCCACGATCCACCAGGGAGGGCGATTGGGTCAACGGACAGTAAGCGCGCCGGTTTTTTGGAAAGGCAATCACATCCCGTATGGAAGGTGCATCCAGGATCATGGCTACCACTCGATCCATACCCAGGGCCAGTCCCCCATGGGGCGGGGCTCCGTATTCCAGGGCCTTCAGGAAGAATCCGAATTTTACCTGGGCCTCTTCAGAGCTCAAGCCTATGGCCTGGAAGATCTTCTTTTGGATTTCCATATCGTGGATACGGATGCTTCCTCCCCCCAGTTCCTCGCCATTCATGACGAGATCGTAGGATCTGGACTTGAGGGAAAGCATGTCGTTCCAGTCCAATGGATTGAAATCGGTTCTGTCGGGCATGGTAAAAGGATGATGAAGAGAATTGAGCTTCCCGTTCTTTATCTCCAGCAGCGGGAAGTCCGTTACCCACAGGGGGTGAAACGGTTTGTCGGGAACCATCCCAAGCCTTTTTACAAGATGGAGACGGAGGGTTCCGAGCACTGTGTTCACCAAGTCCCTGGAGGGATCGGCAATCATCAGGAGAACATCGCCTTCTTCCACGTTGAAACGCCCTGCCAGATTTGCCAGTTCGCTTTCGGAAAAAAACTGGACAATGTTGGACTGCAGTTTCCCTTCGACAACTTTCATCCAGGTCAGCCCTTTGGCGCCCATGGCAGGAACCACTTTCATGGCATATTCATTCTGGAGAACATTCTTGCTGAGCGAATCTCCATAGCCTTTCACGCGGAATCCTTTGATATGACCGCCTTCGCGAAGGATTTTGCGAAAAATGGAATAGGAGGTATCTCTCATGATATCGGTCACTTCTTTAAAAACCATGGGAAAGCGAAGATCCGGCCTGTCTGATCCGTACCCTTCCATGGCATCTTCGTACGTCATACGGGGAAACGGGGTCGGGAGTTGGATGTCGCAAACGGCAAACATCCGTACGGTCAATTCCTCCACTATTTCGTATATGAATTCCTCATCAATGAAGGAAGCCTCCATGTCCAGTTGCGTAAATTCCGGCTGCCGGTTCGGCCTCAGATCTTCATCGCGAAAACATCTCGCCATCTGAAAATATCGGTCCATTCCTCCCATCATAAGCAGTTGTTTGAAAAGTTGAGGGGATTGGGGCAGGGCATAGAATTTGCCCTGATGCACCCGGCTGGGCACCAGATAGTCTCTGGCCCCCTCGGGTGTGCTTTTGGTGAGGAAGGGGGTTTCCACCTCGATGAAGCGCTGCTGATCCAGGTATTCCCTGATGGCCTTAAAGATTTCATACCTTTTCTTGAAACGATTTTGCACGGAGTGACGTCGAAGATCGAGATACCTGTATTGCATCCGGATCTCCTCGTCCACGTTTTCCGGACTTGACTGTATTTCTTCGCCGAAGACAATGGCCTTTTCAGAAATCTGGAAGGGCAGGGGGGTCGATCTGGAAAGGAGTTGAAAACCGACAGCGGAAACTTCAATATCGCCCGTTTCCAGGTTCGGGTTTTGTGTGCCCTCTTCTCTCAAACGTACCTTTCCCTGGACTTGAATGACATATTCTTCCTTGAGGAGTACAGCCTTACGGTAATCTTCGCTATTGATTTCCGGGTTGAATACCACCTGAGCGATTCCACGAATATCCCGCAAATGGATAAACAGAACGTTTCCATGGTCCCGGATGGCATCCACCCAACCCATGAGATGCACTTCCTTCCCTTCGTGGGACGCTCTCAGATCTCCACAATAAACTCTTTTTCTCCAATTCATATGTGTCACCATGAAATTATTACAAAAATGATCAAAACAAAAAATTATACCCGAAATGAAGGTCGCAATCAAGACCTTCTTGCTGCAAATATGATGGCTCCTTATTTATTGACGGCGGAAAGACCATCTTTGAGCAAGGTCCATGCCGGGAATTTCTTGGAAAAAAAGGACGAATGCGTACATTTTCGTCATTCGACTTGCTTTTTAATTACGAAAATGTATATTGAATGGTTTTGTTTTTTTATCCGCACAGCATGAGAAAGAGAAAATGTTGAAGATACGGGAGCTCTTTGATCGTGGCATCATAGTTGCAAAGATTTTAACGTTTTTGGGTCTGAAAAGATTTTTTTAGGGTTATGGAAGATGGTGTTCTAATATTGAAAGGTGTTGATTTAAAATGAATGGCAAATATGAATTGACTTTGGCGCTTTTTTATTGTCAAAACGTTCCGGGCAGTGGCGAGGGAGAGCGGAAGATCCTGGAGAAAAAGTACGGGAGGGCGATTCGCCTCTTTCCTCTGCCCTGCAGCGGCCGATTGGATGCCGTCCATCTCTTGAGGGCGCTGGAAGAGTTTGCGGATGCGGCCTATGTGGTTGCCTGCCCGAAAGGAAGCTGCCGCTATTTCGAGGGGAATTCAAGGGCCGGGAAGCGGGTGGAAAAGACACGGGAACTCATTGAGCAAATCGGTCTGGAAGGGAACAGGATCGGGCTCGTTTACGGTTCCAAGGAGAATCCCGAGACTTTGTCGTATCAATTGGAGAAGATCATAGAGGACCTTTCTGAACTGGGGCCTTCCCCGGTGTTGAAGAATCGTTGATTGAAGCAAGAAGTTTTTGAGAGGAGATGGCGTTTATGATAACTGCTGAACAGAAACCGGTTGAAGAGATAAGGGGGATGATTGCCCCTTATAAGAAAATCCTGGTTCTGGGTTGCGCCTCGTGCGTGGCGGAGTGTGCCGCGGGAGGGCAAAAGGAGACGGCTATGTTGGCTTCCGCTCTTCGCATGGCGGCCCGGATGGAGGATAAGGACGTCCTGATTGAGGAAATGACCATTGACAGACAATGCGTGGAAGAGTTTGTCATTCGATTGGATGATGTCATTGGAAAATACGATGCGGTGCTCTCCCTGGCATGCGGCGCCGGCGTGCAGTCGGTTGCGGATATGTATCAGGAATTGCCCGTTGTACCCGCGCTCAACACGGAGTTCCTTGGTGAAACCAAGAGCCAGGGAGTCTGGGTGGAGAGTTGCCTGGGATGTGGCGACTGCATGCTGTACTATTTTGGAGGGGTCTGTCCGTTGGCGCGATGTTCCAAGCAGATCCTGAATGGACCGTGCGGCGGTTCGGTGGATGGTCGATGCGAAGTTGATTCCGAGATTCCCTGCGCCTGGCAATTGATTATTGACCGGTTAAGCAAATTTAATGCCCTGGACAGGCTTGAAAATATCTACCCTCCGAAACAATGGTCCAAAAAGCAGGGAAGAGGTCCAAGAAAGATTATCAGGGAGGATCAACAAAAGTGAATAACGTCAGCCAGTTAAAAAGAGTGCTTGAAAACGGGGGATTTGCCGTAACCGCCGAGTGCGGACCGCCTAAAGGGGCAGATCCGGAAATCGTTCGCAAAAAGGGAGAGCTGCTCAGAGGAAACGTGGATGCGGTGAACGTAACGGATAACCAGACCGCCATCGTCCGTATGTCCAGTCTCGCTGCCTGTGCCCTGCTGAAACAGGCCGGGCTGGAGCCCGTTCTTCAGATGGTTGTTCGGGATCGAAACCGGATTTCACTCCAATCGGACGTTCTGGGGGCATCCGCTCTGGGCATAAGGAACCTCCTCTGTCTTTCGGGAGATCATCAGATATTCGGAAATCAACCCGATGCCGTAGGCGTTTTCGATCTGGATTCCATGCAGTTTCTCCAGGTGGTAAAAGGAATGCGGGATAAGGGTGTCATTCTTGGCGATGATCCGTTACAGACGCCGCCCTGACATGTTCCTTGGGGCCGCTGCAAACCCTTTTGCCGATCCGAAAGAATTCAGGATTGTCCGGCTTGCAAAAAAGATCCAGGCGGGTGCCGATTTTATCCAGACCCAGTGCATCTACAATCTGGAGAGGTTCGAAGCATGGCTCTCCATGGCCCGGGACAGGGGACTCACGGAAAAGGTGTTTATTCTTGGAGGAGTTACGCCCCTCAAAACCGCCGGCATGGCGCGATACATGAAGAACCGTGTTTCGGGAATGGACATCCCTGATGCGGTCATCCGAAGGATGGAAGGGGTTCCCAAGGAAAAGCAGCGGGAGGAAGGGATTAATATCTGTGTAGAGACCATTGCTCGCCTCAAAGAGCTCGAAGGGGTCAACGGTGTGCATATCATGGCCATCGAGTGGGAAGAGGCGGTAAAAGAAATTGCTGAAAGGGCGGGGCTCCTGCCGAGACCCGTTTATGAGGAAGGGTAGGGAGCTGCTTATGCCATCTAAGTATGTGATTCATGTAAGGGAAGTTCCCCACCGGTTCGAAGCGGTTTCAAAGTCCGGAGTTATCGCGTGGGAGGAAGGTTGCCTGCGCTGCGCGGTGTGCGTCAAAACCAGGTGTGTCTATGGTGTGTATGAAAAGCGTGGGCTCCATGCGAGACAGATGATCGATTCCATCGACAATCAGTGCATGAACTGCCTTCGTTGCGTGCAGAGTTGCCCCGGCCAACTCATACACAAATCGGTCAATCCCGAATTTCAAGGCGATGGGAGATTCCCACTGGACTCCCAATATTATCGCCAACCTGTGGATGCAGGCCAAGACAGGGAAAATCCCCGTCTCCGGGGCGGGATATCCCGGTCCGTTCAGCGGACCCGGCTTCGATTCCATGTGGACCGATATGTCGGAGATCGTCAGGCCGACAAGAGACGGCATCCATGGCAGGGAGTATATCAGTACGGCAATCGATCTGGGAAAAACTCCGGAATTTCTGAGACTGTCCGAAGATGGCAGTCTGCAGAAAGACGAAACCTCGGTGTTGAATATTCCATTGCCCATCATTCTGCGGATGCCCCCGTTTGGCGCAATAGGACCGTCTACGATTACCGGATGGGCCCTTGCGGCCCGGAGACTGGGCACTCTTTTCAGCGCCCCGGTGAGCGCATTGGAGTCCCTTAAGCCGGATTTCGCACCCGGTTTGATGGCCGAGTGTTCACCAGGAGGCGAGGATCTGGGGCGTGTTCCGGCCGGCAGCAGACTGGTGGAGATCCCGTGGTCTGAGGACTGGAAATCCCGGGTGGATGCGGTTCTGAAGAAAGATCCCTCTCTGCTGATTTCGGTGCGGGTGCCCATGGCGGAAGGGATGGAAGAAAGGTCCCTTGCCCTGGCCCGGGAGGGTGTTGCGATTATCCACCTGGAAGGGAGCATGAGCGGCCTTTTTCTGGACGACAAGACGCGCTATGTGAAGGAAGGCATTCGGAGCGTCCATGGGAAGCTTGTGGAGGCGAATATTCGCGATACCATGACCCTGCTTGTCAGCGGCGGAATTTCGCTGGCTGAGCATGTTGCGAAATCGATGCTTTGCGGCGCTGACGGGGTTTTTGTTGATTTTCCCGCTCTGATCGCATTGGAATGCAGAATGTGTCGTCGCTGCACGGAAGGGCTTTCGTGCCCGGTGGAGATTGATCAGGCCCCCGCGGGATGGGTGGCCGCAAGAGTGGTGAATCTTGTAGGCGCCTGGCATAACCAGCTTCTGGAATTAATGGGCGCCATGGGAATCAGGGATGCGAGGCGGCTTCGAGGAGAAGTTGGACGGGCCATGTTTTTTGAAGAACTGGACGAAAAAACCTTCGGTCCCATGGGAGATGTTGAGGAGGGATGTGAACTTGAATAATGTGGAATCGTTTCAATTGCCGGGAGTGGTGCGGACACCGTCCCGTTTCAGGAACCCCATAGGAAAATACAGGCTGAACCGATCCAATGCCTGTACGGCTTGCGGAAAATGCGTGGAATTATGCCCAACCGGGGTTCATGTGGTGAGGAGAGGAAAGGTCTTTGTTGAAAATCCTTACCTTTGCGTGGGCAATGATTGCCCTGATCCGTGTCATAAGGCGTGTCCGGAAGGCGCGCTCACTTTGCGAAGAAACACCGACTTTGATGTGATGGGGGATGCCCGGTGGCCGGCGGATCTTCTGGCTTCCACCTGGCATATGGCGGAATTCGGAAAAGTTCCGGATAAAGGGCTGGAATATAAACTCGGAGCCTCCGGAGGAGGGTTCGATAAACTTCGTCTTCTGTTCCGAAAGAATCAGAGCGTTGTTGAAGAACTTGCGGATGACGAGTTTGATGTGGGAGTGGTGCTGAACCGGCGGAATGATCATGCACACAGGGTGCGGACGGAAGTCCCCTTTTACGGTGGAGGCATGTCCTACGGTTCCGTCAGCATTACCACCATGCTCAGCAGGATCAAGGCCGCCGTGGCCTTGGGCACCTTTTGCTGTACCGGTGAAGGGGGCTATCCGGATGAGCTGAAACCTTATGACGACCACGTAATTACCCAGGTGGCCACCGGGCTTTTCGGTGTTCGGGAAGAAACGATCCAGCGTGTGAAGATCGTGGAATTCAAATATGCCCAGGGGGCAAAACCGGGTCTTGGGGGGCATCTTTTAGGCGATAAGGTAACCCCCGGCGTGGCCAGGATGAGAGAGGCCGTGGTAGGATATCCCCTGTTTTCGCCTTTTCCTTTTCACAGCGTCTATTCGGTTGAGGATCACAAAAAGCATGTGGACTGGATCAAGGCCATGAACCCGAAGGCCCTTGTCTCCGTAAAGGTTTCAACGCCCACGGACGTGGATATGGTGGCTGTGGGCAGTTACTATGCCGGTGCGCATATCATTCACCTTGATGGAAGTTATGGCGGCACGGGCGCCGCTCCCGACATCGCGAAAAAGAATATTGCCATGCCCCTGGAGTATGCCCTCCCCAAGGTGCATCAGTTCTTGAAGGAAGAAGGGGTGCGGGACAGGATTACCGTTATTGCCAGTGGCGGCATCAGGAATCCCCACGACGTGGCAAAGGCCATTGCCCTTGGCGCGGATGGCGTCTGCACAGGGACAGCGGATCTGGTGGCCCTGGAATGCATCCGTTGCCACAAGTGTGAAAGCGGCAGGGGTTGCGCGAGGGGAATCGCCACGACGGATGCGGAATTAATGGAATTGATTCAATTGGAATGGGGTAAACAGCGCATTGTCAACATGTTTCTGGCATGGAGACGGGAGTTGATTCGAATTCTGAAAAGACTGGGGATGAAAAGCATCAAAGAGCTCGTGGGACGTACCGACTGCCTCACCCATATCGATTACATGAAGAAAAGAGTATAACAGGTTATAATCATGCATAAAAGTAACTTAATAGAGAAAATAATCGAATCGAGAAAATCGATCGTGAAAGGCCTGCCGGCGAGGCCCTGCTTCGAAACGGAGGCTGAAGGAGGTTGCGGTGTTACCGGTTTCGCCTGCAGCATCCCCGTGCGAGGCAGGCATATTTACGAGCCTTCCAAACAAATGCATAACCGGGGAAACGGCCGCGGCGGCGGAATCGCGGCCATGGGTTTTGATCCCAGGATGTTAGGGGTTTCCCGGGAAGTTCTCACGGATGATTATATTCTTCAGATAGCGCTGCTTCAGGAAGATTCCCTGGAAAGTCTTGAAAATCAGTTTATCAAGCCTTATTTTCAGATCGATTTTTACGAGCGGATACCCCATGTCCAGGATTACAGGGATATTGAAGGACTTGACGTGCGTCCTCCTGAAGTGGTCCGGTATTTTGTCAAGGTGAAATCGGAAGTGCTGGATGATTTCATCAAAAAAAATAATATGATCGGTATTTCCAGAAGACAGGCGGAAGATGAGTTTGTTTATCAGAACAGTTACAAAATCAACCGAAAATATTATGACGCCTATGGAGAACAGCACGCCTTTGTCCTTTCCCATGGGCGTGATTTTTTTATATTAAAAATAGTAGGTTATGCTGAAAAGGTCGTCCAGTACTATAAGCTTGATGATTTTAAGGCTCACATCTGGATCGCACATCAGCGTTATCCCACCAAAGGGAAAGTGTGGCATCCCGCGGGGGCGCACCCTTTCATCGGTATGAATGAAGCCCTGGTTCACAATGGTGATTTTGCCAACTACCATTCCGTGGCGGAATATCTGAGCCAGAGAAACATTTACCCGCTCTTCCTGACGGATACGGAAGTGTCTGTTCTGCTGTTCGATCTGTACAGCCGTACCTACGGCTATCCCCTCGAGTATGTGATTGAGGCCCTGGCGCCCACCATGGAGAGGGATTTCGATCAGCTTTCGCCCGAAAAGCAGAAGATCTATCGGGCTATTCAGGCGTGTCATGTGCACGGTTCTCCCGACGGTCCCTGGTTTTTTATCATCGCCCGCAACGATACGGCCAACGAGCGTCTGCAACTCATCGGAATAACGGATACCGCCATGCTTCGTCCCCAGGTCTTTGCTCTGCATGACGGGCAAGTCCAGGTGGGGCTTGTCTGTTCGGAGAAGCAGGCCATCGACGCCACGCTCAAGAGTCTTGCCGCGGAAGATCCCCGTGTGGGGACCGTGGCCGATCATTATTGGAATGCACGAGGCGGCAGTTATACCGACGGCGGTTCCTTTATCTTCAACCTGGAGAAGAGAGAAGGCCCAGGACTTGAGAGAAGGCTGTCGTGCGTGGATAAGTTCGGCAGGGAGATTACTGTTCCGGAGGGGCAAGCGCCCTACCTTCCGGGTCGGGTATATTACGTGGTGGATGATGAAAACAGGGGACGGTTCGACATCTCCGAATTTTATGAGCTGCAGCGTCCAGACCTCCTCTTTGAGCTATGTGAAAAACGGGTTGAAAGATTGGGATTACGCCGACCTGATGGATTGCCTGAAGGAAATCAGGGGGTGGGCGCTGAAAAATGATGCCCATATGGAGATTTCCCTGACGGCTCTGACATCGCTTCTGGATATGCGCTATCCGACATTTGACAAGAAGAGGCGTTCCGTTCTGCAAATGGTGAACCAGACGCTGGACACCATGTTCCGCAATTTTCCATCCCTTGCGAGGGAGGAAGTCAAATCCAGAGTATCGACTTATCGATTGGGAGACCAGGCAGTTTTTCAGGGGGCCCTCTTACGAGGAAAGTGTTCTGATCATCGACGCTTCCCTCTTTCCGCCCGAAGGGGATAACTGTGACAGCAGGCTCCTGTCGGAGGCGTTCAAGAGGGGGTGGAGACGTTTTATCGTTTTTGGACTGAAAGGCCAGCGTTTTCACGGCTGTGGACTGGGACCCGATTCGGGAGGAGTTCGGATAGACATCTATGGCAGTTCAGGTGACTACATCGGTTCCGGCATCGACGGGCTTTCCGTCTATATTCACGGCAATGCCCAGGACCAGCTGGGACAGATCATGAAGTCCGGAAAGATGGTGATCTACGGCGACACGGGTCAGACCTTTATGTACGGCGCGAAAGGCGGCAACGTTTATGTGATGGGAAACGCGGCAGGGACGGCCTCTTATAAATGCCGTGGGAAAACCGAAAGTGGTGATCAACGGGACCTGTCTGGATTATCTGGGGGAATCATTCATGGCTGGAGATCCTTTCAACGAAGGGGGATTTGTGGTCTTGAACGGAATTGAATTTGATGATATGGGAGATGTTAAATCCCAGGCCACCCCCTATCCCGGGTCCAATCTTTTTTCCCTGGCTTCGGGCGGGGCGGTCTATGTGCGGGACCCTTTCCAGATGATAGACGAACAGCAGCTCAATGGCGGTGAGGTGGTTCCCCTTGAGGAGAGAGACTGGGAGTTGATCCTCCCGTACCTCAGGGAAAATGAGTCATTGTTCGGGATTTCCGTTGAACGGGATCTGCTTACAGTGGAGGGTATCCGCAGAGATCCCCTTGTTGTGTATCGAAAAGTGCAGCCGAAGAAGGCGGCGGTAGATGTGAAAATTGATGGATTAGAAGAATGGGGAGAGGATTAATATGAAGAAAATCGAGGCCATTATCAAACCTTTCAAACTGGACGATGTGAAAGGCGCTGTTCTGAAGCTGGGTGTAAGTGGTATTACCATCACGGAAGTCAAAGGCTTTGGAAGGCAAAAAGGCCACAAAGAAATATACAGGGGTGCGGAGTATGTGGTGGATTTCCTGCCCAAAGTGAAGATGGAGGTGGTTGTCGCTTCCGATATGGTTCCGAGGGTGGTGGAGGCCATAAAAGAAAATGCCTATACGGGGGAGATCGGAGACGGAAAAATATTCATCACCCCTGTGGAGAAGGCTATTCGTATCAGGACAGGTGAGGAAGACAGGGACGCGGTGTAATGGTCCGTCATGGCCGTCAGACCCCCATCCAGAGAGATTGTCGACGAATTTGTCGGCGGCAAAGGAAGTGCCTCTTTCGCGATGATCTGAAACTTTGTACAGGGATAGAAATCGTACAGAAGTACAGCGGTCTCATGGATGGGCTTATCTGCAGGGCCTTTTTGCAGCCGGTGGATTTGACCGGGAGAACGGCAACGACAAATCAAGAGATCTGGCTGTTGTAGCCCTGGGAAGCTATGGAAGGGGGGAGCTCTGCTGTCATTCCGACGTAGATTTCATGATCATTCATCAGGCGCCGCTGTCTGCTCGGATGCGCGAAATGATCCCCCTGGTCCTTTACCCCATGTGGGATGCGGGACTGGAAGTGGGGCATTCCATCCTGACCTTCCGCGAGTGTATCCAGCTTTCTCTGGATGATTTCAGGGTGTTTCACCTCCTTGCTTGATGCCCGATTCGTCCTGGGCTCACGATCTTTTTTTACACTTTTTCAAGATGCCCTGTGGGCCGGTATTTACAGGGAAAAGGAAAAACTGCTGGGAAAATTTCTGCTTTCCAGGAAAAAGAGGGTAGAAAAATACGATTCTGAAAATTTCTTTGTGGAACCCGACCTGAAAGAGGGGCCTGGGGGCTTGAGAGATCTTCATCTCATGTCATGGATGGCAAGAGTCTATTTCAGTTCCCGACAGTTCAAGGAGATGCGGAGATTTTCCGAGTTCAGTTATTTTGAATTCGACGATTTAGACGAATCAAGAGGCTTTCCTGCTGAAGATCAGAAACCATCTTCATTTCTTGACCGGCCGCAAAGAGGACCGCCTACTGCTTTCCCATCAGGAAGGCCATGTCGCAGCTCTTGGATTACGGAGAGAACCCCGAGGCTTCAGGGCCGGAAAACCTCATGAGGGATCTTTATCTGCATCTGAACAGGGTTCGATACGGCTACGAAGAATTTCATACCAAAGCGATCGACATGATCGATCCCCAGCCCATGGAAACGGATCCGGAAAAGGTTTCTTCGGAATTCCGGATTATGAAGGGCAATATTGTTCTCAAGGATGGGTTTCTCTCGGAAAGGGATCCCATGATCATCCTGCGGGGGCTGTATGAAGCGAATCAGAGGGGCCTCTTTATCGGTTCCGGTTTCATATGGGAGGCAAAAAAGATCCTTTCGAGGGAAGGGCGAATCTCTTGCCCAACTTCCGGAAGCAAGAAAGCTGTTCCTGAAAATCATCCTCAAGCCTGAGAATGCAAGGGTAATCAGGCTGCTGCTTGAAATTGGATTGATCACCCTTTTCATCCCTGAATTTAAAAAGCTCAGAAATCTGGCGCAGTTCGGCTTTTATCATGTGATGACGGTAGATCTCCACTCCCTGAGGACGCTGGAGATTATCGGCGAAATGGCGCGGGGGGTATACGACGAGCGATGGGGTCTGTTCAGGGAAGTTTTTGAGCGCGTCTCTCATCCTGACCGGCTTTTGCTTGCAGGACTTTTGCACGATATCGGAAAAGGGCGGGGGGGAAACCATGCCGAAAAAGGAAGCATGCTGGCGCCGGGAATTATTAAGCGGTTAGGACTCGACGACAGGGCCGGCAAAACCATTTCATTCCTGGTGCTGCATCACCTTGTGCTCTCCAATGTCTCCCAGCGACGAGACCTGAACGAGGAGAAAACGGTTGTACAGGTTGCCCAGGTTGTACAGGACGTGGACATCCTGCATATGTTGTTTCTCCTGAATGTGGCGGACAGTTTTGCTACCGGCCCCATGGCCAGGAGCGACTGGAAAATATTCCTGCTTATCGAACTCTATTTGAAAGTGAGACGTATTCTTGAAAGCGGGATTTTGGCCACGCCGGATGCCACGCGCGAAATTACCTTGAAAAAAGAGGCCGTCCGTAATGAACTGGCGGAATTTTTTAGAGAAGAAGATATTCTTCGGCTGATTGAACAGGTTTCTTCGCGCTATTTTTTAAATATATCTCAGGAGGAAATGTTCAGCCATTTTCGCATGGCTTTGACCCTTGGGGAGGATGCGTATCTGTGGGAGCTCAAGAAAATACGTGATGCCTCCGTAACCAGGGTGATCCTGTGTACCCACGATAAACCCGGGTTGTTCAGCAGGATGGTCGGCGTTTTTACATTGAACAATATGGAGGTCTTGTCGGCCAGAATTTTTACTCTCAAAAATGGACTCGTGTTCGATGTATTCGAGGTTACGAACCCCCCGGACCGATTCAGACAGGAAGAGCAGTGGCTTCGAACCGGTAAAGATCTCGGCGCGGCCCTGGGCAATGATCTGCCTCTGGATAGACTGATTCTTAACAAAATGCAGGCGGTGATTGATCCCGCGGGATATGGCGGATCGGTAAAAAAGAAGGTGAAGGTGGATAATGACAGCTCCGATTTCTTCACCCTCATCGAGGTGAACTCCGGTTCGAGGATGGGTCTGCTCTATGATCTGGCCAAGGAAATATCGGCCTCGGGGTTGGATATCCGATCAGCAAAAGTTTCCAGCGATCGGGAAAGAATGACAGGTGTTTTTTATGTAAGGGATTCGGATGGCCAGAAAATTTATGATGAGGAACAGATCGAAGTTTTGCGGGAAAAATTGATGAAGGTGCAGGGATTGAAACCTGCGTGAAATTTTACGGATGCGCACGATTTTATTAAACAGGCGTGGATAACGAAGACGTTGGGAACATCAAAATGAAAGCCTTACTGGTTTTGGAAGACGGTGCGGTATTTAGCGGACGTTCTTTCACGGGACACTGTGAAAATACGGGCGAAGTGGTATTTAACACGAGCATGTCGGGTTACCAGGAGATTCTTACCGATCCTTCCTACTGCGGCCAGATGGTAACCATGACGTACCCGCTGATCGGCAGTTACGGGATAAACGAGGAGGATGTGGAGTCCGATCGCATACAGGTCAGGGCACTGTTGGTAAAAGAATATCAGAAATTTCCAAGCAATTACCGATCGCAAAAGACCCTAACCGACTATTTAACGGCAAACGGGATTCCGGGTATCGAGGGAATAGACACCCGGGCGCTTACGAGATATATAAGGCTCAAGGGGGCTATGAAGGCCATATTGTCCACGATGGATTTGGACCCGGTATCCCTGAAAAGAAAGGCCAATGCGGCCCCCGATATGGTGGGAGCTGATCTGGTGAAGGTGGTGACCTGTAAAGATCCTTTTCTCTGGCAGGGGGGAAAAGTCGTAAAACTGAGTCGTGGACTTGAAGGGTTCCGCTGGCCGGAAGGGAGGGGTTCTTTTCGCGTGGTGGCTATGGATTACGGGATCAAATATAATATTCTTCGGAGCCTTGAAAGGCGGGGGTGCAACATTCTTGTCCTGCCCGCAAAGACTGATTCGAAAACCATTGATCTCCTTTCTCCGCAGGGGCTCTTCCTGAGCAATGGACCGGGAGATCCCGCGGCTGTGCCCTATGCCGTGAACATGATTCGCAGTCAGTTGGGAAGACGACCGATTTTCGGAATCTGTCTGGGACATCAGTTGATCGGATTGGCCCTTGGTGCATCCACATTCAAGCTGAAATTCGGGCACAGGGGCGCCAACCAGCCGGTAAAGGATGTAAAAACAGGGAAAGTGGCGATTACTTCCCAGAATCACGGATTCTGCGTGGATATGGAAAGCCTCAAGGACCCGGATGTGAAAATCAGTCACATCAACCTGAATGACAACACGCTTGAAGGGATGGTTCACCAAAAATACCCGCTTTTTTCCGTACAGTATCATCCCGAGGCTTCCCCGGGACCACACGATGCGGATTACCTCTTTGATCGATTTATTGATATGATGGAAAAAAATTAGATGCCAAAACGATCGGATATACACAAAATTCTTATTATCGGTTCCGGGCCCATTATTATCGGCCAGGCGTGTGAATTTGATTATTCGGGGACCCAGGCCTGCAAGGCCCTGATGGAAGAGGGGTATGAAATCGTACTCGTCAACAGCAATCCTGCCACCATTATGACCGATCCCGGAACCGCCCACCGAACCTACATTGAGCCCATAACGCCCGATATTGTTGCAAAGATCATCCGACGGGAAAGGCCGGACGCGATCCTTCCGACACTTGGAGGTCAGACAGGTCTCAACACGGCGGTGCAGGTGGCGGAATCAGGCCTTTTGGATGAGCTGGGTGTGGAAATGTTGGGGGCATCGCTGTCGGTCATTAAGAAGGCGGAGGATCGTGAGCTTTTCCGGGATGCCATGACAAGCATCGGACTGAGATTGCCGTGGAGTTTCATCGCCAGGGATATGCAGCAGGCCAGGGAAGCCGCTGAGAAGATCGGGTATCCCGTGATTATTCGAGCCAGTTTTACCTTGGGGGGGATAGGAAGCGGCGTGGCCTATAACCGGGAGGAAATGGAAAACCTTGCCCGGATTGGACTGGATGCCAGCATGATCACGGAGATCATCATGGAGCAATCCCTTCTCGGTTGGAAGGAATACGAGCTGGAGGTCATGCGGGATTTTAAGGATAATGTGGTGATCATCTGCTCCATTGAAAATTTTGATCCCATGGGCGTCCATACGGGAGACAGTATCACGGTTGCGCCGGCCCAGACCTTGTCGGACCGGGAATATCAGATGATGCGGAACGCCTCCATCGACATTATTCGGGAGATCGGCGTGGAAACGGGTGGTTCCAATATCCAGTTTGCCATTCATCCGGATACCGGCGAGATGGTGGTGATCGAGATGAATCCGCGGGTTTCCAGGAGTTCGGCCCTGGCGTCCAAGGCAACCGGGTTTCCCATTGCCAAAATTGCCGCCAAGCTGGCGGTGGGCTATACCCTGGATGAAATTGCAAACGATATCACCAGGGAGACCCTGGCCTCTTTCGAACCTACCATCGATTACTGCGTGGTCAAGATCCCCAGATGGACCTTTGAGAAATTTCCGGACGCGGAAGATCTCCTGACCACCTCCATGAAATCGGTGGGGGAAACCATGGCGATCGGAAGAACATTCAAGGAAGCCCTTCAGAAGGCGGTGCGATCACTGGAAATCGGGAGGTTTGGCCTGGGAATGGACACGTCCGACTGCGTCCTCTCCTCCATGGATGACCAGGAACTGGAAAGGGGGCTGATCCATCCCAACTCCCATAGGCTTTTCTATCTATATGAGGCCCTGAATCGGGATATGTCCATAGACAAAATTTACGAATTGTCCCGCATTGATCCCTGGTTTCTTTTTCATATAGATCAGATTCTTTCCTTTGAAAAGAAGTTGAAGCAAATGGCGGAAAAGGGGGAAGGTCCCGATCGATGGGATCCGGAATTTCTGAAAGAGGTGAAGGAATACGGTTTCTCGGATATTCAACTGGCCGACATCTTTCAAACCGGCGAGGAAGCGATTCGGCAGACGAGAAAATCCAAGGGAGTGGAACCCGTTTACAAACTGGTGGATACCTGCGCCGCCGAATTCGAGGCCTTCACCCCCTACTACTATTCCACCTATGAACAGGAAAATGAGATTCGAAGCTCGGACAAGAAGAAAGTAATCATCCTGGGAGGTGGACCAAATCGAATCGGCCAGGGGATTGAGTTCGATTACTGCTGCGTGCATGCTTCCATGGCCCTAAGGGAAATGGGCATTGAAAGCATTATGATCAACAGTAATCCCGAAACGGTGAGTACCGACTACGACACCTCCGACCGGCTTTACTTCGAGCCCCTTACTCGGGAAGACGTGCTGCACATCGTTGAACAGGAAAGACCGGAAGGAGTGATTGTGCAGTTCGGCGGGCAGACCCCTCTGAACCTTTCCGTAGCCCTCTCCGAGGCGGGAGTGACCATCCTGGGTACAAGCCCCGACAGCATAGACCGTGCAGAGGATAGGGAGCGCTTTCAGTCTCTGCTGAAAAAGCTTCAAATCCTCCAGCCGGAAAACGGCATTGCCGTAAACCAGGCCGAAGCCGTCCGTGCGGCAGACCGGATCGGGTATCCTGTGGTAGTGCGACCGTCCTTTGTGTTAGGGGGGCGTGCCATGGAGATCGTCTACGACCGGAAAGACCTGGAACATTACATGCAAACGGCGGTTCAGGTGTCCCCCGGAAAACCTGTCTTGATCGACCGTTTTCTGGACAACGCCATTGAAATCGATGTGGACGCTATTTCCGACGGGCATGACACGGTCATCGGAGGCATTATGGAGCATATTGAGGAGGCCGGAATCCACAGCGGAGACAGCGCCTGCGTCTTGCCTCCTGTCTCCCTGAGTCAGGAGATCATCCAGGAGATCCTGGACAATACTCGGGCGTTGGCCCGTGAGCTTTCGGTGGTGGGTCTCATGAATATTCAATATGCGGTGAAAGACGGCGCGATTTATGTTATCGAGGTAAACCCAAGGGCTTCCCGGACGGTTCCTTTTGTGAGCAAGGCCACCGGTGTGCCCCTGGCCAAAATGGCTACGAAGGTGATCATGGGGAAGACCCTGAAGGAGCTGGGGTTTACAAGTGAGATCGTGCCGGAATATGTTTCGGTCAAGGAAGCGGTTTTTCCGTTCAGCAGGTTCCCGGGGGTGGATACCATCCTGGGTCCCGAGATGAAGTCCACCGGTGAAGTCATGGGGATTGATCGCGACTTCGGACTGGCCTTTGGAAAATCCCAATTGGCGGCAGGCCAACGGGTGCCTCTTTCCGGTACGGTATTTGTGAGTGTAAGGGATTCGGATAAGAAGGAGGTCCTGACTGTTGCCAAGGGTCTTTCCCAGTTGGGGTTCAGGATTCTGGCCACCAAGGGCACTTCTCGTTATCTTCTGGAAAACGGGGTTGACAATACGGTCGTCAACAAGGTACGGGAAGGGCGCCCGCATATAGTGGACATGATCAAAAATGGCGAAGTGGATCTGGTGATCAATACCACCCACGAAAAAAAGGCCATTTCTGAATCCTATTCCATTCGAAGGGCAGCGCTCACGTTGAATGTTCCTTATACCACCACCCTTGCCGGGGCGAAGGCGACTGTTTCCGCTATCCGGTCTATGAACCGGGAGGAACTGCAGGTGAGAACCATCCAGGAATACCACGGGAATTGAATATTGACGATTGAGAATAGGATAATAAAGGAAGATGGAAGAATTGATGGATAAACGAGAAAATCAGTCCAGACGACCCAAGGATGAATGCGGTATTTTTGCGGTGTATGGCCATGAAGAAGCGGCCAAGCTGACCTATTTCGGACTTTATGCCTTGCAGCACCGAGGCCAGGAGAGCGCCGGAATTGTCGTATCCGACGGGAAAAAAGTGGTCGAACATAAGGCCATGGGCCTGGTCCCCGAGATTTTCAACGAGTATGTTCTGAACGGGCTCAAGGGAAATATGGCACTGGGACATGTGCGTTATTCCACGACCGGTTCTTCCCTGCTGGCCAACGCCCAGCCGTTTCGTGTTCGCCATTCCGGAAAATCGATGTCCATTGCTCATAACGGCAATATTGTCAATGCCCACCAAATCCGCTCAGAGCTGGAGAAGAGCGGCTCCATTTTCCAGACCACCATGGACAGCGAAGTGGTGTTGCACCTGACGGCCAGGCGTTTAAACCTGGGGATTGAAAAGGCCATGATCGAGACCATGGGCCAACTTCGGGGGGCTTACTCCGTGGTCGTTATGACGGAAGACAGTCTCATTGCAGCCAAGGATCCCAACGGATTTCGACCCCTCTGTCTGGGCAGACTGAATTCCGGATACGTCATCGCATCGGAGACCTGTGCCTTAGATCTTGTGGGGGCGGAATTTATCCGATCTGTAGAACCCGGGGAAATCGTAATCATCAACAAGGAAGGTATTAAGAGTATCCCTTCCGGGATTCAGTCACGCAAGAGCCAGTGCATTTTCGAATTGATCTATTTTTCTCGGCCCGACAGTACGGTTTTTGGTGAAAACGTGTATCTCTTTCGGAAACGCCAGGGGGAACTTCTGGCAAAAGAATTTCCTGTGGATGTGGACATGGTGATGCCATTTCCCGATTCGGGCAATTACGCAGCCATCGGGTATGCCCAGGCCTCGGGGATTCCTCTCGAAATGGGGATCATTCGAAACCATTATATCGGAAGGACCTTTATCCAGCCGTCTCAGAGCATGCGGGATTTTGGAGTGAAGGTCAAACTGAATCCGGTGAAAGAATTGCTACGGGGCAAGCGGGTGCTGATCATGGAGGACTCCATTATTCGGGGCACCACGGCTAAGACCCGAGTGAAGACCTTGCGGGAGATCGGCGCCAAGGAGATTCACATGGTGGTGAGCTGTCCCCCCCATGCCTTCCCGTGTCATTACGGAATCGATTTCTCCACTCGAGGTGAACTGATCGCCGCCCAGAAATCCGTCGAGTGAGATCCGGGATTTCGTGGGTCTGGACAGCCTGGGATATCTTTCCATCGACAACCTGAAAAAGGCCACTTCCATCCCTGAGGGTGATCTCTGCTTTGCCTGTTTTAACGGGGAATACCCCGTCCCCATAGACAAGAATGTCTCCAAGTACTGCCTTGAATAGGGCCTGTTCCCCGTTTTCGATATCGCGTCACTGACCCAAACAATCAGGCACTTTCGCTTTCTTCAAATTCATAAAGTTTTTCTACTATGAACTCAATATACTTGTTGCACTTATCTTTCCAGACGCCTGATTCACGAAACTCCTGATATGCGCCAGGGTTGGAGAAGTCGATTCCGAGAAGACCGGCGCAAGTGATGTTGCCGAACTCCTCCTGGAAGTCCCTTACCAGCTTGCTGGAATTGTTCCGCACAATAATGCGCGATTTCTTGGCCTTCTCTTTATCGGAAAGCGAGCAGCGATGCCTTAGTCCAAGACATACCGCTGAAGCGGACACGGCACCACATGGGGCCTGTTGTTCGCCGCTGATGCCTCCCATGAAAGCAATACAGCTCCAAAGAAAGTCCTCATTGCCCAGATCGTATACATCCCACATAACTTGTAGGACTGCCGGGCCTCAATGGTAACCCATACGCATGTATTTCAGTGCCAGTTCCTTGGCTTCATCAACGGAGTACTTAGCCTGCATAATTCAACCCCTTTTTGTCAGATCTCTTGAGTTCAACATTTTAGTTCATTGCAAAACTTAAATGAAATTAGTAGCCCTATGGTGGTAGTTGAAAGAATGTGCGACGCAAATATAAGCGGGTGTTGTGACCTGTTTACCACAAAGTGCGGGTGACTGCAAATAGAGAGGGCCGCAGCGTGTGGTGTGGCGCCCGAGTTTGAGATTTGAGGCTCAAAGAAAAAAGAGGCTTTTCTGTTCTTCGCAGTGGGCGTAAAATTTTTTGAAACAGGCATTGTTGTGAAGGCCCTTTTCCGTGTTGGGGATCGACGAGAAAAAAATCCTGCTGCCGATTACGATCAGCTTTTTTCTGGCCCTTGTGATGACCACATTGAAGCGATTGGGATTATTGAGAAACTCCGACATGACGTGGTCCCTGTCCGAGGTGGTGAACCCGAAGAGGATTATGTCCCTTTCTGCGCCCTGGACGCGCTCTACCGTGTCGATGAGGGGAAGGGCATCCCTGTCGGCGCCAAGGAGATCCGAAAGGCGTGCGGAGAGCGCGTTATTCTGTGCGCGATGGGGAGAAATGATGGCGATTTGATCCGGTTTGAATGCCGAAGTGGCTGATCATTCGGAAGGCAATGCGGGAGATGACATCGGCCTCCGGTCCGCATTCCTGGTGGCTTCCTCTGTGATCCAGTATCCCCAGTGTCACCGGCTTTTCGGGATCGATCAACCGGTCCAGGATGTCGGTCCCCAACTCCCCCTGTAAAACGAGTCGTGATTCGGCGATTTCAGGGGCGGATTGCAGGGTGCCGTCGTACCAGACGTCGCTGGGAAAACGGCACAGCTCACGGTTCATTCGGTAGGTGACATCCAGGCGTACCCGTTGGCCGGGGCCGCAATTGTCGGAGAGAAGTTCCAGAATGGATTTTTCAACGTCCACAACGTCTTTTTCGAGGTGCAGGGTATCCGCGTTCTCGACGGAGTGCCGGCCCAGGATGATGGGGGGCAACTGTTTGACGTCGCCTAAAAAAATGGCTTTTCCCTTTCCATAAACCAGCGACAGGGCCGCCTGGGGAACCAGGATCTGGGAGGCTTCATCCAGTATAATCCAGTCGAAATACCGTGGAAAATGTCCGTTGCGGCTGTCAAAAAGACGATACAGGCCGTATCCGGTGGCCCCAAGAATCAGGTCACGGGCGCTGAAAACCGTTTCAGGGTCGTCACAGGTTTCAACATGGAATGGACCGTTTTCATCTGAAGGCTCTTCCGGAGAGCCCCATTTGATGATTCGTGCGGGAAATCCCCTTATGGGGAAACGGTTCAGCAGTTGGACTGTTTTCGCCAGGGCATTGTCGATGGCCTGGTGGGTAAGGGCGCTGACTGCGATGCGTACCGGTTTGCCCGACGCCCGGGCATGAAGCACCAGCGCGATCAGTATCCAGCCCAATAGATGGGTCTTCCCCGTGCCGGGCGGCCCGTCAATCAGTGCCGTGGTAAATCTGAAGGGGAGTTCCAAGGCCTGCCTCTGTTGTTTGTTCAACCCGGTTGCGGGGCCGTTTTGGGCGAGCCATTGCCGTATCCAGACCGACGCACTTTCCTCCCTTGTACGGTAAAAGTCTCCTGTCAGCCCTTGTAGAAGGGGATGCCCGTCTTTCCCCATGGCCGTTTTCAGCGCCTGCAGCAGTTTTGGCGTGTTCCAGTCCGCGGCGTCCTCTTCGAGCGAATAGGCAAACCGTCTGTTCAAAGCCAGGGATCCCTGCCTTGAGCTTATGGATACGGTTTGCGCACGTTGATCGTATCTGTTCATGACCACATCAAATCCGCTCTGAAGATCCTGAACCCCCCGGGGAACCAGCTTCAGAAAATCTCCTTCCCGGAATTTGGATGGGCCGCTGTCAGCGTCCATGGAAAGGAGGTAGCGAAATCTCCCCTCATGATCCAGTTCTTTTCCCGCAAAACGGAGGGGACCCATGGCCCTGAAGCGTTCCACCCGTTCTTTCAGCGAAATCTCCTGCAGGGAAAAAATATCTTCCCGTCGGAGACGTTGTTCCCGCTCCACAAACCTGGTCCAGGGCCGGGATGGATCGGTTTCTATGGCTTCGGTTTCCCATGCCTCCTCCTGACGGACGCCCAACAAATGCCCCATGACCCATTTCCTCAAATTTTCACAGCACAGGAGTTCCTCTTCAAGGGAATTGGCAGGGTGGTCTCCATGAAAAAGCGTGCCCGGGGGCTTCAGGGAAGGGCTCAGGCCGAGGACATGGCCCAGGGAAAACAGCGTGATCTCTCCGGGTGTGGGAAGGGCAAAATGGCTTTTTAAGACCTGTCGGAGATCGGTCCAGTGGTCGGCCGCAATGTTTCTGAAAAATTCATATGTCTCCTTCGTCTCCATGTGGGAGGCCCATTGGAGGAACAGCGATTTGCTCCTGTTTCCAAACGAGAAGATATGGGGACCTTTTCCATTGTCCGCGGCCATTTTCCAGAGGGTCAGGAACGTCTTTTCGAAGGCTTCCCAGGAGGATTTTTCTTCTTCTCCAGCCAGCCCTGTTTTCCAGACTCGGGAAAGGATCTCCCGGCCATTTGCATTCACGGCCAGAAGCCCCATGGTTTTGTGAGGAAATGGCGACCATTCCTGCCTGGCCAAAAATATGATTGGCGTGCCGATATTTGCCGGAAAAAGTCTGGTGGTTTTTTTTGTGCAGAAAATTCGGTTTTTTAAAAGAGCCGTTATCCGGGTCTGTAATGTGTTTTTTCCGCGGGGATCCATGCCGGATTGATTTTGTTGCGGCACGGTCGGCAGGGTTTCGGCTTCCCGGATGGTCTTGAGATTTGCAGCCTCAAAAAGGTCCAGCTCTCCCGGCGTCAGGTGCGGAAGAAACTGGATATCCGCCGTTTGAAGGGCTTCCCCATAACAGCCATCAAACCATGGGCAGTGGGTGCAGTGGCGCCTGAGGTGAAACCCGGCCTTGCGAGCGTTATGGGAGAGGATGTCCTCCAGATTCCGGATCAGGGTTGGAAAGGCCGCGAGATAGGGGGGCAGATCGAAAAGATGTTCCTCCACGGGTGCGTCTTCTTTTGAGGACGGGAGCACTAAGAATCCTCTTTCCGAAACCGAGATCGGGCCTGTGAATCCGGCGTTTCCGATGGTCTGCTCAAGAAGGAATGCGTAAAAGGCCACCTGCCATTTGTGGTGGAACCGGGGGGACAGGCTGGCCTTTATTTCGCCCACTTCCAGGTTCACTTGAGCCTTTTCTCCGGAGATGCGGATGAGATCGGGGACTCCCATTGCCCCCACATCCAGGAAGAGGGCCTGGTCGGACAACAAGACGCCTCCTGTGAAGATAACGGGGAGTCGGATCGCCCTGTTCCGCAAGGCGACAAAATTTTTTCAGTTCGGCAATGGTTTCACTGCGACGCTGTTCCGCAGATCGAATATTTCCGGTGGAATCTCTGCCCGGGATGCTCACCACGTGGGCGCCCATGCGTCTCAGATGGTTTACGGCCGTTTCCTCAAAGGCCAGCCCTTCTTCCGCGCGATCGTTCCTGCCGTCTATTTTTCCAAGAGAGGAAGCGGCCGGTTGAAGGTGTGGCGGGACAAAATGAAGCCGCAAAAAGCGCGGGCACTGCTGATGCCTGAAATACCCCGCAACGATGCTCCCCGTGAGAGGACGGTCGGAATGGCCTTCCCAGTCCACGAAGAAAGACCGGAAGGGACGTCATGCGGATCTTTTCCTCTTCCAGGAGCGGCTTTCCCCCGGCGGGCATATCCATTACAGTGGGGGACGTTTCTCCCTCTTGATGCGGATGGGTTTCGGGGAAATCCAGGCTTCCGGATACGATTCTTGAAGGTTCCTTTTTGTAGCGGGCAAAGGCGTCGGCCACGCGCGCATCGAACAGGGCGTCCGCCATTTCCTGAATGAGGAGTTTCTTCGGCAGGGTATTGCAGAAGCGGTTGAGGGGAAATGCGGCCAGGAGCATGCCGAGATTCCGGCCGGCCCACAGGGCAAGATCCTCTCTGTTTACGGGAAGGGAAAGTTTCGTAAAATCAATCCAGTGGGAACAATCCACTCCCACGGCGTCGGACTCCACCTGGATATCCTCCTCCTGTGCGGCTTCCAGGGCGTTTTGGACGGTCCAGCGAAGAATCAGGTTGCCCACGGAACCCAGATAGGTCAGATATCTGTAAAATCCATTTTGGTTTATGACGACCTGAATGCCGTTTTGAAGAAGGGCGGCATGGTCGACTTTTTCCCGTTCCCGATGAAGCAGGGCGCGAGTACGCGAAAAAAGACCCTGTTTTCGTTTTTTCAGCAGGGTATGGGCGGTCTTGAGGATGTCTCGGACGGATTGGGCTACCTCCCAGGAAACCTGCATGCCCGGACCAAGCCAGAATATTTCCTTGCTCTCCTGGTCCGTGGAGGGCAGGGCAACAACCCGTCCGGCCCCTTTGGCATGTACGATTTCCACAATCTGAAGTCTCTTCCCGGCCAGGTTAACCGTGTCTCCCTGGTCAAGCTGGGCCACCACTCCTCGCGGGATTTCGGCAAGAATCTTTTGGGAGACCACCAGGGAGTAGTCTTCCTCGGTCTCCGGAAAATTGCCCCAGATTTCGTATTCAAACAGACAGTTTCGGTAGCGCCATCCTCCCTGAAACAGGTTATCGACCGGCCCCTTTTTGAGCCAGCCCCTTTTTTCCATGGCGACGAAAATCTCATCCAGAAACGCTTCTTCTCTTGGGAACAGATCCTTCATGGCGGCAAGAGAAACCCGTCCCTTTTCGTAGATGCACGATACCGTCTGCTGACCCAGCACGCTCGCCATTTTCCGTGGCAGGGG
Organism: uncultured delta proteobacterium; assembly: GCA_963747555.1. Classification (GTDB taxonomy): domain Bacteria; phylum Desulfobacterota; class DSM-4660; order Desulfatiglandales; family Desulfatiglandaceae; genus DUZB01. The sequence continues at coordinate 209,510 of CAVVFZ010000011.1, forward strand.
CGTTTCCACCAGGCCTTGTCGCGCAAGGGACAGAAGCGCCAAAAATCGCACCAGCTGTTCACCTGCCTTGGGCCCCCTGCAAATGCCCCAGAAGACGGTTTTGTTCTGTCGTCGATTGGACCGGCCGATCCGCTGAAGGAAGGCGGAAACGGAATCAGGGGGTTCGTAAAGAACCACCGCGTCCACATCTCCCACGTCAATGCCCAATTCCAGGGTGCTCGTGGCAATGCAGAGGGCGTGGGGGTTCCTGCGAAAACGACGTTCAACGGCCCGTCTGGCCCTTGCCGTAAGATTGGAATAATGAAGGCCGCACGCCCCCTGAAAACGCCCCCGTCGGTCCAGCGCGGAAAACAATCGGTCGCAGGCGCTTCGACTGTTGGCAAAGACCAGGATTTTCCGGTAGGCAAAAGAACCGTACAGGTCGTCAAAAAGGGCAATCAGTTCGCTCTCTTCCTCTTTGAGATGAACCAGATGGGGGTCAATTTCTTTGCGGACGTCCTCGGTCATGCGAACCGCGTCCGGTTTGAATCCGAAAAACCGCACGATGGCATCCATGTCGGCAATGGTGGCCGAAAGGGCGATTTTTTGCAGGGATTTTCCGGTTCGTCGCTCCAGCCTGTTAAGCAGCAGGGACAGGTGTTGTCCCCGGTACTGGTACACCAGGGGGTGGACCTCGTCGATGACAATGACGCCTGTTTGTGAAACAAATTCCCTGAGTTCGGGGTTTCGGCTCCCAAGGAGCACGTCCAGGGATTCGGGCGTGGTGATCAGGAGGTGGGGATTTTGTCCGCCGGCTCTTTTGATGTCCCCGGTTCGAACGCCGAGCCCAAGCCCCAGACAAGGGGTGACGATGGGCTCCAGACGGCGTTTCAGGTCAAAGGCCAGTGCCCTCGTGGGGACAATATAGAGGATGCGATGGGCCTTTTTCAGAAGGAAGACCCGTTCGAAACTGGGGGCCAGGACCGCTTCGGTTTTGCCCGACCCCGTGGCGGATTGCAGGATGAGATCCCTGCCTTGAAGGATCGGGTCGATAGCCTTGCGCTGGATGGGGAAGAGCGCGGGAAAGGCGCCGTAAAATGCCCGATACGTGTTGGGCAGTTTAAGGAGCGGGGAATCCACGGTCAGGGCCGGTTCAGGAGTTGTTCCTGATGGGCGATATCGAGCTGGTGGATGAGAGACTTGATTTTCACGCGGGTCTCCCGGGCGCCCGTCTGTTCTCCGGTGTTTTTCATTCGTTCGCGAACCGCTCCGTCTTCGGGAGTCCATTCATAAGCCCGCATGTGAAGCTGAAGCAGCTTATCCGACAACCCTTCCCATTCCTTCGAGGAGAGGTCGTGGAGCCGATGGAGGGTGAGATTTTTCCAGGCATGGGCGTAATTCATGGCAAAGACGGGAAATTCTCCTTTCTTTTTGGTAATCCTTACCTGTTCGTAGTTCTCCTCTTGGACGCGCTGGAAAAAATCGTCCGTAAACGCGAAAATGGGATACAGGCCCTCCAGAGGAATATGGCCCGCGAACATGCGTTCCAGTATCTGATAACTTCCGGATCGGCCGGTGATCCGTGTCTGGGCTATGGATTCGGCCTCGTCAAAAAGGAGCACCCAGCCTTCGTACCCCATCTGTCTGAAAAGGGCGGCCAGACAATAGATCTGCGTGAGATACTCCAGGGGGTTCCTGCATTTCATGGGGGCGTCCCGGTAAAAGGCCACCTCTCGATACCGGCAGACGGTTTTCAGAGGAGGGACGGGAACCGGTTCACCGGAGAGGGCGCGTTTCAGGAGGAAGGGAAACTCCCTGGGGCGATATTGCCTGTGCTTTTTAAGGCCTCTTTTTTCGACCGGCACAAGGATGGTTTTGGCGGCCATGGCCGCCAAAACCGTTTTGAACAGATGGGGCATTTCGGCGGGGAACGACGCAAGAAGGGAATCCTCGTTGTCCCCGTCTTGTTTGGAGAGGGTCTCAGCCCAGGATTTCCATCTCGAGGCGACGTCTCCCTCATAGTCCGGAAAGCGGATGCGGCCAAGGAGTTCACGGTAGACCAGCCTGAAATCGTGAAAGGGCGTTTCGCGGGGATCGAGAGTCATCATGCTGGTCACAAATCCCTTTTTCAGCGCGTTTTCCTGCAGATACGTAAGGCTGTGGGATTTTCCCTGCCCGTAGTCTCCGCAGATGCAGAGGTGAGGGGCGAAATTCGGTCCGGGAGAAGAAAGCCCCTGCTCAAAGGCGCGAAGCAGTTTATCTTCGTGGGCGGTGAGCAACGTAACCGCAAAAGGATCAAAAATCCCCTCACGAAGCCGTTCCACGGCCCGGCGCAGGGTGAAGTTCCGTTCCCGCTCAATAGCCCTGTCAAAAGACGGATCGACCATCAGGCATCCCATTTGGGTTCCAGGTATTCCACCTTTTCCTGGTCCATTTCTTCCCGGCTCTCGGTCATCTGGGCCGCAAGGTCCAGGTCGTCAAAGTTGTTTTCGCCCTGCTCTCCCATGTCCAGGACCCGGATGACCTGTTTTACGAAAAGCCGGACTTCGCTCAACACCCCCATCTTTTTCTGGTTTTTGCAGATCTGCTCCAGAAGATCGTCGGTGATGCGTTCCTCCGCTTCCCACCGGTAGGAGTTGCCGTGAATGGCGCGGAGCGTCTTGCCAAGTTCCACCAGTTCCGCTGTTTTCAGGGGCGTTCGATGAAGGTCGATGAGTACGCCGCGGTAGTTAAGCCGTTTGCTTTCTCCGATGGATCGGACCCGGCTCCACAGGGCGTCATAGGATTTGAACCCCTTTTCCGATTCCAGTACGTCCGGAATGATGGAGAAGAATATGTGGAGATAACCCGCCTGTTCCGTGTTGTCAATGAGCAGCCTGACATTTTCATAGGCGGCGTTGCGTACCGATTTGCCCTGGCCTACTACGGTTTCCAGTTCATCCATGAGCAGGATCAACCCTTTGTATCCCACATGCCGCAGGAAAGCGATCAGGGCATTGAGGAAATTCTTGCTGTTGGTTTTGTTGATGATCTCGAATATCTGAAACGGCTTCAGGTCTTTTTTCGGCACTTTGCCGCCCTCAAACCAGTGATGGAGACTTTCACGGATGTTGTCCCGTTCTTCCTGGTCTTCTCCCTCTCCCAGGGGTTGAAAACGGTTTTTCAGGAGGGCGATTACCCCGTTGGCAAAGTTGATATCCATGCCGGGAAGATTGCGCAGTTCGTTCGAGATTTCCGAAAGCCTTTCCGAGGAAAGCTCGCCATCTTCCTGAACGAGGGTTTTCCCCATTTCGTTCAGATACGATTCCAGGAGGTTCCGTATGCCCGACCCGTCAAATTGTCCTCGAAGCTGTTTCACAATGGCCTGGTAGACCGCTTCGAATTTGTGGATGGGCGTTTCGCGGGTCAGAACCACAAAGGATACGGCAAACCCTTTTTGCAGCGAGATGTGACGGATGACCGACATGAAATGGGTTTTTCCATCCCCGTAATCGCCGCTCAGGAAGCGGACTTTGGCGCCCCCTTCGGCAATGTATTTGTCCAGATCATCTTCAATGAAGGTGAGCCAGTTTTCTCTGCCCACGGTAAAGAAGGGCACATAATCCACGGGGACGCTTCCCTTTCGAAGCTCCTCGATGATGGCCCTGGCCTGAAAGGACTTTAACGGTTCAAGCGATTGTGCGGACATCAGTCTTCTTTCTCCTCAAAGGATATGCCGGTAATCCGGCGTTTTTCTCCATCGGTGTCGATGAGCCACAGGGCGCTGATTCTTCCGGGCCGCATTCTCAAGACATGCCCGGTGGATGTGCCTTCAATGCCCGCCTGAAAGTAGCGCCACAGGTCCACGCCAAACTGATCGACGCCGTATCCTCGAAATTTGGCTTTATCCATATCCTGAAAAAAGGTTTTGTTCTGCAGCGAAAGCACGTAGGCCAGATAAAGACGCTGGGCGGTTACGCGGGTCCCCGGCGCAAGATTGTCCTGTTTGAGGACCTCCGTATAAACGCCATAGAGCCCGTCAATGAAGGTGCGTGCATCGTATGGGCGATCGTAGAGCTGCTTCTTGAGGCGAAGCAGTGCGGTGACGATGCGCCTGGGATCAATGGACTTTGAGCAATTTTCCGTTGATGGTGGTGGTGCGGCTGGAAAAGTCGATTTCACCGGCGATTCCCTTGAGGGAACTGAAACGGGGAAAATCAATACTGATTTCCAGGTCGGCCTCTTGCGCGCGGGCGGTAAGATCTTCGATGAATTCCATCCGGTAACGATCTACCTGCTCATTGGCGTATTCCCGGAGGCGATCAAAAATGCCCGCGGTTTCCTCAAGACCGTTTTCATTTACTACATCCCCGGCCATTTTGCTTTTGAGCTGTTCATCAAGCTGCAAGAAATCATTTCGACCGGCGCTTCTCATGCAGGTCTTGATGAAGTCGGCCAGACGCTGTCTTCGATTAATTTCGACCTGATAGGGCTTGACGATCTCGTTCAGCCCATCTTGTGCTTCCTGAAGGAATTTTTCATGATTCATCATAATATTTCCCCGATTAGGTGAGAGTCCCGCTCTTCAACGGTTCCGTTATGTATGTTTGGTTTTTTTTATCTTATTCAAAAATCCTGGCATGAATGGAGTCACAGGGTCTTTTTTGCTGCCGCATCTTGGATCGACCTTCACTGACCGTTGAGAGGTCCTTTTAGGCTGGTACAAGAAATAATGCGGAGTTTTCAAGGACCTCTCCGTAGCAGCCTAAAAGGGCCGATGCTCCACAGGAATCAGATACGTCAGCAAAAAAGACCCTGTGGCGGAATGGCTTTGCTGAATCCAAACATAGTACCAGGGAATTTGAATAGGATACTCCTTCCGCATGAATTACAGCCGGTAATATGGACGATATTCGATGTTCTGTCAAGTCCCATGCTGTCGGTTCGTTACTGGAGGGCGCCGATGAAACAGCCCGAGCCGCCGCCTCCTCCGCTCGGCGAGGGATGTTGACAAAAAGATCGATGTTCGCTCGGCCGATGCTGGTCGGGTTGTCCGAATCTGCCCCGGCGATAAATCCGCCGTACCAATGTCCGGAATGGCCGGGCAGCCTGAGAGTTATAGCAATGTCGAACGGTTCCCCTGCCGGAACCGTCTCCCCAGCCGGGCTGACGGCCACAGTGGTGGTGCTGGAGACCGTATCGGGTACAACGGCTGTTCCAAGGGTAAAGGTATCAGGATTTTTTCCGGTTGGGTCCATGGCCGTATAATTCTGGACGATGATCCAGTATTCGGCCGCTTCAGGATTATCGATATTGCAGTATTCCAGGCTTGTTTCGCCGGCGGAAGTGCAGGCCATTGTTTCATGGGTATTGTCCCAGATATACAGATCCAGGTCCGGCGCCGTCGTTGCATAAAGGGCGGCTACCAGTCGGGCATTGGCTTCGGTCAGGACCTTTTTGATGACATATTCGCCCATCTTTTCGGTCAAACCGTCTCGAACCAAGATCGGCGTCGGGTCCTGCCAGATGTCGCCCGTGTATTCTTCCGCTGGAACCATTCCGAAAACTGAGGCGGTGAAATCCGTTATTGCCGCTGCCGATTCAATGTCTTTGATGGTTACCGTGTCGCCAGGATTAACATTGTTGAAAGAATAATCCGATTGCAGACTGCTTGCGGTAGCCCGGACGGCCACGGGCCAGTGAAGCGGCATCCGGCTGCCGGATGTGAAATCGACCTGTCCAAAAAGCCACTGGCCGTCGGAAGCGCCGGCCACGGCGGCAGTCACTGTAATCTCCTGGATCTGACCCGCCCCCAGGCTGAATTCATTGGGTGAGATTTCCAGGGCTAGCCCCGGATCAGAGGGAGAACTGATCTTCCAGACCGCCTCCTCGGCTGTAGCGTTCTTGACCGTTCGTTTCCAGTGGTCCGGCGGGATTCCCCGGAACTATAGGAGTAAAGTCCAAGGCGCCGATCCACTCGGGGCCTGCGTCCGTCAGGAGTTGATACAGCCACTCCGGTTGCACAAATGCCACCCCGAAGAGACGGGCAATCCGTTTGGCTTCATTCCGGTTGATCCAGGCTGCGACGCCGTTCAGGACAACGCTATAGCGATAATCCACTGTTTGGGGCGCGCCCGATAGCTGCTGCAGCCGCTTTCGGCACTGAACACGAAATGGTGATAAGCAGAAATGACAGCAGGACCGTTGAGAAACCATTTGGCAATCGAAACGTAAGTCCGGGGAACATCCTATCCTCCTTCATGAACCGTGAGGAAGAGACAGTAATTCTCAGCCTCTTTCTTTTACATGATTGCTTTCCGTTGATAAAGAAAAGACCTAATGGTTGTGCAAACTCAGGACAAAGGGTCCTCTCCCCATCGATAGTTGAGGTCCTTTGTCTCCTCGGAGTGCAGAATTTCGCAAACGTGATCCGCCGTGCGTGCGTGGAAAAGCTGCTGTTGGATGCTCGAATCCGAACCGATGGTCCGCGCCATTGCGGCCAACACAGCCAGGTGGCGGTCCCGCTGATTGGGCGGCGTGGCCAGAAGCACCATCATATGCACCGGTCTGCCGTCCGGAGTTTCAATAGGCAGCCCCTCGCTGCTGATGCCCATGGCGCCCAGCATCTGGCCGCCTTCCATGTCCAGTTCCGCGTGCGGAATGGCCAGTCCGGACCCCAGACAGGTCGACATCTCGGCCTCGCGTTTAAGAACATTTTGAAGAAGTTTGTCTCGGTCGTAGGCGATGTGGTTGGACTGCAGCAGGATATCCACCAGTTTTTGGATAGCCTCTTCCTTGCTGGAGGCTTTAAAGTTGGTTGTGATGTTCTCCTCGCGCAGGAAATCGATCAGATGCACCCGATCGCGCTGATAATTACCGGAACGACGCAGAGCAAAGCGGGTGAGGACCGGTCCGATCAGTTCATTTATGATCACGGAGGTCAAGCCCACCGCCACGATAAGGTTATAAATCGGAGAGAAAGCTTTTTGGCCTTCCAGCAAAAGAATCAAACCCACGGCCAGTCCGGCCTGGGGCACCAGTGCAAATCCGAGGTAACGTCCGAGTAGTTTTGTGGCTTTTGCCATACGCATCGCCAGGTAGGCGGCCGACCATTTGCCCGCCATGCGTACCACGACCACGAGTACCGCGAGCAACCCTCCCTTGATTACATAGTCGAGATGAAGTTCCATGCCGGCCAGGATGAAAAAGACCGAGAGAATCGCGGGTTGGAAGTTTACAAAGACCCCGTGGCCGAGATTCTCGTTGTCCGGGACCAGGTTGGCTACCGCGACTCCCAGAATCAAGGTGGGCAGCAGAATGCTGATGCCTAACGTTTCGGCAAGACCTATTGTTAATACGATGGCAATGCTGGAAATGGTGGTCAAGTGGGTGGGTAACACAACACGGTGGGTTACAAACACCAACCCCAAGGCTACTCCCCCGCCTAATAGCAGGGAAACGATGAACTGTTTAAAAGGGGCGATCAGGATATCGAGCACCGTTTCGCTGCCGCCGAGGGCGGCCTTGGCAGCGGTACAGGCTATCTGAAACAAAAAGATGCAGGCGATATTGTTGAGTGCCACGGCGGCGATCAGAGTCTTGACAAAGACACCGCGCGATCGAGTCTCCTGGATGATCGCCAGGACGGTCGCCGGAGCGGTGCTCACTGCCAGCATGCCAAGGATCAAGGCCAGATGCCAGGGCATCCCAACGGAATAGGTGGCCGCGAAAACCATTAGTGGCGTTATTGTCGCTTCAAGCAGCAGCAAAAGCCCCAGCCGGGAATAAGCATTGCGCAGTTTCCGGATGTTCAGGTGGCTGCCGACGGTCACCGCTATCAGTCCCAGGGCGAACGTGGTGAAAGGATGAAACTGGAGGAGGGTCTGGCGCGAAAAGAGATTGAGTACCGAGGGACCCAACAGCATACCGATTAGGATCTGGCCGGTTACTGACGGTAGATGCAGATGATATGCCAGATTCCCGAAAAGCAGGCCGGCCAGTAGAAGAATCGCCAGACTCAAAAGTGGACTGATTCCTTCCAGCATATATCCAAAGCTCCCGAAACAATAGCCATCAGTCCAATAGCCGGTCTCCCCATGACAGCAGACGGATCCGGCCCGCAAAAGGATTATTGCGCTTCCTTTTTGTACCGAAAACGCCCGGATCCAAACGGTAACCGATTGTATCAGCACAAAGAACACGAGGCAAGGCGAAAGCAGGGGAGACAGCGTATCTTATTCAAATTCCCTGTGACTCCATTACTGCCAGGATGTTTGAATTAGGATAGGGAACAGCATGGGAGGATGCGATCTTTTTTCTTGACAATCAAAAGAAATGGAAGGTATAAACCAACCGGGCGGCAGGTAAGATTATGAAAAGAGAAGATCGACTGGAAAAAATTTATGTCAAGGCGCTGGAGTTGTTTGTTGCCAACGGGTACGACCAGACTGCGTTGTCCCAGATTGCCAAGGAACTGGGGCTGACGAAGGCCGGGCTGTATCATTATTTCAGCAGCAAGGAAGATCTGCTTTTCTTCGTTCACGAGCGGCACATGAAGAGAGTTTTCATCCCTATCCTTGAAGCAGCGGAAAAGATCTCCGATCCTGAAGAACGAATTGATTTTTTTATCAAGAATTATACTTTGAAAGCCATGACACGGGATGCTTCCACTCGCGTTTTGGTTCATGAAACTCACAATCTGAAAGCGGAAAACCAAAAGAAAATAGCCGGTGTGTGGAGAAAAGGGCTTGATCTCATCAGGCGCAGCCTCTCCGAGATGGAAGCGCGGGGAAAGGTAGAAAACATCAATAAGACCTTCGCCGCGTTTGCCTTAATCGGGATGTGCAGCTGGACCTTCTACTGGTTTGATTATGAACGGAAGGATTCCGGTGAGGAACTTGCGGATACCTATGCAAGGATTTTTTTGAAAGGGGTCTTGAATAGGTCTTAGTAATTTTTAGCTAATCCGAGGACCTGTGACGGGTAAAAAACTTTCACCATAAAACCGACCGTGCGGCCGGTTGTACGGAGGATTCATGGCAAAATTCATACTCAAGGAATTGTCCCGTTACCCCATCGGCACCTATGGCGACATCATCTATCGAAACGCACTGCTCTATCCGGATGACATCGCCTTCACGTACGGGCAGGAGAGACTTTCTTTTTCCCAATTCAACAAAAATGTCAACCGATTGATTCACGCCATAAAATCGCATGGGGCCGAAAAAGGGGATGTGCTTGGCATTCTTTCCTGGAACTGCCTGGAGTACACCGTGATTTATGGCGCTGCCATGAAGGGCGGATTTATTGCTTCGCCGTTCAATGCCCGGTTGCAGGCGGACGAACTGGACTATCTCATCAACTATTCCGAGACCCGTATCCTTTTTGTGGGACCGCAACTGGTGGATCTGGTCAATGCATTGCGTCCAAGAATCCCGCATGTGAAAGAGTTTATCTCCATTATTGCTGCCGCAGCCCTGAACCGAACGCCGGGAGTGGGCCGGGTTTTTGTGGGAAACATGCTGGGAGGGTTGCGTCAGATCATCGAATTCGGGAATGAAGAGCAGAAGAAACGCTTTCTTCCGAGGATATCCAAAGGGGAGATCGGCGCCATCGTCATCACCGAACCCTTTGCGGGGACCGATGCCGCGGCCCAGGAAACAACGGCCCGACTTGACGGCGACCATTACGTTCTAAACGGCAAGAAGCGGTATATCGTATCGGCAGGTGTAGTGGACCGCTACATGGTCTACGCCCGCACCAGCAATGACCCGGAAGACCGGCGCAAATATCGCCACCTCACGGCCTTTATCGTTGAAAAAGGGACCCCAGGATTTAGCGTGGAGAAAATCAACGAAGTGATTGGGTTCGAGAATATCCAGAACGGTGTTCTGGATTTCAAAGACGTTCGTGTGCCGGTGGCCAATATGTTGGGCCAGGAAGGGCAGGGCTGGCCCGTGATGACCGCTGGCCTGAACTTCGAACGGACCCTTATTTGCGCCCAGACCGCCGGCTGGATGGAGGAACTGATCAGAAACACGGTACCCTACTGCCAGCGCCGGGTCCAGTTCGGGAAACCCACCATCAGTTTTGTCAACAACCAGTTCAAGATCGCGGATCTGGTGAGCCGCCTCAAGATCGCGAGACTCCTGACCTTTTATACCGCCTATTTGTGGGATTTGGGGTGGGACATTACGCTGGAATCCAACATGGCCAAGGTCTATAACGCCGAATCGGTCATGGCCTCCAGCCTGGACGCCATACAGGTGATGGGCGGTGACGGGCTCACGCCCTTTTATCCCCTTTCGGCCATCATGCACGTGGCCAAGGTGGAAAATATTGCGGGAGGCACCATGGAAGCCTGTCGACTGGTGATTCAGCGAACCGCCATGAGGCAGATGGCCCCTGAATTCAAACAGCCCGTCCGGGTCGTTCATGAAAAGCTGGGCGTTCCCGTGCCCGCGGCAAAGGCGCCCGAAAAATCAAAAGCAATGGACGCGGATAGTCTTTTGAAGGTGCTGGCCGAAGACTATCGGGTGAACCCAGGGTTGCACATGAATCGGGAGGACATGCTGCTTCGTTACGATGTCACCGATGAAGCCCTGGATGAAGTACTTCTGTCGCTGGAGCAAAAGGAACTTGCGCAACTGGTTCGGGATAAGAAAGGGATTGCTCTTGCCAAGGCCACCTACGTGGGTCTGGAGCAGGCCTTTCCGAAGGATCATTACAAATGGTTCCCCGCCTGGGCAACAGGAGACAGGATTTTTTAGTCTTTAAGTCAGACACCTCCGGCTGTACCGGAGGTGTCTGATTGCCTCTGCGACTTTGGAATTTACGCCTTCCCAGTCGCTGCGAAAAAGTCCTTGGCGCCTTTCTGAATCTCACTTTCGGTCAGATCGCGAGTATGGGTAGCGATTGTCCACTGATAGCCGAACGGATCCTTCAGCGTTCCGCAACGGTCTCCCCAAAACATGTCTGCCACCGGCATCACTTCAGTTGCGCCGGCAGCGAGCGCTTGCTTGAAAAACGCGTCCACATCCGGCACATAAACATACAGGCTGACCGGCGAGGCGCCCAAGGTCTCGGCGCTCTTACAGCCCATGTCATGCATTTCATCGCCCATCATCAAGGTGGAATCACCGATCCGTATTGTGGCATGCATCGTGTGCTTGCCGTCCGGCGAAGGGAATACCCCCAAATTCTTGGCCCTAAAGGCCTTTTCGTAGAAGGCAATGGCCTTCAGCGAATCCTTCAGTGACAAACTGGGTGTAACCGTTTTGAATCCCTCGGGTATGGCTTGTACTTTCGTTTCCATAATGCGATCTTTTTTCGCGGATTGCTTTCAGCCTGGCGAGAGCCTACAGCCGGCCTCTATTCAGATGTTTTTTAAACTCCTGGGGCAATATACGTGTCCATTTTCATTTCAGTCTCCTTCTGTGAATGGATGATGACTGAAAAATGGAACCGGTCCATGTGCAACTCCTTCCACTTACAACCTCCCTTAAATATCCTTGGCCGGTAAACGGGGGGATAAATCCATGAATCAGGATAACCACTATCAGAGAATGGGTAAATAAGGTGAATGCCTTATAACGCTATAAAAACAGTTGCACCTGCGATTCATACCAAACCAAATATTTACCCCTTTTCTCTTTTAAGGGAACTTACTTTTTGTCCGGAGTCCGCCTTCCGCCCTTCCACCTGCAGAAATACTGAAAGAGGTTCCGTGAATGATGACGCATAAAATTTGGGCGGATTTTGAACAACAGATTATCCTATTAAAAATGCGGGAAATAGTTTACAGGATATCCCCGGAGCACAACTACGCAATTGCGACGGGTGTGATGACAACTATTCCGGCACAGGGGGGTGAACGAAAACCGGATTATAAAAAAGCTTATTCTCACTTTTTTTACCACCGTCCTCTCCAGCTCGCAGGCTCCGGCCATCACAATCCCAAAAGACAAACGTGCCTTTTCCTCCAGGCCGTTATTATGTTTTTTAGATGTTATTGCTTCACCTGATACTTCACAACGGTTGTGCAAATAGGAGGTGAAATGGACCTCCGTAAGCGCCGACCAAATTGAATTTGAAAAGGCTTCACGAATGAACAAAAAAATCGCTTTTTCTTTCTTAACCTCCGTGGTGTTGGGTATGACTTTTCTCAATCTCTCGCCCGGGCTGGCGCGTCTAATAGATTTATACCAGGTTTCTTACATCGGCATATCGGTTTTGGCGGGTGCCTTGCTCTGGTCGCATGCCTTGATTCAAACACCTGCCGGGATGATAACGGACAGGATCGGTATCCGCCGCACACTCATTATCGGAACGGGGCTACTCTCTTGCGGGAATCTTTTACCCTCGGTGCTGCCCTATTTTGGTCTTGCGATCCTGGGACGGGTGGTGGCCGGCTTCGGCACGGGACTTTGTTTCGTCGGCAGTATGAAGCTGATTGCGATCAACACCCCTCCAAATCGCACGGGTGCGTATCAGTCTTTTTTTGCCGCATTCTTCTCCTTGGGGAATATTTTGGTCTATCTCTTGGTCCCGAAACTACTTGTTTTTGGTTGGCAATCAATTTACCTGATGCCAGGGCTCTCTTCTCTGGTTCTTCTTATTTTCAGCTTGGGTGTGGACGCGCCGACTTTGGCCCCTGCCTACACCTCACGCACCCCCCCAGCACTAGGCCGCATCCTTCGCCTACGGGCGGGATGGGTCATCGGTTTTTACCATGCCATTTCTTGGGGCGCCATGCTCAGCCTGGGCAACTGGATACCCTCACTGCTGGTCGAATTCTGGCCCAACACCAGCACTACTCAGCTCGCCTGGGGCGGAGCCGCAGTCATGCTCATCAGCGGTATTGGTCGCACATCCGGCGGTCTCATCCTCTACCGCTTCAGCTCCCTGTCTACGGCCAACACCTCCATAGCTATTCTGGCCTTTCTTTTTCTATTGCTTTTTATTATCCCCGTTCCCTCTGTGTTGTTGGTTTTGGCCCTCCTGGCAGCATATTTTTCCAGCATGAATTTCGGGGCGGTTTTTCACTTGACATCCACCGTTGCGGAACCGGAGTACCTTGCGACTTTGATCGGTTTCGTCAATTCTCTTGCCAATGTTGGTGCGATGCTGTTCATACTGGCATTTGGTTTTTCAAAAGATATCACCGGTTCTTTCAAGTGGGGTTTTGGACTGATGATGCTGCTGAGTCTGCTGGCTCTTGCTATCGGAAGAAATATATTGAAAAAAGACTGCAGCCTGACCTTTCGAAGTTCAGATTCCCGGCATCCCCAAGGAAAGTGGACGAAACATCTTTCACAAGAAGGCAGGTAAGGCGATCTGCCTACAACTTCAGTTCGTACGCTGAACAGAAGGGAAGGACCTTGGCTCAGGCAAATTTTGGATGCCGCAAGGAAAGAGTGCAAATCGCCTGTAATGGGCCAGCCGCACCTTTTTGCCTTCTAAATCGAACGCCATCAGCCCGAAATCCATGGAGAGAAAACCGTCCCGGGTGTTGGTCCGGACATGGTACCCCGGGAAACACGTCACTTTTTCACCAGACGGTTGTTTTGTAACAATATATGAGAACGCCCCCATTTCTTCCACGCTTGATTTTCGAGCTAACGCGATCTACACTGACTTACGATCTAAAACGTAAAGCGGGAGAGGGAGATGGCGGTAGAAGCAAAGGTCAGCCGAAAATGACAAGTGGTTATTCCGAAACAAATAAGAGAGCAATTGGCCCTCAAGCCAGGCGACAGAATCTCTTTTGAAGCCTCCAGTTCGCCCATGACCATTCAAAAAGAAACGGAGTCTCCTTTTGATAGATATTTTGGCTTTTTTGGAAAGGATGTTTCAACAGATGAAGTAATAAAGGAAGCGAGAGGGCACAAAGGAACCGTTATGGTACGAGCGTCAAAAACAACTATTTCCCTTTTTTCTTTTCGGTGAAACGCAGATATACGGGAAGTTGTTCATTGTGCACAATCCGCGGATCGGTCGGCCTTGGAATCGTGGTCGCCGCTGGAATCTTTTCTTCGTAATTCCCTGGACGTTAAATCGTACATTGTATTATAATGTCCCAAATCATGCCGAAATTCATTGCCGACCTCCATATCCATTCCCGCTTCTCCCGGGCGACTTCAAGAGACCTGGATCCCGAGCATCTATGCCCTTTGGGCGCAGAAAAAGGGCATCAAGGTGGTGGGCACCGGTGATTTTACCCATCCGGGGTGGGTATCGGAATTACAGGAAAAGCTGATAGAAGCCGAACAAGGTCTTTTCCGTTTAAAACCGGATCTTGCGGAAGCCATCAAGCCGGAGATCCCGGCTTCCTGCCAGGGTTCCCCGAGGTTTATGCTGACCTCTGAAATAAGCTGCATCTACAAGAAAAACGATAAGACCCGGAAGGTGCACCATCTCATCCTCCTGCCTGATTTTGATTCGGTTCTAAAGCTGAACAAGAGACTGGAGCAGATCGGCAACATCCGCTCCGACGGCAGACCGATCCTGGGGCTGGATTCCAGGAACCTGCTGGAGATCGTTCTGGAGACCAGTGATCAGGCATTTCTTATTCCCGCCCACGTCTGGACGCCCTGGTTTTCTCTTTTCGGCTCTAAATCCGGGTTTGATGATATTGAGGAGTGTTTCGAGGATCTTACACCGCATATCCACGCCTTGGAAACCGGACTCTCATCAGACCCGCCCATGAACCGGCTATTGTCTCAACTGGATCCATATCTTCTGGTTTCCAATTCCGATGCCCACTCACCGGCCAAACTGGGCCGGGAGAGCAATCTTTTTGAAACGGCCCTTGATTATGACGCCATGGTCCGGGCCATGACCGACGGGCAAGGATTTTCAGGCACCATTGAATTTTTCCCGAAGAAGGGAAGTACCACCTGGATGGACACCGCAAATGCCAGGTGCGGCTTCACCCCGAAGAAACGAAATCCCGGAACGGGATTTGCCCTGTCTGCGGCAAACTCGTGACCGTGGGGGTTTTTCACCGCGTGGACGATTTGGCTGACAGAGAGCATCCGAAAAATACAAAGCCTTTTTTCAGTCTGATCCCCTTAACGGAAATCCTGTCGGAAATCCATGGGTGTGGACCGGCTACCAAAAAGGTGACGCATATTTATGAAGGTCTGATCAAGACGCTGGGTCCTGAACTCCCTATCCTGATGGATGCGTCCCTGGAAAAGATAGAACAGACGGGCGGTGTCCTTCTGTCCAAGGCCATTGATCGTATGAGGAACAACAAGGTTATCCGCCAGGAAGGCTATGACGGTGAATATGGCGTGATTCGTCTTTTTGATGACGGTGAAAAAGAGGAACTGCTTGGTCAGGCGGTATTATCTAAAATAAAGCCGAAAAAAAAATACCGTGAAGCGAAAACCCGAAAGAAGAAAACAACCTTTTCCTGACACCCTCTCCCTTGAGCGCGGGATTGACCACCATAACCTGATGGGTGACCGGGTTTCACCTCAATACTCTCAATCAAAGTTGTTGAATTGTTGAAGGGCGCGTCTGATTCCCTCAAAATTAGTACACTTGAGAAGAAAGCGTACTCTGATAGGTTTTGTTATTTTGTTATGCCCGTCCTGGTTTATATCAATCGTCAAATTACAGAAAGCTTTCTTTGAACGTCTTTTGGTGATACTTGTAAAAGTACGAAAGGAGGTACAATATGGGCAAGCTATCAAATATCATACCTGTGAGCGATTTACGGCAGGACGCTGCCAAGTTGCTGAAACAACTACGTAACAGTGAAGATCCTTTGATCATCACACAAAGAGGCCGGGCATCGGCGGTAATTATGGGGGTTGATGCCTATGAAAAATCCGAGCACGAGAAAGCGCTATTGCGCCTTTTGATCAAGGGAGACAGGGAAATCGAAACCGGTCAGGGATATGATTTGGATGCGGTTTTAGGTGAAGCCGACGCCTTTTTGGCCAAGGAGCCTTCGTGAAGGTCAAATTTACGCCTTCAGCCAGAACTCGATTTCTTTCCGCACTATTCTATATTCGAAGGGATAAACCCTCTGCTGCTGTTGCCTTTCGTAATCATGGTGAAAAAAATCTGCGAAGGCTTGAGGCATTCCCTGAATCAGGAAGATCCATCCCTGAGTTTACAGACCTCCCCTACCGAGAAATGATCATTTCGCCGTACCGGTTCTTTTATAGAATTAAAGACGATGTTGTTTGGATTGTTACGGTGTGGCATGGGGCACAGCTTCCAAAAGAACTATCGCCTGAAACCAGCTCCGGAAAACCTATGGATCGGGATTATCCTGCCGTATGAGCCTTACCAAAATCGGATTTCATCCGATTATCAGTGAGTGGTTTCTTGAAACCTACGGAATACCGACGGATGTCCAGGAAAGAGCCTGGCCTGAAATCGCCTCCGGCAACCACCTGTTGATCACCGCCCCCACCGGGAGCGGCAAGACGCTTTCGGCTTTTCTATGGGCGATCCATAAGTTATTGAGCAATGAATGGCCGCGTGGTCGAACCCGTGTAGTCTATATCTCTCCGCTCAAAGCCCTCAACAACGATGTTCAACGCAATCTGATCAAACCGCTCGATCAATTGAAAGCCCGGTTTCAGGCTCAAGGGGAAGCTTTTCCGGATATTCGGGTCGTGACGCGAAGCGGGGATACCCCCGCGGAAGAACGCAGGAGGATGCTTCGTAACCCGCCTGAAATCCTGATCACGACCCCGGAAAGCCTCAACATTCTGGTCAGTTCCAAAGGGAGCCGTCCTATGCTGAACGGGGTGGCCTTGGTGATTCTGGACGAGGTCCATGCGGTGGCGGGCGCAAAAAGAGGGGTCCATCTCATGTCCGCCGTGGACCGTTTGGTCTTGCTCAGTGGAGAATTTCAGAGGATCGCCCTTTCCGCCACGGTGAAACCCATGGAACGGATCGCGGAATTTATCGGCGGTTATGAGATGCATGGGGATATTCACGAACCGGTCTATCGAAAGCGTCCGGTAACCCTGATCCAGTCGGATATCCAGAAACAGTTGAGCATCCGGGTCGATTTTCCCGCGAATGCCAGAGAAAATATGGTCGATGATTCCTGGTGGCCGGCACCGATCCAATCCTTTAAGGAGATCATCCGAAGAAATCGATCCACGCTTCTGTTCACCAACAGCCGAAGAATGGCCGAGAAGGTTGCCCGTCTCATCAACGAAGGGGAGCCGGAAGAACTGGCCTATTCCCATCACGGCTCTCTGTCCAAGGAGTTGCGCCTGGTGGTGGAACAAAAGCTCAAACACGGCGAACTCAAAGCCATTGTCGCCACCAACTCACTGGAATTGGGCATCGATATCGGCGACCTGGATCAAGTGGTATTGATCCAGACCCCGCCCTCCATATCATCGGCAATCCAGCGCATCGGCCGCTCCGGGCACGGTGTGGGGCAGGAGAGCCGGGGCCTGTTGTTTCCCATCCACGGTCGTGATTTCATCAATGCGGCGGTTCTGGCGCCATCCGTTATGCAAAGGGATATGGAAAACATCGAGCCGGTTGACTGCCCCCTGGATGTGCTGGCGCAAATCATACTGGCCATGACCGGCGTGGAAACCTGGGATATGGACGGGCTCTTTGACTTCTTGAGGACCAACGCATCCTTCCACTCCCTGACCCGAAAACAATTTGACCTGGTCCTGGAAATGTTAGCCGGAAGATATTCCGGTACCAGGCTTCGGGAGCTGAAGCCGAGGGTTTCATTGGACCGAATCGACAACACCGTTCGGGCCAAATCCGGTGTTCTGATGCTCGTTTACATGGCCGGCGGCACCATCCCGGATCGGGGCTATTTCAATCTGCGACTGCGGGAAACCATGGCCAAGATCGGTGAACTGGACGAAGAGTTCGTCTGGGAACGACACGTGGGCGAAACCTTTGCTTTCGGACCACAGACCTGGCGTATTCTGAAAATCACCCACAATGACGTGGAGGCGGCGCCGGTGGAGAACCGGCCTGGCATCATTCCCTTCTGGCGAGCGGAAGCCAGGAACAGGGATTTTCATTTTTCGGAAAAGATTGGGCTGTTTTTAGAGCAGGCCAACGAGCAATTGGAGCGGTCGGAAACAGGGTTTCGGGAACATCTGTGCCATGACCGGTACATGGAGCCCGCAGCGGCTACCGAACTCATCGGTTTTTTGAAATTGCAGCGGCAGATGACCGAGACGGACCTTCCCCATCGCTATCACCTGCTGATCGAGCATTTTGATGATCCTCTGAACAAGGCGGACAGCAAGCAGGTGATCCTGCATACGCTGTGGGGTGGAAGGATCAACCGGCCTTTTGCCATGGCGCTTTCCGCTGCCTGGGAGAAGCAATATGACTACGCCCTGGAGACATTTGCCGATGATGACTGCATCGTGCTCCTGCTGCCCCATGCTTTTGATGTGCATGAAATTCTCGATTTGGTGGGCGCAACCAATGTGGAGCGCCTGTTGCGGGAGTGCCTGGAGAAAACCGGATTCTTCGGTGCAAGGTTTCGTGAGAATGCCGGCCGGGCATTGCTGCTCCCGAGGGCCGGTTTTAAAAAGCGGATGCCCTTATGGCTGAACCGGCTTCGCTCCAAGAAACTGATGGATGCGGTCCTGGATGCCAGGGATTTCCCCATACTGCTGGAAACGTGGCGAACCTGCCTGCAGGATGAATTTGATCTGGAACATCTGAAACAGATCCTGGATGAGTTGAACCAGGGGAAGATCAGGATCGGAGAGTGCCGCACCTCTCACGCATCGGTGTTTGCGGGCAGTGTGATCTGGCAGCAAACCAACACCCATATGTATGCGGATGACTCGCCTGCGGGCGGCAAGCGCTCCGGCTTAAGCGATGATCTGATCCGGGAAATCATCGGCGCGAAAATGACGGAGCCTCTTTTTTCAGCTGACCTGGTCCTGGAGTTGACCCGGAAACTTAAGCGAACCGCTCCGGGCTATGCCCCTTCCACACCGGGAGATCTGTTGGACTGGGTAAAAGAGCGGGTGTTTATTAGAAAGGTTGAATGGAATGAACTGCTCCGGGCCATGGAAATGGATCACGGCATCGCCGAAGCCGATGCGGTCAAAACCATCGACCACAAATTGGCCTGGTTTCGATATCCCGGTGCGGCTGATGACTGTGTGTGCGCTCTTGAATTGCTTCCGCGGCTCTGTGGCTCTTTTTCCTTTTCGCACCCTCAATATGAAAGCCCGGCGAAGGATTCATCCACAGAGGAAAGAGAAGCGGATGCCTGCAATTTATTGGGGCAGTGGCTCTCTTTTTACGGCCCTGTTCCGGAAAAATGGGTTTTGTCCGTCTTGGGCGGAATCGAGGAAGCAGGGCAGGGGCTTCTTAGCTTGATGGAACTTGAGCGGATCATCAAGGGAAAGTTTACAGCAGGCACAACGGAAGATGAAATTTGTGACCGGGAGAATTTTGAAATACTGCTGAGACTGGCGCGAAGGGCCCGGCAACCGCAAATCCCCGTCAGACCGGCGGATGATCTGCAGTTGTTCTTGGCGGACTTTCAACATTTGACAACGCCTCGAGATTCGATGGAAAGCCTGCAGGATTCCCTGGAACAGCTTTTCGGACTCTGTGAACCTGCCGGCGCCTGGGAGGAGTTTATTCTTCCGGCGCGCATCTCTCCCTATTATCCCTCCTGGCTGGACAGCTTGATGCAATCCAGTGAACTCACGTGGTTCGGCGGCGGCAAAGAGAAACTGGGATTTGCCTTTCATTCGGATCTTGATCTGTTCCGGACTTCCAAGACGGGAGCGTCCAAGACAGGAAAAGAAGAATCGGTTGCTGATTGTTTCCCCGATAAAAGAGGACGATACGGATTTCTGGAGCTTTCCAGCCAGTGTGGAGGAGACTCCCGGGAAACCACCCAGCGATTGTGGGAGGCTGCCTGGAAAGGGCAGGTGAGCAACGATACCTTCGCGGTCGTGCGATCCGGCATCCTGACCGGGTTCATCCCTCAGGAAGTGAATGACAGCCGGTCCCGGAGCAGCAGGCGCGGAGCATTCAACCGGTGGAAGTCCTCACGGCCTCTTCTGGGCAACTGGTACCTCCTGGAACAGGAGGCCGATGGGGGAGATCCGCTTGCGCAAACGGAAATTCAAAAGGACCGGGTTCGCCAGCTTCTAAAAAGATACGGCATCCTGTTTCGTCAACTCCTCATCAGGGAGCTTCCGCAGCTTCGGTGGGACAAACTGTTCAGGATTCTTCGCTTGATGGAGCTTTCCGGTGAAATCACCTCCGGCTGCTTCTTCAAGGGCATCTCCGGTCCCCAGTTCATTTCCTTCGAAGCGCTGCGTTTTCTTAGGATACCGCCGTCCGATGATATGGTATTCTGGATCAATGCCACGGACCCCGCATCGCTTTGCGGCATCAAGCCGGAGGGACTCACCCGCCCCTTGCCGTCGCGAATTGTTTCAACCTATCTGGTATTTCACGGAAACAGGCTTGTTCTGGTTTCCAAAGGAAACCACAAACGTCTTGAAATCCATGAGCCTCCCGATTCCATTCACCTGAGCCGGTATTATCAGTTGTTTAAAGATTTGGTGAACAGGGAATTCAATCCGGTTCGGTCCGTCCGGATCGAAGAAATCAACGACCAAAAAGCCATAGGCAGCCCCTACGGAGCGTCACTAAAAGCATTCGGCTTTTCGTCCGACTACAAAGGCTTTGAATTAAGGCGGTCCTTTTAGGGTCGACGCAATCAGCCCTCTCGTGCAGTCTTAAAAATCCTGCCGATCGGACAGGGAAAGCGCTCTCTTTTTAAAGGCCTGACATCGCTATTTGATAAGTGAATTCTCTTGACTTTTTCATGGGTTTCCATATCGTTAGATCATTGATCGTTGTTTTTATTCTCAAGCATCCACGATTGTGGCCCCCTGATTTTGTTCGGTGGGCTAACCATAATGGTGATAGCGCAGGCCCCGCCGCATATGCCCCGCATTTCCGCGCCAAATATGCTGGGCAATGGGCCAGCTTTGAAGATGTTGGATTTGCGATACAGTCTGCGCGCCCAACCCAACGCTCCACCAGACAGCTGAAAGTCTTGCGGTTTCCGTGACGTCTGGTGGAGGCGCCGCCAAACTTAACGTTATGCCTTCGAAAATTGGAGAAACGAATCATGTCTAACACAGAAAAGTTGCTTTCAAGAATTACGGTAAATCCCCGGATAATGGTTGGCAAGCCGACCATTCGGGGTATGAGAATAACTGTGGAACAGATTCTCCGAGCACTGTCGGGGGGGGTGTCGGAACAGGAACTGCTTGAAGAATATCCGGAGCTTGAAAGAGAGGATTTTCAGGCGGTGTTCGCTTATGTGACCGGACTGGTCGAAGAGGAACGCGTGTTCGCCGTGGGAGTGCATGCATGAATGCATCCGAACTGAAATTTCTCATTGATGTCGGTGTGGGCAAAGGAATCGAAAAATATTTGCGGGAGGAAGGTTATGATACCAAAGCCGTGAGAGACATCGATTCCCGCATGGAGGACGAGAATATCATCCACACTGCCGTTACGGAAAACCGCATGGTCGTTACTATGGATAAAGACTTCGGAGAACTGGTATATCACTGTTCAATGAAGCATTGCGGGGTTTTGCTGCTGAGACTGGAAGACGCAACTGGAACGGAAAAGTTACAGGTGGTGAAACATATTATGGAAAATTATTCCTCTCAGATAAAAGACTGCTTTTGTGTGTATCAGAATGACAGGTTTCGGATTAGAAAAATAAGATGACGGCCTTGGGTTCATGGCGTATCTGAAACCGCGGAAAATGGAAAGCGAACATTTCGTTTTTAAAACACTTGCAATAATGCCCCCGCTTCTACTATATTCACCCGGTTAGATGCCAACTGACAAAAACTGTAACAAGAGAACTTAAACAGAGGACAACATGGATGTCAACTGTGAGCACCCCATTTCCGTAATCAGGGCTTGGGGTATTTTTTTGTTTGACAGGGAGAGGCAGTTTGCATCGGGAGCATTACCGGTTTGTTAATTTTTTTCTGGGAAAAAGCACTGAGCATATGAAAAAATAGCTGGACATTTGAATTAGAGACCTCTATGTTAGGATGGAGCCTTGAATCGAACTGGAGGTGCAAATGCCGGAGGAGATATCAGAACGTTTTTGCGGATGTGCTATAAGCAAGGGGAAAATTGACGACATAAGAGAGATTGTCAGCACTTGTAATGGGATCAGCCGCACTGAACTTGCGAATACCGTCTGCGAGCTTTTTGAATGGAAAAGGCCCACAGGAAAACTTAAGACGGTTGAATGTCGGCAATTTCTTGAAGATCTGCACAACAAGGGGATCATATCGCTACCTGAACTTAGGGCCGGCCGTCCGGCAAAGGTTCGGGCCAAAGTAAAAAGAACGGAGAATGCAAAAAGGTCTAAGGAGATATCAGGGCCGATAAAGCAATTTTTGCCCCTTAGCCTGATACGGGTAGAGACCAAAGCTCAGCGCGATCTTTGGTGTGAGTATGTTGATCGTTACCATTATCTGGGCTATCGGATACCGTTTGGCGCACAACTGAGATATTTTGTTGAAAGCAGTGATGAAAGGCCTCTCTGCTGTCTTCAATTTTCCTCTCCCGGTTGGAAGATGGCGGCCCGTGATGGATGGATCGGATGGGACGATACAAAGCGGCAACGTAACCTGCAAATGGTCGTGAACAACAGCCGTTTTCTAATATTTCCATGGGTTAAGGTAAAGAATCTTGCAAGTTCGATCCTGGCCATTGCCATTCGGAGGATTCCGGACGATTGGGAAAAGCAATATGGTATGCGACCGGTTATTCTGGAGACATTGGTAGACAAGAGCCGCTATACCGGAACCAGTTACAAGGCATCCAATTGGATTCATGTGGGCGTAACAAGCGGTCGAGGCCGCATGGACCGGCATCATGCCAGACACGGTCAATCGCCCAAAGACATTTATGTATATCCTCTTATCTCCCGCTTTCGGGAAGAATTGAGAGGGTGATATGGGACTTGCCGCGAAAATTCCAGACCCCGCGCCTGAGGAGCTGTTTCGAGAAATGATCCATGATGAAGTCGATAAGTGGGTGGATGAGATTGTTGCAGACGTCTTTAGAGATGACAGGCAACCCACTCTGACGGAGCTGAGCGATTTGTTTGCGCAAACGAAACAGAAATTTTTCGGTGCTTGTTTGCAGACATTGGTTGAACAAAGTATGCAGGTCTGTGCGATCAGGATTATGCGCCTTTCCCGAAAGGCGGAAAGCGTTGCAAGAAACGGCGCATGAATTCAAAAGAGTTGGTGACGATGCAGGGACCAAGCAGCCTGAAGCGGGCGTGGTTTTATTGTACGGATTGCTCATATGGTTTCAGTCCCCTGGACAAAGTGCTTGAACTGAGCCGAAAAAGGTATCAGTTTGACGTGCAACGAAAATCGGTGAAGACGACCGCAGAAGTTCCCTTTGGTTGCGGAAGCGATATGTTCGAAGAGCTAACGGGTCAAAGCCTCAGCGATCATTTCATGCACGAGACGTTTGAAGAAGTTGGCGCCCATGCTTCGTTGGAAACGGTGATTCCTGATAAAAATGCCATACAGGAGAGGATTGACCAGGCGAGCACCGGCGCTTGGCGGCCGGTGCTGGTGGTCGCATCTGACGGTGCCCATCTGCCCACCCGAGCCAAGACGAAACGAAATGAAAAAAGAGGCAAGGGCCGGTGGCAGGAAGCCAAGGGTTTCAGGATATATTTGTTGGCACATGATCGGATTATTCACGTGGCGAGCTGGCATCAAATTCAAAACGAAGAACAATTTGGCAAAGATTTGGCTTATGTTGCCTCTCTCATTCCCGGGATCAGGTCCGGATTGGGCTCATAGGTGATGGCGCCGATTGGCTCTGGAAGCATATGACTGCATGTTTTCCCGGGGGACGTCAAGTACTGGATTATTACCATTGTGCCGAACATATTCATAAGGTGGCAAAAGCACAATACGGGGATGGATCATTTCAAGCGTTGGAATGGGCTGAAAACACGATCACCAGACTGTTTTTTGCCGAGACCGGTAATGTTATCGGCGGACTTCGAAGAATGCATCCAAGAAGCAATGAGGCTGAAGAAGAAATCCGTAAACTGACTGTTTATCTGGACAACAATAGGGAAAGAGTACACTATCGTGGAGATCGGATAGGAGGTTATCCCATTGGAAGCGGTGGAATAGAATCCGCTAACAAGTTCATATGCCATACTCGAATGAAACGCTCTGGTGCGTGGTGGGTAAAAGAAACAGGAAATGCAATGCTTCGAATTCGTTGTGCCATTTACAACGGAACATATCACGGCGTTTTTGAAACCTACAAGACGGCCAGTTTAGATAGAGATTCAATCAATTTCTTAACAAACCGGTAATGCTCCCGTTTGCAGTTTAGGATTTTGTTGTTACGATGGAGCTTTGATGTAGTCCGGTTTGGGCAATGGCGTTGTAAGGCGAGTTATTTAATTATTTAAGGACTTTCTCCTGTTACGTCCCCTGCTATTGTTGAAAAGAAATTGTGACCCACTGATTTTGTTCGGTGGGCTGAGCATAATGGTGATACCGCACAGAACCTGCCACACCTGGTCCATGAGACGTAAATTGGGATCCGGTCGGAACCTTTTTGAATTTTGCATGCTATGGATTTTGGTGCACAAAACATGGAAAAATCAATCATGAATTTTTCATGTATTATCGATAGAATCAGAATAGATAGTGATTTTTTCCATTCTATGGAGGCAATATATTGAAATTCCGCACCTATCCGAACTGTTGGGCACTCATAAGCGTCATCCAGTAGCCCGAATCAGAAATGAAAAGGCGAACGGAGAACCCATGAACAAATCTAGACCTTCAATATACCGCGATGCGCTTCAGGTGTCTCCTGAACGCATTGCAACGATGAGTGACGGAGACCTGAACGTGCTTATGGGGCAACTACTCCGAGCTTCTGCGTATAGATGTGGTTCTCCGATAAACGAGATCCTTGTCAACACTGAGGGTAAAGCCAAAGACGACGGGTGCGACGGTTGGTCTTCAAAGCCTGCAAGATCCGACCAATGGCTCGGTTCAATCCACACATGCTGGCAGTTCAAGGCCGGTTCAGGTGGACAGCCAGCAAGGCTTGCTGGTGAGGTAAACAAGAGAATCCCCAAAGAGACACTTATTAGTGGTGGCCGTTTCGTTGTAGTTGCTAGCGGCTCAACGAATGGTAAGACGGAGAGAGAGTACGGCTTAAAAGCCTGAGCGACGACGCGGCGACGGCGGCGATTCCTACCGAGAAGATCGAGGTCATCGGAAGTGAACGCCTTACGAACTGGTGCAACCAGAACCCTGCAACAGCAGCACGTTGGGCTGGACGACCTGATGGCCTCTGGACCCTCAGACGATTGGTCGAACTCGGATGAGCATCAAGTTCCATGGCAGGCGTCAGTAGCTACGCAGTCCGAGCTCGACACCAGACGAGCCGATCTGGACTTCCAAACCGGCAGCATTCATCATTTTCACATCCAGGGTCCCTCGGGCGCCGGGAAGACCAGATTCGCCTCGAACTATGTCGAGAGGCGGCATGGCGCAGTTCGGTGATTTACATCCGACAGGCTGAAGATCTTCGCTTATTAGAGCTCATCGACAGTGTAACAACAGACATTGGCGCCCACCTGACCGTGGTTGCCGATGAAGTTCCGGCGGAGAAGCTCCGACCGTTGCGGGATTCGGTTGGCCGAGGCAACGGCCGTGTTCGGCTCGTAACTGTGGGGCACAGCCCGAAGTCCGGATCCGACGCGCATACCTTCTCTGCCCCTTAAGCCAATCGACTCCGAGACGATGCGGAAGATAATCAAGGGCTGGCGCCCTGCAATGCCAGTAGAGCATGTCGACTTCCTGGTGCGCTTCGCGGATGGATACGTCCGGCTTGCGCGCTTGGCGGCGGATGCTGTTGTCCGAGACCCAGCTATTAATGTGATGGGCTTGCTCAGCCGTGATGAGATTCGTGGTTTCCTTGATGGCATGCTCGGGACAGTTGACAGACATGCTCTTTACGTCGTAGCGGTTTTGACCAGCGTGGGTTGGATAGATGACAAGCAAGAAGAGGGGAAGACGATTGCTAAACACTTTGGATTCGATTGGAACCTTATTCAGGCGACCGTCCAAGATTTCCATCGCCGCTTTGGCATTGTGCCGCGCGGTGGGCGATATCGATACATCTCGCCCACGCCCTTAGCGGTCTACCTTGCAGTCGAAGCATGGACCACCTATCCCGACCTCTTGAAGTCGCTGTCCGATGTGTTACCATGGGAAAGCGGCCAGAGATGCGTACTACGAGCGCTTACAATCGATGGCGAGCAATCCACAAGCTCGAAAATATGCAAGCGAGGAACTGGCCTTTTTTTTCGTGTAGGCGACTACGTAGACGCCGAGCACTGTACGCCGCTGGTCGGTACTGTCCTCCGCAGATCCTGAAGAAGCAGCGCGCAACATTTTGAGAGCCCTCAGTATTGCGAGCCTTGAAGACCGCAGACGAATTAAAGACGGCGTAAGACGAGAGACAGTGGGGACGCTCGTGCGGCTTGCGTGGAGGTCGTCATCATTCCATGACGCGGTCAAAGCTCTCGCTCTGCTGGCCGAAGCTGAAAATGAAACGTGGGCGAACAACGCCTCCCGTGAGTTTGTGGCGCGGTTCCAAATTTTTTTGGGTGGAACGGCTGTCCCCCTACCTGGACCGCATGTCCGTCCTTGATGAGCTGCTTGCCACAAATCGCCCGACCGCTAGCGTGCCTAACAGTGAAAGCCCTTGCCCAGATAGGCAACCAACAACCGTTCCCGAATCGGCAATAGCCCAGCGTCTGATGAATTACCGGAGAAGGAGTGGCAGACCACGTACAGAGAAAGAACATTTCGAGTGCATAACGACCGCGATTAGCAGACTCAGCGATATTGCGAAGCGTGGAATTGTCGATACACAGGGCGACCTTGTTTCCGCGGCCGAGAAACTCTCAATGATGCTGCGGGAAACACAGTTGATAGGAGTCGTAGCTGATTTTTTTGAAGATCTGCGTAAGGCCTATCCGGCTTCTCGAGAGCCATTGAGAAGAACTATCGCGGATATCATCCGCAGGGAGAAAAAGTATTGGAAAGAGCTGTCGGCTACGGAAATGGAGGAACTTGAGAGACTGCACAACCGTTTTGAAGACCCAACCTTGGGCGCTCGGCTCCAGCAGTATATCGGACAGGCTCCATGGGAGTTAAGAAAAACAACCAGACCTGAAGCCTCTTGCGGAAGAACTTCTCTCAAAGCTTGAGGTTTTGGAGGGGAATTGGCCTTGGCTAACCTCCGGTGAAGCATCGGGAGGTTGGCGGCTTGGGGAGGCTCTTGCCGCCGTAGATTTGAAAGGTGAGCTAGCCGAGATATTGCCTTCGATTCCTGGCGGTGGCCGGGATCTGCGGTTGGTCTGCGGGTACGTGAGTGCTCAGAGGAAAACCCAGGGTGGGTTCTGGTACGATGACTGGGTAACTTCCCAGTTCGAAAGAGACCCGAAACCGATCGCTCTTCTGTTCGAGGTGGTTTGGCGCTGTGGCGTCACCGCGTCCATCGCGACGCATGCTGGTCACTATACTGCGTAACGAGCAGGTAAGTCCGCAGATCGTTGGTAAGCTTGGGTATGGTTCTTGGGATGAAAACATTGCCTTCGAAGTATTGGAGACCCTGCTACGAGCAATGGCCGACACAGCACACCATGAGACGGCGATCCAGATCCTGGCGCATCGGATGAAAGCCTATTCCGCAGAGACTGAACTCTGGAAAACATTGGCGCTGGATTTGGTCACAGCTCCCGATCTCATCCGTAGCGAGCATACGGCGAACTACTACTGGAAAGAAGTTTGTAACACGCTTGTCGAAGAATATCCTGGAGAGATTGCTGCTGCCATTTTTCGCGAACAGGCTAATCAAGAATCTGGTACCTGGTTCGCCGAACATAGTAATGCGGCTGGAGTGCTCCTCAAGTGCGTCAAGCAAGATCCACGCCAGGGTTTGGCAGGCAATGCTGCCTTACCTATCATCACCCATAGGAGCCCACATGTTCAGTGTAGGATTCCCACGAGGCGTTCTGGAATACACACCTCCAGATGATGTAGACTCATGGATTGCGGAGAAGCCCGAGGAACGTGCCGTGATGATGGCTAGACTAACAAGTAAGGACATGTCGACAGACAAAACATTTGCGTCACGGCTCCTCGGCACTTACGGTGAAAATGAGCGGATAGCAAACACATTTTTCTCTGATTACATATCTGGAATTTGGTGGGGACCTGCGTCTGAACACTGGAGCCAATTAGCTGATTCCCTCGAAAAAATCGCCGGACGAACAGCACTGCCAAAATTACGCCATTGGGCTGCGGATTCGGCGCGGTCTTTGCGTAAAATGGCCGAACATGACCAGCAACGCGAAGAGGAAGAGGAACTCCGTTCACGTTAGGATAACGTATAAAACGTCTCGCACTTTTTGAAAGAGTAGCCCCAATATGATATGGATTGGATGACAACGACTAAGACTTTAACTGGGCAGCTTTCAATAAATGAGCGGACAATTGAAGGGAAAGTTAATTCTTGCTGGATGCGAAAGGGCGGAGTTTCCGTTGAATCATTAAGAGGGGAAAGTCGCCGGGGTGGACTTCCCGCATTAAAGGAACTTGAATGCTACAGGTCGGCTGTTCTTGGTGCCGTCGAAGGAGCGCTCACAAATTCATAAACAAGCCAATTTTTTTTGAAGCTCCCGTGGCATTTTTCACCACCGAATCAAAATCCGCCCCAATCCGCTCTCTCGTGTAATCTTAAAATTCCTGCCGATCCGACAGAGGGAGGACTCTTTCTTAGGTGGAAATTTTCCGCCTATCCAGTGCCGATTAAACCTCATTTCAAGCTTGAAAGTTGACCTGTTTATGGACTATATTAAGTCATATTTAAACAGGGGGTATTCCAATGAAACTGTCAAATCAGATTCGGCCCATCAGCTACCTGAAGGCCCATGCCGCTGAAATCGTCAGAAACCTGTCCAAACAGCAGGAGCCACTTATCATCACCCAGAACGGCGAAGCCAAGGTGGTCATACAAGACATCGAAAGCTACGAGCAAACCCAGCAAACCATTGCACTTCTGAAAATTTTGTCACTGGGAATGCGTCAGATTGAGGAGGGCAAGGTTTTACCCGCTGAGGATGTGATGAAGACTCTTCGCGAGAGGCAGGAGGATCGGTGATGCCGTTCGCGGTTTTGCTGACCAGAGACGCCGCACGCGATCTCAACGAGCTTTATGATTATATCACCATGCACGACTCCCCCGGAAATGCATACTATGTCTTAAAGAAGATTGAGGAAACCTTTTCCGCGTTGTCCGAATTTCCCGAGCGGGGTATCTATCCGAAAGAACTGCTGAAGCTTGGGATTAAAGAATACCGCGAGATTTATTTCAAACCTTACCGTATCATTTACCGGGTCATAAACAAGACCGTCTATGTTCTGCTGGCTGTGGATGGCCGCCGTGACCTGCAGACCCTGTTGCAGCGGCGGTTATTGGAATCGTAATGAAGCGTGCCGGATGGGAGTGTCATCCCAGACCTGGACACAGCAATATATCCCGGGGATATCCTCAAATACTCAGATATACAGACTCTCAATTAAATCTTTTTTCATCTTTTTAAACATCTCCCAGTCTTTTGGCAGGTTGCCGAATCGTCCCTTCGGTTTTATCTTTTTCTACATTTGATGCGGACTATTCATGTGAACGTGGAGCGTGGTGGACGCTTTTTATAAACAGCCGAAAAGGGATACGTGAAGTCCTATGCAGAGAAACATCATCCTGATCTTAATAGCCTTTTCTTTGACCTTTGTACGATATGGCATGGTTTTTCCGCTTGTCCCTCTGGAGGCCCAGGAACTGGGCGCCTCTCCCGCGGTGATTGGTCTCATTGTCGGTGCGTTCAGCCTGCTTTCGTTTTTCCTTTCCGTACCCATCGGCGGGTTCACGGACAGGTTCGGCGTAAAAAGGATGCTCTTGCTCGGGGTGCTCTGTAACGCTTCAAGCTCCTTGCTGCTTCTGCACGCCAACGTCTTGTGCCTGATGACCTCACAGGTCCTGGGAGGCTTGGGATTTCAGCTGCACATTGTCTCCAGTCAGTCTTTTGTCGCACGCTTGAATCCCCGCTTGGGCGTGAGCGCACATTCGGCTACCTGACCTTCAGCGCGGCATTCGGTCAAACTCTCGGGCCGGTGCTGGGAGGGATCATGGCCACGCGGTTCGGATACAGCCAGGCCTTTTTTGTGTCGCTGCTGCTCTCCATTTCGGGCCTTATCGTGTGGGGAATTCGGGAATCCACGGGGGCGCCTCGCGTGGGCCGATACAGCCTCATGGGAGATCTGCGGCATGCCGCGACGGCCTTTTCCGATTCACGCATGCTGGCCGTCCTTGCCTTCACATTCGGCGTCATTTTCACCGTGAGCCTTCGGACTTCCTTTTTGCCTGTTCTGCTTTTGAAACGCGGGTTGGAGGAAGCCGATGTGGGCCTTCTCATTTCCATTTTCGCGGCCTCCATGACCGTTATCCGGCCGTTTACCGGCAGAATCTTTCAAGTCTTCAGCCGCAAGAAAATGATGGCCTTCTCCGTACTGGCTGTCGCCTTCGGCGTGGGTCTGATTCCGGGGCTGTCGTCTTTTTTTGCAACCGCGCTTGCCTTATGTCTTTTCGGGCTCGGATTCGGCCTGACACAGCCGCTTTCCATGGTGATGGTTGCCGACCTGTCGGATCCCGAACATCCCGGACTGAGCATGGGTATCCGCTTTATGGTCATCTCCTTTGCCAACCTCTTAGGCCCCGTTCTTTTAGGGTTTCTGGTGGAAGGCATCGGACTGAACAGTCCTTTTTATGCTTCGGCCTTCCTGGTCCTGGCGATCGGCGCCTATATTCTCAAATGGAAGCCGGGACTCCTTCCTGGAAGACGGGAAAACAAAAGACTCTGAATTGATGAAAAGGATCTGCACATCGCGGACAATTCCGACAATTCCAGGGACTTTATCTTTATTTATGGCGATAATTGAGATATTGTCTCCGGAATCGTCCCTAATGGGGAGCCTTAGATCTTGATCATTTTATGGATAATAAAGGGAACAAATGAGAAAATATGATTTTGCTTTTATCGGCCATACATCCATTAACCAGATCATTCCATTTGAAGGGCCAGCGAAAAGTTTTTCGGGTGGTGCGGCAACCTTCGCCGCTATGACGGCGGCCGCACTTGGAAAAAAGACTGCATTGATTACCAAAGCTGCAAAAAGAGATGAATCAACATTGATTCCTCTGAAGGAAAAAGGTGTGGATGTGTTTCTCATTCCAGCTGAAGAAACCACTCATTTGGAAATAACATATCCAACCCGGGACGTTGATTTTCGTGAGATATACCAGGAAAGAAATGCCGGCCCCATCACCATGGATGAAATGCCTCCCATCGACGCTTCCTTCTTTCACTTATGCCCGGTTACCAACCAGGATTTCACTTTGGATCTCATGAAAAGCCTTAAAGAAAAAGGGTATCATCTTTCCATTGATATGCAGGGATTTGTACGTCATTTAGATCCTGTTACGCTGAAGATTCATTTGGGGGATGCGCCCGAGAAGGAGAAAATTTTTGCACTTGCTGAAAGGGTCAAGGTGGATGTTCAGGAAGCCAAACTGCTGACGGGGACCGACGACCTGGAAAAGGCGGCTTTGATTTTGGAAGATCTGGGAAGCCGTGAAACCATGATCACTCGATCGGACGGGGTCCTATTGCGATACGACGGAAAAACTTATTTTGAAAAATTCTCAAACCGATACCTCTTAGGAAGAACCGGAAGGGGAGATACGACGTTCAGCGCATATATTTCCCGCAGAATCGATCACGGGCCTCTGGAATCTCTGAAATTCGCAGCGGCTCTTGCATCCATTAAACTTGAAAATTCCGGACCTTTTAATGGTACCCTTGAAGAAGTGATCCAGAGAATGGAGGACCCTTTTTTGATAAGATCCGGATCAGTATCGGCCGGCTCAACACCGAGCGTTACGCTTTCGCAGCCGGGTGACCGACTTGTATGACCATTGGAAATTCCGGCCGAAACCATTGAGCGCTTCAACTGCCTGTCCCATGCGTTCCGCCTGCCTGTCTGTATTTGTCAAACCTGCGCCTTGGTACAAATGGGAGAGCAAATTAACTGGAAAGGTTATTTGTAAGCAGGTTACGTTCGCAACGTAGCATGCGGATAAGCTTGCGGGAGAACTACGCTACGGATCCGATTTTTGCTTCAAACCCTGACTGAATGAATGATACGATCGTTCCGGCTTATTCATGATTCTTTTCCGTTGCGCCGTTGAACCACCATCCACTGCGCGGGGCTTGGAATTTCAAGCCGCCGCTTTTTGAGGAAGAGTCTTGAAAGAAAACGAGAAAGCGTTATCCTTACGGGTATCCGGTTTCAAAATCGGGCTGAAACTCATGTGGGAGGCCCAAGTAAGGTGAAAAAAGATTTAGTGAAAGGAAAACGGGTTCTCATTGTGGATGATGAACCCGACGTGTTGGAAACCCTGAAAGAAGTGTTGTCCATGTGCGACCTCGTGGAGGCGTCCAATTTCGACGATGCCAGAGACCTCCTCGAAAAGGAGACCTTTGATATCGCTGTCCTGGATATCATGGGCGTGGATGGATACGAACTGCTTCACATCGCCAATGACCGGAATGTCCCGGCGGTTATGCTGACAGCCAATGCCTTGAGCGTAGACCACACGATGAAGTCTTTCAAGGAAGGGGCTGCTTTTTTTGTCCCGAAAGAGGAAATGTCGCTTCTCGCCACATTCCTGAACGACGTCCTGACGGCCCGGGAAGCCGGGAAAAAACCGTGGGCCAGATGGTTGGAACGCCTGGGGTCGTTTTACGACCGGAAATTCGGGCCGGACTGGCAGAGTAAGGACGAAGAATTCTGGCAGAAATTCAAATATTGGATGTAGTGATTTTTGTCTTAAACCCTGTCCGAATGAATGGTAGGACCCTTCGGGCTTATCGAATATTTTCGATGACGCAAGATGGATTTCACCTGAGATCTTTTTCTCCCACAACCAAAAAATGCTTCGGTAATTCATTAAAGATGGATACGCTGCTGAAACCGGATTCCGTCAGCTGATCCTTTACCTCTTCGGGCACGCATCTGATCTCTTCGGGAGGCCCTTCAGCCATGTCTTCCTTTTTCCAATCCACAATAAAAATTTCGCCACCGGGTTTCAGCAGCCGGAAAGCTTCTCGAATTGTCTTAGATGGATCTTCCAGTTCATGGTGCAGGTTTATCATGAACACCAGATCTGCGATTTCATCTTGGAGTGGAACGGAATCCTCTTTCGTTTTCACCGGTAAGATATTGGGGTATTTTGGTGAGACATTTTCTGTCATCCAGTCGATCATCACGTCCGACAGATCACACGCATAAAGGACCGAAGGTTGGAATAGCTGGAGAAAAGCGATACTGAAAAAACCTGTTCCGGCACCGATTTCAACCAACCGATTCGGTTTCTGAATATTCAATTTCCGCCGAATATAATCCGGCGGGATATCTGTCAGCCGTTGCGGATCATTCAATTTCCGGAGTTTTTTTGGGTCAAACTTTTTGTCATTCATAGGACAATCTCCATAAGTCAAACCATGCATTGGTGCAACAATTCTTGTTTTTTAGGGATGGGTCTTGAAAGCGGGGGAAAAAAAGTTATGCTATGGGCACCCGGATTCACCACCCGGCTCAAACTTTTATAGGAGACCTTAATACCATGACACACGATTTATTGGAAGGAAAACGGGTTCTCATTGTTGATGACGAACCCGACGTGTTGGAAACCCTTAAAGAGCTGTTGTCCATGTGCGACGTTGTAGAAGCCTCCACCTTTGAAGATGCCAGAGAACTGCTTGAACGGGAGCGCTTCGACATCGCTGTTCTGGATATCATGGGCGTGGATGGATATGAGCTGCTGGAGATCGCCAAGGACAATAATGTCCCCGCGGTCATGCTGACGGCCCATGCGTTGAGCGTAAAGGATACGGAGAGGTCTTTCAAGGGAGGGGCGGCCTCTTATGTTCCAAAAGAGGAAATGATCCATATCGCTACATTCCTGAACGACATATTGGTGGCACGGGAAAGCGGGAAAAACCCATGGGGCCGATGGCTTGAACGGCTGGGGGCCTATTATGACAAGAAATTCGGTCCCGAATGGCAGAGCAGCGACGAGGAATTCTGGAAAAAATTTAAATATTGGCTTTAAATGAGAGGCGGTAGAGCCAAGCCCAAAAAGCTATGAGGGGAATTCGTTCTCCAGGATGACGGACCGAATTAAGGAGAGTGTCTCCTTTTTCTGTTCATCAGAAAAAGATTTCAGGTAGCGGGTGATGCTTTCATCCTTCTCTCTGGATATATCCTTCAAACGATCTCTCCCTTTCGGTGTAATCTCCAGCAGCGTTATCCGTTCATCATTGGGGTCGCTTTTCCTGAGTAGAAATCCATTTTTTTCCAGTCTCTTAGCGATTCCCGTCATGTTTGCGCCTGAGACAAGCATGATTTTGCTGACATTGGATATGGTATTCTGCTTGTTATCCGAGCTGTCCAAAACCCTCAAGGCATTGTATTGGGGAAATGTAAGACCATAGTTCTTGAAAATATTGGCGGAGTTCTTCTTGAAAAATTCCGCCAATCGAACAATGGCCATCATGACCTTTTCATCGAGACTCAAGTCGTTCTTATACCCACCATCCGCCATGATTGATCCTTCTTTCTGTAGAATATTTATAAATAATTAATACATTAAATAAAATATTTCAGTCTGTCAATACATTAAATAAAAAAGTGCCCGTCAAAAACAATTCTTTTTAGGCCTTTTTTGCGAGAGTTATCCTTTATAATCTGGCGATGCCTTCATTTTTACATGGACAGACTAAAAATCTTTAAAAAAAGCTTGACAACGAGAGGTCATTTCTCGTATCAATCATTTACTTAATACATTAAATATCAATGTCGAAATGGTAAGTGCCTTAAATTTGTTTCTGTTAATGCTGTTCCAAATAATGAAAAATAGAAAGGGAGGTTACTATGGACGTTAAAGCCAAGCTGTCCGAAGTCGTCGGCGCCGAAAATTTTTCCGATGACCCCAACCAGCTGCAAACCTATGCGACCGATTTCAGCTATACGCCTGAAGGAGTGCCGAATTATGTCGTAAGGCCGGGGTCTTCCGAAGAGGTGTCGAAGGTTGTGACATTCTGCAACGAAAACAACATTCCCGTTGTGCCGGTCAGTTCAAAGGTCCATTTTTATGGCGCCACGATCCCCAGGGAAGGGGGGGTGATTCTCGATATGGCCCGGATGGATCGGGTGCTGGAGATTGATCCCGATAACCGGCGCGTGCGATTCGAGGCCGGGGTAACATGGGAAAAACTGACCCGGGAACTGGCCAGGGAGGGGTTTCGGGTTATCATGCCTTTGACGCCACCGGCCCAGCGTTCGGTTCTTACCGATTTTATGGAACGCGAAGAACCCACGAATCAGGTTTACGATTACGGCGAGCCCTTAGAGGCCATGGAAGTGGTTTGGCCCACGGGCGAACAGTTCAGGATGGGTTCGGCCAGCGTCAATGGATACCCCGACTCCCCATCCAAGGGAGGGAATCCTTCCGGTCCGGGTCTTGATTTCTATCGTTTTTTTCAGTGCGCCCAGGGAACCTTTGGAGTGGTCACCTGGACCAATCTGAAGATCGAATCCATTCCCAAGATGGACAAGGTGCTCTTTGCCCCTGTTGACGATCTGGGATACGTCACCGATTTTCTGTACGAATCCTGCCTCGCCGAATCGGTCAGGAAGTGCTGCTTTTGAACAATGTGGATCTGGCCGCCATGCTGGCGGAAGACTGGCCCTTCGATTTCGAAAAATTGAAAAACACGCTGCCCCCCTGGACCCTGATTCTGGTGATCAGCGGTCTTTTGAGACGTCCCGAAGAGAAAATCGCCTATGAGCAGAATTTTCTGGCGGAAGTCTTGAAGAATGAGTTCTCCGACCTGAAACTGGGGGAAAGCCTTCCCGGATTCCCGGGCTTGCGAAACAAGATCCTGCCCATGCTTCGAACGCCCTGGCCCGCGGACAAACCCCATTGGAAGAACCGCGTCAAGGGCGCCTGCCAGAGCCTTTTCTTCCACACCCGGCCGGTTCTGGCGCAGCAGTTTGTTTATCTGGTGGAGGAAATCGCCGCCCGCCATGGATACCCCATCGGCGATATCGGCATGTACATTCAGCCCATCGAGCACAATCGTGCCT
The DNA here is from genome assembly GCA_963747555.1 of uncultured delta proteobacterium. Classification (GTDB taxonomy): domain Bacteria; phylum Desulfobacterota; class DSM-4660; order Desulfatiglandales; family Desulfatiglandaceae; genus DUZB01. The sequence goes on from CAVVFZ010000011.1 coordinate 245,857, forward strand.
GCAGGCCGGAATTCAACTTCTTCTATGATCCTGAAAACGAAGCTGAAATCGAACTCGTTCGCGATCTTTACAAAGAGTTGGCGCAGGTTCTGCTCAATGAAGGGGCTGTCTTTACAAGACCATACGGCGACCTGGCGCCCATCGTTTATGAGAAGGCCGCTTCCTATGCGGCGAATCTCAAGCGATCTGAAAAAGGTCTTTGATCCGAACAACATCATGAATCCAGGGAACCTGTGCTTCTAAGGAGGGCGCGACAATGGCCGAAGAGTTGAATGTGAGATATTACAAGCCAAAAGAGGAATTCAAGCTCGATATCGGTGATATCGAGAACTTTGTTTACGATATGAGCCGATGCATCAAATGCAAGGGATGCACCTGGGTGGAGCACACCTATATGCCCGGCGCCAAGTTCATGACCCGGTGCCCCAGCGCCACCAAGTATGAATTTGACGCCTACGGCGCCTATGGAAAAATGAGAATCGGCCACGCCATGGCCGAAGGAAGGCTTTCGTGGAACGAGAAGGCCCTGGAAGTGCTGTATGCCTGTACCCTGTGCGGCGCCTGCGACGTGGGATGTAAACGGAACCTGGATCTGGAGATCGAACTGGCTCTGGAATCGCTCCGGGTGAAGGCGGTGAAAGACGGTGTGGGACCCATGCCGGCACACAAGAAGGTGGCCGCAAAAATCGACAAAAGCCACAACTGTTTCGGGTCTCCCCATGAGAAGCGAAACGATTGGCTTCCCGAAGGCATCGCGCCCGCCAAAAAGGCCGATCTGCTGTATTTTGTGGGTTGCAACGCTTCCTACATCAACAAGGAGATTGCACAATCCACCGTGAAGATTTTCAAGGCCGCGGGAACCGATTTCATGCTCATGCCCGACGAGTGGTGCTGCGGAAACCAGGTCTTTTCCGTGGGCATGGTCGACGAGGCCAAAGCCCTGGCGGAACGCAACGTGGCGGAGATGCGCAAGACCGGCGCCAAAACCCTCGATTACAAGCTGTGCCGAAGGATATCGCATGTGGAAGGTGGATTACCCGAAACTGTTGGACATCTCCACCGATGAGCTGGGGTTTGAGGTGATTCATCTCGTGCAATACGTGGACGAGATGGTCAAAAACGGCGCGTTGGAGCTGAAAAAGCCCTTTGATACGCGGATGACCTATCATGATGCCTGCAGTCTTACCCGTCTGAGCGAACCCTGGACCCCCTACGAAGGCAAACGGGGATGGATGGGGTGCGTGGAGCCGAGGCTCAAACGACGGCGCGGTCGGGAAGGAGTCTATGCGCAGCCCCGGGATATCCTCAAAGCCATTCCCGGCGTGAATCTCGTGGAGATGCCCAGGATGCGGGAAAACGCCTTTTGCTGCGGCGCGGGCCGGGGAACCCAGGAAGCCTTTCCGGATTTTGCCGAATGGGCCGCGGAACATCGACTGGAGGAAGTCAGGGAAATCGGCGCCGAAACGCTCGTATCCACCTGTCCCTGGTGCAAAAATAATTTCGCCAAAGTTGTTAAAGGCCAATGGCGACGATGTGCAGGTTCTGGATATTTCGGAAGTCATCTGCGCGCCCATTGAGGGGTAGGCGAAAGGAGGAATAATAATGGCTATATCAAAAGAAATTTATCGCGTGATGGAAGCCGTTGTCGGCGCTGAAAATATTTCCGACGATCCGGTAATCTGCGAAGGATATCGGAGCGGCCCGGGGGGCTATGAGAGCGGGCTCGGATATGAACGGGTCATGACGACCATTCCGGGATGCGTGATCATGCCCAAAAGTACGGAAGAGGTTCAGAAGATCGTTAAGGTCTGCTATCGCAACAACATTCCCTATGTCCCCTACAGCACGGGTTTTTACGGACCGCGCTCCCATCCTCACGTGGAAGATGCGCTCTTGATCGATCTCAAGCGCATGAACGATTTTATTCTGGATGAGAAGCATTTTTATGTGGAAGTGGGTCCCGGCATGGTCTACTCGCCGATCCAGGAAGAATGCATGAAACACGGCGCCTACGTGGTGATCGGCGGCGGCGGCGCACAGGCTTCCGCCATTGCCAACCTGATCGGGGACGGATGGTCTCCGTTGAGCCACCGGATCGGTTTGCCCCACCGGCGTATTCTGGGTACCGAAGTGGTGATGCCGGACGGAGAAATCGTCAGGATGGGTTCCCTCGCAACAGGCGATGACCCCTTCTGGGGTGAAGGCCCGGGACCGGATCTGAGGGGGTTGCTCCGGGGATATACGGGGCTTCGGGGATGCCTTGGAATCGTGACCCGAATGGCGATAAAGACGCTTGCCGTTCCAGCCCGAACGGCTGGAACCCACGGGGATTTCACCGGATACGGCCCTGGCCCTTCCGGAAAAGCGGATTAAATGGATCAACTTTACCGTTCCTTCCAAAGAGGCCCAGGTCACCGCCATGCGGGAAATCGGCCATGCCGAGATCGGCGGGGCCGTGACCAAGGTGCCCCTTTTCTGGCGCGCCATTGCCAAGGCGGAGTGCAAGGAGGAGTTCTGGGACCTGTGGGGCAAGGAAACCGAAGAGAGCATTGCCAACTTCTTTATTGTTCGCGTTCTCCTGATCGGTTTTACCTCCGAGGAACAGATGGAATACGATGAGAAGGTGCTCATGGATATCATGGAACCTCTCGGAGGGATTGCCCGCCGAACCAAGCCGTCGGATGAGTCCTGGATCAAAAACGCGGATTCAGCGGGCATGTGGCTCATGTGCGGCGGGTATGTTTCCGTGGACTATGTAATTGAGACCCTTACCCAGTCAGTGAACCATGGTCCGTCTTATGCGGAAGTGAAAAAGAAATACACCCTCCGCTCATGCCCGACTACGGCGATCCGGGATGGTTCCAGAGCTTTGAACTGGGGCACCAGGGATATTCGGAGTTTCTGGTATACTGGGATCCCGACGACAATACCGATGGCGTGGACCAGTTCTACGTGGATACGTCCAAGATGAACATCAAGAATCGGACGTACACGTCGTTGCTGGGTCCCCATCAGCCCCTTTACCTCACCGGTCCCAAATACGGACCCAATTATCACGAATTCCTGCTGAAGGTGAAGAACGAGTTCGATCCCAAATGGATGAGCCATCCGCCGGTTCCCCTGGCCCACGACGTCTTTATGGAACGGGCGCCGTGGATGCATCACATGAAGGACTGGGAATCCCCAAGGATCTGCCGAAATAGTTTCGGCGCGAATAAAGGAATCAAGGGTTCAGCGGAGAAGCCTAGATTATGCATGTGGTTTCCGAACTCGTAACCGTTTACGGGTTTCAGGTTTCAGGATGTACCACCTGAATTCCTTGAATGACAACCCAATGCTCGTATTGCATATTGGGCGACGGTGGTCGCGGGAAATAGAAGTGGGCTGAAACCTGAACACTGAAACTGAAACCTGGCCTGTGACGTTACCAGGCCCGAACCTGAACTAAACTCGTAAACAAAACGAAAGGAGAATGTCTTATGCCAGTGGGCGACATGATCCGGAGAAGCGCGGATAAATTTCCCGGAAAAACCGCTTTGATTTTCAAGGACAAGAGAATCACCTACGGGGAACTGAACGAACGGGTGAATGCCTTGGCCAACCGCCTTCTGGACATGGGAGGCGGAAAAGGGGATCGCGTAGCGGTGCTTTTGCACAACTGGTCCCGAATATATCGAGGCCTATTTTGCCTGTGCAAAGTCGGGCGTGGTGTTTGTTCCCATCAATAATCTGCTCAAAAAGGGTGAATTGCTGCAGATTATCCGGTATATCGAACCCCGTTTTATGCTGATGGATTCGGATTTCGAGGAACTCATGCATTCCACAACGGCAGGGATGGACTTTATTGAGTTCAAGATCAGTTTGAACGCATCCCCGGCATCCCCTTTTATTTCCTATGAGGATCTATTGCGCAAGGAAGCGTCAAGGAACCGGGGAGTCGAAATTGCCGGCAGATGACGTCATGAGTATTTTCCTCACCTCCGGCACCACGGGGCTTCCCAAGGGGCCATGCGGACCCATCACCACGATTTCCAGAACGCCATGACGTCGCGCCCTGGAAATGAAACTGGATGTGAACGATCGAACCATCCTTCTTTTCCCCCTGTACCATGTCACCTTTGAGGATCATACGCGGCATTTCCTCATGGGCAACACGGTATACATTCGAAGGGAAGGTGCCTTTGATCCAAAAGAGGTGCTTGGAATACTCTCGCGGGAAAAAATCACCACCTGCCAGTTCGTTCCCACCATGGTCAAGTGCCATGCTGCAGGAAAAGACCATCGAGAGACTATGATCTGAGTCATCTCAGGCTTATCCCTTACGCCGCATCCCCCATGCCCGTGGAACTTTTGAAACAGGCCATGAAGCGATTTCAATGCGGTTTCATCCAATTTTACGGACAGACGGAAACAGGGCCCCTTACTACGGTTCTGCCGCCGGAGGCCCATGTGTTGGTAGGGACTCTGCGGCCCAAGTGGAACGGCTGGCTTCCGCCGGACGCGCCGCCTTGAATTACGAGGTTCGGATCGTGGATGAGGAGGGCCGGGATGTGCCCGTGGGACAGGTTGGGGAGATCGCGGTGCGCAGCGAGGCCATGACCATCGGGTATTGGGACCTTCCGTGAACAAACCGCGGAAAGCATGCGGGACGGCTGGCGGCTTTACCGGAGATTTCGGGAAGATTCGATGAAGGAAAAATACGTCTACATCGTGGACCGGAAAAACGACATGATCATCAGCGGGGGGAAGAACATCTATCCCAGGGAGATCGAAGAGGTGATTTACTGCCCATGAATCTGTCCTGGATGTGGCGGTGCTGGGCATCCCTGACGACTATTGGGGAGAATCGGTCAAAGCGCTGGTGGTGCTCAAAGAGGGCATGACCGCCACGGAGGAGGAAATCATCCACATTTGCAAGGAACGCCTGGCAAGCTACAAGAAGCCCAAAAGTGTGGAATTCAGGGAGGAACTGCCCAGAAGCCCAACGGGAAAAATTCTAAAGCGAAAAATTCGAGAGGAATTCTGGGCGTCCAGGGATCGGCGGGTATAGATCGGAAGGAGGTGATCGAGGAGAAGGGCCGATGTGAACGGGATGAGATGTGGAGGCAGCTGGGTCTAAGAGAGACTATTTGTGGTTTGTAACCAGGTTCAAGGAAGGAGATTTGCAATGAAAAAGGCATTATGGCTGGCAGTGGCTGTTTTCTTTGTTCTGGGGTTTGCATCGGTTCATGCGGAGAGCGGCCCTATCGTAATCAAGGCATTAACGGCGTTTCCGAAAAATCACCTGAACAATGATCCGGTTCCCATGCTTATTCAGAAGATAAACGAAAGGGCCAAAGGACGTCTGAAAATTGATTGGATCGGCGGTCCCGAAGTCATCAAGACCTTTGATCAGATCCATGCCCTCAAGGCCGGCACCATCGATATGCTGCTCTATTATCCGTTTCGGGTACATGAAGCCTGTGATGCCGGAAGCATGGGCCAAGGGTTTGACCCTGTTAGCCGAATGGGAAGAACGAAAAACCGGTCTTTACGACGTGTGGTGCGACATTTTCGCCAAGAGGGTCAATGCCAAGTACCTGGGTAGACTTCACAGTCTGGTTCCCTTTTCGGTCTTTTCCAACAAAAAAATCACCAAGGTGGAGGATTTCAAGGGCTTGAAGATGCGGGTTATGCCCCTTTATATCCCCGCATTGAAGGCTTTGGGCGCAACGCCGGTCACCATTCCTCCGACCGAGATCTATACGGCCATGGAGCGCGGCGTGGTGGATGGTTTCATGTGGCCCAATGTGGGAATGATCAGCTGGGGCCTGCAGGAAGTGACCAAGTACCAGTTAAAACCCGGTGTTTTTGCCATGGAACCGGCTACCATGATGAACTTGAAGAAATGGAATCAGATCCCCAAGGATCTGCAGGAAATGATGATGGAGGTGATGCAGGATACGGAATATATTGCCACAATGCGCACCATCATGATCGAAAAGAAGGAAGAGGAAAAAGGTGTGGTGCTTACCAAAACCCTCACGGTTTCCAAATACTATTTTCTGCTTTTCATCGCCCTGGCCGTCATCATGGGGAGTCTGATGGAGGTTTCCATCGGGAAACTACTCATATCCGGCGTGGTCCCAGGTCTTCTCATGGCCGCCATGTATCATGTATATGGTCTATATTGTGGGACGTTGCACGCTGCAACCGAGCCTCGCGCCGGACTATTCTCCGGTGAAGGTCTCTTGGTCGGAAAAGATTATTTCCCTTGTCAAACACGTATTGCCTTTCGGCACCATTATCTTTGTGGTAACCGGTCTGATCTTCGCGGGTCTGGCCACGCCTACAGAATCGGCTGCGATGGGGGTTGTGGCCACGGCGCTGGTGGTAAGTTTTCCTTTCCCGAACATCATGATCGTTGCGGTGATGCAGGGTCTGATGATTATCCTGGGAACCTTCATGGAACCGGTCTCTATCATGATGATCACCTTTCCCGTGTACATGCCCATTGTGCGGGCATTCGGGTTCGACCCCATATGGTTCGGTCTTCTCACCCTGATCAATATGGAAATCGGGATGAAAACGCCGCCTTTCGGGATGGTTCTCTTTGTGATGAAGGGGGTGGTGCCGCCCAAGACCACCATGCTGGACATCTACCGGTCGGTGACGCCTTTTGTGGCGATCGACGGGCTGGCCATGCTCCTGATCATGATTTTTCCCACTATTGCCACGGTGCTTCCGAACCTGATGAAATATTGATGCGATGTCTCCCGTGATGAACCGTCATATCAGCGTGCAGGAAATGAGAATCGCGGAATTTACCGGCATGCTGCGGGAGAACAGGATTCTGATCCCCTCTTTTCAAAGGGAATTTGTATGGGATCAAGAGGACATTATCAAGTTGTGGGAGAGCCTCTACCGCTTCTATCCCATCGGAAGTATTCTCTGCTGGGAAACGGACTATCCGCCTGAACATTCATCGCAGAATAGGCGGATATATCCTTAAAGACCAGCGAAACTTTCTTTGAAAGCTCGGGCAAATGGACATATATCCTCGACGGGCAACAGCGGGCCACGGCCTTGCTGATGCCCCTGTTGGGGGGAGAAGGAAGAGTGAAGACGGAACGCGATTTTGACTACTCCCTCTATTTTGACGCCACCGCATGAAAACTTCTTTTTTGCCCATCAGCTCAACCGACGGAAGCGCAGTGTCAATCCGGCATTTCTCATACCCCTCAGCCATATGATTCACCGCAGCACGCAAATCATGGAGAGCGCTTTGGGGGAGCCGGGGGTCGGCCCGATGATTGAAAATCGCATCAGGCAACTGGCCCATGTTTTCTCAAGCTATCATTTATCCTTGATCCGCATGGAGGGCTTTGATATCCCGGCGGTACGGGAGGTATTCGAGCGCATCAACCGGGAAGGAAAAGCGTTAAGCTCGATGGATATCATGATCGCGAGAACCTTCCAAAATTATGAGTGCCTGGTCGAAGAGGATTTGTGATATGTTCGGGTTCATATCATGAAAGGAGCCCCTTGAATATGAATAATGCGGAAGATAAAGATAGCGAAAAGCGCGTCATCCGCCTCATCGTCAACAAAAAGCCATACGAGCTCGGGGTAGGGTCCACGCATGGAGCGGTCGCCGCAACGGATACGCTGGCCCATACGCTTCGGGAAACACTTGGGGCTTACGGGGACCAAGATCGGCTGTGACCAGGGATCATGCGGATCGTGCACGGTACTGATGAACGGAAAGCCGATCCTGTCCTGCATGACGCTTACGGTGGAATGCGACGGCGCGGACATTGTAACCATCGAAGGGCTGGAGGATCAAGAAACCGGCCGGCTGCATCCGTTGCAACAGGCCTTTATCGACAATACCGCTTTTCAGTGCGGTTTCTGCACACCGGGCATTCTCATGAGCGCCAAGGCATTGCTGGACCGGGAACCGGAACCCGGTGAAGAGGCCGTGAAACAGGCGCTGGCGGGACACTACTGCCGTTGCATTTCCCACTATGAGGTGGTGGGGGCGGTATTGGATGCAGGGAAAAAAATAAAGGGTTCATCGTAGATGAACGGCAAGAATCGTATTTCAGGACCGGGGTTTCAGTGTTCAGGTGTCGGCGCCGCCTCTGATCGGAAAAAAGATCAGTCAGATCGAGACGGAAACTTATGCGTACAACCATTTACCGCCCGCTACGCTCAAGACGCTAAGAACTCTAAGATATTGTTTTTTATCACAGCCCTGTTGAAGGCTATGTCTCCTCATATCGGTTGTGGTTTGCCGGTTAATGCTTTTCCTGAAACCTGAACACTGAAACCTGAAACCTGCCGACCCGTTTTCCCTGGCCAAGGATTATTAAAGAGGATCCTGTAACATCAATCGGCAATGCGCTGGAAAGAATTCTTCATGACTGAAAAATACCGGCATATCGGAAAAAATACGCCTCGCAAGGATGCCCGGGACATTGTCACGGGCAGGGCGAAATATATCGATGACATAAAACTTGCGGGAATGCTTTACGGCAAAGTTCTTCGAAGTCCCCATGCCCACGCCCATATCACACGCATCGATTGCAGACGGGCCAGGGCGTTACCGGGTGTGAGAGCCGTGCTCACCCATGAGGATATCCCGGCCTGGGAATGGGGCATCCCCAAGCATATGAGGGTCCTGGACAGCAAGGTCCGGTATGTGGGCGATGCGGTGGCTCTGGTGGCCGCCGATTCGAGCGATATGGCCGAGGCCGCTCTCGAATGTATCGAGGTGGAATACGAACCGTTGCCCGCGGTCTACGATGTCGAAGTGTCCGCTGCGACCGACGATACCCCACTATACGAACAATATCCACACAACACCTATCCTTCAGATCCCCCGGTCTACGAACCCAAGCTGCTGAACGGCCTTCATATGGGGGATGTGGCCCAGGGATTTCAGGAAGCCGACGTGGTTGCTGAAGGGAGTTGCGGGTACGAGATATTCCCCAATCCGCTTCCTCCGGAGCCGCCCGGCGTCATCGCGACCTGGGAAACGCCGGACCGCCTGACCATCTATACGCCAAGCCAGTCCATCGCCTTCAACCGTTTTATTGGCATCCCCTTCATCGATATGGCCGATATGAGGGCCATCAGCACCCAGTGCGGCGGCAGCTACGGCACCAAGAACGCCAACATGACACCAGTGGGTTACGCGGCACTACTGTCCAGGGCCACCGGGCGACCGGTAAAGATCTATTATACCAAGGAGGAGCATTTTCATTCCTACTCCCTGCGTCTGGGTTCACGGATACACGCAAAGGTCGGCATGAAACGGGACGGGACACTAACCGCCGTCTCGGGCGAATGGCTCGTGAACACAGGGTCGGGGTCGGAATCGGGTCCTTTCCAGATCGCTGTGGGCTGCGGCGAACTGCAGCTGGTGTTGCGGTGCGCGAACTGGGACCTGAACCCCAAACTGGTCTGTACCAACCGATCGCCCTCGGGCATCGTCCGGGGGTACGGGGGCCAGGAACTGGAGAGTTCCATCCTTCCGGTCATATCCCTGGCCATGGAAAAGGCTGGTGTCGACCCGGTGGAGTTTTTCAAGAAAAATTTCGTCAAGGCAGGAGACGGCTATTTCTGGCGGGAAGGCCACTGGTGGACCTACAGGGGAATAGATTTTACAAAGGCGATGGAAAAGGGCGCCGAGGCATTCGGCTGGAAGGAGAAATGGCGGGGGTGGGGAAAACCCGCCGCCGTAAACGGGGTCAAACGACGGGGCGTTGGCGTGGGCGTCCACGGCAACGCCGACGTGGGGGAGGACTCTTCTGAGGCCCTGGTGAAGCTGACACCGGACGGGCGGGCCACGGTGTACTGCTGTGTCTCGGAATCCGGACCCGGGCAACGAAGCAGCCTGTGCAAGATGGCCGCCGAGGTGTTGAAGCTGCCTCTTGAGAAGGTAAGCATGTCTCCCCCCGATACCCATCTGAATCCTTTCGAATTCGGGCTCATGGGGTCACGGGGCACCTATGCGGTGGGTTCAGCCGTGATCGCGGCGGCGGAAGATGCGCGGCGAAAACTGCTGGAGATGGCGGCACACCGTTTCGAGGCCACACCCGGCCAATTGGATACGGAAGACGGCGCGGTCTATAAGATCGGAAGGCCTGAGCGGAGAATCCCATGGCGCCGGGTAACGGGGATCACCCGCACCCTGACGGGCGAGGGGCGTTTTGAACCCGATTATTCCCTCAGCAATTTCCTCATGACCTTCGTTGAGGTGGAGGTGGATACGGAGACGGGGAGGGTGGATCTGGTGAATGTGGTCAACGCCACCGATTGCGGCCGTATCATCTCCCCCATGGCCCTCGAGGGGCAGCTTCACGGCGCCCTGGGTTCGGCGGGTCTGGATACGGCCATTTTCGAGGAGACGGTTCTGGATGAAAAGATCGGGCGCATGTTGAACGGCAACATGGTGGATTACAAATGGCGCACCTTTGCCGACATGCCGGATTTCACCAATGTGATCCTGGAAACGCCCATTCCCAGCCATCGTTTCAAGGCCGTGGGGGTAGGGGAGATCGCCACCTCGCCGGGTCCCAGCGCCGTACTCATGGCGGTGTACAATGCCATCGGAACCCGAATTATGGACTACCCCTTGACCCCCCATAAAATATTGAAGGCCCTTGGCAAGATACAGGGGGGTAAAAACCGATGAAACCTTTTCGGCATATAAATGCCCGATCCCTCTCCCATGCGATGGAATTGCTTGCCGAACATGGGGACAAGGCCCGCTTGTTGGCTGGTGGAACCGATCTGTTGGGACTGCTCAAGACGAAAGCCGCGGCAACCTATCCGGAACTGGTCATCAATATCAAAAGCATCCCCGGTCTTGATTACATCAAAGAGGATGATACGGGATTACGAATAGGGGCGATGGCCAAACTTGCGGATATCGCCGATTCTCCGGAAGTCAAAAGGACATTACCCGTTGTTGGCCGAGGCCGCCCTGTCGGTGGCCACGCCGCAGATTCGCTATATGGGCACCATCGGCGGCAATCTGGCCCAGGAGACCCGTTGCTGGTATTATCGCTATCCCGATGAAATCGGCGGCCGCATGATGTGCCGCCGCAAGGGAGAAGGCCCCTGCCTGGCGGTTACGGGGGACAATCGGTACCACGCCATTTTCGGCGGAAAACGCTGCTTCGCCGTCTGCCCGTCGGATATGGCCGTTGCCCTGGCGGCCCTTGATGGGAAAATTCGGCATTGCCGGACCCGGCGGCGAAAGGCTTGTGGATGTCGTGGATTTCTACCATCCCCTGGGGAATGCCCTGGCGCCCGATGAGATCATCACGGAAATCCGGATTCCCCGACTTCCTGCTGAAAACCGGCAGGTGTTCATCAAGCACCGGGTTCGGGAGTCCATCGATTTTGCCATTGTGAGTGTGGGGCTGGTGGTGGTTTTCAAGGAAGGGGCTTGTTCTTTCGTCAGAATCGTATTGGGCGCCGTGGCGCCGGGGCCTCACCGGGCCTTGAAAGCCGAGGCGTTTCTTTCCGGAAAGGCGCTGAACGGGGAAACCATCGAGTCTGCTGCCGAACTTGCCGTGGCGGATGCCGTTCCGCTCAGCGGAAACGCCTATAAGATTGAAATCGCAAGAACTCTGATCAAACGGGCGCTTTCGGCGTGCGCTGAATAGGGAATATGAAAAAGGATCGATTGGGATGACACGAAGCAAATGGATGCATGTGGGGGATATCCTGAAAATGAACGCCATCAACTATCCGGATAAGCTGGGATGGCAGGACAAACAGAGGGAGTTCACCTTTTCAGAATGGAATGACCGGGCCTGCCGGTTTTCAAACGGTTTAAAGGATCTGGGCGTCGGCTATAAAGATACCTTTGCCGTCCTTTCCTACAACCGCGGGGAGTGGATGGATATCTTTGCCGGATGCGCCAAAGGGGGGCAGGTGGTGGTGCCCGTCATGTTTCGTCTGGCCGCCCCTGAAATTGAATACATCGTCAATCATTCGGAATGCAAGGGGATGATTGTTGAAGCGCCTTTTGTCGACCTCATCGATCGCATAAAAGACAGGTTGCAGGTCCCGAAGGAGGCGTTTATCTATCTGGGGGAGGACCCCGTACCGGATGGATATGTGGGGTATGAAGCGTTGCTCAAAGAGTCGTCGCCCGAAGCGCCCGAGCGTCTGATTTTTGGGGACGACGTGTGGAACATCATGTACACGTCCGGGACCACGGGGCGGCCCAAGGGGGTGGTGCGGACCCATGAGAGCCATATCTCCCACTATCTGTTGAGCAATATCAACATGGGGGTGCGTCCCACGGACAAGGTGATGCTCGTCATGCCCATGTGTCACGTCAACTCCATTCAATACTCTTTCCCCTACACCTTGATGACCGCGCCCGGTATTTGTTTACAACATGGTGAGCTTTGATCCGGAGGATCTGCTTACCACCATCGACAGATACCAGATCACCTACACGTCGCTCGTTCCCACCCATTACCGCATGATCCTGGACCTGCCGGAGAAGATCAAGAAAAGCAAGAATGTCTCCTCCATCCGGCAGTTGCTCATTTCTTCCGCTCCGGCCGGCAAAGACCTGAAACTGGCCATCATGGACTATTTCAACAATGCGGAACTCTGGGAGGCCTACGGGAGTACGGAAGGGGGCCTGGGAACGCTTCTCAGACCCGAGGATCAATTCAAGAAGCTGGGGTCCATCGGCAAGGAGATCTTCGGGTCCGACCGCATCAAACTCCTGGATGAGGATCGAAACGAGGTCCCCGAGGGGGAAGTGGGCGAACTGTTTTACCGGGCCCCCTGCGTCTTCAAGGAGTATTTCAAGGACCCGGAAAAGACAAAACAGGCTTTCGAGGGAGAGTGGTTTTCAGCCGGAGACATGGCGAAGACGGGATGGGGACGGCTACTACACCCTGGTGGACCGGAAAGCGAACATGATCATCACGGGGGGTGAAAACGTCTACCCGTCGGAAGTGGAAAATGTGCTCCGGGCGCATGGCGCCGTGAAGGAAGTGGCGGTGATCGGCGTTCCCGACGAAAAATGGGGTGAAAAGATCAAGGCGGTTGTGGTCCTCAATGATGGCCATGAGGCGGGAGAAACTCTCGCCCGGGAAATCATCGATTTTTGCCGCGACAAGATTGCAGGATACAAGCGGCCGAAAAGCATCGATTTTATAAAAGAGGACGAAATGCCAAGAAACGCCACGGGGAAAATACTCCACCGGGTGCTGAAAGGGCATTGTGGCGAGGGCGCCCGGGGAAACGAATAAAAAGTCCCCAAGACGGTCATTCCCGCTTTCGCTGGAATGACGAAATCAGAGGTTTTCCGACTTTTTGTCGGTTTGCGGACAGCGGAGAAGATATATGCCACAATTCAAGTATTCCAATACGGAAAGGGAAATGGAAGTCTATGGGTACGACACGGTCGTCAAAAGCCATTGCAGGATGTGCCATGGCGGATGCGGTGTTCTGGTCTACCTCAAGAACGGCAGAATTGAAAAAATCGCGGGGGATCCGGATTGTCCCATCAATCACGGCACCCTTTGTTCAAAGGGTATCGGGTCGACCCAACTGGTCTATCACCCCGACAGACTCACCCATCCGGTTCGCCGGGTCGGCCCCAAGGGCAGCGGGCAATGGGAGCGCATCTCCTGGGATGAGGCACTGGACACCATTGCCGAAAAGATCCTTTACTACAAAGAGACCTATGGGGCGGAATCCATTGTCCCCGGATACGGAACGGGGCGGGAAAACGAGGCGGTCATCTACCGCTTCGCCAATCTTCTGGGAACCCCGAATGTGCTGACGGCCGGCCATTTCTGTTATGGCCCGAGAATCGCAACCACCATCGTCACCTGCGGCACAAACCCCATTGTGGATTATGAGAATAATCCCCGATGCATTATGGTTTGGGGCAATAACGTGGTCATCAGCAATCCCGACTGCTACAAGGGGGAACCCTTTTCCCAGTGCCCTGGACGCCGGCGCCAAACTCATTGCCGTGGACCCCAGACTTACCCGCATAGCGGCGCGGGCCGACATCTGGCTGCCCCTTCGGCCCGGAACGGATACGGCCCTGGCCCTTGGCATGCTCCATGTGATTGTCAATGAAGCGCTCTATGACAAGGAGTTTGTGGAAAACCACGTTTACGGCTGGAAGCAGTTTGTGGACAGGGTGAATGAATACCCCCTGGACCGGGTGGAAGAAATCACCCGGGTTCCGAAAGAGAAAATCCAGGAAGCGGCCAGGCTTTTTGCAACCACCAAACCGGCGGCCATCCAGTGGGGAGTGGCCATAGAGCAGCAGGTCAATTGCGCGGATAACAACCGTGTTCTTCTGGCGCTCATGGGTATTACCGGAAATATCGACGCCAAGGGGGGACAGGTCCTTTTCAAACCCCCCAGGATCGTCAACGTGGGACGTTTTGGCGCCCATGACATGCTCCCGCCGGAGCAGGCGGCAAAAAGGCTGGGGGGAAACCGGTTCAGGCTTGGGGGAAATTTTGCCATCATAAACCCGAAATGCGTTTGGGATGCCATCCTTGAAGAAAAGCCCTATCCCGTGAAAATGCTTTTTTTCATCAGTTCCAATCCGCTGCTGACCAGGGGCAATGCGAAAGAAGTTTACCGGGCTCTTGAGGCTGTACCGTTCATGGTGGTTTCAGATTTTTTCCTGACGCCCACGGCCGAATTGGCGGACATTGTCCTGCCGACGGCCAGCTGGCTGGAGATGGACTATATCGGGGATTTCTGGAAAAGGCACGGCTACCTTCTTCCCAGGCGAAAGGCGGTTCAGATCGGCGAATGCCGGTCCGATCACGAGATGCTCAACGATCTGGCGCACCGGGTGGGCCAGGGGGAATTCTGGTGGGATACCTTTGAGGAAGGGCTGGATTTCATCCTCAAGCCCATGGGCATCAAGTGGAAGGACTTCAAGGAAATGCCCTACGTGCGTGGTGAATTGGCCTACGAAAAGTACAAGGTAAACGGCTTTTCCACCCCCACCGGCAAATTCGAACTTTACTCCACGCTTCTGGAAAACTGGGGCTATGACCCTCTGCCCCAATATCGGGAAGCGCCTGAAAGCCCGGTCAGCACTCCCGAGCTTTTTGAGAAATATCCTTATATCCTGATCACGGGAAGACGGATACCCGGTTTCTTTCACACGGAAAACCGTCAGATCCCGTGGTTGCGGGAACTCCACCGGGACCCCATGGTCGAAATTCATCCTGAGACTGCCCAAAAAGAAGGCATCGCCGAAGGGGATTGGGTGGTCATCGAATCCCCCCGCGGAAAGATTCGACAGCGGGCCAAATTTTTCGAAGGCATGGATCCCGGGATTGTGTCCGCGGAGCACGGCTGGTGGTTTCCGGAAAACAAGGATCCCGGACACGGCTGGGAAGAATCAAACATCAACATCCTTACCAGCAATGACTATGCGCACTGTGATCCGGCCATGGGCGCCACCCACGTTCGCACCCTTTTGTGCAGAATCAGTCCGGAACGGGAATAAAGGAGACGACGTCCATGAAACCTTATGAATTGGTTATTGATCATGAATCCTGCTGGGGGTGCCGTACCTGCGAAGTGGCATGCAAACAGGAAAATCGCGACCCCGTCGGCGTCAGACTCCTGAAGGTTCTGGAGGAGGGACCTCGCATGGGGAAGGAAAGGCCGAAATTCACCTTTTTCGTCAGTGTCTGCCGACACTGCCTGGAACCGGCCTGCCTTCCGGTCTGCCCGGAAGAGGCCATCTTCCAAACAGAGGACGGGATTGTTGTGCTGGAAGAGGAAAAATGCGTGGGATGCGGGCTCTGCATGGATGCATGTCCCTATCAGGCCATTGAAATGGATGCTGCAAAGGGCGTAGCCCGAAAATGCAACCTTTGCCATGAGAGGGTGGCCGCCGGCCTGATCCCCGCGTGCGCGGACAATGTCTGTCTGGGTCACTGCATCTATTTCGGTGATCCGGATGCCATCAAAAAGGAAATTGCACAAAAGCATGCCCGACGGCCAAGATAGCCGGTGAAAGGAGCGCGCTCATGGCCAATGCCACGATTCACATCGGCGAAATGCTCGCCAGAAATGCGAGAATGTATCCCCACGATATTGCGCTGGTGGAAAGAATTCCGGCGGAAAAGAAGCGGTGGGAGATCACATGGAAGCAATTTGATGAACGCGCCAATCGCTTTGCGAACGTCCTGAAGAAGAAAGGCATAGGCAAAGGAGACAAGGTCGTTCACCTGATGATGAACTCCATTGACTGGCTGATCGCCTACTTCGGCATCATTCGAAGCGGCGCCTGGGTGGCGCCCCTCAACTTCCGTTTCACGGCGGCGGATATCAAATACTGCATCGATGTGGCTGAACCAAGGCTTGTACTGTTTGGAGAGGAGTTCACGAAGCGCATTCTGGAAATCAGGGACTCAGTGGAAGTCGATCACTTTGTTTTTGCCGGAAAAGAGAAACCTGATTTTGCTGAAGATTATCAGATTCTGTTGGCGAATGCCTCTGACGCGCCGTTGGAAACGACCCTCCAATACAATGACGGATGCGCCCTCTACTTCACCTCGGGAACCACGGGGCAGCCCAAACCCATTCTGCTCACGCACAAAAACCTTGAATGCGCATGTATTACGGAAAACGTCCATCATGGTCAGAAGAAAGAAGACAACTTCATCCTTATTCCCCCGCTGTATCACACCGGCGCCAAAATGCACTGGTTCGGAAGCCTCATTGTGGGAGGACGCGCGGTAATTCTAAAGGGCATTTCTCCGGAGTGGATCTTCGAGGCGGTGAGCGAAGAAGGGGGAACCATCCTGTGGCTTCTGGTGCCCTGGGTTCAGGATATACTGGTAAAACTGGATCAGGGCCAAATCCGCATCGAGGACTACAGACTGGATCAGTTGCGACTCCTCCATATCGGGGCCATGCCGGTGCCCCCGTCTTTGATCCAACGATGGCGGGCCTATTTTCCGGATATGGATTATGACACGACCTATGGACTGAGCGAGGCAACGGGTCCCAATTGTGTTCACCTGGGCATTGAAAATATCCATAAGGTAGGGGCCATTGGACGACCGGGATTCAACTGGGAAACCCGCATCGTGGATGTGTCGGACCGGGAGGTTCAAAAAGGCGAGGTGGGTGAACTGCTGGTTCGAGGCGGAGGGGTCATGCGTGAATACTACAAAAACCCCGAGGCCACGGCCGATGCCATCAAGGACGGGTGGCTTCACACCGGCGATATGGCCAAACAGGATGCGGACGGATTCATTTTTCTGGTGGATCGAAAGAAGGACGTTATCATCTCGGGTGGAGAGAACATCTTTCCCATCGAGGTCGAAAACCACATCTACACCCACCCTTTGGTAAAAGATGCCGCGGCCATCGGATATCCGGATGAACGTCTGGGGGAGATCATCGCCATCGTGATTGAAGTGGTGCCGGGCAAAACCCTCACCGAGGAAGAGGTGGCGGCGTTCTGCGAGGCGTTGCCCAGATACAAGCGGCCCCGAAAAATTTTCTTCGGGGATATACCGAGAAACCCCACGGGAAAAATCGAAAAAGTCAAATTGAGACAACACTACATCCGGGCTTAAAAGACTTCTTGAGACTTCCGAACTCTCAGGTCATTACGGCAGAGACAGACTCAGTTTGATGGCCCTGTCAACCGTCGTGTCAAATGTATGGAGATGCGCTCGGCCATTTTCATGATGGTTTTCCGAGTTGCTGGCCTTTTTTTTGATAAAATGGGAGGCTTTCCGCAAAGTGATGCAGAATAGTCGAAATCCCCCAAGTCGGGCCGGAATTCAAACGGTTGCACCTCTGTTTCAGGCGAAATGCAAAAATCATCCGAATTGCCCCGCTCAAATATTTCCTGAATATTCCGTCCTTCCGGCTACTTCCTATCATTCATATTTTTCTTGACTTCATCTTCCTTTGACCTATGATTTATTCTTTAAAGGAGGCGACGCCCATGGGCTATTTTATTAATATCATTAAAAGGAGACATAATGATGAACAACAAAGTAACTGAAGATGCCCTTTTACTTCCAGCGGAAGGTCGCTTAATCCTAATTGAGAAACTTTTGAAGAGCCTAAATTTGCCAATTGATGAGGATATTGATCGCCTTTGGGCAGAAGAAGCGGAATTTCGCATCTCTCAGATTGACTCTGGTAGCGCCAAGCTTATACCTGGCGATGAGGTATTTGCTAAAATCAAAGACAAATACAGAAAATGAAATACTATTTTCATGAACATGCTGAAATTGAGTTTAACAGGGCTATAGAGTATTATGAAGGCTGCCAAACGGGTTTGGGTCTGGAGTTTGCACAGGAAATCTACTTTACAATTGAACGGATTATGCGATTCCCTGATGCATGGTCACCAATGTCCAAAAATACAAGACGTTGTCTTGTAAACCGTTTTCCATTCGGAGTTATATACCAAATGAAGTCAGCTTCAGTTAGAATTATCGCAGTCGCTGACCTTAGACGGCATCCTGACTATTGGAAAAATAGAGTATACGCAGAACAATAAAGTAATGCAGAATGGTCGAAATCCCCGGAACCGGGCCGGAATACAAATGGAGGCCCGAATCTTTCGCGCGAAATCCAAAGGACATTGGAGTTCCGCCGGTCAAGAATTGCCCCAGAACCCCATTTTCCCGTACTTCCCCTATATTCGTTCATATTTCCCTTGACTTGCTCCTCTTTTCACCCATGATTTCCTCTAATTGAATCCTACACTTTGAGCCTTGAGCCTTGAGCCTTGAGTTTAGTCTTGACCCTGACCAACTTTGACCAGAACGCAAACACCTCCGAGAGTTCGTCATCGAGGACCCTCTTGTAAAGGAAAACAATGGCGTTGAGAGCCTGTCGAACTTGGTCCATGAGCCTGGGTTTGGGATCGGGCCGGAATTTTTCCGAATTTTCCATGCGATTACCTGTATTGACAAGATTGCAAAAAGAAACCATAATGGTTCCATAATGAATTCACTCATAATGGAGGACGATTATGGCTACAATAACTTTAAAAAACATTCCAGATCCGACATACAATACATTAAAACAGCTTGCAGCCGAAAATCACCGTAGCATCAACAGTGAAATCATCAACTTAATAGAGAAAGCCACAAAAAGCACAAAGATTGATCCAAATCAACACTTAGTGCTTTCCAGAAAACTCCGCGAAAAATCCAAAATCCATATTGTTAGCGATAAAATGCTTACGGATATAAAAAACGAGGGGAGGCCATGATCGTTGTTGACACAAATGTGATTAGCTACTTTTACCTCACCTCTGAATATTCCGTGATGGCGGAGCATTTGTTCCTGAAAAATCCCACATGGGCTGCGCCTTTTTTATGGAGGAGTGAGTTTAGAAATGTACTTTCTTTTTATATCAGGAAACAAATAATCACCTTACGCGACGCGATGCTGATTTTTGAAACGGCTGAAGACTTGTTGCAAGGAAGAGAATATGAAGTGAACTCAAATCAGGTGCTCAAATTGTCACAAGAAAGCGGTTGTTCCGCATATGACTGTGAGTTTATTAATTTGGCTCAAGACTTGAACGTGCCTCTTGTTACCATGGATAAAAAAATTCTTGCCAATTTTACAGACACAGCTCTTTCCATCCAAAATTATATAGATAAATACTGATTTTATCACTTGTCAATCACTGCTTAAATCAATATGCTGTTTTTTTGATGATAGCGAAATGCAGTCAAAGGAGGGCATGATGAAATCGATCAGTCTTAGAGATGTGCCTGACGAGGTGTATGAGGGCCTCCAGGTGATGGCAAAAGGAAACCGAAGAAGTCTCCAGGAACAGATCAAAACCATCCTCGAATACGAGGTGAGGCTTCGGAAAGGCGCGGCACTCACGAGAGCCCAAGACTGGCGGAGGCGTTTAGAGGGTAGAGAGCACAGTTCTACAGTTGCCCTGGTGAGGGAGGACAGGGCCCGATGATCGCCGTGATTGATGCGTCCGCCCTGATCCGCTTATTCGTTCCGGATGGACCTGTACCGAAGGGACTTGAGGTTTTCCTGCGGGCGGTTGAGATGGGGAATCACAGCGCCATCGCCCCTGAACTGATACTCGCTGAGGTTGGAAATGTTTTAAACAAGAAACGACTTAGAAACGAGCTGACAACGCAGGAGGCCGTTCAGATTCTTGAGGACATAATACAAATGCCGATTCGACTCCTCCCCCACAAGGGGTTAATGCAGAGGGCACTTGAGCTTGCAGGGTCCCTTGAGACAACGGTCTATGATGCGCTCTATCTGGCACTCGCTGTAGAGCATAGTGCCGGTGTTTTTACAGCGGATGCCGAAATGGAGCGTTTAGCCGAATCTTTGCATCTGTGTCACAACATCGGTTGGCAGTCAACCTCGGACAGTTCCCAGTGATATCTAAATTCCCACGAAAAACCAAGGGACCGATATTATCCCTTCTCTTCTTCCACCATGCCGGATATCAAAAAATAGATTTTGGGTTTCCTCTGTGCCACTCGAAAATCGTCCCAAGACCCTGTTTTCCCTTACTCCTGCGTACTCGTCCATATTTCCCTTGACTTCTTCCTTGTATCCCCTATGATTTCCTGCAATTGAGATCGTACGTTCAATCTTCCTTATTTGGGGCCATCCATGTCTAATCCATTCTTCGACCACCCTGTCATCAACTCACCCTACAAGTACCCGAGTCGCCATTGGGAGCTGGACGATACCGGCCAGCCGACCCAGAAAATCATAGAATCGCGACGCGACGCGTCGTTTATCACGCCTATTCCGAAGCCGCGAAAGCGCAAAGCACAGGACAAGCAGACCTCATTTTTGTTCAACGAATTGTCGACAGAGGAACAAAAATATGATCACACGGCACTCATCAATGCCGTACGCCGGGAAGTGGATAAGTGGCGACGCATACCCAACCCCAATCATTGGCGCGTCACGCCGGAAACCGCCCGCTTGCTCCAGCATTGGCGTCACCATGAGTTTGCCGGATACCGGCCCTTTTTCTGCCAGGTCGAAGCCGCCGAAACCGCCATCTGGATAACGGAAGTAGCTCCTCAAATGGGCAAGAACGGAGCGGAGCTTTTTAGAAGATCTGGCCAACGCCAACAAGGAAGCCAACCCGGAGCTGATGCGTTTGGCGCTCAAGCTCGCCACCGGGGCCGGCAAAACCACCGTGATGGCCATGCTGATTGCGTGGCAAACCGTCAATGCCGTGCGCAAGCCCAACAGCAAAAAGTTCACCCGTGGCTTTTTGGTCGTCACTCCCGGCATCACCATCCGGGATCGCCTGCGCGTTTTGATGCCCAATGATCCGGACAGTTACTACAAGAACCGTGAATTGGTGCCAAGCGACATGCTGGACGATCTCAACAAAGCCAAGATCGTCATCACCAATTACCACGCCTTCAAACTGCGTGAGCGAATGGAACTTTCGAAAGGAGGCCGACTGTTACTGCAGGGCCGCCGGGGCGCGCCGCTGGAGACCCTGGAAACCGAAGGCCAGATGATGCAACGGGTGATGCCCGAATTGATGGGATTGAAGAACATCGTTGTCATCAATGACGAAGCCCACCACTGCTACCGCGAGAAACCCGGAGGCGATGGCGAAGAGACACTGAAGGGCGATGAAAGGAAAGAAGCGGAAAAAAACAAGGAGGCGGCTCGCTTGTGGATCAGTGGCCTGGAGGCCGTCAACCGCAAACTCGGCGTCACCCGCGTGTTTGACCTTTCAGCCACGCCGTTTTTTCTCAGCGGCTCCGGCTATATCGAAGGCACCCTGTTCCCCTGGACCATGAGCGACTTTTCGCTGATGGATGCCATCGAGTGCGGAATCGTCAAACTGCCCCGCGTACCGGTGGCCGAGAACATCCCCGGCAATGAAATGCCCATGTTCCGCGAACTGTGGAAACACATCAGCAAGAAGATGCCGAAAAAGGGCAGGGGCAAAGGCGCGGTGTTAGATCCGCTCAGCATCCCCGTGGAACTGCAAACCGCACTGCAGGCGCTTTACGGTCACTACGATAAAACCTACCAGCTTTGGAAAGATGCCGGGATTAAGGTGCCGCCCTGTTTCATCCTGGTCTGTAACAACACCGCCACTTCCAAACTGGTGTATGACTACATATCCGGTTTTGTCCGTGAAAACGAAGACGGCACCTCCAACGTCGTCAACGGCCGCCTGGAATTGTTCCGCAACTATGATGAACATGACAACCCTCTGCCACGTCCCAACACCCTGCTGATCGACAGCGAACAACTGGAATCCGGTGAAGCGCTGGACAAGAACTTCCGGAAACTGGCCACCGACGAAATCGAACGCTTTAAGCGCGAAGCCCTGGAGCGTGGCGGCGACCTTGCCAACCAGCTCATTGCCGGCAAGGAGATCGACGACGCTACCTTGTTGCGAGAGGTTATGAACACGGTCGGCAAGCCCGGCACTCTGGGCGAATCGATCCGTTGCGTGGTCTCGGTCTCCATGCTCACCGAAGGCTGGGATGCCAATACCGTAACCCATGTGTTGGGCGTGCGCGCATTTGGCACCCAGTTGCTGTGCGAGCAGGTGATCGGCCGCGCCCTGCGCCGCCAGTCTTATGATCTGAATGAAGAAGGGCTGTTCAATGTCGAATACGCCGACGTGTTAGGCATTCCCTTTGATTTCACCGCCAAACCGGTCATCGCCCCGCCACAACCACCGCGTGAGACAATCCAGGTCAAGGCCATCCTGCCCGAGCGCGAAGAACTGGAAATTCGGTTTCCCCGGGTTGCCGGCTACCGGGTGGAGCTGCCGGAAGAGCGCCTTACCGCGTCATTTAACGACGATTCGGTGTTTGAACTCACCCCGGCCATCGTCGGCCCGTCGATCACCAGGAATTCCGGCATCATCGGTGAAGCCGTGGATCTGAGTCTGGAGCATATCCGCGATATGCGCCGCTCCACGCTGCTGTTCCATATCACCAAGCGATTGCTCGAAACCAAATGGCGCGATCCCGGAGAAGAACCCAAGCTGTACCTGTTCGGCCAGCTCAAACGCATCACCAAACAATGGCTGGACACCTGCCTGGTCTGCAAGGGCGATACCTACCCCGGCCTTCTGATGTATCAGGCCCTGGCCGATATCGCCTGCGAGCGCATCACCGCCGCCATTACCCGCGCAGAGCAGGGCAAGCGTCCGATCAAGGCCGTGCTCGACCCTTACAACCCCACCGGCTCCACCGTCCACGTTAACTTCACAACCTCCAAAACCGACCGCTACGAAACCGACAGCCGCCGCTGCCAGCTCAACTGGGTGATCCTCGACAGCGACTGGGAGGCCGAATTCTGCCGCGTGGCCGAGGCCCACCCCAAGGTGCTGGCCTATGTAAAGAACCATAATCTGGGTCTGGAGGTGCCTTATCGCTACGGCTCTGAAACCCGCAAATACCGGCCCGACTTCATCGTGCAGGTGGATGATGGAAGAGGCGCCGACGACCCCCTCAACCTGATCGTCGAGATCAAGGGCTACCGGGGCGAAGACGCCAAGGAAAAAAAATCCACCATGGACACCTACTGGGTGCCCGGCGTGAACAACCTCGGGTCAATACGGGCGCTGGGCCTTTGCCGAGTTCACCGATGTGTTCCAGATGCAGGATGACTTCGCCGAAAAGGTCGAAGCGGAATTCAATAAGATGATTGATGATTTACGATTGATGGTTTTCAAGTAGTCTCTCTTGCAGGGAAACCCGCTTACACCCAGTTTTCATACCTGAGACCAGGTATCCGTTCAAATTCTCCAAGATTGTTTGACACGAGTATGTGCTTTTGACTCAAGGCGTGCGCGGAAATGAGCAGATCCATGTTCCCGATAGGTAATCCCTTCTTTTCGAGAAAAGCGCGCGTTTTCCCATATTGTATTGCCGCATTTTCATCCCAGTACAACACGGTCAATCGCAAAAGAAAATCATCCAGAATGCTCTGATTAAACTTTTTCGATGAGGATTTTTCAACGCCATATCGTAATTCCGCCAATGTAACAACAGAAATGCAGATCTCATCCCTTGGGATTGTGCCAAAGCGATTCAACACGCTAAGTGGACGCTTTTTGATGATATAGATGCATATGTTGGTATCCAGCATGTACATTTCTAAAAGTTCTCCCTTTTTTGCGGGGGGAGGTCAATTCGTTCATTCATGAAATCGTCGGTAGGGATCGGTGTTTTCTTAAAAAAATCGTCCCAGGATTTGTGCCTTGGAGACAAAATAACATCCTGTCCCACCCGACGGATATTGACCTCTTCACCCTCAAAACGGAATTCTTTGGGCAACCGGACTGCCTGGCTCCGACCATTCACAAAAATCTTTGCAACAGTATGTTTCATTATTGGTCCCCCTTTCTGAATTAGGTATATATCTACGGTATCTATCAAAGGAGTGAAAGTCAAACTAAAATCTTCATTTTCCGAAGCCGAAGAAACCTTTGAAAATCTTCATCATCTGAGGTACAGTGGCGTGGTTTTGGTTTGAACGATTAATCTTATGAGTGGAAAAAAGGCCAAAATGAAAATACCGCTGACAGTCGAATCCATCAAGCACGAAGAGGCCACCCGCAAGAACATCCCCACCGCCGAATACCAGTCGGTGATGCAGAAAGACGACCAGGCGCCGGTCAAGGTGAGCTATCCGCGCGGCAACGCCGAACTGGCGGACGAAAAGCAGGCCCGCAACCGCGACCTGGACCCGCAACTGATCTGGCGCGGCAAGGATCAGCAGGACTGGTCCGATCTGGTGGTGCACGCTCCGCCGCTCTATATTCAGGAAAAGGTGCACCCCAAGGTGCTGATCGACGACCTGCTCCGCCATGCCGAAAGCAGACCAGCCAAGCGCAACCGGAGCAGCTCGATCTGTTCGCCGACTTCAACGGCATACCCGAAGGCATCGATAAGACGGAGTTCTACCAGCACGACCAGAACTGGAGCAACCGCATGATCCTGGGCGACAGCCTTCAGGTGATGGCCTCCCTGGCCGAGCGCGAAGGGCTGCGCGGCAAGGTGCAGTGCATCTATTTCGATCCGCCCTACGGCATCAAATTCAACTCCAACTTCCAGTGGTCCACCACCAGCCGCGACGTGAAAGATGGCAACACCGACCACATCACCCGCGAGCCGGAGCAGGTCAAAGCCTTCCGCGATACCTGGCGCGACGGCATTCATTCCTACCTGACCTATCTGCGCGACCGGCTGACCGTGGCGCGGGATTTGTTGACCGATTCGGGCTCGATCTTTGTGCAGATTGGGGATGAGAATGTGCATCGGGTTAGGGCGTTGATGGATGAGGTGTTTGGGGAAAAAAATTTTGTTAGCAATCATTCGTTCCAAAAGACAGGTAGTCAAGCTGGAAATTTCTTGCAAGTACTGTCGATTTTATCCTTTGGTATCGCAAAGTCAAAACAGAACGTAAATACCGACAGCTTTATGCAGAACGTATGCGCCGGCGATGTCTCATGCTGACCGATATGATCAGATAGATTGCGTCACTCGACAGAAAGGCGTTAAAGCGATGAAGAGTTAGACCGGACTTTGCCATTCAAAAGGCAAAGTTTTCCAACATACCAGCTTAATTAGCTCTCGAGGCAAGTCAGTCATCCGAGCAGATCTTTAACTTTCAAGGAAGACAATATAATGCCGGTTCCTCAAATCCATTGGAAAACAACTACGTTGAGGCTGAACGAGCTTGCTAAAGCAGGACGAATCATGCTGCTGGACTCACAACTGTGCGCTACATAGCGTTACCTCGACGACTTTTCGGTGCTGCCGATAACACCGATAATCATTTGGACCGACATTGCGGTATGTCGGACTGACAAGATCTATGTCGTCCAAACAGCAACAGAAGTCATTGAGCGCTGTCTCTTGATGGCCACCGATCCCGGCGACCTCGTCCTCGACCCCACCTGCGGCTCCGGCACCACCGCCTATGTCGCCGAACAATGGGGCCGCCGCTGGATCACCATCGACACCTCCCGCGTTGCTCTGGCACTTGGCCCGTGCCCGCATCATGGGCGCGCGCTATCCTTATTACCTGTTGGCCGACAGCCGCGACGGCCAGCTCAAGGAAGCCGAAGTCACCCGCAGCGCTCCGTCCAGCCAGCCCACCCGCGGCAGCATCCGCCACGGTTTTGTCTATGAGCGCGTGCCCCATATCACCCTGAAATCCATCGCCAACAACACCGAGATCGATGTCATCTGGGACACGTTCCAGGAGAAGCTGGAGCCGCTGCGCGAACAGTTGAACAAAGCATTGGGCAAGCAGTGGCAGGAATGGGAAATCCCCCGCGAGGTCCGATGAAGCCAAATGGCCGGACGCCGCCAAAAAACTGCACGCCGACTGGTGGAAAAACCGTATCGCCCGCCAAAAGGAGATCGATGCCTCCATCGCCGCCAAGGCCGATTTTGAATTCCTCTACGACAAACCCTATGAGGACAAAAAGACAGTCCGCGTTGCCGGCCCTTTCACCGTGGAAAGCCTCTCTCCCCATCGGGTGCTGGGCGTGGATGAAAACGACGAGCTGATCGATCCCAACGCCAGGGGCGTTGCCGATCAACCGGACGGCTATGGCGAAGAACGCGACTTTGTGCAGATGATTCTGGAAAACCTGAAAACCGCCGGCGTGCAGCAGGCCCACAAGGAAGACAAGATCACCTTCACCGCGCTCATCCCCTGGCCCGGCGATCTGATCTGCGCCGAAGGCCGCTATTTTGAAGGCGGCGAAGAAACCGGCAATGAGAAACGCGCCGCCATCTTCATCGGCCCCGAGTTCGGCACCGTGGCCCGCCCCGATCTGGTCCGGCTGCCCGGGAAGCCGGCGATGCGGATTTCGACGTGCTCATCGCCTGCGCCTTCAACTACGACGCCCATTCCTCCGAGTTCGACAAACTCGGCCGCATTCCCGTGCTCAAGGCTCGAATGAACGCCGACCTGCACATGGCCGACGACCTCAAGAACACCGGCAAGGGCAACCTGTTCGTCATCTTCGGTGAACCCGATATCGACATCCTCGACAGCGGAAAATGAGCAGATCCAGGTCAAGGTCAACGGCGTCGACGTCTTCCACCCCAACACCGGCGAAGTCCGCTCCGACGGCCCCGACGGCATCGCCTGCTGGTTCATCGACACCGACTACAACGAAGAAGCCTTCTTCGTCCGCCACGCCTACTTCCTCGGCGCCAACGATCCCTACAAATCCCTCAAAACCACCCTCAAGGCCGAAATCAACGCCGAAGCCTGGGCAACCCTCAACAGCGACACCTCCCGCCCCTTCGACAAACCCAAGTCCGGGCGCATCGCGGTGAAAGTAATCAACCACCTTGGCGATGAGGTGATGAAGGTATTTAGGGTATGACTATGAACTTCTGTATTCGAATGCAGGCAGACCGTTTGTTAGGACCGGAAGTGATGGATGTGGATGGCAATATTGATGACCGCCGTGGCACGGTTTCCGTGTTCAATGGGCCAAACCCGGTGATCAAGGTGTTCAATGCCATCGAGGAGGAAGCGGAGGCAGTTGCAGCCTGGTTGAAAGACAGAAACAGCGAGGGAATTGTCCCTCACGAGATCGGCGTCTTTGTTCGATCCGCAGCTCAAATCGAACGGGCGAAGGTCGCTGCTCAACAGTCCGGTATGCCGTTTGAAGTGCTGGATGACCATATGGAAACAACCACGGGCAAAATGTCCATCAGCAGTATGCACTTGGCCAAGGGACTGGAATTTCGCGCCGTTGCCGTGATGGCCTGCGATGACGAAATTATTCCGTTGCAGGAGAGAATGGAATCCGTGGCCGATGACGCGGATCTTGAGGAGGTGTACAATACTGAGCGTCACTTGCTCTATGTTGCCTGCACACGCGCCCGAGACCATCTCTTAGTAACCAGCGTTGATCCCGCATCTGAGTTTTTGGATGATCTCGAGGGGCAAACTTTCAATGGAAATTAGATACGATGAAGCCGGTATCCTTTCTACTGGTCGATGATGAACAGGCTTTTATTGAAGTCGTGGCAGAGCGTCTGCGGCAGCGAGGCTACGAAGTGGAATGCGCGTTTTCAGGGCAAGCGGCCCTGGATCGCTTGGAAAAAGAGGGGATCATCGATGTTGTGGTTCTTGATATGCAAATGCCCGGACTTGATGGCATTCAGACCGTAAAACAGATCAGGGAGCGGCATCCACTGATCGAAGTGATCATGCTTACCGGGCATGCCACGGTTCAGACCGCTGTCGAGGCGGTAAAACACGGTGCCATGGATTACCTGGAAAAACCCTGCGATCTGGACGATCTCATCGCCAAGGCCCAAACGGCGGCGCAGCGGAAAAAAGACCGTGAAGCCAAGCTTTTCGATGCCAGAACCAAACCGTACATATCGGAACGTGAGCGCAGCGAACTGATATCCGAAATTCTGGGCTAATCTCGTGGAGCGAAAAACATGAAAGATGAAATCATTACCGTGAGGCCGGAAGTTACTACGGATACCAAGCAGAACCTCCAAATTATATTGGCATTTCGGAAGCTTCTGCAGGCTCAACGGCTATATCCATGAACATGGTTGTCATACCACCAGGTGCAAAAAAAAAGGACTGGAGGTCCCATAAACTAAGCAAGGCAGAAGGGTATTTATGGTAGCCTGATCAGTAAAATTGACTTGTTCAAAAGCCAGTAAATAAATTAAATAGTTGAAGCATAATGCGGAGGCAGCCTAATGGCGAAAAGAATATGACTACCATCAAAAAGAAAAAATCCGGAAAGAAGACCACGTCTGTGGCCACGGAGTCCGGCAAGGAAATTCAAGATTTTGCCCGTGAGTTTCTCCGTCATCTGTTCCACACTCAGGGAAGGGTTCTGGAGATGGCAACCCCGAACGACCTTTACATGGCCCTTGCCTACACAGTCCGCAATCAGCTCCTTGAACGCTGGCTGCACACTGTCGCCAACTATAAAGATCCAAACGTTCGTATTGTGAGTTACCTGTCGGCGGAATTTCTCCTCGGACCACATCTTGAGAACAATCTGATCAACCTGGGAATCTATGATGTGGCTCGCAAGGTCATGGAAGATTTTGGCTTGGATTTTCAGAAAATTATTCGGCAGGAAGAAGAACCCGGGCTGGGAAACGGAGGCCTGGGCAGGCTGGCGGCCTGTTACCTGGATAGCCTGGCCGCGCTCGAAATTCCGGCCGTAGGCTACGGTATCCGGTACGAATTCGGCATTTTTGATCAGGAAATCCGGGATGGCTGGCAGTCGGAAGTCACCGATCAGTGGCTGCGCCTGGGCAATCCGTGGGAGATACACCGGCCTGAGATCGCTTACAACGTGAAGCTGGGTGGACACACCGAACACTATTACGACGATCAGGGACGCTATCGGGTGCGATGGATTCCCGGCCGCGAAGTAAAAGGAACGGCTCATGATACGCCCATCGCCGGATACAGGGTCAATACCTGCAACACCCTTCGCCTGTGGAAGGCAGAGGCAGTGAAGTCATTCGACTTCCAGGAATTCAATATGGGGGATTATTATGGTGCGGTGGATGAGAAGGTTATCTCGGAGACGATCACCAAGGTACTCTACCCGAATGACGAACCGGAGGTCGGCAAAAGGCTCAGGCTCGCACAGCAGTACTTTTTCGTCTCCTGCTCTCTCCAGGACATGATGCGGCTCCACATACTGATAGATGGAAATCCGGAGACATTTCATGAGAGGTTCGCCATACAACTCAACGACACCCATCCCTCTATTGCCGTAGCCGAACTGATGCGGCTACTGGTGGACGAATACCGGGTCGAATGGGAGAAAGCGTGGAGCGTGACCCAAAACACCTTCGGCTATACCAACCATACCCTGCTTCCCGAGGCCCTCGAGAAATGGCCCCTTCCTTTGTTCGGAAGTCTTCTGCCAAGGCATCTTGAAATTATCTACGAAATCAACCAGCGTTTTCTGGACCGGATTCGCGAGAAACATCCGGGAGACGATCAGCTCCTCAGCCGCTTGTCCCTGATCGATGAAAGCGGTGCGCGATACGTTCGGATGGCTCATCTGGCCAGCGTGGGCAGCCATGCCATCAACGGGGTGGCGGAACTTCACAGCGAGCTGCTGAAGCAGGACGTGCTCCGGGATTTCCATGAATTGATGCCCGAAAAATTCACCAACGTAACGAATGGAGTGACTCCACGGCGTTTCATGGTTGTAAGCAATCCGAAGTTGAGCCGCCTCATCAGCAGCAGGATCGGAGAGGGTTGGATAAAGAACCTTAAGGAGCTCAGAGGGATCGAATCCTTCACGGGCGACTATGAATTCCAAGAAGATTGGAAAAGGATCAAGAGAGAAAACAAGCAGGATCTTGCCCTTGTAATTCAGGAGCGTATGGGGATTGCCGTGGATGCGGACAGCCTGTTCGATATCCAGGTGAAACGGCTTCATGAATATAAACGTCAACATCTTAACGTCCTGCATATCATTGCCCTTTTCAACCGTCTGAAACATGACCCGAAGATGAATGTGGTCCCTCGAACATTCATTTTCGGAGGCAAGGCGGCTCCGGGCTACTTTATGGCCAAGCTGATCATCAGGCTCATTAACGGGGTGGGAGAGGTCATCAACAATGACCCGGATGTGGCGGGGCGCCTGAAGGTGGTTTTCTTTCCGGACTTCAATGTGAAGAATGCCAAATACATCTATCCGGCAGCCGACCTTTCGGAGCAGATTTCAACCGCCGGCAAGGAGGCGTCCGGAACGGGCAACATGAAATTCTCCCTTAACGGTGCTCTGACCATTGGAACCCTCGATGGCGCCAACATCGAAATTCGGGAGGAAGTGGGAGGAGAAAATTTCTTCCTCTTTGGACTGACTGCGGAGCAGGTCTATGAAGTGAAGGCCAGGGGCTACAATCCGAAAGAATATTACGACTCGGATCCGGAACTGCGGGAGGCCGTGGATCAGATCTCTTCCGGAACTTTCTCGCGCGGAGACCAAAACCTTTTCAAGCCCCTGGTCGATTCTTTGTTGCATGCAGACCCCTATCTATTGTTTGCCGATTTTCGGTCCTATGTGGAAAGCCAGGAGCAGGTGAGCCTCGCTTACGAGGACCAGGCGAAATGGACGCGGATGTCGATCATGAATGTTGCAAGAATGGGGAAGTTTTCTTCAGATCGGTCAATCCAGGAATACTGCGACAGAATCTGGAAGGCAAATCCGGTCAAGGTGAGACTTGGGAAGTTCACGATAGGATAGAATGAATCTGGAATCTACGGTCGTCCCCCAAATCCCTTGCGGGTTCAGCATATTTTTTTGGCTTCATTCCGTAAAGCGGGACGCTCTTCAATAATTCAATAAGGGGAATCATGGAGAACAGGGGATAACTGGGACGTAGGTGACTTGTTGACTTATTGACAAATGGAATTTCTCAACCTCGTCTTCTGTCGATGATCACCCTATTCAGAACCAGTTTTTGTTGCTTATTGACATGGATTTTTCGGCAATTTTGACTTGGGCCTGTGGAGAAATGGGGAGGTCCTGAAAGCGCCGGTTAAAACAGGCATGAAGTAGAAGGTGAGGCTTAAGCGGAACGTCGGGAAGCGGTTGGACATTCCGGTGGAGGATGTCTGTTCCCCGGACACATACGGAAACCTCGTAGCAGCGCGCAGCTTAATTTGTTTTTGGGCCGTGCGCGAGCTGGGAATGAGCATGACCTCCATTGCGCGCCGATTCAGGATCTCGACCGCAGCCGTGAGCAAGTCTGTAAAAAGAGGGGCGGGAATCGCCAAAAAGGGAAGGGCATCAGTTGATTTATGTTGATAAGCTAAGTGCGTCCCTCTGGCCCCATGAAAAAGCTGCCCATCGTGGGCGTTAGACGCATATCTAATCTCGTGGAGCGAAAAATATGAAAGATGAAATCATTACCGTGAGGCCGGAAGTTACTACGGATACCAAGCAGAAACTTCCAAATTACGTTGGTATTTCTGAAGCTTCTGCAGGCTCAACGGCTATATCTATGAACATGGTTGTCATACCGCCAGGTGCAAAAGCCGAGGCTCATTTCCACAAAGGGTATGAAACCGCGGTTTATCTCCTGAAGGGCAGAGTAAAGACCCTGTATGGTGATCATTTAGCAAAATCGGTCATCAATGAGACAGGTGATTTCATATTTATCCCTGCCGGCGTTCCCCATCAACCCATAAACCTCAGTGAGACCGAGGCCGCTGTTGCGATCGTTGCGCGGAACGACGCAAATGAACAAGAGAGCGTCCAAGTATATAATCCTTCAATTGAGTAGGTGATTTTCTGAAACGTGGAATTGCAGAAGCCTTATTGACCTACCTTCAGCAGTGCAACATAAGGAACGACCGCAAATAACGATTTGTTTTATTGGCGTATTTACGGTCGTCACACAAATCATTATGGGAGACCGATTCTATAAGACCATCCCAATGGGTAATCCGCCGAAAACAGTTGATGAAGCTGTTGACAGGCTTATCTCTGAGCTTCCCCTGAAAGACAGAGTCGCAATTGCCAATATGAATAGATCGGAGTTGCCCGTCCTGTATAGTACCTATGTTACGCGTATCAGGGAGGAATATGGATTTGTTACAGGTAACGAAGAGCTGATGGAATCATGTAGAATTGTAAGCGGGGATGAAAGGTTCGATATGTCCAAGGGGCCAACGTTGATCATTGATCTAATGTGGGCACGGCTGAAACGAACCCATACAATCAGAAGAGCCAAATGAATAAGTCCTCGGCTGTGCCGGAGGTGACTAAGAGAGACGAGTTTAAAACCCCGTTATGTATTCAAGACAATTTAAAAAGATGAAAAATGGGTAAATCGGGTATGGGCAATTCCAAAAATGAAAACCTCGGCTACTGGGAGGTGACAGCAATAGGGATCGGCGGAATGGTCGGGGGTGGAATCTTTGCCGTTCTTGGTCTGTCAGTGGAGTTAACCAATGGAGGCGCGCCAGTAGCCTTTCTGATTGCAGGCATCGTTGCCCTCGTTACCTCCTATTCGTACGCAAAACTCTCCGTCACTTTTCCGAGTCAGGGAGGGACCGTAACATTCCTGGATCGGGCTTTTGGCCCGGGTTTGCTGACCGGGAGCGGGAACATCCTGCTGTGGATAAGTTACATCGTCATGCTATCGCTGTATGCCTATGCTTTCGGAAGTTATGGCGCATCATTCTTTCCCCCGGACTCACAGGTTTTCTGGAAACACATTCTGATAACCGGCAGTATCGTGGGCATTACAGGCCTCAACCTTTTGAACGCCAGTCTGATTGGGGAGGCCGAAGACTGGATTGTACTCCTCAAATTGCTCATCCTGTGCCTTTTCATCGGGGTTGGCGTCTGGGGTGTTGACACCACCAAGCTTGCGCCTTCTTCATGGTCGTCCACACTGAGTCTGATTGCAGGCGGGATGATCATCTTTCTTGCCTATGAGGGATTCGAGTTGATTGCCAACACCGCGCAGGATGTGCGAAACGCGTCCAAGATATTGCCGCGCGCCTTCTATTCAAGCGTTGGTTTCGTCATCGTTCTCTATGTCCTTGTTGCCATGGTTACGGTTGGAAGCCTGCCTGTCGACAAGATTGTAGAGGCAAAAGACTATGCATTGGCTGCGGCAGCCAGACCGTCCCTGGGCCAAACAGGTTTCATCCTGATTGCCGTGGCAGCCATGCTTTCAACGGCTTCGGCCATCAACGCCACGGTTTACGGTGCGGCCCGATTGAGTTATATCATTGCAAAAGACGGGGAACTTCCAAGCATATTGGAGAAAAAGACATGGGGAAAGCCAATCGAGGGGTTGTTGATTACATCAGGAGCTACCCTGTTAATCGCCAATCTGATCGACCTCTCCAGTATGTCGACGATGGGCAGTGCCGGTTTCCTCTTAATATTTGCGGCGGTTAATGGCGCTAACGTGGTGCTGGCGGAAGAGACACGGAGCAAACGCTCACTCCCGCTGATAGGGGTCGGACTTTGCCTTGGAGCATTGGGGAGTCTGATTTGGCAGACTGCAATCACCTCACCCGAAAAGCTCTGGTTTCTATTCGCGATGGTGGGAGCAGCCTTCTTTATCGAAACCACCTTTCGGGTCATTACGGGACGGACAATGAACCTTTCAAAGGCCAATAAGAAAGATACATCGAATCGTTGAGAAATATCTGTTCGGGTTTGTGGCAAATGCCACTTCTGGAAGGAACGACAAAACACATTCCGGAGATAAAGACGGGCTATTTTGGAAAGATGCGAAAACAGGCGATTAGAAAATATGAGCAATTTGTTGAGGAAGGGGTTAAGACGGGTAGGAGAAGACCGGCATGTGGGAGAGGTTCTCTGAAGGCAAGATGAAACGTAGGAGGAGATTATGGAACTGAAAGTTTTGGAAGATACACCCCCTTGGGAATGGCCTCGAGGCACGGACAAAATGCTCTTGGGAATCCTTCGTGATAACCAAAGGGATAAGTCCGATCGCCTGCTTGCGGCAGAACTGGCGGGAGATTATACGGTTATCAATGATGAACTTGCTGCTGCATTGCTTTCCATCGCGCGAAACGGTGAGGAATCGGAAAACCTCCGCGAACAGGCGGTGATCTCTCTGGGGCCGATCTTAGAAACCGCCGATTTTGATGAATTCGAGGATACTGAAAGCGTGTCCATTTCCGAAGAAACATTTCACGGAATCCAGGAGTCACTAAGTGAGCTCTACATGGATATTGATGTTCCCATGGAAATTCGGCGTCGCACTCTGGAGTGCTCGGTGCGGGCTCCACAAGAATGGCACAAAAAGGCAATCCGTGACGCATATTCCAGCGGTGACGCGTTATGGCGGCTCACCGCCGTCTTTTGCATGCGATATGTTCGGGGGTTCGATACCCAGATCCTGGAGGCTTTGGAAGCCGAAAACGAGGATCTTCACTATGAGGCGGTTTGTGCCGCGGGGGTCTGGGGGGTGGATCCTGCCTGGTCGCATATTACGAGCCTCGCCACCAGCGAATCGACGAACAAATCGTTGAGACTGGCAGCTATAGATGCAGTGGCGAGCATCCGTCCGCAAGAGGCCGCGGAGATTCTCAGTGAACTGACCCAATCCGATGACGAAGATATTGTCGAAGCAGCCTACGAGGCTATGGCTATGTCTGGTTCGTTTTTGGATGAAGATTTCGATGATGATGAAGGTGATTGGGATGAAAGGACCCTCCACTGAAATATCCCTCCTCTTCGGTGACCAACCCGACGGGCCCCTCTTCCGGTATGAAACGGGTGGACCGGGGTAGCGGCTGGAGCAACCTCGCAAAGGCCTGCAGGTCGGCGAACAGGGGCAAAGAGACGCCCGATTCGCCGAACATTCACCTCGGTTTTCGGCTGGTCCTCTCGGCGGACCGGGCCGATGACGCGGATCTTGAGGAGGTGTACAATACTGAGCGTCATTTGCGCTATGTTGCCTGCACGCGCGCCCGAGGCCATCTTTTAGTAACCAGTGTTGATCCGGCCCGAGCTGTTTGATCACCAACCCTTTTTTGATGGTTGGAAAGATGGGTTTTATCACCGAAGGTTTTAAAAGCCCGGCCTGCCGCCAGTCGTTGACAACAACATCTCCAAAATAATTGGCTGAATGCATCTGAGTGGTAACGGTCATGATAACAATATCCGGCCGATGATGGTCGTATTTATCGGAACTGACAATAACGGCCGGTCGTTTTTTGATGGTGCGTTGATCTAGGTAAAGGGGAAAGGGACCAGGACAATATCACCGAATTTATAAGTTGTCATATACGTCATCCTCTGGGTTATCCCAGATTTTTTTAAATGCAGGTTCGGGGTCTGTAGGGGCCTGGGGACCGCCTTTTTCTGTCTTTTGTGGGCAAAGAGATCCCTTTTAGCTGGTTAAATCTGAATCGTTCGACTCTTTCCCATCTGCCGCGCGACTCTCCAGTTCATGCGATCTGTTTGGCGAAAAATACAGCGCGCTTAACTGAAAAATGCAGTCTTCAATGTATTCACTTCTTCAATCATTCTTGGGTATCGTAATAAGCAGGACCAGTGAACGGATGGTATCACCATCCCGTCTCAAAGAGGGCACTAAGTGGAGAAATGCAAAATTAGAGATCCAAATAACGGCACAGGAGGAAACCCAACATGAGCTCAACGAGTGTTTTGGACAAAACATACCGCATTATCCTTCAACGGATGATAAAAACAGGCCAAGCTCCGCATTATACGGAAATTGCTGAAGAACTCGGGGTTCCAGTTGAGGATGGTCGAAAGGCTCTTCACGACCTGGTGTCTATGGGAATACCGGGTATCTGGTTATTTCCCGACACTGATTATATAGGCAGTTTCGCACCGTTTAGCAACCTTCCATACCCAGTACCGGATCACAGTCGATGGCGAGCAAAAGTGGTTTGGTCAGTGAGGTTTCGAGTCGCTGGCAGTTTGCTGGCTTTTTCCAGGTAAGTTGGTTAAGATCGACGCACCGTGCCTCGATTGTGGTTCACCTGTTCACGTCGAAATGCGGGATGGGGTTGTATCAAAAACCAATCCTCAGGGGATTATGGGTTACGTTACTGTCCCACTCTCAAAATGGATGCAGCGACTTCCATATGCCTGAAGCACGATGAATCTCTTTCGGTCGGAAGAGCACATTCGAAACTGGGCGCGATATGATTCTACGGCGGAACAAGGCATTCTTCCGCTTCAAGATGTAGTCAACGTGTTCTCTGGAAAATTCATGAAAAAGCGGTTAGACTTAGACTACGCTTCACACGCTCTCGAATATTTTGCCGAGACACTTTCCGTGCTGGCGGAAATTGCCAAGACGCGTCCTTTTTGGACGCCGCCCAAGCCTTAATGCCGCGGAAAATTTCCGGATACTCAGAAGAACTCGTGGGCTAAATGTGCAAGGGAATCTTTTTTCGGGATTTATATCAATTCGTGGGGGTCGTATCCCTTCGGATCCGATCCACAGGTAAGGTGTCGCCATGTCGCAGCAAGTCGAACAAGCGGAATGCATCCGGACGAATTCCGGATTGCGGATAATAATCAGTTCTCCTTGCATTCCTGAGGGATACGCTCAAGTTTGTCCACATCGTATCCTTTTGCCCTGGCCGTTTCCACCAGTGCGGTATAGGTCGATTCCTCCATGGCGGGCGTTCGGCTCAATATCCAGAGATATTCCCGGCAAGGGTGTCCGACCATCGCATAGCGATAATTGTCGTCCAGGGCGATAATCCAATAATCCCCCTTGAAGGGCCAGAAAAACTGGACCTTGAGCTGGGAATCGCCGGTGTCGGGCACCACAAAGGCCTTGGCGGTACTGACCTTCAGCGGTCCTTCCGGGGAGCCCTTTCTGCAGCTGTTTGTGACGGCCACGTGGTCTTTTTGCATGGAATATTCCGCGGTAACGCAATAACAGTCCTTCTGGAACCAGGCCGGCAGGGAGGCGATGGCGTACCATCGGCCCATGTATCGTTCCAGATCAACGGATGGAACCGTCTGGTGCGCGTCTTTCACCGAAGGGGGACATGCACAACCGGCCATGATCGACAAGTTGAAGACCATCAAGAACCTCATTATTCCGGAACTCTTTCGCATCGTTTATATATCCCCTGAAGGATTGCATGTCACACGTTCCGACTGGTCGAATGACCTTCCCAAGAGAAAGAGAAAATGTTTCGAAACGTCAACGCAAGATGTTAGTATACGATGAGAGTATACTTCTCAAGGACGGTTCTTGCAATGGTCAAATGCAAGAAAGCCTCCATCCTCTTTTCAATGAAACGGGTCATAGGGGTGAGCAGATGGTTTCTTCAATACCCAAGCTTCGGATCCGGGCAGGCAACCGTTTCCGGGTCAATCCCGGGGGCGGTTTTGTCCTGTACTGGATGATCGCCAGTCGCCGTGCCCACTGGAATTATAGCCTGGACAGGGCCATTGAGTGGGCCCGGGAACTCAAGAAACCGCTTGTGGTGCTGGAGGCGCTTCGTTGCGCATATCCCTGGGCCAGCGATCGGCTTCATGCCTTCGTCCTTCAGGGGATGGCGGATAACGAGCGTCGACTCAAAGGAGAGGGCATCTTGTACTACCCCTACCTGGAAGATACCCCTGGCAGGGGCAAGGGCCTTTTGGAGACGCTGGCCAAAGAAGCCTGTGTGGTGGTAACGGACGATTTTCCTGATTTTTTTCTTCCCCGTATGGTCGCTGCGGCATCCGGAAAGCTCCCGGTACTTATGGAACTGGTGGATTCCAACGGGTTGATGCCAATGCAGGTGGCAGACCAGATCTTCAAAACAGCTTACGCGTTTCGGCGGTTTCTTCAAAAAAACCTCCTCCCTCATCTAACAGAGCATCCCAACCCAGATCCTCTGAATGGCCTTCGGTTGCCGGAGCTTCAAACAGCTCCCCGGGATGTCCTGAGAAAATGGCCCCCCTGCGGTATTGAAGAGTGGCAAGAAAATGAAAGAGTTGCTGGCCAAACTCCCCATCGATCACCGGGTAGGCGTGGTAGAAGGAGAGGGGGGTGCGGTAAGGGCCGAACGCAAACTTCAGGAGTTCCTGAAAAATGGACTCCCCGTCTACACGCAGAAACGAAATGATCCGGAGACGGAAGTGACCAGCGGCCTTTCGTCTTATCTTCATTTCGGCCATATATCGGTGCATCAGATTTTTCATGAAGTGATCAAAAGGGAAGGGTGGTTCTTTGATCGTATGGCTCCAGGCGCGGACGGCAGACGCCAGGGATGGTGGGGCATGAGTGAGAATGCGGAGGCCTTTCTGGATCAGCTCATTACCTGGCGGGAACTGGGATTCAATATGTGCAGCAAAACGCGGGACTATGACCGGTATGAGTCTCTTCCCTCCTGGGCAATGGATACGCTGTCGCAACATGAGGCGGACGCAAGGCCCGTCCTTTACACACAAAAAGAACTGGAATCCGCGTCCACCCACGACGCCCTCTGGAACGCCGCTCAGAGGCAGTTGGTTCGGGAGGGATGCATTCACAACTATCTTCGCATGCTTTGGGGAAAGAAGATCCTCGAGTGGAGTCCCACACCAAGAAACGCCTTGGAGATCATGATGGAACTGAACAATAAATATGCCCTGGACGGCAGGGACCCCAACTCCTACTCGGGCATCTTCTGGATCCTGGGACGATATGACAGGGCCTGGGGGCCGGAGCGCCCCATCTTTGGGAAAATCCGCTACATGAGTTCAAGGAACACGGCCCGCAAGCTTCGGGTAAAGGGGTATCTAAAGCGCTATGGCGTGGAGCCCTTAAAGGTGGATTGAAAAACCGGCTGTTTCCTCCTGTTTGTATATTGTCACGCACCTTTTCCCTGCGCCTCCCATTCACCGCCAAGAGGAAGAACAGGGAGCGTAGGTGACTTGTTGACTTATTGTTTTTTACACCATTTCAGAATCCCTTTTTTGTTGCTTATGGGCATAGATCTTTCGGCAATTTTGACTTCGGCCTGTGGGGAAATGGGGACCTCCTGAAAGCGCCGGTTAAAACCGGCAAGAAGTAGAAGGTGAGGCGCCATGGGGCGCAGCGGGAGGTCGGAATCTGTTGGACATTCCGGTGGAGGATGCCCGGTCCCCCTTACGGAAGCATTGAACGATCGTATAGAAAAGACTCGAAACAAAAAGGAAGAACTTTTGAAGGTTCTGAAATATCCCTGGTTGCCATTACATAACAATGATTCAGAGTTGGGGGCAAGAGTTGAGAAACGCAGGCAGGATGTCAGCCTGCACACAATATCCAAAGCCGGAACAACAGCAAAGGACGCGTTCCTTACCATTACCCAAACCGCCAAGAAACTGGGGGTCAACGCTTTTCAATACATTAACGACAGGGTTTTCAAGAAATTCAGAATGCCCGCACTTTCTGATCTGATTGTTGAAAATGCCAGGCCACAGCTTGTGTAGATCTCATTCCTTCCAAATCATCATTGCTTACGCCATACCCAAACTATCAGAGGAATCCTATTGCTGTAGGTCGTGTGATTGTTATACGATTACCCATTGAGTACGATTTTTCAAACGCTCATCCTGTTTTTTCCAGTCCCCATAGGATTTGAATAGGATACCGTCAAGCTTTATCGTATTAAATTTTGGTAACAGAAAAGGAGTCAACATTGGTCGCATGGCTGGTTTTGTCGGTCCACCGCCGATAACGTGAAGGAAGTTCTAATAGGAAGAGCTGCAAAGCTTGGCTTTGATACAAACAAACTCGTATTCGTTATACATCAGTAGGAGCCCAACCAGGCAATGGCGCCGACCGGCAGAGCCGGCGGCTGATTGCAACATTGGGAGTGCAAAGGGGAGCTATGGAAATAAATTTTGAGTGTAAAAAATGTAATAGTATATTCAATTCTGATGTCGGTATAATAAGTATGAACGAGCAAACGTTTAGACCCGATTTCGAAAAACCAATTACGTGTCCAATATGTGGAGTTCGGACTATTGATGAAGTTTTTCTGACGGAGTTAGGCCAATCTCAAATGACCGAAGCTATGATGGAAATTTAAACTTTTTGAAAGGGCGAGAGTAATTTCAGAAATGCCAAAAATTAAAAAGAAACTCACAACAGCGCAAAAACGAGCTCGAAAAGCTGCAAAGGCTGAGCGCCAAAAGAAATATGAGTGGGTTTTCATGAATGGCAAGCAAGTTAGAGTAAAGAGACGTCCTACGATTGATGGAATGGATGTGGATGAATTTATTATGAGAAATGCTGATCCCATCTGGTTGCATCAAAACGAAATGTGGGAATATATCCAAACTGATGAAGATCGAGAGTATATCGAAAAAGATGAAGATGAAATCCCATTTTAAATCTTACGTTGTTAATATTGTTATGGCATGACGAGAACACTTTCAAGAAAATTCCGGCGAGATGATACTTAATTCCAACCAGAAAATGCACCGGATAGACCGGTGACTTCCATGTTCAAATCCACCAATATTTTTTATGAAGATTGACAAAACATACCAAATAGGCATATTGGATATACCATGGATTTTGAATTTGAGCCGGAAAAATCGGACAGCAATAAAAATAAGCATGGGATTGATTTTATTGAAGCCCAAAAGCTTTGGAATGACATTGATTTATTAGAAATACCTGCAAAAACAACTGATGAAATGAGATTTCTGGTAATTGGCATAATTGGCGAAAAGCACTGGACTGGGATTATTGCATATCGCAATGATAACATACGTATTATCTCAGTACGGCGTGCCAGAAATGAGGAGATTGAGCTTTATGAAAGCTAAAGAATTGGACAAGAAATTTAATGACGGGGAAAGCGTTTTAGAGCATCTGGACCCCTCAAAGGCAAGACGACCGAACCAGGAACAAAAAAGGGTTAATGTCGATTTCCCTCTCTGGATGATTCAGTCATTAGATAAAGAAGCAAAACGTCTTGGCGTTCCACGACAGTCGATTATTAAAGTTTGGCTTGCTGAAAGATTACATAAATCCGCTACCATGTAGAATTTGAACCTGCCGTTCCACATTGAACTGGAACCCGTAGCGGCCTCTTCCCAATCGCCTTTCAGCTTTCAACGTTTCTTTTTGCCAAGGCCATATTAGGTTCCCGGCAAGTGAACTCAGGCGTCTATCGAGCGGCTTTCATGGACGCGGAAGCAAGCCATACCAGGTTAAATAAGTCAGGGAGATTATCCTGAAATATCACATTCGTATTGTAGAATGAGGGTGGATAAAAAATACGAAATCATCATTTATTGGAGTTCTGAGGACAATGCATATTTGGGTGAAGTTCCGGAACTGCTGAGTTCCAGGCAGCATTCTCCAAAAACGAGCATTCACTGAAACGCTGAAACGAAAGGACCGGATAATGCCTACGGGCGCATGCGGAATCAATTGCGATGTGTGCAAATTGCAACTCCTGGGGCTCTGCTCCACCTGTGGCTCGCCGAGGAGCCAGGAAGCGCAGAGAAAACTTGCAGCCCAGAAGGATGGCCTCGATCAAATCCATTGAAGAGTGTCTCCCTGCTCCCGGCATCTGGGGGCTGGTCAACCTGGTCTCCTTTGCCCTTCTGAAAGGCCCTCGCAGAAAATTTGATAAATACATGAAGTGACCGATAAGACACGTTCTCCCTTAAAAAGGAAGCGGTCGGGTAGCGGTGAACCACGGTACGGATTTTGAAAGCATTGTCAATACGACAGCCCTGGGCGTGGGCGATCCTCCATGGCAAGGATATTGAGAACCGGACATGGCCTACTCACTTTGTGGGGCATTTCCTTATCCATGCCGGCAAGAAGTTTGATCATGACGGCTATATCTGGTTGCTGGCACATAGGAAGCTCTTGAATGGAGAAATACCCCCGAAAGATGCAATGCAACGCGGTGGGTTCGTGGGGAAATCTGAAGTTATTCGTTGCGTGAACGATCATCCAAGTCCCTTCTTTTTCGGCCCATGGGGATTTGTCTTATCGGGTTCAATGCCAACGGTATTTGTTCCGTATCATGGACAGTTAGGCTTTTTTGATGTGCCCGATGAAATCGCCGACAAGGCACTTCATGGATAAAATGACCACACAGGAATTGAATCTGGTTGTTCTGCCCAACGGCACACTGCATCTGGAATGGATGGATACGCAAGATGCGGTTACAAAGGGCAGTGCAATGCTGCAAAAAGAGATCTTCGATCGATATTCCGACAAGAGCGATGCATGGCTTTTCTTCCTCGGATTTTCCGATTTACAGATTCCGCT
The DNA here is from genome assembly GCA_963747555.1 of uncultured delta proteobacterium. Lineage (GTDB taxonomy): Bacteria > Desulfobacterota > DSM-4660 > Desulfatiglandales > Desulfatiglandaceae > DUZB01. The sequence goes on from CAVVFZ010000011.1 coordinate 288,633, forward strand.
GCCCCCTTCTCTGGATTACTGGAGACGTTTTTCCGGGTTGTTCGCCGGAAAGCTGTGCCGGACCCCGGATCTGGAAGAGCTGCGCGAGCGGGTGAAGATTCCCCTGTCGGAAGAAGAGCTCCAGTCGCATCTGGCCGCGGCGCCCCTGATGACCGGCGTCGAATATCTCGGGGAGGAACTGCTTGAATCCCGATGGACGGCACTGAACCGGGCTTTTTCTTCGGCCATTCAAACCTACGAAGGGTCTGTTGAAGGTTTTATTCGGAGCTACAGTCCCAATGCCCATCTCGTGGGCAGGGTGTTTTTTCATTTGGTGGAGAATAAGGATCCCGACTATCCTTTCGCCTTTATGGCCACCTACACCACAAGGCTGGACAGCCGGGGAAAATCGAAACACCTTCCCCTCAAGCATGCCCTGGAGGAATATGATAAAGATGATGAAAAACTCCTGGAACTGCTCACAACCGTTCATTTAGCCGAAAAGAGAAGCCCGCTCATCAGGGAACTGCTGGAAACCGGCGAGCTGTTTCATCCCCTGGCCTGGACCTCGGGGGAGGCCTTCACCTTTCTCAAGGAAATCCCTCTTTACGAAGAATCGGGCATTTTGTGCAGGATTCCAAACTGGTGGAAAGGAAGACAGTCCGGCGTGCGTTTGCATTTCAGCCTGGGGGATAAAAAACCTTCCCTGGCGGGCCTGAATGCCATTTTGAGTTTTGATGCAAGGCTTTTTTTGGGGGATACCCAGATCTCGGAGGAGGAAGCAAGGCGACTGCTGGCGGAGTCGGACGGACTCGCTTTCATCAAGAACAGGTGGGTGGCCGTGGACCGGGAAAAGCTGACCCAGACTCTCGATGCCTACGAAAAGGCCAAAGGCATGATGGAAGAAGAGGGGGTCAGTATAGGCGAGGCCATGCGAATGCAGCTCATGCCGGAGCGTTTTTTGGGAATAGACCCCGATCAAATCGAGCATGGCATTTCCAACGGCAAATGGTTGGAATCGGTTGTTCGAAAGCTGGTGGATCCATCCCTGACCCCTTCCGTCAGGCCTCGAAAGACATTTAGGGCCAATCTCCGAGGTTATCAGCAAAAAGGACTTAACTGGCTTCATTTTCTGCATTCCCTGCGGTTCGGCGCCTGCCTGGCGGATGATATGGGCCTGGGCAAGACCGTTCAGGTACTGGGATTTCTGGATAGGTTAAACTCCGATCTTCAAAAATCCGGCAATGCAAAAAAGGCCAGTCTGCTCGTTATTCCGGCCTCCCTGATTTCCAACTGGGAAAGTGAAATCAAGCGGTTTTCCCCCGATACCCGATTTTTTGTGGCGCATCCCAGCTCCGGCCTGAAGACGGGTGAAGCGCCCGATGATCAAGAATCCCTGGATGCCTTTGATCTGGTTATCACCACCTATGCCCTGATTCAACGGTATTCCCGGCTTCAGGAGCACTCCTGGAACTATGTTATTCTGGACGAGGCCCAGGCCATCAAGAATCCGGGAACCAAGCAGTCGCGGGCTGTCAAAAAGCTTATCTCCGAAAATCGGATTATCATGACCGGCACCCCCATCGAGAATCGTCTTTCGGACCTCTGGTCGCTCTTTGACTTTTTAAACCCGGGTCTCCTGGGGAATGCCGGAGAGTTTAAGAAGTTTTCGAAAGATTTGGGGCGGGATCCATCGGGGTATGCCAGACTGCGAAGGATTATCAGCCCTTACATTTTAAGGCGTCTCAAGACCGACAAGTCGGTGATCACCGACCTTCCTGAGAAGGTGGAGATGAAAACCTACGCCTCCCTTTCCAGAAAGCAGGTCCTTCTCTATGGCGATCTGGTTCAGAATATTCGAAGGTCCATGGAAGAAACCGAAGGAATTCAAAGAAAGGGTTTGATCCTTTCCTCGCTCATGAAGTTCAAACAGATCTGCAATCATCCGGACCAGTACCTCGGGAGCGGAGGGTTTGAGGAAAAGGAGAGCGGTAAGTTTCAAAGGCTGCGTGAAATCTGTGAAACCATCTATGAAAAGAGAGAGAAGGTCCTGGTCTTTACCCAGTTCAAGGAAATGACCCAGCCCCTCCATGACCTTTTGGAAGACATCTTTCATCGAAAAGGCCTCATTCTCCATGGCAGTGTGGCCGTGGGAAAGCGGAAAGAAATTATTGAAAAATTTCAAAGCACGGAATATGTTCCCTACCTGGTGTTGTCCCTGAAGGCCGGTGGGATCGGGTTGAACCTGACGGAGGCGAATCACGTGGTCCACTTCGACCGGTGGTGGAACCCGGCCGTGGAAAACCAGGCCACGGATCGGGCCTTCAGGATCGGGCAGAAAAAAAACGTGGTGGTGCACAAGTTTTTGACCCGGGGCACCGTGGAAGAGAGGATTGATGGAATGCTGGAAGAAAAATCCAGCTTGTCACAAGAGGTGATTGCCCAAACCAGCGACCGGTGGATCACCGAGATGAAAAATGAAGAACTCATGGATCTGTTTACATTATCATTGTAAACCGCCATTGGTTATTTCCTGGAGAAGATGATGAGTTACTGGAGTTATCCCGCGTATGTTAGCGTGGCCCAAAAACGGGCAAAAGCCGAAAGAAAGCTCAAACAGTTGCAAAAGAAAAATCCCCACCTCCATCCTATTGTGATCGAAGGATCGGCCATCGCCCTCACCTGGTGGGGAAAGGCTTGGAATCGCAACCTGGAATCCTACGCGGACTACAGCAACCGTATCGGCAGGGGGCGCAGTTACGTGCGCCATCGCGCGGTGCTCGATCTTCAAATCAAGGAAGGAAAAGTTGAATCGCTGGTCCAGGGTTCCCGATCAAAACCCTATTCCGTAACGATTCGGATCAAGGCCATGGGCAAGGAAAACTGGAACGTCATGAAGGCCGCCTCCCAAGGGAAACTGGATTCCCTGCAGGAGCTTCTGGCGGGGAAATTCCCGAAAGGTCTGGCTGAAGTTTTCACGACCCAGGGGAAAGGGCTTTTCCCCTCCCCGGAGGAAATTGATTTTCATTGTTCCTGCCCGGACTGGGCTTCCATGTGCAAACATGTGGCCGCGACCCTCTATGGAATAGGCGCCCGACTGGACCAGGACCCGGAACTCTTTTTCACCCTGAGGAAGGTGAAAATGAAGGATCTTGTGTCAGAGGCGCTGGAGGAAAAAACCAGGGAGCTGCTCAAGAAAGCCGGGAAGAAGAGTGCAAGGGTTATCGACGATTCCGAGCTCGCGGATGTGTTCGGCATCGAGATGGAAACTCCGATGGCGGCCCTGAAAAGTACCAAAAAGATTGGGGAAAAGACGACGAAGACGAAAAAATCGGTAAAGGTCCTATCCGGGGAGGTCGGCAGCAAGTCTCTGACTCGAAAAACCGGAAAGAAAGCCGGCTCCCCAAAAGACCTTGCCGGAAAAGAAAAGCCCCAAGACGGTATTTGAAACGGTCGTGAATATTGTGCAAGGAAACAAAAAAGGGGTTACCGTGGCCGTGATCAGGGAGAAAACCGGATTTAGCGAAACCCGGATCAGAAACGTTATTTATCGAGCCAGGCAACAGGGAAAAATCAAGAACAAGGAAAGGGGTGTTTATATACCGGCTTAGGGGTATGTTGTATGTGCTCCCGATATACGACGGTGGACCTCTTCCAACGTAAAGAAGATTGTGGAAGCCCATGGGGGCGACATTCATTTCTATCCAAACAAGGGAAAAGGGGGCACATTTCGCGTTCAATTGCGCTTGCTTTCGGCAGGGGTCTGAATCTTAATCGGGTCTCGGCCGGAAGGGGAAAAGCGCACGGGGCGGGTCACGGGAGGTCCCCGGCCGCATGCGGGTGATGAACCAGAACTGATTGATATAAGGTTGAAAAGAAGACATTTATTCCAAGAGCGGATAAAGTCTGAGTTAGTCTCCATCCATAAATGGCCCTTTTCCGCAATCCCTCGGTGGGATCGGGACAAGTCGGCGTCAAACTGCGGGTTTCCTTGTGCGACGTACTATCGTACGTCTCCGCGTCCCGCCACGGCGGGATTTTCCCAGGTAACAGCCCTGGATCATCGACCTTGACCTTGCGGAAAATTGCTCATTTCTGGATTGGAAACCCGCAGTGCCCACAAGTTCATTTATGGATGGACACGAGTTAATTTGAAACAGCCGCATGAACCTCAAAGGATTTTATGGGGGGCGCGTTTTTTTCGAAAGGTCTCGCATAAGACCACTTGAGATCGGCCTTTCCATAACCGATCGCCTTGAAAGAAAAAGTATAACGGCCGCCTGAACCTATTGCGCCGGACGTTGGCTGATAGGTATACTCGCCGACTTGTTCCAGAACCCTTCTATCCCAAGGGCCCAAGTCCCACATGTATCCGGTGGTTGGATTGCCCTCCAGGACGATTTCAAGCGAATCCCCCACCTGCAAGAACACGTCCCGGTCTTTGTCTTTTTCCGACAATTGAACGAGATTTTTGGCGCCGGCACATCCAGAAAAGAGAAGGAGGGAGAACAGAAAAAACAGAGACAAAATAGGATAGCGCATAGGTTTGAACCTCCGATTACTGATTATTAGTGAGATGGGCGAGCTTTCAGAGTGCCCCCTGCCCAGTATTCGTCCTCTAAGACCCGATACGGGACGGGAGTCCTTCCGGGTTGAGAATAGCCAACAGGCCGACAGAAAACAACACATTTTGTTACATTTGTATTGATCACGAGGATCAGATCACCGGACCGACCGTATAGATATCCATAGCTATTGTGTAACCTGAGATTTCGGCATATTCATAAACAGCCTGTATGGGCGCATTCCCCGCTTTGGCAATCGCACCGAGGGATTTTCCCTCTCCAAGGGGCAAACAATTCCGGCCACAGATCCCTTTCAGGCGGTGATGATTACCCAAAAAAGGCCTCGCATAATGGTTTTACCTTCAATATAATGCTTTCAAGTCTCAAACAAAAGAACTAAGGGCCGCGGAAAAAATGTATTATCCCAACTTCCATCACCTCTTCGGTCCGTTTTGCCCGCTCTTCAATCGTCAAGTCCTCAAAATAGTGAGACTATTCTTGCGGGTTGCCGATTTCAGATCGAACAAACCAAACTCGAATATGCGCGTAATTCGGAACAAATCATTTTTTCCGCGGCCCTAACCGCATGGTATAGGAAGGAAGAGCCGATGAATCAGGAAACCCGTTTACAGGACAGGATAATGCGTATAAGAGATGCAGTCAGCCTGCGGGAACCGGATCGTGTGCCGGTTGTGCTTGAATACAGTACCTTCGCGGCCCGGGTTACGGAGACCCCTCTGCCGGAATTCCTCTTGAATCTCAATAGATCCGTAGAGGTGATGATTCAGGCCTATGAGCTCGTGGCTGAAGCCGGGGAAATCGATGCCATGAACTATGGGCGTTTTTCACCCTACGGATTGAGTTATCTGTGGCTCTCCAAAGTCATTGTCCCCGGTGTGGATATCTCCGAGGACGTCTCCTTTCAGGTTGTCGAAAAGGAAGGGATGGTAAGGGAGGATTATGACCGGATTCTGAAGTTGGGTTGGCCCGCGTTTTTCAAGAATTTCGTAAAAGAGAAGATCCTGGGCGATGTCCCGCCCGAGTATCTGCCTTTCAATCAGCCTGTCTGCAACGCTCTGAAGGAATGGGAGAAGCGGGGCGTGCCCGTTCTCACCGGCGGGGCGGTGGCGCCCCCTTTTGAGCTTTTGTGTGGAGGTCGCTCGCTGCAGGGCTTTTTCATGGATCTCTTTGATATTCCGGATAAGGTTCAGGCGGTCATGGACGAGATGCTCCCGCATCTTGCAGAACATGTCTGTGGCCGGGCCGGTCAGGAGGGGTATCCCGGGGTTTGGGTAGGCGGGTGGCGGGGCGCTCCGGCCATGCTGTCTCCGGAGATGTGGAATCGTTTTTACTGGCCCTATTTCAGGAAGCTTGTGTATGAAGTAGCGGAAAAGGATCTGATTCCCATTCTTCATCTCGATGCCTGCTGGGACCGGGAATTGTCCCGTTTCAGGGAGCTGCCGAAAGGCAGGGTGCTGATGGCCCTTGATGGGTACACGGACATTTTCAGCGCTAAGAAGGCCCTGGACGGCCATATGTGCATCATGGGCGACGTTCCCGCCACCATGTTTTCCTTTGAAGATCCCGAAACTGTTTATAACTACAGCGCGAGACTTATCCGAGAGCTGGGCCCGAAAGGATTTATTCTTCAGTCAGGTTGCGATATTCCGGAAAACGCCAGACTGGAAAATGTACGGGCCATGGTGGCTGCCGCCAATGGCCGTTAACCGTAAGCGAAAAATAGGAATAAAAAAAGATTGACAAACCATGGTTGTTTCATCTCTGTTTGCCGAAAATCTGACTCATGCGCATCAACAGACTCAGGTCTCCCTGGACCTTGTATCTTTGGGCCATGAACATCTTCTGCCCGTCTGCTTTGCCGGTCATGATATCCATCCAGACATCAAAAGGAACTTCGATGGTCAAGTCCGGGCTTTCAGCTGAACCCTGGAAGGTACTGATGGTTCCGTTTTCGATACGGAAATGACAAGCTCCCTGTACCTCCCCGGAGAAATTGAACTGAAGGACGGCCCTGGTATCGCCTGCACCGAGCGGATTGAAACCAAAGGAGAAAAACATCAGGAAGGTTTCGATAGAGTCGGGTCTGGGAATAAGGTTTCTTTCTTCAAACTCTTTCGGACTGACTCCCTCGGCAATGCAGCTCTTCCAGAAGACATTCCCCATCTTTCTGAACAGGTCTTTGTCCCCGATAAAATCCCGGGTTACGTCCGCCAGTGTTTCGTCAGAGATCTTCATCGATTCGACAATTTCTCGGCCGGCCTTCCTGGTGGCCCCAAAAATGGCTTCCACCTGATCCTTGAGAAAGGGCAGATTCATGCTCTCGGCTGCCGGTCGATAGATCTCGGCCACAAGACTTTCGCTCATGCCGAAAAGAAAACGCGCCCAGGAGGAGAGTTGGTCGAAGACAGACATTTCCGGAAAGCCTGCCACTGACAGGACCACAGCCTTGGGGAATTTGTGTCGAAAAGGGTGATTGGTTGCTTCCCCACTTTCCTCGAAGAAAGGCTGTAAAATAGGAAGGGTGCGCTCAATGAACGCCTTCATGGTCGCATTTACGGTGAAATGGTAAAGGGGACTCGCATACACCACAAGGTCCGATTCGATGAATTTCGGGAAGAGCTCCCCGGTCATATCGTCCTTGTGAATACAAAGACCGGGTGTCTTGGTCCAGCAGGTAAAACAGCCCGAACAATTCCTGATGGTTTTCTTTCGAAGATCTACGACCTCCACTTCAGCGCCGGCATCGCGCATACCGAGGACAAGGGGATTAAGCATAAGTCCTGTTTTGCTCTGGCCTTCGCCTCTGGGACTTGAATTCAGTGCAAGTACTTTCATGGTATTCTCCTTTCTCGTTTTCAGGCGCAGGCCGCCAGTTGACCGCAGGCGGCCATCAACTCTCTGCCGCGCGGAGTGCGCTTTTGAACATTGACATACAATTCAATGAGTCTGTGGCGAAATCTATCCGTTTCTTCCGGGCTGGGCGGTTGAAAAGGTGATCCCTTGTTGGGATTGAAAGGGATCAGGTTCACTCTGGCCCGCAAAGGTTTCAACCATTGCGCTAATTGTCGGGCATGTATAGGACCGTCATTCACATGGGAAATGAGTACATAGGCCACACCCAGGGTGTTTCCTTTTTTCAGGGGATAGTCCATCAGGGCGTTTTGCAGCAGGGCCAGCGAGCCTGTGCCGTGGATCGGCATGAGTCGGCGGCGCAGTTCGTCATTGGGAGCATTGAGCGATACCGTAAGGTTCAATTGAGGCATATGCAAAGCCGCGAGTTTTTGAATGCCGTCGATCAGACCCGCGGTGGAGAGGGCGATATGTCGCTGCGCGATATCCAGGCCGCGCTGGTCGCTGAGCACTTGGATGGCCTGAATCACATTTTCGAAGTTATCGAAAGGTTCTCCCATTCCCATGAACACGACATTGCGGAGCTTCCGGCCGAATTTTTTTCTGGCATGATAAACCTGACCCACGATCTCTTCCACGGTGAGATTGCGGGCCAATCCCAGTTTTCCGGTTTCGCAAAACCGGCACCCCATCCTGCAACCGGCCTGACTGGAAATGCAGATGGTCCGGTGGGTCTTCATGGGCAGGATCACGGATTCAATCAGCTTTCCATCCTCTAATTTTGTTGCGAATTTAACCACTCCGTCCTGCTCGATTTCATCTATCACCCGGCCCGGGCCGAAGCGCCAATCCTTTCTGAGCCGATCGCTCAATCCCGGCGAGTTCCGGATCTGTTCCGCTCGCCACGCATCGGGATCGAGATTCTTATAAAACTCACGATACAGAGCTCTGGCCAGAAATGGACCTTTTTGGTAGCGATCCACAACCAAGGCTGAGAGATTTTCATATGTCAATTCGAGTAATCGCAACATGCATAAATTTCCGAATTTAGAGATGAAACATGGAAAGGCGTTTACCCATTCGGACCTTGTCGCAAAATATCTTGAAAACCGCGTCGGCATGATATATTTCAATGATGCAGGCAAAATTACGGCCGCATTAAGAATTGCGGTAAGCATATACCAAAACATATTGGAAGGAAACTCTTATGAGTCGATTCGCATTTATTCTCGTCCTTCTTTTCGTATCCTGCGCGCCTGCACCCCACTCCAATCACGACAGAGCAACGGCTCCGGCATCTTCTCGTTTGATCTGGCCCGCCGATCTGCCGGTCTATAATCACATCGTAATCGTTGTCGAGGAGAACAAGGATTATGAGGAGATCATCGGCAACGGCAAGGCATCTTATATTAACAATGTGCTGAAGAAAGAGGGCGCCAGTTTCGTTCGGATGTATGGGGAGGAACATTTCAGTCAGGGCAACTACTTCTGGATGTTTTCTGGCGACAATCAGACCATTGGATTCAACGACCAGGTTCCGTCTGAAGAGAATAATCCCAAGTATCCGTTTAAGACAGCCAATCTGGGCAGCCAGTTGATCGCAAAAGGGCTGTCCTTCAAAGGCTATTCGGAGAGCCTGCCTGAAATCGGTTTCACGGGCGGGAAGGCTTCGGCGGGCCGTTATGCGAGAAAACATGTGCCATGGATCAGCTTTGCCAACGTACCGAACGGGAGAACAGTCACAACATCGTCCAATCTCAGATTCGCGGACTTTCCATCCGATTCCACTCATTATGACAGCCTGCCCACGGTTTCTTTCGTCATTCCTAACCTGGAAAATGACATGCACAATGGTCCCATTACCAAGAGCATTCCGGCGGGCGATCGCTGGCTGCGGGAAAACATCGATTCCTACTATCAATGGGCCAAGGATCACAACAGCCTCCTGATTCTCACATTCGATGAAAATAACGACAAAAGGGGCTACCGTGGATTGACCAATCCGCTGGTGGACCCACGGTCGTGTACCGGAAGTGGCTGCGATCGCGAGTACTGTGTTGATTTGCAGAACCGCATCGTCACCATTTTTGCCGGGGCGCATATCAAGGCCGGCGATTACCTCGAGGGGAAGGGCATCACGCATGTCAACATCCTGCGCACCCTTGAGGCCATGTATGGATTGAATAAGGCAGGCGCCCAGCAGCCCAATGCCGCCGGAGGGGGTATGACTGACAATACCATTCTCACGGATGTATTTCAGCCGATCACGAACACTTATCCTTCAACCCCACCATTGAAATAAAAATAGAAGTAGGAACAAAAAAAGAGTGGCGATCTATTGCAGGCCGAATATTCTCTGGCGGTTAGCCGTTAGCTTAACGATCGCAGGTGGCTGGATGAATTTTGTCGGAAAGGCATTTTTCATGCGGTCTTCAGGATGCCTTTTGACAATGCATCCAAGGCGAGGTTCCAGGTGATTTCCAGATGGGTTTTGCGAAACATGGCCTGTTTGCTGTTTTCAAGGTGAATGATGCCTAAAAAGGAGGTCCAGATTACTTCCACCAGGGTTTTGGGATCGCAATCCCGGAATATCCCTTCTTGCAGACCGTAGTCCGTCAAACTGCACATGATTTCGTAGTTCTTGGAGCCTGACCTGTCCAGCATCAAACGCAGGTTTTCCGGCAGGTTGCGGATCATTTCGCTCTGATGAAAATAAAGGGTGGCATTGAAAGACGCCCGGTCTTTTTCGTAGAACTCGATGAATGTATTCCAGAGAGAGGAAAGAAACCGGTCTTTAATGCTCTCCCGACGTTCGTAAAGGTCTCCCAGCCGCTCCCGGAAAAAGTCCGCGTAGGAAACGATGGCATGAACGAAGATTTCATCCTTGGTCTTGAAATAGAGGTAGAGGGTGGCGCGTCCTAATTCGGCCTGCTTCCGCGATTTTTTCCATGGTGATGGAATGGTAACCCTCCTGTTCGTATACCTGGATGGCCGCTCTTCAGAATGTCCTCGCGCCGTTGACTCTTTTCTCGTTTACGTCTTTCTCTTATGCCCATGAAACAATCCAGTTATCAGGTTTCAGGTTTCGGGTTTCAGGAAAGAATCCGGCGGCGTTCAAATGAGTTTTCATAAGACCCTCCGGGCATCGAAAACATGGAAACTGCCGTCATTCCCGCGAATGCGGGAATCCATTTTGTCGCAGCAAATTTCTGGATTCCGGGTCATGCCCGCCAAAAAAACGGCGGCCAAGCCCGGAATGACAGCATTTACCTCTGTGGGGTTGAACCCTTTGGTATGAGGGTTTATTTGTCCTTATCCATGTTCGCCAGGATTTTCTCAGGCGTTATGGGAAGGTCTTTGCATCGGTATCCGGTGGCATGGTAGACCGCATCTGAAATAGCGGGGGCCGTTGGGGAAGCCAGCCCCTCTCCACACTCCTTGGCGCCCATGGGCCCCTCGGCTTCATAGGTGTCCACGTGCACCACTTCGCTGGGAGGCATGTCCAGAGCAGAGGGCATTTTATAGTCCAGAAAATTCGTGTTCAGGGTCTTGCCGTCCTTCATAACAAACTGTTCTGAAAGGGCGTAACCCAGCCCCATCTGAATCGAACCGGCCAATTGCCCCTCTACGCCTTTTGGATTGATCACGGTGCCGCAGTCGTGAGCGGTCCACATTTGTTTCACGTCAACGACCCCTGTTTCCCGGTCCACTTCCACCAAGGCTACCTGCGCACCGAACCCAAAAGCGGGGGTCACCAGGCCTTTGTCTCTGGGTGTATAGTATCCGTGGGCGATGAGAGGTTCGCCGCGGTTGGCTTTCTGAACCATGGCCACCACCTGGCCGAAGGGCACACCCTTTTTCGGCCTGTTTTTGGGCTGTACCATGCCGTCTTTGCACTCCATCTCATGAATGACATTCAGATTGTGAAACGCCGACAGAGCGCCGAAAAGCCGTGCCTTTATTTTTCGGGCGGCGTCCAGGACCGCATTTCCCGCCATGAGTGTCACCCTGCTTCCCCAGGCTCCCAGGTCGGCCTGCGGCGTGGTCGCCGTATCCGCGGAGGTAATGCGGATATCTTCCATTTTTAAGCCCAGCTCTTCGGCCAGGATCTGTTTGAGGGCCGTGTCGCATCCCTGTCCGATGTCCGAGGCCATGGTGAGCAGATGAACTGTGCCGTCTGAAAAGACTCGCACTTCGGCCGCGGAAAAAGGATATTGGGTATTAAACCAGTTGAACACCCCGCCGGAAATGAAACTGTAACACCCGATGCCGATGCCCTGGCCCGGGTTTCAGTTCTTTCCGCCGCCGTTTCCAGTCACTCATTTTGGCTACCGCCTCGATCGACTCTTTGAAGCCGCAACTGGATATGGTTGCCACATCAGGGATTTTATCCCCGGTCACCTGGGCGTTTTTGAGCCGCAGGTCCACCGGGTCGATGCCCAGATCTTCAGCCGCCATGTTCATTTGGATTTCGGAGGCATACAGAGACTGGGGCGCGCCGAATCCCCTCATGGCGCTGGCTGGTGGTTTGTTGGTGTAGGCGTGCTGCCCATGAAATCGATAGTTGGGGTAGCGATACAACATCGCGCCGAAATTGCCGCATAAAAAGGTGGCCGTAGGACCCATGGCATTGTAGGCGCCCCCGTCCAGGGTGATTTTGAGGTCCTTGGCCATCAGCGTTCCATCCTTCTTGAAACCGACTTTGGAATGGAGCGTCATGGGATGGCGCCGTCGGCCGGTCAGGAACTCTTCCTCCCTTGAAAGGGTGAATTTCACGGGACGGCCGGTCTTTTTGGCCATGAATGCGGCGCAGAACTCCCAGGTCCGAAGTTCCATTTTCCCGCCGAACCCGCCTCCTACGAAGGGCTTAATGACCCGGATGTCGTTTTCCCGCATCTCCAGGGTGGAAGCCAGCAAGCACTGCACAATATAGGGCACCTGGGTGGAAGTCCACAGGGTGATCCGTCCGTCCAGATCTACCTGGGCAAGAGCGGAGCAGGGTTCCAGATAGGCATGACTCACGGCATGCACTTTGAAAGTATCTTCACGCACATAGTCGGATTCCGCAAACCCTTTTTCGATATCTCCGTATTGAATTTTCCGGTTGACGCTGATGTTGCCGGTGCAATAATCATGAATGGCCGGCGCCCCTTCTTTGACGGCGGCATCCACATCGAACAGGCCTTCTATTTCTTCATATTCCACGTGAATCAGATCGAGCGCTTCCCGGGCGGTTTCCTTGTCCACAGCGGCCACGGCGGCTACTTCATCTCCAATGAATCTTACTTTGTCCATGGCCAGGGCATACTCATCCTGGGTATCGACAAAAAGGCGCCAGTTGCCGTATTTCACTTTGGGGATATCGCGGCCGGTAATCACGCATTTCACGCCGGGCAGGGCTTCGGCCTTGCTTGTGTCAATACTGAGTATCCGGGCATGTGCTACCGGGCTTCGCAGGATCGACCCGAAAAGCATTCCGGGCAGTTTCATGTCGTCGGTATAGGTGGCTGATCCCCTCGCTTTGGCCAGCGCGTCGTTTCTGGGTACATCTTTTCCCACGATATTGAATTGTTCCATGGTTATTTCTTCCCTCCCTCACTATTCATGGCTCGGTCACGGGCTTCCGTGAGTGCCCGGCGCGTCAAAACGGCCACCATCTGTTTTCGGTATTCGGCACTGGATCGAACATCGCTGATGGGCTTCGATTCGTTGGACGCCCTGGTCCCCGCCGCTTCAATCACTTCTTTCGTCAGCGCCTTTCCCCGTATCAGTTGCTCCGTTTCTTTGGCTTGCAACGGGGTAGGCCCCACAGCTCCAAGAAAAATGCGGGTTTCCCGACAGATCTCCTTATCCATAAGGACCATGGCCCCCACGCATACGGCGGAAATGTCCACCTTTCCTCGTGCGGAGATATGCTGGTAGGAAACACCCGAATGGGGGAGGGGCGGCGGAACCAGGATGGACGTGAGAATTTCTCCATGGTTCAGAGCGGTCTCACGCGGTCCTTTAAAAAACTGATCCAGCGGCAATCGCCTTTCGCCATCGGCGCTTGACAAAACCGCCTGGGCATCCAGGGCAAGCAGGGTAGGGGCATTGTCTGCGGAAGGTGCGGCATTGCACAGGTTTCCCACCACCGTCCCCATGTTGCGAATCTGCACATTGGCCGTTGATCGGGCGGCTGCTGCCACGGCGGGATAATATTTTAAGATGTCGGCATGCGAGGCCACGTCGCACAGAAGCGTTGTGGCGCCGATGCAAAGCCCTTTCCGTGAATCAAAAGAAAGACAGTCCAGACCTTGAATATGTTTCAGGGAAATCACAGCCGTGGGGTTCAAGAGGCCATGGTTCATCCTGACCAGAAGATCCGTTCCCCCGGCCAGTAATCGGGCTCCTTCTCCCTGTTCGGACAGAAGTCTGTAGGCTTCTTCCAGAGTCTCGGGCGCAAAATAAGCGAATTTCGGCAAAGTCATTTTCAATTCCTCGTCTATGATTGTTTCATTTTCTTTGCGGCTTCGGAGATCGCGTCCACGATCTGGATATAACCGGTGCAACGGCATAAATTACCGGAAAGCCCTTCTCTGATATCCTGTTCCGTGGGGGCGCTGTTCCGGCTCAGAAGATATGCCGCCGACATCTCCATGCCCGATGTGCAGAACCCACATTGAATGGCCCCATTTTCGATAAATGCTTCCTGAATGGGGTGCAGTTCACTTCCCGATGGAGCTAGACCCTCCACGGTTTGGATCTCCTTTCCCTGGACTTCCACGGCAAGGGTCAGACAGGAGCTGACGCTTCTGCCATCCACAAGCACCGTACATGCACCGCAATCCCCGGAACCACACCCCAGTTTGGTACCCGTCAGGTTGAGATCGTCCCGAAGCGCTTCATTCAGTGTGCGCCAGGGATCAACGGCCAGGGAATAGGTATCTCCGTTCACCTTAAGTTCAATTAGTTGTTTCATCCCGCTGTATCCTCCTTCTGTTTCTTAAACAATAAAACTATTGTCAGTACCTATGATCCAAATATTAGACTATGCGTACAATAATTGTCAAGCAAAATTTTATGCGATTCGAGTGAGGAGCAGGTCTCAGGTGTCTCTCGTTCCCACACGGGAGCGTGGGGATGAGGGATGCGGGAGCATTTGACGAGGGAAATTGCAGTTATCGAAATCGAAATCGGTATCGAAATCGAGGGGCATGAATTGCGATAAGGAGTGATTCTAACGAAGCCTTTGCCGTTCAAACAACGTTTCGCGCAAACCCTGATCATTTGCAGGCGGATGATCCATCGGATTCGGTCCATGGCCGATGCTGGACGGCGGTTTTCTTAAAAGATGGGGCAGTGAAAGGAAACGCAACCTTTCATTCGGGCACAAAAAAGCGGGACTCTGTCTGAGCCCCGCCTTTAGACCGTTTTGTGTTTAAAAAGGGATGGTGTTATTTCTTGGCAAATTTTTTCCGGAAAGTATTGAAACCCAAAACGCCAAGTCCGCCGAAGAGGAGGGCCATGGTCGTTGGTTCGGGAACTGCCGAGGAACCTCCACTACCAGGGGATGTATTTGTGCGATCAGAAAGTTATATGGGAAAGTTCCGGGATGTTCTTCCATTTGGAGTTAGAAGCTCGTTTGTATTCCAATCCACCTGACTTGAGCCACCCACGTCGTAAACCGCATATTGACTTGCGGCTTTTACAGTAATAAAATCAACACCGTCCTGGAGATGTTGTAGACCATGTTCCAACTTGTCCATCCTGCATATGTTAATAGCGTAGTCGCCATATGTTCCACCAGTTCCAGCAGTCTTTCAATTCTAATCCGGTTGTCAACGATAAGATGCTAACCTTCTGGATATTGAGACGTAAGCCACATCGAGAACATCGAGTAGTTCTTGTTTGTCACCTGAATTGTTGGGGATATCAACCGTCCCTTTACAATCTCCCAAATAAGAAGCATTCACACCGCCTGCCAGAAAAAAGCACAAGAAATGCGGCAGAAAGCCAGATCATTTTTGTTTTCATAGTGCACCCCCTACTCCTCACGGTGTCTTTCTTTCATGGTTTATCGATAAGACTGCTATAGAACTTCGATTAAATTACCTCTTTTAACATAATAATGAATTAAGTAAATGTCAATCTAATTGAGTTTTAGGATTTATAGACGTTAATACAACTATATAGAAACAAAAAGTTTCAGTTTTGTCAAGAAATAAAGTAATTCTTATTTTGCAGACATAAGCTACGTTAGTTTGTGCATAATGAATATCAGGATATATTATGCAATAAATATGCCTGGAAATGGTAGGGGCCTAATGATGTAAATGTGCTGTAAAATCATAAGGTTGAGTTATTACTATTTCTTTCCTGCGCTGGGAATCGTGATGTTGAAGAGAATACGACTTACGAAGCCGAAATTCGGATTACAATTTCGGTAATCCATTTCGATCAATTCTTTCTTATCCGCTGGAAAATCCTCAGAGGAAAGATCAGCCCGAAAAAAGGGATCATATAGGTGGCGGCCAGGGTGGGTTCCAGATGGCCGAAGAACTCCGACGCAAAGACGATGACCAGGACGTTGTTGATGTTTCCAAAGGTGATGGCGGCTGCCAATTGATTGCCGAGGGTGGATTTGTATTGCGCAAGAATGCCGATGATTACGTAAATCGCTCCCAAGATGATGGAGATGGAGGTCGCTTCCAGGATGGTTGCCGGGTTCTGTCGGAAGAAATCGGCATATTTGGAGAATACGGCCAAATTGATGGCCGCAAAAATCATGAGGGAGACCGGATAGCGCATCGCCACGAGCTTGTTCAGGATCGACGAGGATAGACGTCGCAGGGTTTCCGCGGCAACAGCCGGGACGAAAATAACCAGGGACAGCATCTGGACCATCTTGCCAAGAGGGATCGCCACCTCCTGTCCTGCTAAAAACTTGACTAAGAAAGGAAGGGAGAAAGGCACAATCAAAGAGGAAATGACAACCATCACCAGCACCAGCGAACCGTTAGCGTTTACAAGACCCGCTATGAAAGGCGCAACGACCCCGGTGGAAACGCCCGTCAGGAGCAAGGCCCCGATGGCGTATGGAGGATAGAATTCCCGAAACAGGTAATAGATAACGGCAGGGATCAGAAACATCTTCAGGAAAGAGAGCCAGATGACCGCACGCCCGTGGGATTTCAGAATTTCCCATACGGATGCGATCTGTGTGGTGAGAAAACTCAGAAAAAGCAGCAGCATCATGAGGTAGAGTGGGAAAGGCTGCAAGAAGGAAACCTGTTCGGGGAACAGGATTCCTGCAAACATGGAGGAGAAGATAACGAGCAGGAGAATCAGGTCATTGAGTCTGAACATGGGGGTTTTTTAAACGGATCCACTTCCGGTTTTTCGTTAATGTTCTCCAACGGTCTTGTAAAGATTATTTTGTACAGGTGTTCAAAGCCTTCAAAGCATGTGCGGCAGTCCCTGCCGGAACCGCACCTTGCATTTCCGGCATTGGTTTTGGCAGAAGGCATGTCTCGCAAAGCCACCTCGAATCCCGCTTCTTTGTAGAGGGATACCGCTTCACTCAAGCGCGGTTCGTTTGTCACAAACTGTTTTGTCCAGCCATCCTTTTCCATGGCTTCCGTGAGGCTTTTTTCCGATTCCGTCACACATCCTCCAGCAGGTGGATGGACTTTCCGAACAAGATGTTCAAAGATCGTATCACTCTTCAGACTTGGGCGGTCCGAAATACCTGGCAGTTTGAGGGATTCGATCGGTCTCAAATTTACAGAATACAATGTTGAGTGGTCGAATCCATCCCTGTTTTCTGCGACACACCCTTCAAACAAGTCCAGCACAAATTGGAAAATGTCCCGGTCCAAAGTGAGAAGGTCTGCGTCCGGCTGAACATAAGCAAGAAAAAAGACCGAACCATGCTTCTATCCAATGGTTGAGACGTTGTGTGAATCTTTCCTGATGAGGCTGGCGATGTTAAAGGCAGGTCATCGAGGAGGCCTTTGGCGAGATCTTCGTCGCCCAGCGCCTCTCTCAGAGGAGATCCTGTAATTTTCAGATGCTTAAGAGACGCTTCAACCTCTGCATTCTCTTTTTCCAGCTCTCCTGCCAGATGAAGAATCAGGTGCAACCGGATAATCCGATCCTTTTCTGTTTCAGAATTGTTTCCTTCTTTAGAACGAATGGTCTTCCGGATTTCCCAGGAGGCTTCTTTCTTCTGAGGGTCAGGCGTCGAAAGGGAAGGCGTCTTCCCCATGTTTTCCTTCATCCACAGCCTGTACTCAGACAGCAGAGAAACAAAATCTCTGCCCGGCTTGAGGGTTTCCGGAGGGTAAAGGATCGTCACCCGGGAATCGTCCGAAAGCTTCGAAAGGGCTTCGGGCGGCTCCATATACCAGGGCAGACAGATCCTCGAGTTTTTCAAAGTTCGCAAGCGCTTTGTGGAGCGCTCCCTCCGTCAGGTAAGAGTGAGGGAAAAGAAGGATATTTGAGTCGCCCAATTCCGTTTTCAATCCTCTTGAAGTTCTTTAATGTCCGCAAAAAAATCAAGGGATTCCGGATTGCTCAGGGCATCCCGGTTCAAGACTTCTTTTCCCTCGATGATCTTTTTAACCGCCAGTTCCACTTTTTTCATATTCAGGGTGTAGGGAACGGCCGGGATTTCAAGGATCTTGGCGGGCACATGCCTGGGGGAGGCGTTGGTCCTGAGTGTCGCTTTTATCCTGTTCCTGAGGTCATCGTTCAGTTCATGTCCGGCCGCCAGTTTGACGAAGAGGATCACGCGGACATCGTTATTCCAGTTCTGTCCTACCACGAGACTGTCTTCGATTTCATCCATCTGTTCCATCTGCCGGTAGATCTCCGCCGTCCCGATTCGAACGCCGCCGGGATTCAGGGTCGCATCGGACCTGCCGTACATGACCACACCCCCGCGATCGGTGATCTCCACGAAATCCCCATGCCTCCAGATGTTGGGATATACATCGAAATAGGCTTCGTGATATCGCTTGCCGTCCGGATCATCCCAGAAATAGATGGGCATGGATGGGGACGGCGCCAGACAAACCAGTTCCCCCTGCTGGTTTCGAACCGGTTTGCCGTTTTCATCAAAGGCCTCTACCTTCATGGCCAGATATCTGCATTGAAGTTCTCCCGCATAGACCGGACCCATCGGATTTCCGCCCGCAAAACAGCCGTTGATATCCGATCCTCCGGAGATGGATGCCAGCTGAACGTCCTGTTTTATTTCCCGATAGACATATTCAAATCCCTCTATGGAAAGGGGGGAACCTGTTGAAAGGATCTCCTTCAACGGAGTCAGGTCATAATCTTTCCCCGGATGTGCGCCGGCGTTCTGGAGTGCGGCAATATACCCGGCGCTGGTCCCAAACATGGTGATCTTTTCATCCTGGGCCATCTTCCAGAGGGCGCCGGAATCGGGATAAAAGGGGTTGCCGTCAAACAATACCAGGGTGGCCCCCAAGGCCAGAGAGCTTGTCAGCCAGTTCCACATCATCCATCCGCAGGTGGAAAAATAGAAGATGGTGTCTTCCCGCTTCAAATCGGCGTGGAGCATGAGTTCCTTGATATGGTGCACCAGGATGCCGCCGGCGCTCTGCACCATGCATTTGGGCAGACCCGTGGTGCCGGAGGTGAACATGATGTAGAGAGGATGGTCCGCGGGAAGCTGTTCAAAGATGATTTCTGACGGCTTCCTACCCGATATGAATTCCCCATAGCCTATGGCTTTCGGTACATTTGAGACGTCCGGATTCTCTTCCGTGTAGGGAACAACCACGACCTTTTCGATGGATGGCAGGGCGCCCATGATCTCTGCAACCCTCGCAAGGGAATCCAGTTTTTTTCCTTTGAATAAATAACCGTTGGCCGTAAAGAGGATCTTCGGTTTGATCTGACCGAATCGATCGAGCACTCCCTTCATGCCAAAATCAGGGGAGCAGGAGCACCATGTGGCCCCCAGACTCGTGGCTGCCAACATGGCGATGATCGCTTGCGGCATATTGGGCACAAATCCTGCCACCCTGTCTCCGGCCCGCACCCCGGACTCTTTCAGCGCCGCGGCAACAAGGCTTACTTCATCATAGAGTTCGGCATAGCGTCATCTTGGTGGAATCCCGGGATTCCCCTTTGAATATGAGTGCGGTATGGTCGTCTCTGTAGCGCAGAAGGTTTTCTGCAAAGTTGAGTTTTGCTCCCGGAAACCATTTGGCCCCGGGTAGTTTGTTCAGATCATCGACCACCCGGTCATAGGGCTTTGACACCTTGATATCGGCAAATTCCCACATGGAGGCCCAGAAATCGGGGATGTTGTCGATAGACCACTGGTATAGTTCGCCATATTCGGTGAAATCTTTAGCATATCGGCTGTTTATGAACTGCATGAAGCGATACATGTTGCTGCTTTTGATCCGTTCTTCCGATGGTTGCCATAATAGTTTGGCCATGGTTGCCTCCTGCTCGATTTATTGATGCACGTTTAATCGCTGCTGCTAAGCTTCCTGAGGGCAAGAATCAGTGCCTGCGTCCCGGAACGTCCGTGCCCCTGGGCCTTGAGTGCTATGTAAAGCTGGTGCACCAGGGCTAGTCCGGGCAGGGAAAATCCTGCTGCCGAAGCTTCCTGGAGAGCGATCCCCATATCCTTGATAAAATGCTCTACAAAAAATCCCGGATTATAATCCTCTTTGACGATCCTTCTTCCCAGGTTGCTGATAGACCAGGAACCGGCCGCCCCTTTTTCCACGATGTCGATGACGGATTGGCTGTCTAATCCCAGTTTCGACGCATAGAGCAGGGATTCACACACCCCGATCATGGTTCCTGCTACAAGGATTTGATTACAGACTTTCGTGTGCTGACCGGCGCCGGGACCGCCCATGAAGGAGATGGTCTTCCCCATCACCTGAAACAACGGCAGGACCTCTTCGAAAATTTCCTTCTTTCCTCCGACCATGATGGCCAGTATGGCCTCCCTGGCGCCCACGTCTCCCCCTGAAACAGGCGCATCGAGAGATTCAATCTGAAATTTTGCCGCTTCTTCATAGATGGCGCGGGCAAGCGTTGGCTGGCTGCTTGTCATATCCACCACGATTCTGAGTGGTCCTTCTGATCCCAGAATTCCATTTTCGCCGAAATAGGTGCTTTTTACGTCTTGAGGATGTCCAAGCATGGTGAAAATGATTTCGGAATGTTGAACTACCTGTGCCGGTGTTTCACACCAGACAGCCCCGCTGTTCACCAATGGCATGGCCCTTGATTTGGTGCGGTTGTAAACGGAGAGTTCATGGCCCGCTTTCTGAAGATGACCTGCCATTGGGCCGCCCATGACGCCTGTACCGATCCACCCGATTTTCATCCCTTTTTTCTCCTTTTTTCAAATCGTTGTGAAATCCGGCGCTTTATATAGCACAGGGAAGTGAAAAATGGTAGCATAAAGCGGTGAGGAAACACGCGGCTATTTTTAAAAGTGACATTTTACGAGAATTCTGGTAGGAACTGTTCCGCATCGTGGCGGCATGGGTTTGGCAACGAAGTTTCATAAGAGGAAAGAATCATGAAGTGCACATGCGAAGAACCATTGAAACTGGTTCGTACCTGAAGACGAACCGTGTGGCGCTGCCCGGGTTGCGGCAGTGAATATCCCTTAAAGGAATTTTTGTATCTGCTGGACGATGAGATGTATGAGTTATTAGGGAACGTACGGGTAGACCGGTTATAAGGAGAAGCACAGATTATGCATTCGGAGAGGATACGATATAGGCCTTTGCTGGATAAGATTACCAGTCCTTCAGAGGCGGCAAGCCATATTCAGGACGGAACCAATCTTTTTATTTCGGGCTTTACGGCGGGATACCCGAAACTGATTCCACAGGAACTGGTGCGCAGGGCGAACGCGGGTGAAAAATTCAAGATTAATCTCTTTGCGGGGGCCTCTACCGGTGAAGCGGTTGACAGGATTCTGGCGGAAGCCGGAGTGGTGGCGTGGAGACGGCCTTATATGGGAGATCCTGTCATGCGCGAAAAGATCAACGCCGGTCAAATTGCTTACAAAGACGATCATCTTTCCAATCTATCGGCTCGTGTGAGGGCAGGGGAGTGGGGCCGCGCGGATGTTGCTGTCGTGGAGGCGGTTGCCATTACCGAAAAGGGGGCGATTATTCCTACCATGTCGGTTGGGAATACCCCCACGTACGTGAAAGAAGCCGAAAAAATAATCATTGAGATGAGCAACAGCGAACCCCCTGAACTGGAGGGGATTCACGATATCTATATTCCGGAAGATCCTCCCTACCGCATGCCCATTCCCGTGTATCGAACGGGCGACAGGATAGGCAAACCCTTTATCGAGATGAATCCGGATCGCGTGGTTGCCGTTCTTTTTCATGATGAGCAGGATTCCTGTCCTATTTTTGCTGATCCTGACAAAAATTCCAGACTGATTGCGGAACATGTCCTTGATTTCGTCAGTCATGAAATCAAAAAGGACCGGCTCCCGCCATCCCTGCCGTGGCAGGCGGGAGTCGGCGCCGTGGGCAATGCAATACTGGGCAGCTTTCTGGATAATGATCACTTTGACGCACTTGATATCTATGCCGAGGTCCTTCAGGACAGCGTATTGGATTTGATTGATATGGGCAAAGTGAAGGCCGCCTCCGGATCTGCTCTCACGCTCTCGGAAAAAGCCAGAAGACGTTTTTTCAATGAGCTTTACCGGTACAGAGAAAAAATTGTTCTCAGGCCCGTGGAGATTTCCAATTCCCCGGAGGTCATCCGGCGGCTGGGGGTCCTTGCGGTTAACACGGCCATAGAAATCGATATCTACGGACAGGTGAATTCAACCCATCTCATGGGGTCCCAGCTGATGAACGGTATCGGTGGATCAGGGGATTTCATGCGCAATGGTTCCATTACCTTCATGGTGACCCCTTCCACCGCCAAAGACGGCCGGATTTCCGCCATTGTGCCCATGGTCAGTCATGTGGATCATTCCGAACATTCCGTTGATGTGGTGGTTACGGAATACGGCCTGGTGGATTCCCGGCCGCTTACCCCGAGACAGATGGCGGAACAGGTTATCCTGAAATGCGCCCACCCGGATTATCGTGATCTGTTATGGGATTATTACCAGAGGGCACTCAAAGAGCGGGGAGGGCATGAACCCCATCTTTTGGGGGAAGTCTTTTCGTTCCATCAGCGATTCTTGGAAACAGGGGATATGCGGATTTTACGCTAAATAACCGGGATGACATTTTCTTCCATTCCACTCATAGCAAGGGCCTTTGACTACGGCGACCGCCTCGCCTTGTTGGCTCCGGAAGGCGAGTTCAGCTACAGGAGACTTCTTGAGGCATCCGGTCGGGTGGCTTCAGGGCTCTTGGGAAACGAAGACGATCTGAACGGCCAACGGGTGGCCTATCTCATCCCGAGAGGCTTCATTCATGTTGCGGTTCAATGGGGGATCTGGCGTGCCGGGGGCATCGCAGTTCCCCTGTGCGACGTCTACCCGCCTGCAGAACTGGAATATGTTATTCGGGATTCCGGTGCGTCAAAGGTGGTGGTCCATCCCGATTATCTTTCTCGGATACAGTCTATTCATCTGGGGTCTGAGATCCAGGTCATTTCGACGGAAAAGGTTGCAGGTTCGGAATCCGGCGCCTTGCCGCAAGTCGATGCCGGCAGGCGCGCCATGATTGTATATACGAGTGGAACGACCGGGCGACCGAAGGGGGTTGTGAGTACACATTTCAATATTGCTTCCCAGATAAAAACGCTGGTGGAGGCATGGGAATGGTCGAATCAAGACCATATTCTTCTTGTCCTTCCCCTCCACCACGTCCATGGAATCATCAATGTCCTGTCCTGTGCGCTGTGGTCCGGCGCAAGGTGCACCATCTTTTCCGGTTTCGATGCGGGGAAGGTATGGCGGGAATTCATGGAAAACGATCTTTCCCTTTTTATGGCCGTGCCAACAATCTATGTGAAACTCATAGCCTTTTGGGACGCATCCGATTCAGAGGAAAAGGCGCGCATGAAACGGGCTTGTGCCAAATTCCGGCTCATGGTGTCGGGATCGGCCGCTCTTCCCGTATCCGTTTTTGATCAATGGAGGGAAATTACGGGGCATACCATGCTGGAACGTTACGGAATGACCGAGATCGGAATGGCCCTTTCAAATCCGTATCATGGGGAACGACGTCCCGGTTCTGTCGGCGTACCGCTCCCCGGTGTGGATGTGCGCATTGTGAACGAGCAGGGAATGCGGGTTTCTGACGGGACTTCGGGAGAGTTGCAGGTCAAAGGGCCTTCGGTGTTTCTTGAGTATTGGCAGCGACCCTCGGAAACCGAACAGAGTTTCCAGGAGGAATGGTTCCGCACCGGGGATGTAGGGGTTGTTGAAGAGGGTTATTACCGGATAATGGGTCGCATGAGTACGGATATCATCAAGACGGGCGGGTATAAAGTCTCCGGACTGGAGATCGAAGAAATCCTGCGCGACCATCCCGATATCGCGGATTGCGCGGTGTTTGGCATGGATGATCCGGAGTGGGGAGAGCGCGTGTGTGCGGCGGTTGTATTGAGGGAAAATGTTGCTATGCCCATGGAACAGCTTCGTGCCTGGGCGAAGGAGCGAATGGCGCCGTATAAGATTCCTTCCCGCGTACTCTTTATCGACGAACTTCCTCGAAACGCTCTCGGAAAGGTTGTCAAGCCTGATATCAAGCCCCTGTTTCGTGATAATGGATGAGAATTACAGTGTTTCAGATCGAAATCGGGATCGAAATCGATACGTCGCGTTCACCTGCTCTTCGACACCGATTTCGATTTGCGTAAGAAGACCTGTAATTGGAAACCGGCAATCTGAAACGCTTTATTGGACTCTGGTTTTTTCTTGACACATCGTTGCGCTATTTCCTACACTTTGTTACCATAAATTTCGCATATGGTTTATTTGCCTGTTATTGATGAGGAGGATGAGGAATGTCTGAAAAGAAATCTTTTCTTGACGGAAAGAGAATTCTTGCTGTTGACGATGAGCAAGACGTTTTGGAAACCATTGTGGATGCACTGGAGACTGCTCATGTTGACAAGGCTTCCGATTTCAAGACTGCTGAAAAAAAAATAGCCGAAAACAGGTATGACCTCGCCATTCTTGATATTATGGGTGTCGATGGGCTGACATTATTAGAGCAAACTGTGGATAAGGGAATTCCTACCGTCATGTTGACTGCCCATGCCATGAATGTGGAAACGCTTATGACCTCTGTAAAAAGAGGCGCCATCTCATTCCTACCGAAAGAAAAGCTTGCTGATCTCGATATCATTCTTGAAGATATGCTTAAGGCCATGCATAACGGGGAACCCACTTGGAAAATTCTTTTCGATGAACTGGAAGGATTTTTTAACGAAAAATTTGGTCCCGGGTGGAAAGAAAAAGACAAAGACTTCTGGCTGGACTTTCAGAAGCGATCCTACGTGAGCAAAGGCATGCAGAGTCGACTCATGCACGATGAGAAGGTTTTGTCCCACGGCATATGAACGGAATACTCCATATTGCCGATTTTGCGGGGAAGCAGCGTTTGCGGGCATCGGCGTTTTTATTCCAAAAGAAACATCCTGAAAACCCTTGACAAGAAACGGATTCTCTGTTTGAATCTATCAGTTATTTGTCAATTTCCATTCTCACCAAAAATTAAAGGCTTTACTGGAATTAAGTATGATTCTTCCCTGTGATTGTGTAATTAAAACTAACAAAAAACGTTTTTTTTCAGCGAAACGGGATCTGCCTTTCGGATTATGGGATTCAAAGCTTTTTCCCGGCGCATTTTTCTTGAGCCGTAAGGGCCCTTGTGGTGTTGTAAACCTTTCAAAAAGTTGTCTTGGTTCGGGTTGAAATCATTTTATTAACTTTTGGTTGAGAAAGGAGTGGTTATGGGTATGAAAAAAAGTATTTTTTCCGTGGTGTTGTGTCTTGTTGCTGTCTTTATGGTTTATGGTTTGGCGTCGGCAAAAGCAGCCCCTTCCCTGAATCAATGGAAACCGGCATTCGATCCTTCCGGGGCAAAATACAAATGCGTTGTTTCAAACGTCTCCCACCCTGTTCTTAAAGGCGTTTTTGCAGGGTTTGCCATTCGGGATGAGTTGTGGAAACGCACGAACGGTCAGATTTATCTGGATTACAAACCTTTTTCCATGCTCGGTGGAGAAGTGGAAGTGCTCGGTCAGTTGCAGATGGGCGCCATTCAGGGAATGGCCTGCAGTTCCGTTGCATCCACCAACCTCGGGCCCAGATTCGGCTTGATTAACCTTCCTTTCTTAGTGGATTCCTTTGATAAACTGGATAAATTCATCAATAGTGGAAAGCTCTTTACACATTATATGAGGGCCATGGAGCACCAGGGGATCATTGGCCTGGACATTACCGGTTACGGTAACTATGGCTGGGCTACAACGGTTCCCGTGAAAAATATTGAGGATGCCAAAAAGGTCAAATTCCGCATTGCGGAAGCGGCCGTAAACAAGCTGACTTACAAGGCGTGGGGTTTCAATCCGGTGGTTATGCCGTGGCCCGATGTGCCTATCGCCCTCAAGCAGGGAGTCATTACCGGACTGGATCACACCCCCATGGTATGTTATATTACCAAGAAATTTGAGGTAGCAAAATATTTTACCAGGGTGAATTACGCGCAGGGCCTGTTCCTCTGGATATTCAACAAGGCCTGGTTTGACTCTCTGCCAAACACCCTTCAGAAGATCTTCGTGGATGTGGTGCACGATGTGTGTGCCCAGATCCGAAAGGAGACCGTCGAAACAGGAAGCATGGGCCATAGAAGAAGCCAAGGCGAAAGCCGGCGTTACATTCTTCGATCTGTCTGAGGAAGATCACAATACCCTTAAGAGAGAAGGCAATTCCGTCTATAAGGATTTTGCCCCCGAGATTAACCAGCTCTATCCGAGTGATACCTACCGGCCAAAAGATTTCCTGAAGGAAGTGCAGGATTATTTGGGTTACAAACCGTAAATGATTGGTAAAGCGGAGGGTGACAGGTACTTCACTTCACTCTCCGCTTTTTTTATCTGGAGCGATAGTCCATGGCGAAAATGTTCAGGTTTATTGATAAGATCCTCTCCTTTGTTGAGGACTGGGTGCTTTTTCTTTCCACGTTCGTGGCCCTGCTTTCTCTTTTTGTGAACGTTGTCTTGAGATACGGCTTCAACTATTCCCTGGCCTGGTCGGAAGAGTTGGTAAGGGAGGTGATTATTCTCACGACGTTCATCGGGTGCAGCGCTGCAATCAAGGCCCGCTCCATGATCAAGATAGACGCGCTGGTTCAAATAGTTCCCCGCTTGAAGAGTCCCCTTACTTTCTTCAGTAATGCTGTCACGCTGATATTTGCCGGCATGATGATGTATTACGGCTGGCTGATGACGGCCCTTCAGGTTACGACCCACCAGAAAACCATTATACTTGAGATCCCTCTGGCCTATCTTTATGCGCTTCTGCCGGTCATGGGAATCATGATGTTTATCAGAACCTGCATGGTTTTGTACGAGGATATTCAGGCCCTCGGAAATAAACCGGTAGCTGCCTGAGTTCTTCATTTCAGGGTCGTCATTGTGAGAAGCTGATTCACCTTCCAAATTTGCGGAGACGATTTTATTATGGAAGTAGGCCATTTTGTTATATTGGGCATCTTGTTGGGCTGCATGGCAACGCTCGTGCCCGTGTTCATGTGTCTCTTTTTTACAGCGGTCCTCGGTTTCATCTTCTTTACGGATCTCCCGTTACTTCTCCTGGCTCAGACCCTCTTTCGAAGTATGGACAATTTTGCCCTGGTGGTTGTCCTCTATTTCATCCTTTGCGGAAACATCATGACAGCCGGTTCCATTGTGGACAAACTCATCAAAGTAGCCAATGTTCTGGTAAGCTGGCTTCCTGGTGGTCTTGGTATGGCAGGGGTTTTAGGATGCGGGCTTTTCGGCGCCATTTCCGGATCTACCGTGGCAACCGTGGTGGCTCTGGGCGGAT
The DNA here is from genome assembly GCA_963747555.1 of uncultured delta proteobacterium. Classification (GTDB taxonomy): domain Bacteria; phylum Desulfobacterota; class DSM-4660; order Desulfatiglandales; family Desulfatiglandaceae; genus DUZB01. The sequence goes on from CAVVFZ010000011.1 coordinate 316,086, forward strand.
TCATGATCCCCGCGTTGATTGAAAATGGATACCGCGAAAAGTACACCATCGGTGTTATGACCACCTCTCCCAACCTCGGCGTCATTATCCCGCCCAGCATCGGGATGATTCTGTACAGCATGATCAGCAATGTTTCTCTGGAAGGCCTTTTCCTTACCGGGTTCTTGCCGGGGGTCATGATCATGTTCGGGGTATGTGTGTACACCTATGTAATTCACAGAAAAAGAACCGATTTTGTCAGGATGCCGGTCCCTTCATTTATGGAGGTCCTGAAAATCTTGAAAGAGGGGTTCTGGTCCCTGATGCTCATCGTCATCATTTTCGGCGGTATTTTTTCGGGCGCTTTTACAGCCAATGAAGCCGCCGTGGTGGCCTGCGTGTACGCTTTTTTTGTGGAGCTTTTTATCCATCGCTCTATCAAACTTGGAGATGTCAAGCAGATTACGATCAACTCAGCCGTGACCTCCGCGACTTTGCTCATCATTGTTGCGGGTGCTACCTGTTTTGGCCGATACCTTACCTTGGCGAACATACCGAACAAGATTACCGAAGCCGTCATGTCCAATATTCATTCTCCCATTGTCTTTCTCCTTGTTATTAATCTGCTTCTCATTTTTGTCGGAATGTTTATGGACATCATCTCCGCCACCCTGATTCTGGGACCGGTAATCCTCCCCATGTTGAGCGGGTTTCACATAGACCCGATGCATTTCGGTTTGATTATGACGATCAATCTGGCTATTGCCTACTGCACGCCGCCCATGGGAGTGAGCCTGTATATTACCGGCGCTATGGCAAACAAGGATCTGCTGTATGTCACCCGTGCCGTTATACCGTTCCTGATTATTCAATACGCTGTTCTTTTCATTTTTACCTACTCGCCGAATCTCACCCTGTGGCTGCCAAGGATGTTTGGATTCGCGGGGCAATAAATTGTTACTGAACCACTATGAACAAATCCGAAATTAAATGGAGGTTGATCTTTAAATGAATTACGCAAATTACGCTAAAATCCATGCACGTCACTTACCCGACAAGATCTGTCTGATCGAACGAACTCCTGCCCTGAAACAGAGGAGAACACTGACGTGGAAAGCGTTTAATGACCAGATCAACAGGGCGGCGAACTATCTTTCGAAGGAGTTGGGGGTCAAGGATGGCGATTATGTGATGCATCTGCAGAATAACAGCCTTGAATGGCTGATAACCTATTATGCCATCGCAAAGCTGGGGGCCGTGGTTGTCCCTCTGAATTTCAGATTCGTGGGATCGGATATCATGTTTGCAGCGGATGTGTGCGATCCGATAGTCTTTATTTTAGGGTCCGAGTTCCTGCCCGTTGTGCAACCCATACAGCGTGATCTTTCAAGCGTAAAAAATTATATCTGTGTTGGGGACAAAGTTCCCGAGGACATGATCGATTACAAGACGGTTGCTGCCTATGACGACGCTTCCGAGGCCATAGTGGATGTGGATGACCAGCATGCCCTTGCCATGATGTTCACATCCGGAACTACGGGAAAGCCCAAACCGGTGCTTCATACCCATTACTCCGTCAACAATGTCGCCATTGCCAACGGGATGAGCTATTTTGTCCGGAAAAATGATAATTATCTGTTTTTTCTTCCCTTGTATCACAGTGGAACCATGTTCCTCTGGGCGCCGTTTTATGCGACGGGCGCTACGGGGACGATCCTCAGAGACATGAGAAATCCCGCATGGCTCATAGAAGTATTGGCCGAAGAGAAATGTACGGATGTCCTGTTTGTGGTTCCCATTGCCGTGGCCATACTAAATGCTATTAAGAGCGGTGAAATCAAGCTGTCGGACTACGACCTTTCGAACTGGCGATATATGGAGATCGGGGCGCAGCCTGTCCCCTTTGAAGTCATGAAAAAGCTCGTAGATACGCTGCCCTGCAAAGTTTCCAATATCTATGGAATTACCGAAGGGGGAGGAGGGGGAACTTTTAATCTCTACCCCGAGGATGTCCTGAGAAAGCCCGGATCCATCGGAAAACCCACCTTTGGGGTTGAGGCTAAAATTGTTGATTTCGATAAAGAACTTCCTCCCGGAAAAGTGGGTGAACTCATATTTACCACGAACCGGATGATGAAGGAGTATTTCAACAACCCTGAGATGACGGCAGAGACTCTCGTGGACGGCTGGCTTTATACGGGCGATCTCCTCATGACGGACGAAGAAGGATTCTTTTATATCGTTGACCGAAAAAAGGATATGATCACGAGCGGCGGAGAAAATATTTTTCCGGTGGAAATTGAAGACGCCCTCATGGAGCATCCGAAGATCGATGACGTAGCCTGTATCGGCTATGCCGACGACCGGCTTGTGGAAGCGGTGATGGCAATCGTTCAGTGTAAAGAGGGTGAAAGCATGACCGAGGAAGAGGTGATCGAATTTGCAAAGACAAAGCTTTCCATGTACAAGGTCCCGCGGAAGGTCGTCTTTGACCCGGTTATGAGAAATCCGACGGGAAAGCTCATGAAACCTCAGATGAGAGTGAAATATACAGGAAGGAAAGAGGCCTTCAGAAAACTTGATTAATTCCTTCCTTCAGGGCTCACCCAAAAGGCGTGGGCCTCAAATCTGAGACATATGCTCCGCGGAAAAAACATGCGAATATAGCCCGGCCACCCACTGTTTGCCATCCTGGGTCACGTTAAGGTATCTTACTGCTTCGCCGATAAAGGGCCTGACCACGTTCCAGAAAAAACCGGCATATCCCTTGCGCATGTCCCCCGGGTTTTTGTACCCGTTTTCTTCATTGGCGCCAAACTGTTCGAATTCATAAAAAAGGGCCGGGACTTTTCGCACATAGTCGGGATCGCCAAGCTGACCAATAAAGTCTGCCGCTCGAACCAGACCCGCATAGCTCGCCGTGTCCTGATATGCCGGATCACTGGGAGGGGGAAATCGTGTCATTTCTATGTAGGAACAGACCAGATCCACATCCATAATGTCTACAAGCATTTTGTCGGCGAATCTTTCACGTACGAATTGCTGGCCTCTGTTCACATGATAGGGCGTCAGTGACGCATCGGTACCTCCCGGAGGGAGTTCCACGGTCTCATTATCAATTCCTGTTGCACAAATCCCCGGCCTGTCTTGTTTGCAGATGCCGTTTACATAACCGATATCATGACATAACAGGGCTGAAATCATATTTACCCAGTCGCCCGGTGTTACACCTCCATCTATGAGATGTTTGCCGATGAGGATTTGCTGGCCCACGGCGGTAACCAGCATGGTGTGCTCCACATTGTGATAGAGCATGTCCGAATTGGCAATATTTTCAAGAGCGAACCGAGCAAGCCAGGCGATAAATCCACTGGCTCCGACATCAAGAGTGCCGTACGCTCTTTTGTATTCAATTTCAATACAATTGGAAAATTCCTCGATGATGAGGCGCTTAAAGTTCGGCAGCATGGGAACTCCTGTTAAGATGGAGGACAACGTTCCTGCAAGATTGCCGCATATTACTTCTTGAGTGAGAAGAGCCATTAATAGTCTATTTCAGCCTCGCAAGAAATAAGAGAAGGAAGATAAGAAAAGGAAATTGTCGGGAAAAATAGAGTCACCACAGATGAATGTCAAGGATAAAAGAAATGTCCCCGGTAAAGCCATATTGAGGCTTTTCATTCCGGGAAGAATCTGATAATAATAGAATATGTTTTCGGGTATTCGCTTTTTCACAAAAGATCGTCCCTCCGGTCATAGGGCTTTTCCCTGTTTGTCTGCGCATCCCGCTCGCCTTGTTTTTTTGCTTCTGCTGTTCTTTCTTCTGGTCTGTGAAGCAGATATGCAAGAGATCCTTCGACCTATACAGTGAAACAAGGAGACACCCTGAGCGATATCGCCCTGGTGTACGGGATTTCGGTTTCGCAATTGTGCCGGTGGAATCATATCTCCGGACACATGATCCTTGCGGGTCAGCAACTGGTCATATGGCCGGATGCCGTGTCCGCCTCGTATGTGGTGAAGAGCGGTGACACGCTCTCCGAAATATCCCTCTGGTCGGGAGTTTCTCTTCCTCCCTTCGTCGTCTGAATAAGATTACAAAGGATCGTATCTACCCCGGTCAGGAACTCAATCTCCATCCGGAGAAGGGCGGAAAACCCCGCCCTCATCCACAAGGTGTCCAAGGGAGATACCCTCTGGGATATTGCGCGGTCCTATAGTCTCAGCGTGCCGGAACTCAAGGAAATGAATGGCTTGAAAACCAATGGATTGTGCCCGGCATGCAACTGAAGGTCGGGGAAGCCATGAAAGGATCGCGCCAGAGGATGAACCGTTCGAGTATGTGGTGCAAAAGGGGGACAACCTTTCGGTTATTGCGCAGCGATTCAGCGTGGGACTCAACCTGCTTCGACAATTGAACCAATTGAAAAGCGACCGGATTCAGCCAGGGCAGAAATTGCAGCTTCGGCCTTCTTCTCTGGATGAAGCGGTTCATATTGTTCGGCCCGGTGAAAATCTATCCTCCATTGCCTTGAAGTATAAAATGAAGCTGGAGGATCTGGTGCGCATTAACGGCATCGAAGGCAGCAAAATCCTCGTGGGGCAGAAACTACGTCTTAAGATCACCCCGCGAACATTCATATGGTGGAGCGCGGAGATTCCCTCTGGGAAATTGCAAATGCGTATGGAATGACTGTGCGAGATCTGAAAGAGCTCAACGGCTTGACCGGAGATCAAATCTACCCGGGCCAGGAATTGCAGCTGGGAGGTAACCCCCCCATGATCCTGGATGCCTATACCGTGAAACAGGGGGATTATTTGAGCAAGGATTGCACGCCTGCACCAGATGAGTGTTTCGGAACTGAAACAATTGAATGAACTTAGTTCTTCCCTCATTTATCCCGGCCAGAAACTGAAAGTAAATCCCATCCTCCGCAAAAGCCAGGAATGGAACGCAATCGCGGGAATGAGATGGGATTCATTCATGAAACCGCTCAGAGGCCTTCGGAAAATTCCCGCCGAAAACGGACCCTACTACGGAAGACGTCCGACAGCCATCCTGCAGGAAAGTGCTTCCTATTATGAAGGGGCTACCCAATCGTTGCACAGAAGCTACCGGGAGGCGATAAAGTTATGGGGCGCTTTTGATCAGGCGATCGGGCAAATGGGTCTCTTAAGCAGTGATCTGAAGGGATGGCATTTCGTGTTGGACCCCGGTCACGGGGGGCTGGATCCCGGAGCAGTGGTTGAGCATGTTGACGACGACGGCAACAAGGCCTATTTGGTGGAAGATGAATATGTGTATGATTTGGCGCTCAGGGTTTATGTGATGCTGCGCATGCACGGCGCGGATGTTACCATGACTCTGCTGAGCCCCAATCATCTCATCCGTGGTTCCAGCCTCATTGAACATACGTTCGTCAATGAAAAAAATGAGGTATATAACAGCGCCGGCTATTGCAGAGGGAACAGCTGTTCCCACTGGCCCAACGGAGGTCGAAACGGGAATATTTCGCGCCGTGTGAAGATCTGCGGAAAAGCGCTAAAAAATGTCCCGAAGAGGCGGAGCATATTCCTTTCTTTTCATGCCGACATCGATGACCGATCGCCGGAGGCTCCCCTGGTGTTGTACTACGAGAATAGACGAAGGCACACGGCGGACATCCCTTCACTGAAATTTTCCCGGGCGATACTTTCCGCACTCGGGGCCGGCGCCTATGCGCGTGGACAAAATCTCGCCGTTTTGAGAAACAATCCCGCCCATGTGAAAGTTCTGCTGGAGCTTCGCAATCTGGCGTACACGGACCATGCCTGGGCCTTGCGTTTTGAAGAGTTGCGGCAGCGTGACGCGGAAAAAGTGGTTCAGGGAATCCTTAATTACGTCAAGCGATCAGGCTGATTGCTCCAGGAGTTTTGTTCCTGCAATGAAAAGAGGTGTTTCAAAAAAAGCGGTGATGAGAAAATCTCTGACTGTATTCCATGGCGTTTGTCTGACGGCGAGTGTATGGCTGGTTTTCGGCCTGCCGGCTTTGTGCTGGAGTCTTGAGTTATTGTTGCCTGAACGTGCCTATCAGGGAGACATCTTTGTGGGACGCATTAAGCCTCCCGCAACGGTTTTTTCGGATGGAAAGGCCTTGTCCGTGAGTCCCGAAGGATATTTTGTAATCGGCATATCCTCGAGATAGGAAAAATGATCTGGTCATTTTCGGTACGGACGGTAAAAAGAGGGTATCCTGGAAAGTCCACATTATGGCATATCCCTGGAATGTTCAGCGTATTGATGGTCTCGGGAATGAATATGTTGATCCGCCTTTGGAGGCAAGAAAAAGAATCGGTCGGGACAATCAGCGGGTTTTCGAGCGTAGAATGGGCAAGTCCCGCGCTGAGCCCCTGTTTCTAAGGGATGGTTTTTCCTCTCCCGTGGAGGGTCCCGTCACAGGCGTTTTCGGAAGTCAACGCATTCTAAACGGTCGTTCCCGATCCCCTCATCGCGGGGTGGATTTTGCCGCCCGGAAGGCGCATCCGTTGTCAGTCCGGCTGATGGAATCGTAACTCTGGCGGCGACGGGAATGTATCTGATGGGAAATATCCTGATGATAGATCATGGCCTCGGAATGCAGTCGATCTTTATCCACCTAAACCGTGTTCTCGTTAAGGAAGGCGACCGGATAAAGAAAGGAGAACGGGTAGCGTTTGTTGGAAAAACCGGCCGTGCAACCGGTCCCCATCTTCACTGGGGAGTCAGTGTCGGTGCCACGGTGGTCGATCCTGAAAGGCTTTTGACGGGAATTTACGGCCTTCCCTGAGCAAGGGCAGGTCTAAAACCGGAACTGAAACTGAACGCCATATATGGCGTATCTCCCATCATCCACTTTGTTATGGCTGGAGTCTCGTGTTGTCATCGCCGTCGTCATACCACATGAATTCCGGGATAAGCGTAAGACCCTTGCTCATTTCTATGGGAGTGCTTACGCCCCAGAATCGGGATGAGTATTCCATGGGATTTCTGCTCCCCGTGCTTTTCATCTGGCCACAGAGAAGATGCGGGGTAACTGGTCCGAAAGTGCAGGCAAGATCTACCCAGAATCCGTAAGTTGTCGTATTATCGAGCTGGTTGTTGTAGATGGTGGCGCTGGAATTGACCGCCGGAGGACTGACCCCTATCCCGCCGGGGGTATTTCCCCAGTTCTGCCCCCAGTTGCCCTCGGCACTCAGTTGAAATGGCCCGAATCCGGTCTTCACGCCAAGGGATCCGATATAGGTATTGATCTGATTATCCAAACCTCGCAAGTCTTTCGCGCCGGGAAGAAATTCAACCCTCCTTTGCTGGAACAGAAAACTTGGGAAAATCCTAAGAAGACCAAGTGTGACAGGAAGGCCCACATCAACCCTGGGGAGTTTCGTGCTTTTTTGATAGGCAACATTTCCTTCACCGTAAGGAACGGAAGCGCTTGATCCGTTGGGATCAATCACTGCGACCGCCAGCTTCATATTGGAATTAAAAGCATAGGTTCCTCTTATCTGAGGAAACCGCCCGGAGTAGACTTCACCGTACCCCTCACCGATGATATTCAAACTTCCGGATCTTGTCCCAATCATTTGAAAAGGCATGAGGGGCGAGATGGGAGTGCTCGTATGTCCGGCAAGGATTTGAAAGGTCGGCGCGATGTCCCACCAACCAAAGGCATGGCGCAGGTTGACACCATCGATCAAACCTCCTTCGGTGCTCCCATTGGTCTGTCCCAAGCCAAACTCCACGTACATGCCCACATTTTCTTCGTTGGTCCACCTGACGTGAAACCGCGTTATATTTGGGATTTGTATGGCAATATTGGTAAAGGGACTGTCCCCGACCTTTTTCCAGATCGCGTTTTCCTTGTTTCTGGCCAGATAATAACCGTCCACGAAAATTCGACCGCCAATGCTTACTTCCGCCCTTGCGGAACCTGAAAACGGGGAAAGAAAGAGTCCGGAGAGAAGGAAAAAAATCAAAGCTCTTTTCATATGGTTGTTCCTTCAGTCTCCTCCGAGAGTAAGCAAAAGTTTTGTGGATTTCGCAATGATTGTTGCTTTTTTGGCAGGCCCGTGAGATAGAGATCTTTTATAGCGCATAATCGTTTTTAAGACAATGATTTCCTGTCAAAAAAAACGGTATGGAAATCCCCTTGGCAGAACTATTTTCCCCTGTGTTTTTTTTGCCACAATTTCTCCCTATTGATGTCTCATGCGGAGTTTTCCTCATGCGGTATAGGTTATAAAGATACATAAATATCAACTATATGCAGGTACTAAAACGCTTTTTGATCGCGAGTGCCATCCTATGGCACGACATTTGCTAAAAGAAATAGAGCATATTTTGAAAGAAGTATGAACCGTATTCTCCTGATAGAAAGGAAGCCTTAGTGGACTACAAACAACGTACACTTCGTGATGAAGTCTCTTGTACCGGAATCGGCCTTCATTGTGGTGAAAGGGTCAAGATGTCTCTCAAGCCCGGACCGTGCGGCAGTGGAATAAGATTCACGAGGCTCGACATTCCGGGAAGTCCCGTCGTTGAAGCAAAATTTGAAAACGTGAAGGACACCACCCTTGCTACAAGCATTGGCGCAAACGGTTGCAGAGTGGGAACCATAGAGCATCTGATGGCCGCCTTTTATGGTTTGGGGATTGACAATGTCCAGGTAAGCCTGGATGGCCCTGAAGTCCCGATTATGGACGGGAGTTCCGCGCCGTTCGTTTTTTTGATTAAGAGCGTTGGAATTAGAGAGCAGGAGGCGCCCAAACGATTCATTGTGGTCAAGAAATCCCTCAAAATCGAAGATGGAGATCGATCTATTTCCGTGCATCCGTCAAAAGAGTTGAAAATAAGCTATATGATCGATTTTAAGCACCCCCTGTTAAGAAACCAGGAATATGAACTGTGTTTTTCGGGAGGGGATTTTGTCAGAGAAATCAGCAGGGCCAGGACATTTGGATTTTTAAAGGACGTTCAGAGTCTGAAAGCAAATGGCCTTGCCAGGGGAGGGTCTCTGGATAATGCTGTTGTGATTGATGATTTCAGGATTTTGAACGAAGATGGCCTTCGATTTAAAGACGAGTTTGTAAGGCATAAAATCTTAGATTTCGTGGGGGATCTTTCTCTCATCCGCGCTCCCGTCATCGGACATTTTGTGGTCAGGAAGTCGGGACATTTCTTAAATCAGCTGATGCTTGAAAAGCTGATCCAATCCAAACGGAACTGGAAGATGTTTTCCTTTGATACGGAGGAAGAGTATTCCAACAACAGTCTGAAAATTCCAGCCTTAGGATTTGCTGAACCAGCATTTTCCTGAAAACAAGCCTTTATCGCGCATTTCCTTTTTAAAGCCCCCGGGAATCCTTATCAGGATTCCGTGGGGGTTTTTTTTGGGGGGGAGTGTGTTGTGTAATGTGAAAAAGGGATTATGCTTCCGCAAAAGGCCTCCGAAGTGGATCATTGCGCCATTTCGAGACAGACCCCCATGGCCTAAGATTACAGAGAATTCAAAATGAGTATTGCCGGATTTCCGGGATATGCCTTGCATTTTTATAACGCTTCTCTTATCATCTCAATTTTATGTCTTAAAAGAAATGATGAGAAACTCGGGTGGTGTAGAAAACCCCATGATAAATTGGATGGAGAGAACTTCGGGCTTGTTAAAGAAACCGCTAACCTACTTCTTGGTTTTCGTGGGTCTTGTTTTCTTTTTGAGCGGAGCGGCTCGAGCCGAAGAAGCGCGTATCACGGATATCGTGGTGACCAATTCGAGCGAAGACCTTCTGGTCTATTTTACCGTGACGGACTGTTTCACGGAAGATATGAAAAAAGCCATCGAAAACGGGGTAAGCACGGTTTTCACCTTTCTGATAAGGCTTGATGAGGTAAGAGATTTCTGGTGGGATAAAGAAATAGCAGACCTCCGAATAAGCCATGAAATCAAGTATGACAACCTCAAGAATATTTACATGGTGAAGCTCTCCTCAGGCGATGGCAAGGAAATATATGTGAAGGATTTCGATAAGGCGAGAAAGCTGATGTCGGAAGTCGCGGGATATAGAGTGACTTCTCTGAAAAATCTTCAAAAAGGAACACGTTATCAGATCGGCATCATGGCGGAATTAGACAAAATACGGTTGCCTTTTTACTTCCATTATGTCTTCTTTTTCCTTTCACTCTGGGATTTCAAGACGGATTGGTACATTGTTGATTTCAAATATTAAGGCTCGCCCGGTAAAATCTTCGCGGTATTAAAGCTCCGATTCAAGCCGGATTTTATGATTGCTATTGAGTAAAGCCATAGCCTGAAAGCTCTTTTGACGCACCCCCATGAAGGATTATCTGAAAGCCGAATTTTTGGATCTCAAACGCCGCCGGAAAGAGAGATATCTCATTATTTTTCTGGGGGTGGTCATATCCGTTCTGGTCTATGTGGGGCGAAACCTTTTTCATCTGGGACCATCTCTTCCTTTTTCCAGCAGCATTCTCGCCTTTGCTCTCATTAATGTGAATGTTATCCTGCTTCTGCTCCTTCTTTTCCTTACCGTCAGAAATATCGTAAAGCTCCTTTTTGAAAGAAAAAAGAGCATAATGGGCGCCAAACTCAGGACGAAACTGGTCCTGGCATTCGTAAGCCTTACCCTTTTACCGACCGTGATCCTGTTTTTTGTTTCCGTACAATTTATCTCTTCATCCATTGAATACTGGTTTAATTTGCAGGTGGAGCAATCCCTCGAGAATTCCCTGGAGGTAGGCCAGGATCATTACAAAGGAATTACGGACGAAATTCTTTCCTTTGGAAACAATTTCGGCAGGGTGATCAGTTACGAAGGTCTGATGATCCCTTCAAAAAAGGAAGACCTGGAGAAATATATCGGGGAAAAACTGAAAGAATTCGGGCTGGCGTCTATTATGGTTTTTTCCCAGGACCTTGGACTGATGGCTGTCTCAAAAAATCATAGAATCGACCTGAGTTCTTTTAAGAAACCGGATGTTGAGGTTCTGAGAAGCAGCTTTAAAAAAGGAACGGACAGCCAGTTTATTCAACCATCTACCCATGGAGATCTGGTTAATGGGATTGTTCCTGTGTTCTCACGGACGAAATCCAAGGCGGTTGTGGGGCTTATTGTATTGTCCAAGTTCGTACCCGGGGTATTTGTGAATCGGCTTCATGCCATTTCAAAGGGGCTCCAGGAGTACAGACAGCTCAAGATGCTGAAAACGCCTATCAAGGCCAGCCATATGATTACGCTGTCTATTGTTACGCTGCTCATCATTTTTTCATCTGTTTGGTTTGGCTTCTATTTATCCAAGGAAATTACGGTCCCCATCAAGGAACTGGCTGAAGCAACAAATCGCATTGCCTCGGGAGATTATGATTTTTTTATGGATCTGGAGACAAGGGATGAAATGGGCGTTCTGGTCAATTCCTTTAATCGAATGACCAAGGATCTCAAGATCGGTAAGGAGAAACTGGAAAAGGCCCACAGTGAACTTGTGGAGAGTAATCTGGAGTTGGAACAACGTCGGCTGTACATGGAAATCGTTCTGGCCAATGTGGCTGCCGGTGTTGTTTCCGCCGATGCCCGAGGTAAAATTCTTACTATCAACAAGTCGGCCGAAAGGATGCTTAATATCGAGACCTCCATGATTATCGGAAAGGATTATCGAGAGGTTCTTGAACAGGACTACAGTAAAATTCTCGAAAAGTTTCTGGGGGACCAGGGATTGTTCGAAAAAGGCTTTCTGGAAAAACAGATCAGACTCTCCGTAGGTGGAAGAAGACTTACTCTTTTGGTTACACTGAACGTGCTTCGTGACGACAGGGGAAGATATTTAGGGCTCGTGGCTGTCTTTGAGGATCTCAGTGAAATCGAAAAGGCGCAGAGAGTGGCGGCCTGGCGCGAGGTGGCCAGAAGGATTGCCCATGAGGTGAAGAACCCTCTTACGCCTATTCAGCTTTCCGCCCAGCGTCTTCAGAAACGATACGGCTCCGTGCTGGCGGATGAAGATGCGCATGTTTTCAAGGAATGTACCGAGATGATTGTGACGCAGGTGGAGGAATTAAAGCGTCTTGTGAATGAATTTTCCAATTTCGCACGCATGCCGGCGACCAATCCGGTTCCTTCGGATATCCGGAAAATCATATCCGAAGCCCTGAATCTTTATCGGGAGGCGCACAAAGATATTGAATTTATTTTTGTTCCGCCCGATGATACGCCGGTTTTCAATCTTGATCGGGAACAGATGAAGAGGGTTATGATCAACCTCCTTGACAATGCGGTGGAGGCCGTTGACGGGCAAGGGCTTGTTACAGTGAGTCTGACATACGACAGCATCCTGAAAATAGTCAGCATTGAGGTCGCCGATAATGGAAAGGGAATCAGTGCTGAAAACAAAGAACTCCTGTTTGAACCTTATTTTTCCACCAAAAAGCAGGGAACCGGTCTTGGCCTCGCCATAGTCAATACCATTATTACGGACCATAACGGGTTTATTCGGATTCAGAACAATAAGCCGAAAGGGACTAAGTTCATCATCGAACTTCCTGTGAGGGTGTAGCAATTCTTTTATGTTTGCGTATCACTATATCTGGACATTTGCTCTTCTTTTTTTCTTTCCTTTGAAACGCTTTGTCGGAAACCGGAGACTGAGAGAGAGATTTGCTCTGGATACAAAGCCTCTTGCTGCCTGCGAAAGACAATATCTGGATACATGCCCTTTCCGTTGGAGAGGTGATTTCGGCTCTCCCCCTTGTGGACGCTCTTCAGGCAAAATATTCGGACCAGGGAGTGATTTTCACGGTTACGACCAGAAGCGGAATGTCCGTGGCACGAGAGAAGCTGAAAAACAAGGATGTCGCGATTGGAGTTCATGCCTCTGGATGCCTGGTGGGTTCTGCGGAAGTTTGTCCGCCATATCCGGCCATCGGTTTTCATTCTGGTGGAGACGGATATCTGGCCGGGCCTGCTTGATTGGCTTCGAAGAAAAGGGATCAGGAGCATCCTGGTGAATGGGCGAATTTCTCCGCGAACTTATAAAGCCTATAACAAGGCGCGATTTTTTATCAGAAAGCTCTTTGATCCGTTTGAGTGGTGCCTGATGCAATCGGATCTGGACCGAAATCGGCTGATCAAAATCGGTGTCCCGGAAAAAAAAGTCAGGACCATTGGAAATATCAAATTCGACCAGGAATGGGTGGACATGAGCGGGCAGGAGAGAGAGGAATGGTCTCGCAGGTTGAAAATCAAACCCGGCGCTTTCCTGTGGGTGGCGGGAAGCACCCATCCGGGCGAAGAAGAGATCCTGTTGGATGTTTTCGTGAGGATACGGGCTTCATTCCCCGATTTTCGTCTTATACTGGCTCCGAGGAATATCGGAAGATCTCGTGAAATCATGGAAATGGTGTCAAAAAGAGACTTGAAAGGGGCTTTGAGAAGCAGGGTTTCAGATGCCGAGGAGGCTGAATGGGAGGTCCTTATCCTGGACACCATGGGAGAGTTGGGGAGGATTTACGGTCTTGCGGAGGTGAGCTTTGTCGGTGGAAGCCTGGTCCCGGTGGGAGGGCATAACCTTCTTGAACCGGCCAGTTTTGGTTGTCCCGTGCTCTTCGGCCCCCATACCCATAATTTTGTATTAATGTCTTCCATGCTTCTTGAATGGGAAGGCGGGTTGCGGGTTCATGACGCAGAGAGCCTTCACGATGCCTTAAAAACCCTTTTGACGGATAGGGTAAAATGCAACAGGATGGGTGACCGGGCCAGGGCCTTTGTGGAATCCAACAGCGGGGCGCTTGAAAGGGTTCTTGAACTGGTGTTTCCAAGTGAGCCGGTGAGATGAACATATTTTCAAACCCTGACTGGAATCGGATCCATAATCGGACAAAATGGAACGGCTGGACGCTGCCTCTGGCCGTTTGTTCCCTTTTTTATGGCGCCGGAGTTCGGATGCGTTTGCGACGATATTATGCGGGTTCTTTGAAAGTCAGACGGCTTCCCGGGTTTGTTGTCAGTGTGGGAAATTTAACGGCAGGCGGTACTGGAAAAACCCCCGCAGTGGCCATGCTGGCCGAATGGGCCGTTCGGGAAGGGGCGAAGGTTGCCGTGCTCACGAGAGGGTACGGAGGCAGACACGGACATGAAGTGCTGGAGGTATCCGATGGGAAAAGGGTCATGGTCGATCCCCTTTTTAGCGGAGACGAACCCTGCCTTCTGGCGAAAAGACTTGACGGGGTGCCCGTTATTGTTGCAAATGAGCGGTACAAAGCAGGCTTGTATGCGCACAGGAAATTCGGGTCTGATTTTTTCATTCTTGACGACGGTTATCAGCACATCAGACTGGCGAGGGATATCAATATTGTTCTTTTCAATGCGTTGAACCCCATTGGCAATGGTCATCTTCTTCCCTGGGGGCCTCTGAGAGAGCCTTTAGGGGAAATGAAGAGGGCGGATGCCTGTATTTTTACAAGGGCCGGAAAATCCGGCAAGGACTATGGCATCCCGGCCGTTCTTGAAAAGGAACTTGGATCGACTCCGTGTTTCCGCGCCGATCATATTCCCGAAAGGGTTGTCATCCCGCACACAGGGGATTCCCATGGGCCGGAATTTTTGAAAGGCAGGCGTATTGTTGCCTTTGCCGGGATCGGTTCCCCTGAGGCATTCCGGGAAACGTTGACAGAGGCAGGAGCGCAAGTGGTGGGGTTTCTGCCTTTTCAAGACCATTATCGATTTCGCGGAAACGATCTGGAAGAGGTTGCCAGGGTTCGAGAAAGATGAATGCGGAAATGGTAATCACCACGGAAAAAGACTGGATGAGAATCTCCGCCATGAAGCAGCCTCGCTCTCCAATGGCCTATTTGACCATCAGGTTTTCCATCCTTGGCGAACAAAGTCAATTTTTCGAAATGATCCGAAAGGCAAGAGCGAAGAGAGAATTACCGGCAGTAGCCGGATTTTAGAATAAGAATAACGAAGAATCAGATGAATGCAACAAATCGACAGGACAGGAATAGATCGGATACTGGTTCGTTCCACCAACTGGGTGGGGGATGCGGTTATGACGCTCCCTGCGCTCGAAGCCGTGAAAGAAAATTTTCCAGGGAGTTTTGTATCGGTCCTTGCGAAACCGTGGGTGGAGCCCGTTTTCAGGAATCATCCGGCGGTGGATGAAGTCTTGATGATGCGGAAGGGAGGGGGCGCATTTACGGGTTTTGGAGAGCTTCTTCGAGTGATCGGAACCGTAAGAAAAGGATCTTTCGACCTGGCCATTCTTTTCCAGAATGCCTTTGAGGCGGCTTTCATTTCCTGGACCGGGGGGGTGCGGCTCAGGGCGGGATACAATACCGATGGCCGGGGAGTTTTGTTGACGCACAGCGTTCCAAGGACCCGGGATATTTTGAACGTCCACCAGGTGGAGTATTATCTGTCCCTTCTTCAAAGACTCGGTCTGAAGGCGGAGAAAAAGGATCCTGTCCTTCATCTTTCTGCCGAGGAACGGCCGGCGCAGCGCAACGGCTGCGGGCTTCCGGCATAGAAGGAGGGGGCTCCGCTCGTGGGGCTCAACGCCGGAGCTGTTTTCGGGGGCGCGAAAAGATGGGCGCCGGAAAGATTCGCCGCCATTGGCGATCGGGCGATGGAAGAGTGGGGCGCCAGGGCCCTGGTGTTTGGAAGCGCGGGGGAGATGGAGATCGGAAAAGAAGTGATCGCGGCCATGAAGCATGAGGCCACGGATTTTTGCGGCCGGACATCTTTGCGGGAGGCGATGGCGCTGGTGGGTATGTGCGATATCTTTGTCACCAATGATTCCGGGCTGATGCACGTGGCTTCCGCCCTGAATGTGCCCACCGTTGCGGTTTTCGGTCCTACCGATCAGGTAGCCACAGGTCCCAGGGGAGAACGGATACGGGTGGTGAATCACCGGGTGCACTGCAGCCCCTGTCTGAAACCGGAGTGCCCCGCGGATCATCAGTGCATGACCGAAATCGGCGTGGAAGAAGTGTGGAAGGCGATGCAGGATTTAAGAAATGATCCTTGAAAAGAAAAAACCGGCCGTATTTTTGGATCGGGATGGAACCATAAACGAACAGATGGGTTACATCAACCATGAAAGCCGTTTCGTTCTGTTGCCGGGCGTTGCGGAGGCGATCCGGCTCTTGAACCGGAACGGCTATTTGAGCATCGTGGTCTCCAACCAGTCGGGGGTGGGCCGCGGATATTTCCCCGTTGATCTGGTGTATAAGATCCATGACGACATGAAATCCGGATTGAAAAATCAGGGCGCCATCCTTGACGGCATCTATTTCTGCCCCCATTATCCGGGCTGCAAGCGTGCCGGAATACAACAAACGCTGCACGTGCAGGAAACCGGGAACAGGACTGATCGATAAGGCTGTAAAGGATTTTCCCATTGAACTATCCGCTTCCTATGTGATAGGGGATCGGTGTTCCGATATCAAGATGGCCCACCAGGCAGGAATGAAAGGAATTCTGGTGAAAACGGGGTATGGACGAGGCGATCTGGAATACGTTTTTCCACGACTTTCCTATCAGCCGGATCATGTGGCGGAGGATCTCCTCGGGGCGGTTCAGCGGATACTTGCGGGGACACGGGATGGGTAAGCCAAATATCCTCATTATAAAATTGAGCGCCATCGGCGATCTGGTGCATTCCCTTCCTTTTCTGGAAGTGTTGAAAAGGCGATATCCCAAGGCGGAAATTGACTGGGTTGTAGAGGAAGGGGCCTCCGATATCATCCTCGGGCATCCGTATATTCACCGGGTTATTGTGTCCCGTAGAAAATCCTGGTTGAAAAGGCTTGGCGGGAATGGATCAGAACGTTTGACGGTTTTCCGGGAAGTGCAGCGGTTTTTGAAAGAGTTGAGGAGTTGCCGGTACGATATGATCGTTGACCTTCAGGGAATCCTGAAAAGTGGCGTCCTTGTGGGCCTGGCAAGGGGTGGAAGAAAGATTGGGATGAGCGGAAGCCGCGAAGGGGCATCGCTTTTTATCCGTGAACCCGCCATAAGGGTCGATTACAATCAACATGCGATTGAACGAACGCTGGCCGTTGCCGAATTCCTTGGTTGCGATACCAGGGAGCATGGAAAGGACGAATTCCTTTTACCGAAAAGAACAGTCGCAGGGTCGATAAGCTGTTAAAGGAAAGAATCTTGGGCGTAAGTGGTTGGTTGCCATTAATCCCATTGCCAAGTGGGATACCAAATTGTGGGAGGCGGAGCGATTCGGGCTACTGGCGGAGAGGTTGAGGGAAAACCTGGATTGTGACATTGCGTTCACCGGGGGGCCTGAGGACAGATCGGTCATCGAAGAAATAGCAAAGTCGATGAAAGAAAAACCCCTGAATCTTGCGGGTTGTACGG
Source organism: uncultured delta proteobacterium (assembly GCA_963747555.1). GTDB lineage: Bacteria > Desulfobacterota > DSM-4660 > Desulfatiglandales > Desulfatiglandaceae > DUZB01. The sequence continues at coordinate 333,459 of CAVVFZ010000011.1, forward strand.
GTCTCAAGGATCTTGCCTGTTTTTATGCGCGATGTAGTTTGCTGGTCACCACGGATACGGGTCCCATGCATATAGCCGCGGCCATGGGTTGTCCTACGGTAGCGCTCTTCGGACCAACCGCCCCCTGGCGCACAGGACCATACGGGCCGGGGCATGTGGTAATTACGGGGGATGTGGAATGCAGGCCCTGCTTTAGGAAAAGATGCAACAAGATGACATGTATGAAAGAGATATCCGTAAGTCGGGTATATGATGGCGTTAAAGAAATACTTAAGCGGAAAAAGGAGAATCAATAATGGCTATTAGCAAAGAATTATTAGATATTCTGGCGTGCCCCAAATGCAAAGGGGATATCTATCTGACCGAGGCCGGGGACGGCCTTATCTGTGACAAGTGCAAACTGCTCTACGAGATCAAGGACGATATTCCCATCATGCTGATTGATGAGGCGAAACCTCTCTGATAGAGGATGCTGGAATCAGGTTCATTAGCGGTTAAGTCGGAGTAATGGAGTGATTGGATTAATGGCGGCAGCTAGCGCTCGACACTCCGAACTCCACCGATTTTCTCTGGTTGTCAAGAATCAGGCGTATCCTATTCAGGAATCCTGGCAGACTGGATCACGAGGCTCTGTTGCTGAGATCTTGGATAAACCTTCAATCGGCCGTTGAAGGCCCTTCTATGCTGGTACAACAAAATCCCTTGCATTTCATCCTCTTGTGCGTACCAGCATAGAAGGGCCGGTGCTGCCATAGAATCGATGCGGCAGCAAAAAAGACCTGTGACGGAATGGCTCTCGGCTCACATTTATTTTGCCGAGGAAATTTGAATAGAATACAATCAGGGCTTGTACGGATTTCTTCTTGGAGGAATGGTGGCCTTCTTGTCCCGGCGATCATCCACTTTCAGGTCGATGACAATGCGCTGAGCTCCTTCGGAGAGATGTGCCGCATGCACCTCTTTTATCAGCTTGAAGAGGGCATCCAGATCCGGCACCTCGATGCTGGTACTCATTCCGCCCACATCGTAGGTGTAGCCTGATTTTTCAACGACTTCGACTCCCTTTTTGACAAATCGGCCCAAGCTGGTCCCTTCGCCGATGGGATAAATGGAAAGCTGTGCGATCATGGTTCGTTCTCCTTTTTTTATTTACTCCCCCATTGCCTCAACCACAAGCTCAGTCAGGTCTTTTACCTCAAGGTCCATCTTCTGCCTTCTCGCGCGTGTGGTCATGGTACGCACGCACTGCTGACAAGCCGTCACCACCATGTCCGCGCCCACGGCTTTTATGGAATCAAGCTTCATCTGCGCAACCTGTGCGGAAAGATCCGGTTCAGTCATTTCCACGTTTCCCCCTCCGCCGCAGCAGACGGAAAATTTGCGGTTCATGGGAAGATCCACAAACCGCAGTCCCGGAATGGATTTGATCACAGTTCTTGGTTCTTCAAAAATTCCCGTATTGCGCCCCAGATCGCAGGGGTCATGATAGGTGGCCGTGGCATCAATGGGCTTTTTGAGCGTGACCTTGCCGCTTTGGATCAAATCGGCGATCATCTGGCTGGCGTGTACCAGTCTGACATCCGTCTCATAAAGATGTTTCCATGTGTGCAGGCAGGACGGGCAGGTAAAGACAACGGTCTTGGCGCCGACATCCTTTATCTTCTGCAGGTTATGTTGCTTCAATTCTTCCAATTTCTCCGGCATGCCGGCGCCCACAAGCGGAAAGCCGCAACACCATTCCTCGCCTCCCAGAATGGTAAAATCCACATCGGCTTTCTGGAGAATCCTGGCCATGTTGGCGGGGATCTTTTGAACCATGGGAAAGAAGGACGCGACACAACCTACAAAAAAGAGGACATCCGCGTGTTCTTTTTCCAGAGCCTCTTCGGGCAGGTCCTTCATGAGTTCCTGCCATTCCGACCGATCTTCCTGGTCGTCATCGGAGATGTTCCTGGATTTCGCAAGGGTTTTGACCAGTCGTTCGGCAATTTTCGGATAAAATCCCCTGTCTACCTGGCACTCGCGATTCTGAAATATGAGGTCCTTCGTCTTTACGCTCGACAGACAGACGGCGGTACATGCGCCGCAACCCAAACAGGTGAAAATAGCTTTTTCCGTATCTTCATTGAGTTCCAGGCTGTTTTCAATGGCGAACCGGGTGATGGCGTTTCTACCCCGCGGGGAATAGGCCTCATTCTTCTTTACAATATATGTGGGGCAACTTGGCAGGCAGAACCCGCATCTGTTGCATTTGGCCACCTCGTCATAGGATAACTTCTTCAACTGAACAATATTCATAACTTTTTACCCCTGTGTCGTTGATGCACTGTCATTTAAAGGTTCCCCACAAAACGGCCCGGAGTCATGATTCCGTCCGGATCCAACTGCTCTTTGAGGCGCTTGAACAGAATGAAATCAGCCCCTGTTTTTCCCCAGATTTTCAGCCTGCCCTTCATGGAGGCGGGCGCTCTCTGTATGACCATGTTCCCGCCGGCTTCAACGCTGCGTTCCAAGAGTTCTCCAGCAACCGCAACGGCCTTATCCGCAGTGCTGTTGTCGTTCTGATCCAGCATCAAATAGACCTGGCAGATCCCGCTTCCCGCATGGGCCATCATGGCATGTTCGATACGGCGGTACGCCAGTGATTTCTGCATGGAATCGGAAATTTCCCTCCATTGGGAGATGGGATAATTGAGCTTGCCTTGAATCAGGCCAGGAAATTCCGCGGCCAACTGAGAGTCCAGATTGCTCACGGCGAGCCAGAATCGCTGATGGGCCTGGTCTTGCAGGCTCATCATATCCGTGGCCTTCATCTCTTCTCCCATATCGCGTACTTCGGTTGCCATGCGGGCAGCGGCCTTGTGGTAGGACTCTATAGCCGTGGCCACGACAAATTGTCCCGGCCCAAATCCCGAACAGGCAGCGTTTTTGAGTTTCTGGAAACCGGACGCGTTCAAGACGGTAACGGCCGCGGGCAGGAGCTTTGTCCCAAGGATGCGGTCTGCAAGGCTCGCAGCCTCGGAGAAAGAGTCAAAAGAAACCAGGACCGTTTCCATTTTTTCGGGAAGGGGCAGCAGCTTGAAGGTCATCTCACAGATGATGCCCAGACTTCCCATGGAACCAACCATCAATTTCGAGGTATCGTATCCCGATACATTCTTGACCGTCTTGCCGCCTGCGCCGGCGATGTCGCCGGTGGGAGTCACCATCCTTACCCCAAGAATCATGTCCCGGGGAAGCGTGTACAGGAGCCTCCTCGGTCCAGCGGAATTGCTCGCAATGACTCCACCGATGGTCGCCGTGTCGCTGCAGCAGGGATCTATGGGCAGGAAACAGCCGCTGTTGCTTCTGTCGGAACAGACCGGATCATCGGCCTCCGTGGTCAGATCCTCCAGGGGGAGATAGCAACGGTCTTCCTCAGTGGCAAGCCTTGCCTGGATATCTCTGAACCGGACGCCTGCCTCCACCGTGATGGTGAGGTTGGAAGTGTCCACGTCGCGCATCTGATTCATTCGTGAAGTACAAAGGACCATATCCAGCCGTTCCGGTCGGTTCCCCTGGGATATTTTCGACCCATTTCCCCGGGGGACAACGGCCAGTTTTTGACGAGAGGCAATCTTGACCACCTCCGCAACTTCTTCCGTATTTCCCGGAAAAACAACCATCTTGGGCGCTATCCCGTCAATGCTGTGTTCTTGTGTTATGTCGGGCGCCGTCGTGACGAATTTCTCCCCCACAATTTCGGCCAAGTCCTTTGCGATCTTGTTAAGGTCAACCACTTCAAATCTCCTTTGCAAAATGGTGGCTTGTTTGTTTCCATACTAACAACCGGGAACGGCTGTTATTGTACGCACACGGGCTCGGGTATCATTTTGCCGGGGTTCATGATGTCATTGGGATCAAATGCCTTCTTGATGGTTCTTTCGAACTCCAGATCCTGTTCACAGAAGATGTAGGACGTTTCCCGCAACTTTTCGAGACCAACCCCGTGTTCTCCACTGATGGTTCCTCCTGCATCCGCGCAGAGCTTCAGTATTTCGGAAGATGCCTTGAGAACCCGTGCTTTCTCATCCGGGTCCCTTTCGTCAAACATGATCAGCGGGTGGAGATTGCCGTCACCCGCGTGAAAGACGTTTCCAATGGGGAGGTTATATTTCTTGCCGATCTCGATGACTTGGCCCAGAACCTCGGGCAGTTTGGTCCGGGGCACTGTTCCGTCGCAGCACAGATAGCTCGGCCTGACCTGCCCGACCGCTCCAAATGCACCCTTCCGTCCGGCCCAGAGTACGGCTCTTTCCGCGTCATCCTTCGCCAGCTTCACTTCCCGTACGTTGTTTCTCTTGCAGATTTCCATCACCTTTTCGGCATTTTCCTCCATGCCTTCGGGCATGCCGTCCAATTCTATGATCAAAACCGCCGCAGCATCCAGGGGATAGCCTACCTTGATCGTTTCCTCAACGGCACGCATGACCGTGTTGTCCATCATCTCCAGCGTTGCAGGAACAATTCCTTCGGCGATAATCGCGGACACCGTATTGGCGCCGTCTTCTATGGTTTCATATACCGCCAGCATGGTCTTGACGGCCTCGGGCGCCCTTTCCAACTTTAGTGTCATTCGGGTTACCAGGCCAAGGGTCCCTTCACTTCCCACGAAAAGGCCCAGGGCATCATAGCCGGGGTTGTCCCTGCTTTTTCCACCCGTTTCCACGATCGTCCCGTCATCGAGAACTAGCTGCAGGCCCTGAACATGGTTTGAGGTGACGCCATACTTCAGACAATGGGGCCCCCCTGAATTCTCCGAAATATTTCCGCCAAGGGTCGAAACTTTCTGGCTCGCCGGGTCGGGCTGATACACAAAACCCTTTTTCAGGACCTCATTTTGCAGATCAAGGGTGATGACGCCCGGTTCCGCCGTTACGGTACGATTGGGGATATCGATTTCCAGAATGTGGTTCATGCGTGAAAAATGAACCACAATTCCCCCTCTTACGGGAACGGTTCCTCCCGTGAGATTGGTGCCCGAACCCCTTCCTATCACGGGAATTTTCTCCTTGTGGGCCAGAGAAACGATCTTCGAAACCTCTTCCGTACATCCGGGAAGTACAACCACATCGGGCATCCCCTTGTCCAGCGATGCATCATAGCTGTAAAGGGCAAGATCCATTTTGGTCGCCAGGACGTTTTCCGGTCCCACAATCTCTTTCAATTGTTCAATAAGCCGTTCTCTTTCCATGGGTTCTCCTCTAAAAAAGTCGGGGAGTCAGTATGCTCTCGTCCCGTCACTCGTTTTTCGTATATGCCTAACAGGGTTTTTCTAAAAGAGGTATGACATAAGGTCCTTCAGGAACCACGGCGATCTCCCTGTCGCCCTGAGCGGCCACGCTTGCCAGCACGGCTTGTCTCAGGGATGCCACAGGTTCCACGTAGATATCTTTCAGATCCTCCTGATTCAGGCCTGTGGTGAAAATTTGGATGTTTCCGACACGCAGGGCTTTGATAAGCATTTCCGTCTGCCACTCGTCTATAAGCGCCTTTTCCCTGGTATCCAGGATAGCCATGAATCTCTCAATGCCTTCGCGGCAGAGCATCCTCTGTGCCTCGACGAATTCCCTGCTACCCATCCCTTCGGAACATCTGCTTGCAATCAGGATGGTCCCCCCCGGCTCAAGGATGTCCATGACGCCGACCATCCCTTTGATGGTCTGGTAATAGGTCTTGTCCAGCGGATACCCCGCACTGGTGGTGACCACCGTCCTGAAACGACGAGAAATCGTGACTTCCGCGTGCTTTCTCATGAAATCCACCGCCTTCAGGTGGCTTGCTTCGATCGCGCCGAAGTTGATGAAGCCCGCTCTCCGTTCCTCATCGATTACGATGTTGAGGGCCAGGATTCCACCGATGGTACGAATGATCTCCGATTGCTCGTTGTGCAGGGGATTCCCATCCATAACGCAATTGACGGCCCGTGGATGTTCCAGGATGTGCGCTGTGTGAAACCGTAAAATGGTGTCCTCTCCGGCAACTCCGGGGGCCACCACTTTTCTACCCCCTGAATATCCCGCCATAAAATGCGGTTCCACCAGGCCCGTAACGATTTTCAGATCGGCCTCCACAAAGCGACGATCGATCATGATCGGAATGCCCTTGGAAGTCTTCCCGAGGTCTACATGGGCCTTTCGGTCCCTGGCGAAATGGTTTTCTATCCGGATGGTTTTGTAGATGTCGTCAGACCCTATGATTTCCCGCAGCTCTTCTCCCTCGTTGGGGCGATGAAGCCCGGTGGCTACGAGTATCAGGATATCCTTTCTGGAAATGCCGGCGGCGGTCAGTGTCTCGATAAGGGGGGGCAGAAGCAAGCCGTTGGGTACGGGTCTCGTAATATCGCATATGAGGATGCATGCGGTCTTCTTTCCCGATGCAAGCCGGGAAAGGGGAGGGCTCCCTATGGGATTGTCCAGGGCGTTTCGCACTGCCTGCAAAGGGTGATCGAGGGGCGTCATGGGGTGCTTCCGAATGACGGTAGGTTGCACATCATCCGGAAGCTCCAGCTCCAATCCTTTTTTTCCGTAAAGAAGAGGTATTTTCATGATGAGTTATGATTACTGCATGTTTTTGATCTTTTCAAAATCTCCGCCCCATGCGGCTTCCAGAATCGGTCTCATATATTCATCCACGAGATCCGCGTTGAGGGAAACGGGCATGTTCCGCAGTTTCATGTCCAGCTGGGGGTTCTTGGCTGCCGCTAAGGCAGCGATCGATGTGAGCGGTTTCAATCCCTTTCACATCGCTCAGGCAGATGGGAAATTTCAGAAATTCACTGAACTTGACCATTCCTCCAGCGACGGCCAGACCCAGCTCCCTTCCCGAAAGGGTTTTGAGGTCGGCATCAATATACCCGTATTTCTTGTAAATGTCACCGATAATGCGCAGCTGTTCCTCGATTGCCGGCGCAAAAAATACCACATAGTACGGATTCATCAATGCGCAGGCCCGGCCATGGCTGAGCACGTCCACCAGAGAAAAACTGGTGAGATGGGCGCCGGAGGTCCCTCCGATCATAATCGCATATCCTCCCAGATCGGTCCCCATGCCCAGCATGGTTCGGGCCTCCTTGTCCGTGGGATTGCTCTTTATGGTCGTAAGGCCCCGAATAATCAGTTCCAGCCCCAACTCGGCGATTTCCCTTGCCCTGTCCTTCATATTCGGAGCAGCCCCGAAATAGACCTCCAGGCAGTGTGCGATACCGTCCAGGCCGCCGTCCAGGGTCAGGCTCATGGGCTGCGTGACGGTGACGTCGTAATCAAAAACAGAGCGCGGTGGAATAATGGCTTCATCCACAATGAGCTTTTTCTGACCCGCCAGCGGATCCGTAATATTGGAATATTTTGTCAGATGGGCGCCGGAACTGGCCGCCATCATGATGGCTACCACAGGCATGATGGTTCGGTTGGCGCCTTTACATATTTTTGTTACCTCCCCCACGCCGAAAAAGGGGTCGATTTCAGGGTGCAGATCACCAAGGGAGGCAAGTGTGGCGGCAGCCTTCACCGCATCGATGCCCGAGCCTCCATCCGCTACCACCACCACGTCCGGTTTCTTGTGCATGATATGGCTGTGGATGCGGTACACATCCACAAAGGGAGCGTTTGGCCCGGCGGATCGCGCCACATCTATGATCTCTACGCCTGCCCGCTCCAGCGATTGAAAGATTCTGTCTTTGAAAGGGGTATACCAGTCAAAGTCAATGGGGCCCACAAACAGGGCTTTCTTTCCGAACTCCGACACGTACTTTCCGGGCGCGTCATCCAGGATGCCACTCCCGAAGGCATAGCTTTCTCCCTTGAATTCTTTCAGTATGGCCGAGGCCCTTTCTTTCAGATCAGACATGATTATTTTCTCCTGCATTTTCAATGATTATTCAAATTCCCGAATGGCATCGATGGCGACGCCCATGGAGCAGTCCGTATCCCTTTCCAATATGATTTCAACGATATATGGGACTCCGGAGGCAACGCCGCGTTTGAAAGCCGCTTTTATGTCCGCGGGTTCCGTTACCCGTTCTCCCATGGCCCCGCAGGCCTCCGCGAATTTGACGAAGTCGAACCCTCTTCCCTTGTTTTCCGGAACCGGACCACTCGGACCCGCGGACACGCTCACACTTCCCGCTACGGCTCTTGAAAGTTGTTCGGACTCCATTTCCTTCGGGTGATTATACCAGGTTTGAACTTCATAATCCATGTCGAAAAGGTATTTTTCGGCCTGACGAATGAGCCCCAGGTATCCGTTGTTCAGCACGATGCACACGAATGGTACGTTGTACATCACGGCTACAGGCAGGGCTTCCATGCAGAACTGGAATCCGAAATCGCCTACGATGGTTACGATCTGTTTGTCCGGGCGGGCGACCTTGGCGCCGATGGAGGCGGGAAGGTCCCAGCCAAGGGGGCCTGCACCGCCGCAATCCAGGTAATGCCGCGGTTTGCTGATCTTCTGCAACTGGCCTGACCAGATCTGATTCAAGCCGATACAGGTGACAAAAACCGTTTCGTCATCAAAGAACGCATTCAGCTCTTGGAAGACCCTCTGGGGCTTGATGGGTACATTGTCATAATCGGTCTTCCGTTCCATTTCCGCGCGAATCTGAGGGATTTTCAAGCCCGTCGGTTTGGGTTTGATTTTGCGTTTCGCTACTTCCTCAAGCAGTGCTTCAATGGTCACTTTTGCATCCGCGCAGATTCCCAAATCGGGGATAATGTTCTTTCCAATCTGTCCGGGATCCACGTCTACATGGATGAACTGCCTGTTTCCCTTGTAAACGTTCAGATCGCCCGTGTGCCGGTCGTTGAACCGGGCGCCGATGGCCAGGACCAGATCCGAATCAAGGAATACCCGGTTTCCCGATCTGGTATTGCACTGGATGCCCACTTGCCCGGCCATCAGGGGATGGTTCCAGGGAATGCCGCTTTTTCCCATATAGGTGGCGACAACGGGGATCTGAAGGGCTTCGGCCAGAGCGATAAAAGGTTTACAGGCATCGGCCAGGATCACTCCTCCGCCAAGCAGCAGAACCGGGCTTTTTGCCGCAAGAAGCATGTCCACGGCCCTCCTTATCTGGGCGCCCCCGGGGCCGCCTCGAAAAATGGGCAGGGGAATGTCGGTCTCGGGATCGTATTCAATCATCTCTTTTTGTACATCGAGAGGAAGGTCGATAAGCACGGGTCCCGGCCGTCCTTCTTTCATGATCCGGAATGCCTCCCGAAAAACCCAGGGCACCATCCCCGGATCTTTCACGCAATAGGCTTTTTTAGTAACGGGCCTGACGATAGCGGCAATGTCCACGGCCTGAAACGCTTCTCGATCCAACTGCGGTCGTACGTTCTGTCCGGTAATGGCCAGGATCGGAATGGAATCCACCTGGGCAGTATAGAGTCCTGTCACGAAATTGCTTGCGCCGGGTCCGGATGTGGCCGAGCAGACGCCCACCGTACCGATGGCCCTGGCGTATCCATCGGCCATATGGATGGCGCTTTCCTCGTGTCGGGTTACCATATGTTTTATCGTTCCCAGGTCTTTCAGCGCGCGATAAAAAGGGAGTATTCCCGCTCCGGGAATTCCGAAAATCTGTTTCACTCCTTCACTTTCAAGAATTTTCACTGCAGCTTGCATGGTAGTCATTTTTGGCATGGCATTCTCCTTTCATGGTTCGCGAGGGTTTCCTTCCTGAAACCCAATTGTGTGGATATTTCGAATGTACAGTCTTTCACCATCTTTCCGATCTTTTCGATCCGATCAGGGGTGATTCTCATGGCGGCGCCGGAAATGGAGAGGGCGCCCGCGGGATTTCCGGTATGGTCCATGATGAGGGCGGCTACGCATCGAACCCCTCTTCCATCTCTTCATTGTCCACGGAATAGGCCTGGTTTCTGATTTGAATCAATTCCCTGCGAATATCTTGTGCGTCGACCAATGTATAAGGGGTGGAGGCTATCCTCTCCGTGGTTTTCAAATAGGTATCGAGTTCCATTTCGCTCATGCGGCTCAAAAACAGTTTTCCCACCCCCGTGCAGTAAAGCGGGGCCTGGGCGCCCGGTCTGGTAAAAAGCCGGAGCATGGAGTAATCACTTCGCATATGGTCCAGGTAGACCACCTTGTCGCCGTGCTGAATGGCTAAGTTCACGCTTTCGCGCGTCTCCAGCATGAGTCGTTTGAGGTGGGGCCTGGCAATGGAGGTAAGGTCGAACTGGTCCTGAACCATGGTGCCAAGCTCCAGAAATTTGACGGATAGCGCGTATTCTTTCGTAACAGGGTCTTGTCTGAAATAGCCTCTGGTTACGAGAGGAGATATGATTCGGTGGATGGTTGAAGGGGGAAAACCAAGCTGAGAGGAGAGCTCCCGAATACCCGCTTTTCCATCCCTGGCCACCGCGTCGATAATATCAAGAACTTTATTGAGGGATTTCATTGCTGTTCCATATTGCGGAATCATGTTTCATATTGCGGTACATGGTAAGGCAATAATTATTTGAGTGTCAAGTTTTTTTTTCAAAAAAGATAGGCAGGCACCCAAATAAATGATAAAGAAAGAAACTCATCGGGATTTCGAGAAATCTTTGCGGGAAAAACGCTTTCTTTCGGTAAACCGTCCGACTGAAGCGGTGGGGGAATTCCAACAGGAAGAAAAAAGGCTTGACAAAGATTTTTCATGGTTTTACTATCGTGCCACATATCAGAACACTGTTCCATAATGCGGAACGTTTATATGAAATCATTTCAAAAAGAATGGAAAAGAATTGAGGCCGTCGGCGATGCGGGCAGTGTGGGCATTCCAGAGTCCTCCTGCCGAATCGGGCCTTCCTCCAATCACCCTTCAGACTATTGCAGCCATATGGATGCCTCGCCGGTACGCAAGGCGGCATCCGGAAACCAGGAAATACGCGCTGTCCGTCAAACTCTTTGAACGGGCGGTGGAATGCAGGGTTCATCCGAACCCTTTGTGCGGAATATTACAGGTACGGTTCACGTCTTTTTGTGGGGCCGGGCTGTTCATTCGGATGGTTTCAAGGACAGCTCGTTCAACGGCATTAACTTTGATGAAAGAAAGGGGGCCATTATGGAGGAGAAGTCGAAAAAGGGAATTTTGGAAAACGAAGCGGTGTCTCGTCGTGGTTTTTTAAAGACGGCCGCTGTGGCGGGCGCCACGGCGGGCGCTATGGGCTTTCCAAGCGTCATGAGGCTTCACGCCGCGGAAGCAATTAAAATGAAGATCCAGACCGCCTGGGACGCCGGAACGCTGGGCTACATCATGTTTCAGCAGTTCTGTAAGGAAGTGGGCGAGATGACCGACGGCAAGCTGACCATCGAAGGATTTCCGGCCGGGCGCGATTGTCGGGACCTTCGAGATGTTTGATGCCGTCAAGGCAGGCGTATTTGACGGAATGCATTGCTTTGATGTTTACTGGCCGGGAAAAATCCCGGTGGCAACGTTCTTGTCTTCCTATCCCTTCGGTCTCGACCGTCCCGATCAGTGGGAGACGTGGTATACTTCCCTGGGAGGCAGGGAGATCGCTCGCGAGGCTTATGGCAAGCACAACATGTATTACATCGGGCCGATCCAGCATGATGACAACCTGATCCATTCCAAGGTGCCCATCCGGACGTTTGAGGATTTTAAAGGGAAGAAAATTCGATATCCTGGTGGGATTATAGCGGATATCTACCGGTCAGCCGGCGTGGCCACCGTGCTTCTGCCTGGTGGGGAAGTCTATCCCGCTCTGGAAAAGGGCGTTATCGACGCCTCAGACTATGTGGGAGCGGCTATCAACTATAACCTGGGCTTTGGCGAGGCGGCCAAGTACATCATCATGGGCCCTCCCTCCACGCCCTGCCTGCATCAGCCCGTGGACCTGATGAGCCTGAACATCAATATCAACACATGGAAGAAGATTCCACCGCACCTGCAATTGCTTCTTGAAGCGGCAGTAGAAAAACATTCATGGGATCAATACGCGGCCATTCAAAAAGCCGACATCGAAGCATTTGACAAATTCCAGAAACAGGGGGTGGAAATCATCCGTCTTCACGAATCCGATATTGAAAAATTCAGAAAATTTGCGCCGCCTCTGTGGGTCAAATGGGCGAAAAAGTCTCCTCTGGCAATGAAGGCCTTCAAATCCCAATTGGCATTTATGGAATCCGTGAAGGTGGGTTACATCAAGAAAAGCGACCTTGTGGATCTGGATGGAAAACCGCTGGAATTCTGATTGATGCGGGAAAAAGTTTGATCGACGGGGGGAGGGGTGAAAGCCCCTCCCTCTTTTGGCTTTGACGGGATGAGGAAACGCAATGGAAACCTTAAAAAAATGGATGACAGCCGTTGAGAAGACCAACATCTTTGTCGGCAAATTGATGGTCGGGCTTACCCTGCTCGCTGTCCTGGTGATTAGTTTCGAAGTCGTGATGCGATACGTCTTCGGAAAGCCCACCAACTGGGGACATGAACTCATGACCCTGCTTTTCGCCATACAGTATATGTTTGTTGCGGGATACTGCCATTACCACAGGGCCCATGTGCGGGTGGATGTGATCTACTCAACGCGCACGAGGAGGACTCGGGCATTTATGGATCTTTTCACCTCCATCTTCTTCTTCATATTCACCGGAGCATTGCTCTGGACCAGCTGGAATTTCTACTGGAGTTCTCAGACCATGATGGGCGGGGGAACATTATTCGGCTATGATATTCCCGGGGAGCTTTCCTTGACGGACTGGGCGCCTCCCCTGTATCCGGTAAAATTCATGATGCCTTTCGGCGCAGTCATGCTGCTTCTGCAGGGGGTGGTCTGGTTTATCCGTGACCTGCATGTGGCCATTACGGGGAGGGAGATGGTATGAGTATTGAGTGGATCACCATATTGATGTTCGGCTCTTTGTTTTTTCTGCTTGGACTGGGACTTCCCGTAGCTTTTGCCTGTGGTTCCGTCGGGGTTATTTTTACGGCCTTCCTCCAGGGGGCCGCCGCCGTGAACATTGTCCCCACCAGGATTTTCGGGTTGATGACCAACTACCTGTTGGCGGCCATACCGCTTTTCATTTTCATGGCCTGTATTCTGGAGCGTTCCGGAGTCATCGAGGACCTTTATGAACTCGTCTATCAATGGTTCGGGGTTCTCAAAGGCGGGGTCGCGTCGGCTACGGTGGTTGCCTGTACGCTGCTGGCCGCCATGGTGGGGGTTATCGGTGCAAGCGAAGTGACCATGGGAGTCATTGCGCTGCCGCAGATGTTGAGGCGACAGTACGATAAATTCATTGCCTGTGGCTCCATCCTGGCGGGAGGGACTTTAGGTATCCTCATCCCCCCCAGCGTCATGCTCATCGTTTATGGGTTGGTGGACAACAGTTCCATCGGAAGACTTTACGCCGGGGCCATCGCGCCGGGTCTTATGCTTGCAACCATGTTTATCCTGTATGTGACGATACGGTGTTATATCAAGCCGTCCCTTGGGCCTCCGATTCCGGTGGAGGAAAGATTGCCCCTCGCGAAAAAGGTTCGCCTTCTGGGAAGGGTGGTTGCTCCGGGTATCCTTATCTTTCTGGTTTTGGGAACCATATTCACCGGTATCGCCGCCCCCACCGAGGCCGCCGGCGTCGGGGCCGGGGGGGCTATCATTCTGACCCTTATTCAGCGGAAACTTACCTGGAAAGGTCTCGTTCAGGCCGCTGAAGGCACTTTGAAGTCCTCGGCCATGGTCATGTGGACCATTTTCGGCGCCAATGTTTTCGTGGGTCTGTACGTGATGGTGGGAGGTGGACGATTTGTGACCGACCTTCTTCTGGGTTCCGGGCTCGGTCCATGGGGTATCATCATCATCATGCAGTTTATCCTGGTTTTCCTGGGATGCTTTATAGACTGGGTGGGGATCATCATGTTGTGCGTACCCATTTTCGGCCCTATTGTGCGTCACTTGGGGTTCGATCCCGTCTGGTTCGGGGTCTTGTTTGCAACCAATTTGCAGATTTCTTTCCTTTCTCCTCCTTTTGGTTACGCTTTGTTTTATTTGAAAGGCGTTGCCCCGCCCGAAATCAGCACCACGGATATCTGGAAGTCCTCGGTTCCTTTTATCGGACTCCAGGTGTTGGGCGTAGTGCTGGTGATGATGTTTCCTCAGATCATCCTTTATCTGCCCAGCGTGCTCTATTGAGCCTGGCTCAGGATAGGGAACGGTGGAGAACTTGAGAGCGCTCTTGGAGAAAAACCGGCGTATAATGAAAAAATCAGGAATATCGCATCCTGAAATGGCGTACAAAGCGCCACTCTTTTTCATGGTGATCTTTTACACTCTGCTTGTTGTATGGACCGGTATTTCCCTGTTTTTCTTGTGGCCCAAAGTAGAGAGCGGGATACTGTCGGTTTTTCAGGTGGGGATGATTGCCTTTATTCTTGCCTACACCTGGTATTTCTCACTGGGCATCTTCTATGTTATCCGCATAAAAGAGGATGAGAGCATCCAGATGAAGAGCATCCGGCGTATCATCGAAATCATTCCCGATGTGGTTGATACGGTCGAAGGCCCCCGGTTTGGCGTGCTTCCCTATGGATTTATCCGGTTCCGGTTGGAGCGTGAAAAAGTCTACTTATTTTGTCATATCACCAACAGCCATCTTGCCCGCCTTCTGGCCAGGATGAAGGCGGCCAATGACCATCTGAAATTCAAAGGTTTGTATCCTGTATAGTGAGAACTGCTTCCATGGCTTTTTGAAGCAGTTCTTCTTTGCGAAGAATGCCGATAGACTCACGTTGAAGGAGGTTCATCTATTATGTTCATATTGTGGCCTAATATAATTTTGTATATTTCCCTGGCCCTTGTGGGCGGCACCATCGGGTTTTTGATTTATGGAATGTTTAAAGGATTCAAAAACCTTTTTCCGAATGATTAGGCGGAAACGCGACAGTGTTTTCCTCTATGGACTTTTCCATGGGGTAATAGGTTCGTCAGTTTGATTTCCGCGTTTCCACCAACCCTGAGACTTTGCCATGAATTCTCCCCTCCCATCTTCCGAGAACAAGCTCTTCGTGGCCAGGGCATTGGAAGTGACGATTCGCGTAGGAGTTGTCCTGCTCCTTTTTTTCTGGTGCTTTCGGATTGCCCGGCCTTTCATCGAAATCGTGCTATGGGGCATCATCATTGCCGTTGCCGTTTTTCCCGCCCATGGGTGGCTGAGAGGTATTTTGGGGGGGCGAAACAAACTGAGCGCAACCCTGATCACGCTTCTTCTTCTGATCATTCTTATCATACCAAGCCTCATGTTTGCCGCGTCCCTCGTGGGGACCGCCGAGAAGCTGTCCAACGGGATATCCAGCGACAGCCTTCGAATTGCTGACGTGGTTGAACAGATCAAATCCTGGCCGGTTGTCGGACATGCTGTATATGATTTTTGGAAGCTCTTGTCAGAGAATTTTTTGGGCGCCTTGGGCAAAATCGCGCCCCAACTCAAAACGGTCGGTCTATGGCTGTTGAATTCGGCGGCGGGGGCCGGATTCGGCATCATCAGTTTCGTGATGGCCATCATCATTGCGGGGGTCCTGCTCAGCAACAGTGAACCTGGAGGGCATATGGTTCGCGCCATTGCCGTTCGTCTGGCCGGGGAAAAGGGCCCCGGACTGGTAACGCTTTCGGAGGCCACGGTCAGGAGTGTTGCCAGGGGGATCTTGGGGGTGGCAGTCATTCAGGCAATCTTGGGGGGGCTGGGTTTTCTCGTGGCGGGTATTCCCGGAGCAGGACTCTGGGCATTGCTTGTCCTCATTCTTGCAATCATTCAGCTTCCGACCATTTTGATTCTGGGACCGATCATCGTGTATGTGTTTTACACGGCAAGTATGCTTCCTGCTGTTTTGTTTGCCATATGGAGCCTGTTCGTGGGTGCGTGTGACTCCTTTCTGAAGCCGTTGTTGATGGGCCGCGGCGTCAATGTCCCCATGCTGGTCGTCTTTATCGGCGCTATCGGAGGTTTTCTTTACAGCGGGATTATTGGCCTGTTTATAGGGGCGGTTATTCTTTCGCTTGGGTTTACATTATTCCAGGCCTGGCTCTATGAAAACGCCGATCCAAAAGCAGTGGGGGAGGAATCTCTGCTTCCTTGATGTCCCACATCTCATTTATTCTCTTTATCCATGCCGGCTTTTAGGCTGACGGCTAAAAGTGCCTCACAGATCTTTGTTTGACCTGCTTTTCTCTATCCACTCCCGTGTCCGCTCCAAGAGGTCTCCTTCATTTTCAGAGGAGGCTTTCAAATACTGCATGAGTTCCTTGATGGATCCTTTCTCCTTTGCGAGAGCCGCTTCAAACAGTTCGAAATGGCTGTGATAGAGCCCTACCGCGAGAATATAGGCGTTATTTAGGGGTACACGGCCGAATTCTGAAAAAGCGTCGGTCTGAAAATGGGTTTTGAGTGCGGCAAATTTTTCCAGGGATCGGCGGAAAACCCGTTCCCGTTGCCTCATCTTTTCTTCGTAGGGGCATGGGGAATGGTAGAGCGTATCGAGTTCCTTCAGGAGGGAAACTACGAACGTGGAAAAGATGCGTTCGTCTTCTATGGATGCCTTCGCCTGGATCGTAAAAGGGTGCGAGGGACCAAAATTCCGTGTGAAGAACCGGAGGGCGCCCACCTTTCCCACCAGGACGGCCAGCCCCTCATTGAAGGCGCCCTGGCTCTTAACGTAAAGGGTGGCATGGGTCATTTCGTGCAGAATGATTTCGACCAGTTGGGGTGTGCTTCCCTCAAGGAGATTTTTTGTGACAGGATCGGCGAACCAACCCAGGGTGCTGTAGGCTCCGGCCGCACCGATGAACACATCCAGGTTTTCATCTGAGAGTTGTTTCCCTTTCTCTTTGGCTTTTTCCAGATCAAAGAAGCCCAGGTAAGGCATTTCGCCGACAATGGGGAAATCCCAGGTTTTCTGCTGGAGTCTGTCTTTGGGAGAGGCGGAGACCGTATAGATGGGATCCTGGCCGGATTTCAAGAAGACTGTTTCATAGCTGTCTGTTTTGCGCAGCCCAAGGTTATTTTCTCCAAATTCCTTGATTTTCGCTACAAGCAGCAGTCTGGCCCTCTGGTCCGGAGGCAGAAGATCCTCATCCAGCGCTTCCTGCACGGGAATGGATTCGCTGAGCAATTGAAACTGCCCCGCAGCCGCGTGAAAGAGATAGACCAAACGGCATCCGGAGAGGAACAAAGGCACGGCAATCAGGGAAATTGCCAGAATTCTTTTCAGACAGAAAATGCTCGTAATTGTCTTCCTTCCAAAATCAAAACCGGTTTTGGTTTCGGAGGCGGTTTCCAGGGTGATTCTGCAAGAGAGAGGGGTAGTCAATGGTTGTCGCAACCCGAGCCGGCAATCGGCATGAGTGCTCCAACAAGAAGAATTTTCAGCCATGCCTTCCTTCGTTTCATGTTCAAGTAGTTCATTAATTTTCTACTTTCCTTCAGCCCACCAGGCCGGTCAAACTTGCTTGAAATTCGTTTACCTGTCTGCCGGGACGATATATCTTTCCGGAACCTGCGTGACATACGGCTTTCGGGAAACGCGTAGCCACAGCCCCTCGCACACCAGTCCGATCACGATATTCATCACGCCCAGGACCAGAATGGTATTGGCCCAGTTCAGGGATATTATAGCCATGCCGATGCTTCCCATGAAGATGGCGAAGCAGCTCATCAGAGCCGAGGCAGATCCTGTTGCCTCTTTCTGCTGTTCCAGCATCAAATTTGCGCCGGGAGGGCGCAGGCAGGTTGCGCTGATGGTTGCCGGCAAGAGCACCATGGCCAGTATCCAAGGCTGAAAGCCGCCAAGGAATGATATGAGCAGGCCACTTGCCGAGATTCCTGAAAAGCAGACAATAATAATCGATCTGCGCCTGTATTTTCTGGATACATGCATATAAAGCGTTGGACCAAGGATCAATCCTATGGCATTCATGGCGAAATAGTAGCTGTAAACTTGGGCGCTGAGCCCAAAGCCGTTTATATAAATGTAGGACGACGAGGCGACAAACGCCAACACGGATACACTCGGCAGGGAAAACAGGGCGAGCAGAGAGGAAAAGCCCGGGTTCCTTGCAACTTTATAAAGTCCCCCCAGTGCCTGCAATATCGATCCCGTGTTGCGTTTGCCTATTGTCTCCTGTAATGCGATGCTTCCCGCCAACGCCAGCAGTCCGATGAAAGCCAGGGCCAGGAACACTCCTCTCCAGGACACGAATTTCAACAAGAGCGCACCAAACACCGGGGCTGCCGCCGGAGAGATTAAAACCATGGATTGAACCGTGGCTAAAACCGACTCCCTGCTCTTGCTGTCATAAACATCCTTGATCATGGCCGTAGCCACGGCAAAAGCAGCGCTGCCTCCGATAGCCTGCAGAATGCGAAATCCGATCAACTGATAAATATTCCGGACGTCCGCACAGGCAAGGCTTGCCACGAAATAAATGGATAACCCGATCAGCAATACAGGTTTGCGGCCGTATTTATCGCTGAGCGGTCCCCAGAAAAGCGTGCCTGCACTGAAAAATACAAAGAACAGAATCAACGTGAGATTTGCCAGGTCGGCGGACACATTGAAATACCGTGCCATTCCGGGAAGCGCGGGAAGATAGAGGTCTATGGACAGTGGAACAAAGGCGCTGAGAAGGATTATCAGCGCGATCAGCCCCTTCTCTCCGAGATATTTTTGTCTGTTGGCGGAAGAGGACTCAGTCATGTTTGTTCTCTGAAGTCTTCGCTCGAATCAGCCACCGTCTTTCCCCGCAATGGCTTTAAATGGATATACCTCATGTAGTTCGCATGGCAAGGCCATCTGATCTTGTTTTTGCATTCCTTTCCTATCGGGTTGGGGCCCTTATTTTTGTATGGCCTACGAAGGGCGGGTAATCCCTGTAATCTTATCTTTATTAAAATCAAAAAGCGTTTGGCTTTGAGAGGCGGCTGTTACGATGACTTTCCGCTCCCTGGTCACCTTGCCCACAACGACCGCGTCGATCTTTCTTTTGTTAAAAAGATCGATAATCCGGGTTGAAAACTCCGGCCTGACCGACAGGACAAACCCGAAACTCTGAAAGGACAGTAACCACTGGGGCAGCTCCAGGGGGGGGGGTAGGGGATGGAGTCGAGATCAATCAACGCTCCCGGTGCCGGAGTTTTCCATCATGATGGAAAGGGTCCCCAAAAGGCCCGCGTTGCTCACGTCCTTGCAGGCACAGGCCCATTCCCGTTCGGCAATGAGGGGAAGGGCTTCCAGCCGATAACGCAGTTCCTCTGTGGTTTTTCCGGAATTGGCATCCCAGCTGGTGACCGAGCTACAGCCCACCTGCCCGCTGAAGATCGGCCGCAAAAATGAGATCGTCTCCCGCTTCAGCAAGATGGCTTCGAAGAAGTTTTGTGGCGTGTCCCAGGATGGCCACGGAAAGGGAAGGGGCGTTCGGGGGCGCATCGGGGTGGAGGTGTCCGCCCACCATGGGGACATTTAGTTTTTCACAGCCTTTCTTTATGCCGTCGATGACCTTGGACCGATGGGTTTCATCTCCGCTCGCCAGCACATTGACCAGAGCGATGGGTCTTCCTCCCATGGAGTAGATATCATTTACCGTCACCATTACCGAGGCCTTTCCCGCGGCATAGGGTTCATTTTGAAGGAGCTTCGTCATCATGCCGTCGGCCGCCAGGAGCAGGTATTCGTCCTTGAAAGGAATAACGGCTGCGTCGTCTCCGTAATTGGGAAGCTGGGGACCGGGAACGCCATGAAGGATGAGCTTATCGTAGACCTCCGCGATGGGGCGTTTACGCACAAGGCCCAGGTACTCTCTTGTATTTTTGACTACATCAGACAGGTTCATTTTACAGGATTTCCTCTCAAATCTCGCATTACCGGGTTTCCGGTTTCCCATTATTGACATGGGGTGGTGGCGTCTTGGCGTCTGTTCTTCTCTGCGCCTGCGCGAGACTTCATTCACATTTGTTGGTTTCTTGATCCAATTTTTCAAGATCGGCTTCCATCACCTGGTGGGGTGTGCCGAAATGGTCTTTAACGGGTGCTATGCCCTTCCAACCCAACTGCTCAAAAAATGCTACGTTATTCGCTTGAATGTGGGCAGTAAAGTGGTTGCAGCCCAGCTTTTTGACGATTGTCACCGCTTCCCTCACCAGCAGTTCGCCGGCGCCCGATGCCCTGAAATCTTTTAGAACAGCTAATCTTCCCCCAATCCAGTCTCCATTTCCCGTTCCGGCGGGATACACCCGCACCGTTCCGACAACGCTGCCTTCCTGTTTGGCGATCAGGTGGATGCCGGCTTTGTCATTTTCATCCACGTCCGTATCTTTGAAAAGTTTCTGTTCATGCACAAAGACCGCTTTTCGTATCTCAAAGGCCTGCGCTTGCTCGTCAGCCGTTCTTGCCGGATGACAGATCAACGATTCGGAAGGCCCTTCATAGAAGGGCAGGGCGGAGCAGGCGCCGCACCGGACGCAGCCTGCCTTGCAGTCGGCGGAAGAAAGTCCTTTATTCTTCAGGATGGCGGCTACCTGCTCATAAATATTTCCCATGATTCGAGGGTCGGGAGGAAGATTGTCCTCCATCCGTGATCCCGGAATCGGTCTCAGCGGCACCACAAAGGGATACACTCCCAAGTCGGCCAGCGCCGCGCTGCCCGAAATGACTGTGTCCGGGTTTTCACCCAGACCCGCGATAATAAAGCTGCTGACCTGGTTGGGGCCGAATATTTCCACCGCCAGTTTCCATGTTTCTTTGTAACGTTTTATGCCGATGACGGACTTTGCCGGGGCAACCTTGATCAGGGTATCGGAGTCGAAGGTTTCCATGTGGATTCCCACCGTATCCACACCGGCTTCCTTTAACAGGAAAAGCGTGTCGAGGAGGGGAGGCGGTTGGAACTGGACATGGACGGGGATCGGCGTCAATTTCTTGATTTCCCGTGTACATGCCGCCAAGGCCTGTATCTCCGATCCCGGAGGGGTTCCCGTGCCCGTTGTGAGGACAATATGGGTCACATGGTCATGTTCCCGGGCCGCGACGGCAACCTGGGCAATTTGTGATGGGGTTTTAACGGGGATCGTGTTCTTATTTTTGAGGGACAGCTCAATTCCGCAGAACGTGCATCTCTGCCTGGTATTCCAGTATACGCAGGTCTGGATGACCGAGCTGGCCAGACAGTCCCTTCCGTGGAGGAGGGCAATGCTTGTGTAGGGGATGCCCTCTTCGGTGGAAAAACCATAGAACGCAGGCGCATCGATGAGACCGACAGGGAGGATTTCCTTTCCGGCCTTGAAAAGGAAGGTTTGCCCGCCTGCTTCCTGAATGTGATAAGGCGATTCGGAAACAAAAGGGCTTGCCACGGGCACATTGACAGCTCTCCCTTCGATCATAAGGGAGCCCCCTTCCGCCGGACCCGCGCCCCCTTTTCTTTGGAGGACATTCCTGTGTATGCGTACCCCGAGGCTCTGGATGTCCGTTATGATGGTTGCGATTGTCAAAAATACTCCACTATCGTGGAAATGTCTCTTTAACCACGAATTATACGAATAGGGAAGGCTTTTGGTTCCAGGAAAAATGGCCTTGAGGCCTTCTATGACGCCAGCCGCAAGGCCAGTTCGGCGACCCTACATCCCAGGCTTTGTATGGTCTGCAGGCCGACGGCATCTCCTTCGATCCCATCGGGTTGACCACTCCACATACTCCCGCCAAAATGGGACCCGGGAGCGCCATCTCCCACAACGATCATATCCTGGACCAGCATGATGGCATGCACCTGCTGGATTGCAACTCCCTGGCCTCCGTTTCGGAATCCGCCCACGGCAATGACCCCGCCTACCATATTCCTGAATAGAAAACCGTTTCTCCGGAACATGACGCACCGGTCCAGAAAGGCCTTGCACTGGGAGGTTATTGCCCCAAGATAGACGGGTGTTGCCACGATTATGCCTGCCGGCACAGGATCGGAGAGGGAAGGAATGAGTTTGTTGAAATCATCGTCCTGGCTGCATTCCAGCTTTTTCATGCATTGCCCGCAGGCGATGCAACCCCCTATTTTGTTCTCCGCCAGATCAATGACTCCCGTGGTTACGTGAGGGAATTTGTCCGTAATCGCCTTCAGGCAGTGATCCAGGGCATATCTCGTGGTCTTGCCTTTCCTTGGGCTACAGCTTATTCCGACAATTTTCATGATTTTCTCCTCTTGTAATTCAGGGTTCATTCGCTGCCATGGTTTCCAGTATCTCCCTTCGGAGGGTATTGCATTCAAGGCTTGTACGATCCCTCGGCCTGGGCCATGGCGCGATAAACTCGCGAATGATTCGGGCCGGTCGCTTCGAAAGCACAATGATCCGGTCACTCAGGAAAACCGCTTCGTCCACATTGTGGGTTACAAAAAGGATGCTGACCTTTCTGGATTCCCATACTTGTAGGAGAAAGGTCTGCATGTGGTTTCGGGTTTGGCTGTCTAAAGAACCGAAGGGTTCATCCATCAAGACCACTTCCGGGTCTGTGAGGAGGGTCCTGGCAATGGCGACCCGCTGTTGCATGCCTCCCGACAATTGATTCGGGTAGCGGTTTTCAAAGCCGTCCAGGCCGAAATTTCGTATATATTTCATTGCCGCCGCACGCCTCGCCGTCTTCGGCACAGACAGGATTTCAAGACCTATTTCCATGTTCTGGAGCGTCGTTCGCCACGGAAAGAGGGCATATTCCTGGAAAACCAGTCCAATCGGATTTTTGTCGTGCATGGCGCTTCTGCCATCAACAAGGACCTGGCCCTCCGATGGTTTCTCAAGGCCAGCGATGATTTTCAGCAGCGTTGTTTTTCCACACCCGCTCGGGCCGATAATGGAAACAAACTGCCCTTTTTCCACTTTCAGGGTGATGGGGTGAAGAACAGAAACCGTTTGAACGCGGTTTTCGTCTTCAAAGGCTTTTGTCAAACCCTGAAGTTCCAGGCTTGGGATGACTTGCTCGGTTATTGCCATCGAATAATCTTCTTTTCCAGTAATACCAGGGCCTGGTTGATCAAAAGTCCTATAATGCCGATGACCAGCATCCCCGCGATGATTTCATCGGGCCGTTGAATGTCCCTGGCGGTCATGATCATATATCCCAGGCCGTACCCTGATTTCACGCCGGTAAATTCAGCGGCAACCAGGGTCATCCATCCGATTCCAACTCCAATGCGCAGGCCCACAAAGATGGAAGGGATCGATCCCGGAACCACCACCTTAAAAAAGATATCCGCCGATGTGGCATTCAGGGTTCTCATGGCATCAAAGAAGATGGGATTGATGGACAACGCCCCGGAGATAGTATTCAGGACTATGGGGAAGAAGGCGCCCAAAAAGATGATGAAAGCGGCCGATTTCATTCCGATCCCAAACCAGAGAATAGCTATAGGTATCCAGGCCAACGGGGGAATGGGCCGGATCATCTCGATAATAGGGTTTATCATAATCCGGAGGCGGACGGACCAACCGATGAGCAATCCCAGAGGGATGCCGAGAATTGCCGCGGCAGCAAAACCCAGCGTCACGCGATACAGGCTGTAAAGGATATGATATGGCAGAAGATATCCCGGAGGCATGCCGATGATCAGGAGGTCTTTCAATCCCAAAAGAATTTCAATTGGAGAGGGGAGCAGCGTTCCCCCTATGATTCCAAGGGAGGATAATGCCTGCCAGCATACAACCAGAATCAGAGGAACAATATACCGCTCAATTTTCATTTTCCGGTGATCTCTTGGAGGATCTCCTGATGGATGAATTTATCCGCAAATGCGTTTACATCAGGCACTTTTATATATTTGAGGCGGGAAAGGAAGTCCACGTATTCCTTTTCTCCATCAATGCTCAGGACATAGGTGTACTTGACGTTGTTCATGGCCAGGCGCACCGTTTTTTCGTCCATTCCCGTATATTTTGCCCCGATTTTCACTGCTTCTTCAGGAAAATCATGAATGAAATTTGTGGCTTCCACGTGAGCTTTCACAATTCCCTTCACCTGTTCGGGATGTTCAGAAAGAAAAGAATTGTTCGCGACGAGAACGCAGCAGGGGTGGTCCTTCCAGATTTCTCCTGACGCAAGAAGCACCTGCCCCACACCCATGGTTTGCGCCTTGGCGGGATAGGGCTCCCAGGCGATAAAGGCATCGATCTGGCCGGTCTTGAGCGCCCCGATCATCTCCGGTGGTTTCAGGACGATGATGGAAACTTTCCGGGGGTCCACCTTATATTTTCGAAGGGCTTTCTGGAGCAGAAAATCCTGAACGGTCGAACGACCCGGAATGGCCACGGTCTTTCCCAAAAGATCTTCAGGCGTCTTTATGGCGGATCCTTTCTTCACCATAATGGCGGATCCTTCGGTATTCACCTGGGCCAACACCTTAACCTTGGCTACCCCGTTTGCCACGGCCGTGGTGGCCGGCGCCTCGCCCACATATCCCATATCCAACGCGCCCGCGGCAAACGCGCTCATCTCCTCCGGACCCGCCTTAAAGATACCCGCCACATCGGCCGTCACGCCGTTTTTTTTATAGAAACCCTTTTCAATAGCCACCCAGCAGGCTAGTTGATGTATGTCGCTTTGAAGATATCCGATGCGAACCGGCTTTTCCCCGCCGTTCACAACGTTCGTAATCTGCAATAAAAAAAAGAAAAGAGCAGATGCCATGATTCCTAATTTTTTCATGACGAACCCCTTAAAGTTGGATTACTTCATAGTAACGATTCGGCGCCAGACCTGCAAACAAAACCGCACCAGGGCAGGGCACCACCAGCTTTTTTTTCCATTGTGAACCGATAATATTGAAAAATTCGAGACAGGCGGAACAGATATGGGTGGTTTTCCCCAGGGAGTAAGGAATCGGTTCTCCTTCATTCAGATAATATTCCGGTTCAATGAAATTGGCGTGATTTGCGCAGTGGGTGATGAAAAGCTCTTCATAGCTCCTGCCGTGGATGCCCATTACCTTCAGCCACCGATTATTCCGTTCCTTTTCTTCTTCATCAATCCTCTCCCAGGCATCCGGCTTGGCTGCCCGATAACTTTCACGATCCAGAAGGGCTATCTGTTCCGTTCTGGTTGGGAACTTGCGGCAGCGGAACTTGGAACCGCGAATCCGAGTCTCCTCTGTCAGTCCCCATGCAGCCAGGCTTCGGGAACTGATCAGTAAGGTTTTACCGGCATAGCGAGAAGTTCCATACCACGAAAGCTGTCTCTTACACAGGGAATCCTTTTCCCAGGAATCGGGCGGCACATAGCCCATATCCATCTTCCCGGAAAGAGGAACGCACACGGCCTTCCTGGCCTTGTGAAGGAGGTTGCCGCTCTTCACAAGACTTTCTTTCAGGTCCCTGAACGCTCCTTCCTGAATCCAGTAAATATATTTCTCGTAAACGGCGATCTATTCTTCTCCTTGCGCAGAGGCCTCGGCGTTCTCTTCGGTTCCGGTCTTTTTTTCCTGAACCCTCTTGAGTCTTTTTGCCCGTCTTTCTTCTCTTTCCCGTTTTTTGTCAATTTCAGGTTCCTGGTCGGATACAGATTTCTGATCGGTTTCAGATTCCTGATCTGTTTCGGGATTTTCTTTTTGGACGTTTGTCTTCTTTTCCTTCACTCTCTTAAGCCTTTTCTCTCGTCTTTCTTCTCTTTCAGCTTTCTTGTCCTTTTCAGACTTCTGTTGCGTCTCGGGTTTCTGAGGTGTTCCGACTTCTTCTTCAAGGGGTTTGGCCTTTTTTTCCTGGAGTCTCTTGAGTCTTTTCTCCCGTCTTTCGTCGCGCTCGGCCTTCTTGTCTTTCGCTGTTTCCCGATCGCTCCGGGATTTCTGGTCTATTGTGCTTTCTTCTTTCTGCTCTTTTGTTTCCTTTTCTTGTAGCCGCTTCAACCTCTTTTCTCGTCTCGCATCCCGCTCCGCCTTTTTGTCCTTTTCAGGCTCTTGAACTTTTTCGGGCTTTACGGCCATCTCCGATCTTTCAGCCTCGAATTTTGCCGTTTTCTCCTGCTCCGAAATCGGTTCGTCTTTCAGCGCTTCTTCGACAAGGAAACTGATGTCTCGCATAATGAGGGGCGAATCCGTGGCCGTGATTCCCACCTGCAGGCCCTGGTAGCAGAACGGGCACGCGGACACCAGTTCCTGGGCGCCGGTTTCTTCCGCCTCCCTGATTCGTCTCTGGGACATACGGTTCTGGATGTCCGGATATCCTGATTTGAGCCCTCCGCCCGCGCCGCAGCAACGGGAATATTCGCGGTTTCGCGGCATTTCCACCAGTTCAAGCCCCGGTATGGCCTGCAAAATAAATCTGGGGTCATCAAAGACTCCGGCTGCTCTTCCAAGGTGGCATGGATCGTGGTAGGTGACCTTCTTCTCCACCCTGTTTCTGAAAACGAGTTTTCCTTCTTCGTAGAGACGGCGAAGAAATTCCACGGTGTGCATGACTTCGAAGTGGAGTTTTTCCACCCTTGGATAATCTTCCTTAATGGTCTTGAAGCAACCGGAACAGGAGGTGATCAACGTTTGAAAACCCGCCTCGTGAAACATTTTGATGTTGTCGGAGGCGATTCTTTCAAATTCCCGGTCTCCCATGCGGAGCATCACACTGCCGCAACATTTTTCATCCTTCCCGAAAACACCGTAATCAATCCCTAACATCTCCAGGATATTGATGGTGCTTACGGCCACCTGTTTTACGTTGATATCATAAGAAGCGGTGCAGCCTAAAAAAAGCAACACCTTGGCGCCGGTCTTTTTCATTTCTCTTGGCAGGTCCGCAATGAGCCCCTCTTTCTTGGCCCTCCGCGCCCACTTGGTCCGGCCCGACCTGGGCTGTTGCCACGGGTTGTCGTAGGACTTTACGCTCTTTACAAGGGCTTTCTGGGATTCCAGCGGACCGTAGCCTGCCTGTACAATGAGACGACGGATATCTTCCCACAGATTTACCGTATCAATATTTGCGGGGCAAACCACGTGGCACTGGCCGCAGGTGGAGCATTCATAGAGATTCTGGGCAAAATCCCGAACATCCTGATCCGTTATTTCCCTGTAGTGAAACAGGGCCGAGAGGAGCTTTTTGAGCGCCTCGGGAGATTTGTCGCTCTTGACAATCTTTCCCACGATTCCGTGCTGAGAATGGAGTATCCTGAGAAAATCCATCACCTTGGTTCTCGGGATGATCGATTCCTTCGCGTCCTGGTCATACACGGGGCACCAAGTGAGGCACTCCCCGCATCGCGTGCACGCGTCAAGCTCTATCAGTCTCTTGATGTCGAGGTTGGAGATAAGAAGATCGACGGCCTTTGCAGGTTCGGGCTGCATCTTTTGGAGGGACTCTTCCCGGGCGACGGCTGTCTGCTTTGTGTCCTCCTCTACGGGAGTCCGCGCCGCCGCATCTTTCACGCTTTCTTTTTCGATCTGAGATTCGTTATCCGACATCATTTTACCCTTGTTGAACCGCCTGATTTCCTGATGCTTTCTATTTCATCCTGTAATTCAACAGGAGGGTGAGCGGGGTATTGAAAATATGCTTCATCTTCCCGTAAGGCAGATAGGCGACGAGCAGCGCTCCCGCAATGGCATGCGCATACCACAGGACTACATAAGCGGATGACCAGTTGATAGATACAACGGAAAGTATCCCAGCCGTGATACGGCCCACGAACGAGTAGATCGTGATGTCCGCGGGGACCTGGGTCATCAAAATTCTTGCGCCTTCCAGGATAAAACCCAGAAAGACAAGTACGCCGATAAGACCCACGGCAAAACCGTCCCGGAACTCGGTCAGGACGTGCGGGGGTTTAATGAACACCCTCTGAAGAAGCGTCCACAGGATGCCGATGAGAATAAACAGCCCCAAGAGATCATTTACAAAGGCCGTGAACCCGTTATTCTTATTGATAAGGGCTTCCGCGAGGGCGCTTTCCGGGCCGATTCGATAAACGAAAAAGGTGAATACGCTCAAGGAGAAGCGGGTGAGAATGGAAAGGTAGATGAGCGAGTGTATGGACCACCTGCGCACGCTCTCTTTGAGAAGCCTCCTTTGCAGGACAATGTCGAGCACAAAGGTTTTGAGCAGCGGAAAAAATTCCTTTGAAAAAATGGTTCCCCAAATGGAATCCGAACCGCGGGCAATTTTTTTGTGCAGGGAAGTCTCCTCGCCCTGCACGCTGCCTTTAAACCACATACGGACCATGAGCAGTATCCCCACTATAAAAATCAGGAACGCCACCCAGAAGAGAGGTCCCCCCATGTCCAGGGAGGCGTTATGGCAGAGAATGCAGAGAAAGCTTTTCGGGGGAAGAACGGAGGCGGCTGCCCCCACCTTGTTTTCCGGAAAATGGCACTGGACGCAGAACTCCTCGTTTTTGATATTTCTCAGGGTGTGATCGGTGCGGGATACGGGCGCTCCTTTGGGGTCCACCGATGCAAGGATAACCCGGTCTGATTTTTTATCCAAAGTAAAAAGATTGGAGGTGAAGTGGCAGGCCTGGCAGGATACCCGCAGATGAGGCGCCCCGACAGCGCCGCCTTCTCCATGAACCGGATGGCATTCCGAACAGACTGCCCCCGCTCGGGAAACATGGGGGGAACGGGCCACATCCTGGTGGCAATGGATGCAGGCAACGTATTGATGCCTGCCTTTGAGAACGGATTCGGACTTTACCTGCAAGGAGAGGTTTGTCTTGCCGATCGGTCTGACGCATTCGCTCTTGCCATGACATTCCAGGCACAGCGTCTGGTTTGCAAGGGCGCCCGCATCGGTGTGGATGTTGGGAGACCGATGGCAATCGAGGCAGGGTCGCTTCTCGCCGTTTATTGTGGCCGGCATCAGATTTTTTTCCTGGCCCAGGGCAGGGAAAGCCGACAGGAAGAAAACCGATGCAATAATAAGCAGTGCCGCTGTAAGGTTCCTCTGTTTCATTTCGATTCTCTATATATCCTTAGGTAAATATAAAGCCATTCAGGGACTATGATGAAGATTATGATCAGGATTATGGCTTTTCGACTGCCGATTCCTCTGCTGCGGCGAGGGTTTTCCATTCCCCGGGATGTTCTCTCATCATTTGCTCTCTCGTGGTCCTGCCGTTAAAAATACTTTTTTCCATGGGAAAGATTTCCGGCCTCAGATGCGCGGAGGCCAGGTGAACGACAAACTTCAAGGCCACGGCGATGATGGCTTCGTAGAGATGAAGCACCTGGGCGATGTTGATGAAATAGCCGGGCAGGATCGTGGAGAAGAATTCGGGAAACCAGAGAAACAGTCCCGTCAATCCCATGGTGTTCATCCCCAAAAAAATGGCCAGATAATCGAATTTTTCCCAGTAGGCAAAGCGGTTAAACTCCGGGAGCTTTGGATTTCCAAAAAAATATTTTATATGTCCCACCAGATCCTTAACATCCTGCATCCGCGGGAAAAGCGTCTGAGGGCCGGTCAGACTGCCCTTCAGAACGAATTTGAAATAAAGAAGCCACAGGACGTGAACCATCACGCAGCCGTAAGTGATTACCGCGCAAAAACGGTGCAACCAGGCCAGGTGCTCCGGCCCGCCCACAAGCCACGCAAAGCCCCATGCCCACCACTGAGAACTGAACTTGAGGGAAAAGCCCGTGATGGCCAATCCCGTGAAGCCCAGCATGGTAAAGAGGTGGAGAAGGCGTTGAAGAACGGAAAATCGCACGACGGTTTCTTTTTCAGGGTGGTTGGTTTCCATGTTATTTATGCCTCCTCAGCCGCTCGTGCAGTTCCCGCAGTATCCACAGAAAGGTGTGTCCGTAGAAAAATCCAACCACCAGAATGGCTATGATGGCCATCAGTACGGTGATGACTCTTATGAGGGCGATGTGTTGCCTCTTCCGTGGGCTGTCCGCGGCTATGTCTTTCGGGGTGACGTGAATCACAAACTCCGCAAAGCTCGTCCCGGCGTCCGGATGGCATCTTCGACAGGCCGTGAGAGCGGCTTTTTTATCCTTGAGCGAAATGCACTGGTGTGCCCCGTGACAATCCGTACAGAATGCGGCCTTGTCATTTCCGAGATTTACGGCCGCCTTCCCATGATAATTTTCCAGATAGGATGCTTTCTGTGCCGGGTGACAGGAACCGCAGACCTCGGTCATGCGTCTTCCCGTTTCCAGCCTTGAAAGATGCGATTTAACATAGTGAGAGGAATGGCAATCGCCGCATGTGGGGGCATTGCCGGAGGCGGAGCCTGAAAGATCCTTGTTTTCTTGCTTCAGTTTTTCCTTCTGGAGTGCGCGAGCATGTTCCCCCAGGAGATATTTTTCATAAGAAGTCCGATGGCAGGTCCTGCAACGACTGTAGTCGTAAAGTCGCGTGGCACTTCTCATGAGCGAGGCGGCGCTCTCGGAAACCGGATGGAGTGTATCGCCTTTGTCCAAATCCGTGTGGCACTGTTCACAGGGAAATGTCCCATGGGCAGAGTTTGCGAAACGGTCAAGATTTACGAACCAGGAGGATTCCATGTCGGGAACAGCGGGAATGTCGCGCCGGCCCGTGGCCGAAACAGTCGAAGAAAACCCGCAAAAAGACAAAAGCCATAAAACAAAAAGAATCCTTTTCATAAAGCGATCTCTTTCGAACCGTGGTTGTTTGTATCCAATACCGCTCACGCGCATCCTAATGAATCCCGTGGCAGCGAAATACGGAATCAGGAAGCCATTCCGTCACGAGGTCTTTTTTGCTGCCGCATCTGATTCCTATGGCAGCACCGGCCCTTCGATGCTGGTACGCAAAAATGGATGGATGATAAGAGCTTCTTTGTACCAGCATAGAAGGACCTCTCGACGGTCGGTGAAGGCTCATCCAAGACGCGGCAGCAAAAAAGACCTCGTGACTCCATACGTGCCAGTATTTTTGAATAAGATGCCGTTCACCTTTTCAATATATCGGCCAGGCTCCCAAAATAGATCTTAAGAAAGAGGGCGCATGCATCACTCAATTTGGTGAACATCTCCAGGCCGGAAGGGGATGTTCTTTCCGTCTGTTTTGGTTCTCGCTTTATGGCCCTCAGAATGGTCACAGCATCCACCAGGGTTTTCACCAGAATCGACTTTTCCCTTTCATTGACAAGAATTTTCTCCAGGTTTTCCAGTATCCGTATCCTCTGCCATATGGTCTCGAGAAAAACCCGGATCTTGCCGGCCTCATAGATCTTGTTCCCGATCTGCCAGGATATGGGGAGTATCTCGAGCCCTGTTGCAACAATGCGCCCGTTGCTGATCTGCCTCTTGATATCCCGGATAAACTGTTTTGCTTCACGACCCGATATTTTCATCGCTTCTGAGGGGACGTTCTGGTCGGATAACCGCTTATGAGGCATGTCCCAGTACAGCGCCCTGATCAGAAGGTCATTTGCGATCAGCGAAATGGGGATGTTCGAAATGAGGGCCATAGAGATGCAGATGACCACGGCCCATTTCGTGCCTGATGACCGCGGCCTTGCCCAGAACGATTTCCGCCGCAAGAGATTCATCCACCAGAAATAGGGTCTTGTCCGTGAAAGCCGCATAGGTGGCCAAAATCTGCGAGTCTCCAACGGTCATGGGAGGACCTCCATACAAGGGTGCTTCCAGATCTCGGGTTCCCCTGAAAGGCGGAAAGCCGTTGGTGCTTATTCGTATGGATTCCCTTACGGGGTGAAAAATAAAACCGCAACCGTAGGATGTGCAGAATTTTTCTTTGGAACGCCGAACTTCAGGAAGGATGCTCGTCAGGTTCGTTATTTTCGCCGGCACAAAGTTGAAAAGATTCAGATGCTCTTTTGAGGAATACAAAGGCAGGTAAGCGCCGGCGCAGGAACCAACGTACAGGCCTCCCCGTTCAATGAAAGCGCGGATATTCTCGGATCCGGGTTGACCCAGCGCTTCGGCAACGGCA
Source organism: uncultured delta proteobacterium (assembly GCA_963747555.1). Taxonomy (GTDB): domain Bacteria; phylum Desulfobacterota; class DSM-4660; order Desulfatiglandales; family Desulfatiglandaceae; genus DUZB01. The sequence continues at coordinate 365,391 of CAVVFZ010000011.1, forward strand.
AAGGTATCCCCGCCCGACATGACGAGGATATCCGTGTTGTCCAGTGCGTTTGTTCGAATGTGACTTTCTGTTAGAAAGGAAAGGTCATAAAGGCCGGCGCGGTCGAAGATCTCCGCGAACCACAACCAGGAATGGGAGGCGCCTTTTCCCCTGTAAATGCCGATTCGTGGATAATACAGGGGTCGATTGCATTCGGGATCAAGGCCTGCGCGTACGGATTCGTCCAGAATTTCGTTGAGAAAAACCGGAACCTCAGAGACAAGTCTTCGATTTATTTCCCTGAATGGATTCGGTGTTTTCATGACGTACAGCCCTTCATTCCTGAATCCCTGAACTGCTATTTTCCTCGTTCCCACGGTCCTCCGCGGGAAGGCATATCAACCCGTTGGAATTTCAATAGAGTTTCGCGATCACATCCTCCAGTCCTTCAGAGGTGAATTCCATATCCGTCGCGAGGCTTGAGAGTTCAAGAAGCTTTTCCTCCGACATTTCAGGGCTTACGAGAGCAAAGAGAGGGTGAATGCCGAAAATATAGGAAACAGCCTGCTTTCTTTCCCATCCTTTGTCTTCTTTTCCGGAGGCCGCCCACGGACTGAAAAGGCCGGAGCCGCCCAAGGCAACGGGGCCGTTCAAGTCCGGCAGGGCATCGATGATTTTTTTCGCTTCCGTGATTCCGTTCTTTTTGCATATTTCGGCCACGGCCGATCCACTCATCCCCTGCTTCGCGCAGGATCTCAATACCGAACAGGCATCGGACGCGGAAAGGCCCAATTCTTTGAATGCTCGCAGGGCCGGCATGTCGGTTACCAGGAACCCGGGTTCCGCTACGGCACTTTCCTTCAGAAGGGCAGGGTCTTCGTCAAGGAAAACGAAAGAGTTGGTGGCCAGCGGCGTATTGAAACAGGCCATGTGCCGATGAACCAGAGGATCGAGCCAGGCGGAGAGATCTTCTTCCCCAAGAAAGGCGAATGTTCTGGTGATGCCTGATTGGCCTGCCCACTCGCCCTCTCTCACATCATCAAGAAGGTCCGCGCAGGCTTCAATAAACTCTTCCGGATCGGCGATTTCAAGAAGCCCCATTCCGCGGATGGCGATCAGCTTCAGCTTTTTCCTGCCGAACAGGGTTCCCACACCGGCGCGGTCGCCGCTCGCCCAGTAATTGATGCAAAGCTGAGCAAGATCGGAACCCTTTTCGCCCGCCTGACCGATGCCTAGGACCTGAATCAGGTTGTCCCCCATGATATCGCGAACATGATCGGTGACGGCCCAGGTATCTTTTCCCCAGAGCTCTTCCCCGCCTCCTCGATGTCAACGATACCATCGTGAATCCATAGATATACGGGTTTATCGGAACGTCCCTTAATGACAATATAGTCAAAGCCGGAGTATTTCAGTTCCATACCGGCATAGAGCGTGACAGGCGTATGGCTGATTTTTCCGGTGATGGGACTCTTGGCGGTCATGACTGAAAGGGATGCTCCGGGGACGAGGGTTCCGGTCAGCAGCCCTGCTCCCAGTACGATGGGGTCCTCATTTTCAAAACGCTTCAAAAGAGCTGTTGTGACTCCCACCCCCCCGATATTTTCTTGCACCAGTTCTTCGGGAAGGTCTTCTTCGAGAATTTCCGAAGAGGTCAGGTCAATAATGGCGATCTTATCTGATGACAGGTATTCCATCTCTTGTCTCCTTTCAATCAATCTTCGTCTGATAAAGAGATTGCATCCACGGGGCAAAAAAGGATGCACAGGGGGCCCTGGTCCATATCTTCACACAGGTCGCAGGCTTCTCTTAAGAGCATCGGTTTTGCGGAGGCATCGGCCTCTTTTTCCGGATCCTGTTCTTCGCCGATCCGATTAATTTCAAGACCTTCCGGACGGGCCGCGACAAGGCTGTCCTCCTCCTTCAGAATCACTCCGACATAGTTCTTTTTCTCTAAGGCCCTGTACGGCACGATACATGAAGACAGCAGGGCAAAAGCATCGTCTCTGTGGTAACCACAAGCCAGTTCGCAAGCCATACATGCCGTACATGTAAGCGCATCAATTTTGATTCCCATATCAACCCTCCTCTAAATCATGGATACAAGGGGATGGTGCCCCTCCACATTATTAAGACTTGTTCGTGAGGTGTACCTGAAAACTCTCGGGAACGGACTATTTGGATTCTTTATACGGAATGGTATATTGAATGTCAAATTATTTTCATGATAATGATTATAATATATTCAAGCAAAAATTAGGTCCATTTAAAAGATCTGAGACAATAAGCTGCTATAATTATGGCCGGGTGCCGAAAAAATGGCACTAAAGATTATAATATTTTCCTTGACAGGAAGGTTGCTCTTTTGTACCATGTTTTATGGAGTTATAAATATAAGTAATATCAGTTTGTTAGCTAAAACCTACGTAGATTGGCGAGGTGGGGATCTATCGCTTCTTGCCGGTCTCGCTCTTTCCTCCAACGGCTAATAGATAGTGTCCATCCATTGATGAACTTGTGGGCACTGCGGTTTTCACGCAAAACATGTTTAAGACTGTCAATAAATCGGAAAAGGTATCAGACAACATCATTGCCCAGATCAGGGATTCCATCCTGTCCGGCGCAGTCAAGCCGGGGGATCGACTAGCCTCCGAGAAAGAGCTCATTGAACAATTCGGAGTAAGCAAGGCCACGATGCGGGAAGCACTCCGTGTACTGGAAGTGCTGGGGCTTATTGAGGTCCGCAAAGGGATAGCAGGCGGCGCATTTGTTGCAAAAGTGGGCATGCGGACCACGATTCACAGCCTCATCAATTTCATCCATTTCCAACCGGTTTCCATCAGGGAAATCACCATGCTTCGTTATTTGATCGAACCAACCGTGGCGCAGGTTGCCGCATCCGCAATGACGGATGAAGATGTTGTCAAACTCAAGAAAATCATCGGGGAAGGGATTGAGTCCAACGGATCCGAGCTTTCAAAAGAGATCGGATTTCATCGGTATCTGGCCAGGATGGCGGGAAACACGCTTCTTACCTTGATTATCGATTTTATAGATAATCTTCTGGAAGACATAAAGGGCCGTCTTGATCTGGGGCCCGAATTTTACAGCGAAGTCCGCGAGGCGCATCAGATTATATTAGAGTGCCTCATTCAAAAAGATTCGGTGGCCGCCGGGATTGCCATGAGCAACGATCTTTTGCACGTGGGAGAACAGTTGTGCAAGGTGGACGGCAGCATTCCTTTTGATCCGCGGGAATTGACAAAGAATGTATCCCTGAGTGATCTTCACCTGGGACTGAACTGGAAGGCGCGTGTTGTCGCCGAGACCGACCCCTGCCTGAAGGAGGACGGCGCATTGATAAAAAGGATTGGATCCGGAAAATTGTGCCTTTTTGTGGGCAGAGACGGTTCCTATTAGGCGGTCCACACGTTCCGGAGTCAGCGTAAACCACTATTTTGAATCTGAAGGAGAAAACAATGTCCGAAAAACCGAAAAAATTGAAATACTGTGTTGGTGGGCAATGGCTGGAGTCGAAAACCGAAAAATATATGGATTGTTACAACCCGTCCACCGGTGAAATTATTGCCAAAGCGCCGTGCTGCACATCGGAAGAGGTGGAATCTGCTATCGCCGCCGCCAAAGCGGCCTTTCCCGCATGGGCCGGGACGCCTGCGTCGAAACGCGTTCAGGTGCTTTACCGGATGAAGGCCCTTGTGGATAAACACCTGGAGGAGTTGACCTATCTTTTGTGCAAGGAAGAGGGAAAGAATTGGAACGAGTCCATGGGAGATGTGCTCAAGGTGAACGAGGTGGTGGAGTTTGCCTGTGGCATTCCGCACCTGATGAAAGGGGTTTCGGGCATGAATGTGAGCGTGGGGTATGACACGGTCATGTACAATGAACCGCTTGGTGTCTTTGCGGGAATCGCTCCCTGGAACTTTCCGGCCATGATCCCCCACGGCTGGATGACGCCTCTGTGTATTGCAACGGGAAACACCATCGTCTTGAAGGCAGCCAGTTTTGTTCCCCAGTCTTCCATGCGGTTGCTGGAACTCTGGCAGGAGGCGGGACTTCCCGACGGCGTGGTGAATCTGGTAACCACCAGTCGCAACGAAGCGGAGATCCTTCTGCGACATCCGGACGTTAAGGGGGTGTCGTTTGTCGGTTCCACCAAAGTCGGCAAACATATCTATGCCACGGCCGCCGCCAACGGGAAAAGGGTTCAGGCATTGACCGAGGCCAAGAACCATGCCATGGTCCTTCGGGATTGCAAGCTGGAGAGGACCGCAAGGGGAATTATCAACGCCTATTGCGGGTGCGCGGGCGCCCGATGCATGGCGTGTCCGGTGGTCGTAGTGGAAGACTGCATAGCCGATGAACTCATTGCTCTTCTCAAGAAATTCGTGGGCGAATTGAAGCTGGGGCCCGCCTACGAAAAGGAAACCGGGATGGGACCCATCATGAATGAGGGACATCTGAAGTTTATAACGGACTGGATTCAGAAGGGCGTGGATGAAGGGGCCGAACTCATCGTGGATGGACGAAATCCCGTGGTTCCCGGATATGAGAATGGGTTCTTCCTTGCGCCGACCATTTTTGATCGTGTAACGGAAGAGATGTCCGTGGGGCGGGAGGAGATTTTCGGGCCGGTACTCTGTATAAAGAGGGTGAAGGATTTCGAGGAGGGGCTGACCATTATGAACGAATAGCCGATTTGCCAACGGGTCCGTAATTTATACCCAAAATGGTTATTATGCCCGTGAATTTCGCCAAGAGAAGCGATGCGGGCATGGTGGGAATCAATGTGGGTATTCCCGTTCCTCTGGGGATCTTCGGATTTACCGGACACAAGGATTCTTTTTTTGGCGATCTTCACATTATGGGGATGGACGGCGTCCGCTTCTTATACGGAGCAGAAGAACGTGACAACCACTTGGTTTCCCGAAGACACGGAGGCGTGCGGGAAGGTGGATACGTGGGACGGAACGATCTCTTCCATGCCTACTGATTCCAAATAGCCAAGCCAATATCAGAGGTTGAAAACAATTATGGAGGGTGTATTCGATGGTTGCTAAAGGAGAAGACAAGATCTTAGAAGAGCTCGTTTCTATCGTTGGAAAGGAGAATGCCACAGCGGCAAAACATATCCGTTATGCCTATTCCTACGACCTTTCCTTTGTGAAACCGAAATTGCCCGATTATGTGGTCATGGCAACCACAGTCGAGCAGATTCAAGCGATTTTGAAGCTTGCAAACAGAGAAAAAATCCCTGTTGTGCCCTTCACCGCCGGTACCAATATCGGGGGGTTGTGTATACCGGAACGGGGGGGCATCCTTCTGGACCTCAAGCGAATGAATAAGATTATCCGGATTGATGCGGAATCCCATTATGCTGATCATAGAACCGGGTGTGTCCCATGCGCAATTGGCTACGGAGCTTTACAAGCACAACCTCAGGTGGAGTTGGCCCGTGGGACCTCCGTCGGCTTCCTCTTCCTCCTGCGCCATCAGTCACGGGATCGGGGGATTGAGCGGACGATATGGATTGAACAGCGAAGAGATCACCAGCATGGAAGTGGTTCTTCCCACGGGTGAGCTGGTCAGAGTGGGTTCGTGTGCCATTCAGGAAGACGCCTGGCACAGTTGCCTTCCCCTTCCCCAGTTGGACGGGCTTTTCAAGGGGTGGTTGGGCACCAGCGGAGTGGTGACCAAGATCGGATTGCGGGTGCATCCGATTCCGCCGGTTCTCAAGGTATTTACCGTATCCACGAAAAACATCGAGGATATGGTTTCCTATATGGTGAACCTGGGCAATTATGAAATCTGCGATGACCTGACAGCCGTTTCCTGGTGGCTTGCCCAGGTGCCCATTCCTTCGCCTTACATCCCCAAACCCGATGACGCCCCCGAATGGTTCTGTTTCGGGACCACTTTTTCGTGGACGGAAAAAGAAAAGGAGGCGAGGGAAGAGATATGGCAGATGGCGCTTGCGGAGGAGCAGAAGAAAGGGACTTCCATCAAATATGCGGAATATCCGGAAGAGGCCTTGAAAGCAAGGACCCAGCTTCCCAGCCAGATTGTCGGCTCCACGAAAAACTATACCAAGATGGCCGGCGGAGGGATTTCCTGGCCGGGCACCTTTACTCCCGTAAACAAGTGGGCGCCCGTCTACAATGAATGGAAAAAGATTCTTATTGAACATAATCTTTCTCCTTCCGTGCGGGTGACCAATTATCGAGGAGTTCACTACGGTATGCTCAGGGCCATGATTCCTTTCAATAAAAAGAGTCCGGAGGCAACGGAAAACGCGAGAAAAGCCATAGTCGAATGCCTGAAAGTGGATCTGGATGCCGGAGGAATTCCCTACAAACCTCCCGTCGATTTTGCCGCGGAAATCAATAAGCGGGCGCATCCCGGATACCTGTCGCTATTAAGACAGGTGAAGAAGCTGCTGGATCCCAACGATATTATGAATTCAGGCAAACTGGGCATATGATCTAAAGCTTTAATTTTAGGTTTTGATGGAGGTCAGTATGGAATGGGACATATCCACCCTTGAAGAATTGGAAGATAAAATATGGCGGTGTACGGCCTGTGGAAACTGCAAGACGGCCTACAAGTTCGGCCCGCCTCCGCAATTTGGAGAAATCTGTCCTGCCGGAGTGGAGTTCGGGTTTGACGGCATGATGGCGTCCAAGGGAAAGATCGCTTTTGCCAGAGGCATTCTGGACGGAGAACTGGAATGGACCGACGAATTTTTGGACGCCATTTATAAATGCACCGTATGCGGGGGATGCCAGAACCAGTGTGAACTGGATCACAAACCCTTTATTCCTGAAATCATCGAGGCCATGCGTCGAAAGGCCGTGAAGGACGGCGCGGGCCCCATGCCGTCCCAGAAAAAAATCATTCAGTCTTTGAGCGGGTACAACAATCCCTATCAGGGTCCGAGGAGGGTGAGGACGGACTGGACGCGACCCTTCAAAAAGGCCAAGACTCCGATTAAGAACATCAACAAGGAACCGGCCGAAATTCTCTATTATGTGGGTTGTACGGGGGCCTTCAATCTGCCTGCGCGGGGGGTGCCCACGGCTACCGCGTCCATTTTCCAGAAACTGGGCCTCGATTTCGGCATTTTGGGAGAAAATGAGATCTGCTGCGGCTCCACCGCCATGCGAATAGGCGATGCGGAGGAATTCAAAAGGGTGGCGGAAGCCAATCTGGAAATGTTTAAACGCCTTCATGACGAGAAAGGGGTGAACACTATTGTTACGTCCTGTGCCGGCTGTTACCGGGCCATCAAGAAGGATTACATCCTGTCTTCCGATTACGATAAGATGATGGAGGGAATCAAGGTCGTGCACACAACGGACCTCCTCCATAATCTTTTCAAGACGGGCAAACTGGAATTCAAGGGGGAACTGCCCCTGAAGGTAACTTACCATGACCCATGCCATACCGGAAGGCATCTGAACAAATTCGAGGTGGATGAGGATGGAACCAAGCTCTGGAAAGGGGCCTATGTCGGGGTAAACGAGGAAGAGTGCCTCTATGACATTCCGCGCGAACTGCTTCAGGCCATCCCCGGCATCGAGTTAACGGAAATGGAAAGGATTCGGGACAACTCTTACTGCTGCGGTGGTGGTGGGGGCGTTATGACCGGATTTGGCGACTGGGCTGCAAAAAACGCCTCCAAACGGATTCAAGAGGGGATGCAAACCGGGGCTGACAAGATGGTTTCCATCTGCCCGTTCTGTCATTACAATCTGAACGAAGGGGCCAGGAGAATAGGCAGCGATATGGAACTTGTGGATCTGGTGGAACTGATCGATCAGGTCATGTAACAGGGCGCAAGGGGCAAAGCGCTTAGCGTTTTTTGCCATGCGCTATTCCCAATGCGCTATGCGATAAACAATGAAAGGACGAGGAGGTGATAGACAAAAGGGTTTGGTTGAAATCATGTTGTTCATAATGTTGACTTTTGGGTAAGAGGAGGATGAAAGATGAAGAAGGCTTTGAAAATTGGTCTTTTGGGGGTCATTGCTGGAATTCTTTTGTATTCACCGATCAACGCGACCGCTCAGGATCCGGTGAAAATCGGAGTGCTTGTTCCCCTCTCAGGCATCGTAGCCCAGGGTGGGGAAGAAATGAAGATGGGGATCCAGATGGCCGCTGAAGAAAAAAAGACGGTCCTCGGACGTCCCATTGAACTTCTCGTTGAAGATACACAGTTGAAACCGCCTGCAGCCGTGAGCAAAGCGGAAAAACTTGTTTACAAGGATGGGTGCAAGGCTTTGATCGGTGTATTTTCCAGCGGTGTGGGGCTCGCCCTTGCCAAGAATATCGACAAATTGAATGTCCCGTTTGTAACTACCCATGTTATGACAACCGCATTGTACGGCCTGAATCCCCTGGTATTCAGGAGCGGACAGCTCGCTAATGACCAGACCGCGGAAGGGAATGTGAAAGGCATCCTGGCAACTCCGGATCTCAAGAACAGAAGCTATTATGTCCTGGTGCATGATTATGCGTGGGGACATGACGCCGCGAAACGTTTCATCGCACTGGCCAAGGAAAACGGAATCAAGGTGGTTAACGAAGATTTCGACAAGGCCCCCACCTCCACCAAGGACTGGTCGTCCTACATCAGCAAAATCAAGGCCTCCGGCGCCGACGGTGTGTACATCGCCCTGATTACCAATGTTATCCCGATGTTTGCCAAACAGGCCTATGATTTCGGCATTCAGAAATATGCAAGGATCGTTTCAGGCGCGGCTCCCGGTCCGGTTGAACTGGAAGCGGGCGGGAAGGCCTGCATCGGCATCTTCGGAGTTTCCGACTGGTGCTGGGATATAAACACGCCCAAGTCGGATGAATGGGAAGGCAACTTCTGGAAAAGATTTAACACCATTCCTTCCGATGCCGCCTGCCACAGCTATGTGGGCGCCATGAATCTTTTTAATGCCATTGAAAAAGCGGGTAGCACGGACCCTCAGAAAATCGCGGATGCCCTGAGAGGCATCAGCTTTGATGGGCCTTATGGGGTCGTGCGCATTTCAGCCAAAGACAACTGCATGAGAAATGATGCCGTTCTTACGGAAACAACCGATGCTCCGGGAAATCCCTACGGTGCAAAAATCTTCATGAAAGTCATCCACACTTTTACCGCAAAAGAACTGGGACCTCCTGAATAGGAACCTTTGTCTCCCTGATTATCAATGACCCGTGGGCCACAGCCATGGGTCGTTGATAAATCACCTGACATGAAAAGTTTCTGAACGTAAACCCTATCTTGAGGAAATAATATGAGCGGGGCACTCGGGACTTCCGTTGACATCATACTCAACAGCCTTGTTTTGGGCGGGGTGTTTCTGATCGTAGCCATCGGTCTGAACATCATCTATGGGCTGAGCCGCGTGATGAACCTCGCCCACGGTTCCCTTTACGCGCTTGGCGCCTACGCCGGGTACACCCTCGTATCGTCGGGGCTCAACTTTTTTGTCGCTTTGCTGGTGGCGCCTATGACTCATTGCCGTGGTGGGCATTTTTGTTGAGAGAATCATTATCTCTCCCGTACGAAAAAGATCCATTGTATACACTCTGATACTTACCTACGGGCTGATGTTCTTCCTTGATGGCCTCATTAAATATTTCTGGGGAAATGAGCCCCATTTTATCGAACTTCCCGCCTTTTTGCGACAAACCGTTCCCATTGCCGGGACCCACTATCCTGTTTTCAGACTGGCTACCCTTTTCATTACCGCCCTTACCATGATTGGCTTGATGCTGTTCCTTAGCAAAACAAAGGTCGGGATCATTCTGCGGGCGGCGAGCAGCATCCCTGAAATGGTTTCCTGCCTTGGCATCAACATGACCTATGTTCATGTGGGCGCTTTTGCACTGGGATGCTTTTTAGCCGGTATCGCAGGCGTCATCGCGGGTCCCCTGTATACGATCGACCCCGTTATGGGACATGAGATGCTTCTGAGTTCTTTCGTGGTGATCGTCATCGGAGGTCTGGGAAGTCTCAGGGGCGCGGTCCTGGCGGCCCTGCTCATCGGCGTCGTGCAGACCCTGACGGAGTTTTTTATCACGGATCTGGCCATGGTTATTGTTTACATGATGATGGCGGTCATTTTAGCGTTTATGCCTCGAGGGCTTCTTGGAGAAGGAAGGTTTGAATAATATGGATGATCGCATGCTTGCCCTGGATGCGGGGGCAAAAGGCAAACGTTTTGTGGGGATTGCCGCGTTTCTTGTGGTGATTGTCGTGTCTCGTGCTGTTCCCCTTCGTTGTGACCAACCGGTTCTACATCAGTCTCGTAAATGAAATGTTGATCTACGGGCTTCTGGCCATAAGCCTTGATGTGCTGCTGGGATATACGGGGCTTCTTTCGTTCATGCACAATGCCTATCTGGGAATAGGGGCGTATGTCGTAGGGCTGTTTCTTATTCATGTGTCGCCTTCCTCTATCTGGCTGGCAGGTCTTGTGGGCATCCTCGTGACCATGCTGCTTGCTCTGCCCGTGGGCTGGGTGCAGGTGCGAACGGGGGGCCTGGCGTTTGCGCTGCTGACGCTTGCGTTCGGGATGATGTTCTATACAATCGTATGGAAGTGGTATAGCGTGACAGGAGGCGACGACGGTCTTACTGGGGTTCCCCAGCCTGATATCTCGTTGGGGGGCATTTCCCTGGGCAGCTCGGGAGATCCCACAACCATGTATCTATTTACCCTGGCCATAGTCGTGATTGCTTTTTTGATTACGTGGCGTATCATCCATTCTCCCTTCGGCGCTGTTCTTGAGGCCATCCGGGAAAATGAGGATCGGGCATCTTTTGTGGGCGTCAATGTGAGGCGGTACAAATTGTACGGATGGATGTATGCCTGCATGCTGGCCAGTGTGAGTGGAGGGCTTTTTATCCTCTACAGGGGATATATCGGCCCCTCAACCATGAGCGCTTTTGCGGGCGCCGGGGTCCTGATGATGGTGCTTTTGGGAGGCATGGGATCGCTCTGGGGACCTGTCATCGGGGCCGGCATCTTCCTTTTCATGCAGGATTACATCAGCACGATGACGGAAAACTGGGAGCTTTTCGTGGGATTGGTGGTCATCCTTTTAGTGCTGTTCATGCCGCGTGGTTTTGTAGGCCTTGGCGACTACCTGATACGCTTCAAAAAGGAATAGGAGAGATCATCCATGTCCACGTTGCTGAGTACCGAAAGCCTCCGCAAACAGTTTGGGGGGATACTGGCTGTCAACGATGTGAATGCCCGGTTTAAAGCCAACCATCTCAAATCTATTATCGGACCCAACGGAGCCGGAAAAACGACGCTCATTAATTTAATCACCGGTCGTCTGCCGTCCACTTCTGGGGCGGTGCTATTCGAGGGAAGGGAAATTACCAACAAACCGGCCCATCAATTGGTGAAAATGGGGATTTGCCGGACTTTCCAGATAACAAGCATTTTTCTGGGGCTGACAGTCTTTGAAAATGTTCGAATCTCCAAACAGATTCAGATGGGAGGGTCCTTCAAGCTCTTCTCCTCCAAACATGGTTTGACGAAAGTGAATGATGCAACCTGGGATATTCTGGAGAGTTTGGAACTGCAGGATGTGGCAAATGTTCCGGCAACGAACCTCGCCCATGGGGATCAGCGCCTGCTTGAAGTGGCCATGGCGCTGGCAGGCGAACCGAAAATTCTTTTTCTGGACGAACCTACCGCAGGGATGTCTCCTACGGAAACAGATCACATCGCCCGTCTCATCAAGAAGTTGTCGGAAAATGTTGCGGTTGTCCTGGTGGAGCACGACATGGATGTGGTGATGTCGATCTCCGACGAAATTACGGTTTTGAACCAGGGAACGATTATTGCGGATGGGACCCCTGAGGAAATCAAAGGGAATGCTTTGGTGAAGGAGGCATACCTCGGCCATGATGAATGAAACAGAAAAGAAAATTCTTGATATATCCGACCTCCAGACCTATTACGGACGAAGCCACATCATTCAGGGGCTGTCCATGTATATCAGAGAGCATGAAGCCGTATCGATCCTCGGAAGAAATGGCGTGGGAAAAACAACCACGCTTCGTTCCATTATGGGATTAACTCCGCCCAAGTCGGGAAAAATCCTGATCGATGGTGAAAATACTGCCAAATGGCCGCCGCACAGGGTCTTCAAGAAAAAGGTCTCCTATGTCCCGGCGGAAAGGCATATCTTCCCCGGCTTGAGCGTGGAAGAGAATCTCAAATTGGCCGCAACGCAGATGAACGACAAAGACGATTGGACGATGGAAAAAATCTATGAGCATTTTCCCGTCCTAAGGAGCAGACACAAACAGGATGGATCCACTCTGAGCGGCGGGGAGCAACAGATGCTTGCCATCGGGCGCGCGTTAATGGGGAACCCTGCTTTGATGCTTCTCGATGAACCTTCGCAGGGGCTCGCACCCCTGCTTGTCACTGGGGTAATTGAGCCAATCCTGATATTTTGCGTGAAATACGGACTGACACTTCTCGTTGTAGAGCAGAACTACCGGATGGCCCTCAAAATTGCGTCACGTCATTATCTGATGGGCACAAAAGGTAAGATAGGAGGGACAGCCACGTCAGAGGAACTCAATGCCGATGATGCGATTATTCGGGAACATCTGTCTGTGTAAGGCTATTGCGTCTGGCGATCGAAATCGGTATCGCTATCAGGGACAGGCCTGATGGCATCTGTCCTTCGATACTGAACCCGATAGCGATTTCGATTTGGATCATTGAAGTTTCATGTGAGGATTTTTTGATTTTCCGGTATTGCCGGGGAGATAAGGAGTATTGAAATGGCACAGATGAGTCTGAAAGAAAGGTTCTGGAGGCGTTTTACGGGCAAGGATGTGGATATGACTCCCTCCGGAAGCACAACATCGTACGGTGTGGAAGCGTTCATGGACAAGTGCGGGTACGCAAGGCCCCTTGCGGACACCGACCCGGTAGCCATGACGGAACTCGCTTATGCCGGACACAAATATGGACAGTTTGAGTGGGTCAAGGCAATGGGATGGGATATTGTCGGACTTAGCGAGGCCTTCGGATGCAAACTGGGGATTCCGCAGAAGGGGATTCAGTATTCCATCCACGGTCATCCTTACGCTGATGGCATAGAACATCTCGATTTTCCAGTTGATTTTCTGGAAAGAGGCCGATTTCCTATGTTCAAGGAACATTTCCGACTCTTGAAGGAAAAGACGGGAGGCGAGCTGATTATTTTCGGCGAAACGGAGGGACCCTTTACCTGCGCTGCAAACCTGGTGGGTACGGAACAGTATATGAAGTGGATCTACAAGAAGCCGGAACAGGTCCACAGGGTCCTGGAAGTAACCAAGGAGGCAGCCGTAGCCGCCGAGAACTTTGCTTTTGAAAATGGAGCCGACTATTACGTTTTTGCCGAACCCACGGCCGGACCTGCGCTTTTGCGACCCAAGTTTTTTGAAAAATTCGTGCAGCCCGTATTGAAAGAGGTGGTTTCCAGGGCAAAAGGACCTGTCGTCCTTCATATCTGCGCAAACACCGATTCTATCATAGATCTGATGTGCGATACGGGTGTTGCAGGCATCAGCATTGAGGAAAAAGCCAATATGAAAGCCGCGGTGGAAATCGCCCACAAGAAAGGGGTGAAGGTTTTCGGGAATGTTGCTACCGCCACCACACTTTTCAGCGGAACTCCTGAAGCTGTTTACAACGAAGCTATCCAGGCCCTGGATAATGGGACCGATTTCTTGTGTCCAGGTTGCGGGGTTGCGCCGCCCACCCCTCTTGAAAATATCCTTCAGATCAAGAAGGCGAGAGACGACTATTTCAAATAAAAACGAGAGCTTTTCGTCACGGTTGATCAGGTCCCGAAAATTTTCCTGAAGCTTCCCAGACGGAATCGTGACTGTTCAGCAAATGGTTGCAGTAACGGGCCAGAACAAACAGGTAGTCCGACAGCCGATTCAGGTACTTGAGGATGTTTCCCAAGTGTCTCGGTGTGTTCCCCATGGGAACCTCCACCGAGAGTCGGACCACATGTCTTTCGGCCCGGCGGCAGATGGTCCTTGCAAGGTGTGACCAGGCGCCGGCTAAATTGCCGTTTGGTAGAATGAATTCTTTAAGAGGAGGCAACAGGGAATCCATGCGATCGATTGCTGATTCAAGGAAAGCGATCTTTTGATCGTCGATTCCATTCAGCAGCTGCATGGAGGGCGAAGTTCGCGGCGTTGCGACCCATGCCCCCATGTGAAACAGATCGGACTGAATGGTTCGGATTTCTCCTGCAATCCCCTTTTCCGTTTCGGGAAAAACAGCCTGCAGAACGCCAAGGGCGGAATTCAATTCGTCTATGTCGCCAACTGCTTCCACCTGAGGGTCGCTTTTTATGATCCGCGTCCCATTGAGAAGACCGGCCGTTCCCGTGTCTCCTTTTCCTGTATATATTTTCATGGTTTCCTCATTTTCCCAAGAGTGCCTCTATTTTATCTACCTGACAATTCTCCTCGAAATGTTCCGCAAGCCTATGGTACGCTTGAAACCGCGCCATTCTGCCTTTTTTAGGGGCTCTTTCGCACAACCCTTTTTCACGCCTTATGCGATTGAGAAAGTCTCCTTTGAAGGCAATGGAATCCAGGATACCATGCACATAAGTGCCTGCGATCCTGCCATTGTCCAGCGACCATCCATCCTGCCATGCGCGGCGTTTTCCAGGTTCGTGGATACGCAGAAAAGGGTTGCCTTTTTCATTTAACGGTCGACTTCTTCCCATGTGGATTTCATAGCCGTTGATCTTTTTCCGGTTTGTCAGGCATATGCCGACTACTTTTCGTACCACTTTCTCTGATGCAAGGACCGTTTCTACTGGCAGAATCCCGATCCCTGAAACTTCTTTCCTATTGGATTCTATACCCATTGGATCCTTGATAACCCGTCCGAGGATTTGATATCCTCCACAGATTCCCAGGATAGCTCCCCTCGATTCGGCGAATCGCCTGATTTCCTTCTTCCAACCTGATCGAGAAAGCCACAGGGCGTCTTCCATGGCATTTTTTGTTCCGGGAAGGATTAGACAGTCATACCTATGAGAGAGTTCTTCCGGTCGGAATAGGTAATGAATGGTTACATCGGGCTCGCCTTCAAGCGCTTCGATGTCCGTAAAATTGGAGATGGCGGGAAATTTCAACGCCGCTATGTTGACCGTTTTCGGGCCGGCGGGCTTCCGGACGCATTTGTCTGCCTGAACCGTGACGGAGTCTTCCGAATCGATTCGAATATCCGTGTAGAAGGGTACCAGGCCAAAGCCGGGTTTGCCTGTCTTTTCTTCCAGGTAGTCCATGCCCGATTCGAAGAGTTTTGAATCCCCGCGAAATTTGTTGATGAGAAATCCGCCGGTCATTTCTCTTTCTTTTGGGGTCATGAGGTGAAAACTGCCAACGATCTGTGCGAAAATACCCCCTCTGTCAATATCCCCGATCAGGATGCAGGGGGCATGGACCCTCCGTGCCATGGAAAAGTTGACCAGATCGTTTTTCTTAAGATTCATCTCACAACAACTTCCTGCACCTTCCATAACAATAACATCATAGTCCCTGACCAGCTTCTCATACGATTCCATGACGGTCTTTTGGAACAGCGGTTTCAGGTCGTAATAATGGGCGGCATCCATGTTCCCGAAGACTTTCCCTTGAAGGATTACCTGTGAACCGTTCTCGGATGAGGGTTTGAGAAGAATGGGGTTCATGTGAACCGAAGGAAGGATTCCCGCTGCTTCAGCTTGGACGACCTGCGCCCGTCCTATCTCGCCGCCTTCTACCGTGACGAATGAATTATTGGACATGTTCTGGGCTTTAAAAGGCGCCACCCGGTAGCCCCTTTTCTTGAAAATGCGGCAGAAAGCAGCGGATACAATGGATTTCCCCACATCGCTTCCAGTGCCCAAAAACATGATCGCTTTTGCCATCTTCTCTTTATCCTATCAGTATCAGAAATATTACAGGTACCGAAACGGCAAGCCACGCGCTCCGTATCAGCAAAGAGGCGGTCCGTCTGATCTGCCATGGCTCGGGGTCCGGGTTTCCTTCCCCAAGCCAGGGCTTCTCCTTTTTTCCCGTGGGGTATACCGTGGGACCTCCCAACCGGATATGCAGGGCACCCGCCACAAAACTCTCCGCATGGGCGCTGTTGGGAGAGGCATGCTTCAACCGATCTTTCATGGCGGTTTGTATCCCTGCTTTCGCGTTCAGATTGGATACCCATGAACCCATAAAGAGGACAACCAGCGACAGACGCGCGGGGATGAAATTCATAATATCATCCGTCCTTGCGCCGGCCCATCCAAACTCCATAAACGCCGCATCTTTATACCCTACCATGGAATCCAATGTACTTACCACCTTAAAGGCGATCATGAAACCCAGTGCCACGGGGACCGCTGAGAACCCCGAAAGATGTCCCGCGATTGCACCGGCCACGTACCAGAAGAGCGGCGAGAGAAAACCATCCACAAAATTTTCCGACAGGGTTTCTATGGCGGCCCTGCTGATTCCCTTTTCATCCAGGAATTGTACATCCCGGCCGACCACCATGGCAACGCTTGCTCTTGCGTCCGGGATGTTTCCCCGCTCAAGGGCACGGGTTACCAGTTCCGTGTGCGTTACCAGGTCTTTGAGGGCAAGACAGGAATAACAGACAAACAGATCGAATGCGCTCGCCAAAAAAGGCACGAAGTCATGGAGCAAACCACGAATGACTGAATAAGCCCCGGTAAAGATAAGCCCCGTCATTGCGGTGAGCACGATCCCTCCCCCCTTCCTCGCAAACTCAGGCCTTTCAGCCTGCGCGTGAAAAATCCGATACACATACCCATGAGCCTGATGGGATGAAGACGGTAGCGGGGATCTCCCAGGATCAGGTCGAGAAGAAAGGCGAGGAGGAGGATAATTGCCGATGCAACCATGAATGGGAACCTTTCCGGATCAGGGAAAAGAAGATAGGGCGGAAAGAAACCGGTCATTCTCTTCGGGTTTTTTGAGACCAATCCGAAAGAAATTTTCTTTTAGCCCCGGAAAGTTTCTACAATCCCTGAGGTATAGGCCATGAGCAAGGAGATGCTTGAGCAGGTCGTCCAGATTTGGGGTTTTTGTCCATTGACACAGGATGTAATTGGCGCTTGGAGAAAACGGTGTGATCCCATCCAAACGTTCCAGAATTTGAAACAGACGTGCACGTTCCTTCTTGACAAGAGACCTGGTTTGGTCGTCATACTCGCCGCAACGCACGAGGAGAGCGGCAACCCGATCCGCGATTCCGTTGACGGCCCATGGTTCTTTCGCGTTCCTCAGACGTGAGATTACGGCCTCATGTCCCACAATCCCCCCCAGCCTGAGGCCTGCGATGGAATAAAACTTGGTCAATGAGTTCAAAACAAGGATATTGGGCCTGGGTTTCAATGTGAGCAGGCTGTTGTCTTTCCAGTGGTCCAGGAATTGAATAAAGGCCTCATCCACGACAAACCATTTCTCGGGGAACCGGTGAGCAAAATCCAGGATGAGATCCATTGAAAAAAGGTTTCCGCTGGGGTTGTTGGGACGTGCTATCCAGAGGGCATCCACGTCCTCGAGTGTCTTGGCTATCCGGTCTGGCTTGGGAAATGCGAAATGATCGTTGCGAGAAAGGGGAAGTTTGACGACCTCTGCTCCTGCCAGGAGCGAGGCCCGTTCATAATCGTGAAAAGAGGGGGCCATGACCGCCGCCCGTTTGAACTTGAGCACCCTGGGCGTCAGGTAGATTAATTCGGTAGAGCCGTTCCCGGCCAGGAAATTCCGAGGGGCAGTTCCACAGGCGGCTTCGTAATAAGCGGCTACCCCGTCCCCGTCCACACTGGGGTAGTGTTCTATGCATTGAATAAGCTCCGGCCAGTTTTCCCTGATAATGGCCGGAGGGCCGAGTGGGTTCAGGTTCACACTGAAATCCAGAACAGGCCCGGCGGGTACACCCAGCCGGATCATGTCCAGTTGCGGGGTTCCCCCGTGTTTATATTTCAGATTCTTCTTCATTTTTTCTCCAAATTTGATGGCCTGTTAGAGATCCCATTGACCATGGCATTCAGGGTCATTCGCAACACCGGCGGTAGATCATTACCGGCCAGGAGGTCTTTCGTCTTATCAATTTTGGTTCCTGCGATGGTTTCCGCCAGGTCCTTGCAGTTTTTCTCGTGGGCGCTCAGATCCGTTAACAGACCCTTTTCGTAATCATCGCTCACGGCAAACGAGGCCTCCAGGAAGGAGGTGTAAACAGGCTCCAGGAGGACCTCTTCAAGGGATGCGGTAAGATCGATATTGTTTTTGTTGTTGGGAACCATTTCATTCTTGAAACGCAGATCATGAATGCGTATGCCGCGCTCCATCAGTCGGCGGAACACATTTCGTTTCTCCGTCAGGCCGTTTTGTTTATAGATCGCTTCCTTCACCCCTGAATAGACCGCCTTGGCGATGAGTTCCCCCAGCTTGGAATGACCGCCGGCGTTATCAAGAGCTGTGCCTGTCCCCTGAACAACCAGGATGTTGTCCGTTCCGGTCCCTGTGGCCTGATTTACGAGAGGGGTGTAGGTGCTGCGGACGTCCAGGTCCTGGAGAGCGGCCGTCTTGGCTTCCGTGGCACTGATGATGGCCCTCGTCATGGCCCTGGCGGTCAGTCGCATATTGGGTAGAATCAGGATATTGATGGTTCCCGGTTCATAGTAGTTTCCCGTGTCCCGGGACATGCGCACGGCGTTGCCCGAAACGCCCGCGGTGACCAGCGCATAGACCTCCATCTGTCCGAAACGTTCTCTTTTGACCGCCAGGTTATCCATATCCGCGCCCGTAAAGAGAAACGACGATGTTTGCTCGGATGTTTCCAGGACCCCATATACGCGATCTCTCTCCCCTTTCAGACCGGACCTGTGGGTGAGACCCCAGCACGGGGGAGGGGAGAAATGATTCCCCACGGTTATGATCCCTGTTCGTTCGCCCTCAAGGGTTGAAACGATCTTCAGCGGTTCCTTGAATTGGATAATCAACGTCTTGTTTTCAAAATCGTGAATCCAGCTGTAGGAAATACGGGCATCCCTGACATAGGCAAGATCCAGATGCATTTCACGGGACCTGAAAATCTCTTCGGGGAGAATCTGGTCCGCCTTTCTGGAGAAGATCTCCCCGTAGACGGCGGCCGACAGCCAGGAGACAAAAAGCCCCGTTCCCGTGGAAGGCTGATCCGCCAGACTGCAGGGGAAATAAAAGACATTTCCTCCCTTTATCGCATCCACTTCATTCCATCCGGAAAGCTGGCTGAGGCCTTCGACGATTTTTCTGCCCTCGCCGCAACCATAGATGACCTGAGGGTTAAATGCGATCCACTCCCCTTTCGTAATGGCTACCGCCTCTCCGTCTCGGCCCAGGTGTGTGGGAATGCCGCCTGCCGCAACGATCATTTGATTCTGAAAGGAATCATCTCCCGGGACCAGTAATTCGGTTCTGTCCCGAAACATCGCCCCGGCCGACAACACGAATGACCCTTTTCCTTCCCCCGGCGGGGATCTTGTCGACTTTCCGGTGGATCATTTCAAGCCTTGAACGGATTTGCTCTTTGAGTTTTTTTGCTTCTTCCGGCTTTCGGAAAACCGAACCCACCAGGTCTATGTGATCATACAGATCCCGGATGCTCCTGATGTCCACAAGGTTCAGCCGGCATCCATTGTTCTTGAAACGTTTTCGAACATTTTGTTGATAGGGGGCCAAAAAGATCAGGTCCGGTTCCAAGGCCGCGATGGTTTTCAGGGAAGGGGAAGAGACACTTCCTACATCCGATGATCCTCTCTGTTCCGGGAGAATGCATACTTTGATATGGAATCCCTTTCAGCCGATCACCCACGCCTATTGCCAGCATGATCTCCGTGGTTGCCGGAACCAGAGACACCACCCTTGAAGGCTGTTCTTGTCCATGGCCGTGTTGGGGAAATACGAAAAAGGCCAGGATCATGAGTATGATGGCAATTTTCTTCATGGGATGCTCTCTTTCTGTATCCATGCGTTGAGCAAAAAAAAACCCGGACGGAAAATTTCCGATCCGGGGATATCCCTTTTTTATCCTCAGGATGGGTCTGGTCCCCACTGTCCGCGAAGGGCGCCTTCTGTTTTTCAGGCAGGTCTTCTGACTTTCGGATCATCCTCTTCCGTGAAATTGCCCGTGAGGGCTCTCAACGAAATCTGCCGCGCCTTCCCATTCCTTTTTCATTTAGAACAGTGACATGTTGCGGCATTTGTCCCCGATCACAGCGGCGGGCCCGTCCCGTTTTTACGGCGTTCCCTATTAAGCCGAATAAGGCACCTGAATTGTCACACTTTATCAAAAAGATGATAAAAGTCAATCGCAATTTGTGCACGACAACAATTCTCATGTTGGTTTTTTGCCTAAAACAGGCCATGGGGGTCTGTCTCAAAACGGCGCCAAAATCGATTGGTCATTCCATGGCGCGGCGGTAAAGCTTCAAAATTTTACTGAGATCAGGCACCTGCAGAAGGAATCCTGTGCAAAAACCGTCTTACCGCCTGTTGTGTAATGTGAAATTGGAATTATGCCTCTGCAAAAGGTGTCCGAAGCGGACCATTGGCACCGTTTCGAGACAGACCCCATGTCCTCATATTACAGAGAATCCAAAATGAGAATTTCTGTGTGGACGGATGGAAATGTGCCATCGGTTAAGGATCTCTTTTCGCAGATGCGGCAGGCCTGTGAGCCGCCAGATACTGTGCTCCATGAGAACAATCCCCATAAATCTTCCAGGGGAGTCCATTTTTGGTCGGCAGATCATCTTTCTGTTTGACAGAGAGACGAAGCACGTATAAAAAGAAACAACTTCTAAAACAGGCTCTAAGGTTGTACAGGTACGTTCTTCGGGTTCATCACTCCGCCGCCGTTTCAGGCTTTGAAAACATGTCCGAACACAAATGGAAAATCAAATGTCGTGGTCGGTCTGGAATAAGGCTGCTTCTCATCGCCTTCACGGGGGTTTTTGCTGTTGCGGTTGCTCTTCAATTCCTATTTCAGACAAGACTTGTTTTCGTCCGCCAGACTGCAGCTTCACATTCCCCGACATGGCGTGCGGCGTCTCACGGAACTGCCGGTCGGCTCACGGGAGAATCCCTCTCAAACCCTGACCCGAATCGATCTTTCGAGGGTCTTGCCATACCCGGCAAACCTGTGGTGGCCGCATGGGAGTGGGGAAAACGCGGGGGCAAGCGGACGGACTATTTCAACGATGAAATTCTTTATATCAAATCTCCCGAAAGCCAAAAATATTTCGACAGGTTAGCTGAATGCGGCATTAACAGGCTTTATCTTCATGTGGGGGTCAAAGGGGAGAGATTGGCGTACAATGAATCCTATCTTGCGGGATTCCTGAGTCGGGCTAAAAAGGAAGGTATCGAAGTCTACGCCCTTTTTGGAAAGCCCTCTTTCGCAAGAATCGAGAATCACAGGAAAGCAAATGCGATTGTGAAGGCGATTATTCGTTACAATGAAGTTCACCCTGATACGACCTTTGCAGGTATACAGAGCGATATTGAGCCTTACTATGAGTTCCTTGCATCGGGCACTACGCGCCGCACGGATTTGAGGGTGATAGGACCTCAATATGTTGCCGAAATCGGAAAGCAACGGGAACTTGTGGATGACTATAAAAAAAGGACCGGACGGGGACTCAAACTGGAGGCGGCCATTCCGTTCTGGTACAACATTCCCGCAAGGAAGCGTAGCAGCGGAACGAAGCCGGTTGTGCTGGCTCTTGATGGATTCGAGGGAACGATTACCGACCATGTCATCCGCTTTACCGACAGCGTTGCGGTCATGGCTTACCGGAATAACGATGAGGGGGAAGACGGGGTAAGCGGAGTGGCATGTTATGTCGTTGATGCTGTAAGTCGCCATAACAAGGAATATGGAAGCGGGAAAAAGGTGATTATCGGTCTTGAGACAAAGAAACCCGGATCAAAGGGCGTTGTTCCGAAAATCACTGTCCGTAAGATGAGCCGGGATAGGCTGTGGGCCAAGATCCTGAAGCCCCTGGGACAGCGGTACAGGGAAAGGCCCACTGTGGGAGGCGTATCCTACCACCACACGGTATCGCTTTTTGAAATGCAGAAGAGATGGGCTGAAGAAATGGGAAGAAGAACAGAAATGATGGGGCAATTCAACGGCAAAACCACGAGAAATCCGTCCGACAAGACGATAAAAATCACCCGGCGGTAATTCCGTGAAGTATGGAATCACCGGAACAATCATTTCCGCTGTTTCAAAAGGCGGGGCCTCTTCGGAGATAATGTCGAGTACTTGAGAACTTTCTAACAGAAATGAATGAATAAGAATGCACCATCAGAAGAATAGAAAAGTTGTCTTTTTAGGCTGTCCTCTGGATTGTGATGAGCGGGATGAGTCCATTCGCGAAAAAATCGCCTGTATGGAAAGGGGAGAGTATGATTCCGATCCCTACGAGTGCGTCATGGCTTTTATTCGTGAGGAAGTTCCAGTCGAATTGTGGGAAGAAATGGGTTCCCTCGATGTTCCCGAATGGCTTCGTCCCGTTCCCGCGGTCGATCAAAAAGCGTTTATGAATCCCGATAATTTCGTTTCCTTTGTGGATGGCGGGGGCTGCAATACCTTCACCAATATGTTGCGCGAACATGTGATTGAGCGAATTCATCCCGGGATCCCATGCATGATTACGGTTGACCATTCTCTGTCCGGCGGAGTTATTCAGAAGTTGGCGGAAATGCACGGATCCGAAGACCTGGGTATGATCATTCTGGACAGCCACACCGATGCTCTTCCCGTTTCTATCATGTCCGGTGCTGTGGAATATGATATGGAAACCAACCTGAATTCCGTTTATGCCGCGGATGACCCCTTTTTGAAGAATCGCCCTGATTCTTTTAACGCCAGTTCGTTTATTCATTATCTCCTTGAAGAAGGGACTTTAATGCACCGTAATTTAACCATTATCGGACCTGGTGATTTGCCTTCGAAACGGTCGATCAGGGTAAAGGATGAGCGCATTAGGAAATATGTATCCATATTTTCCGATTTAAGGAAGAAAGGCGTCAGCATTCTGAGCAAGAAGGATCTAATCAGCAGCCCCTCCAAACTAAAGAGCGTTCTGAGCAGTATCCGCACGCCCTATGTGTATATCTCCATTGACATGGATATCGGTGCGGGTAACGCTCTCGATGGGGTTCGCTTCAAAAACCGCCAGGGATTGAATGAAAAACAGATCAATAATATTGCCTCCCGGTTGCAGGCCCTCCTTTCAAGCGGATGCGAACTGGTGGGAATGGATATCACGGAGATAAATACCCGAAATGTGAAGAAGGGCGATCGTACATGCCGCATAGCCGCGAATCTGATCAAGAGACTCTGTTTTGATCTGGGATGAAAATTCCGCCCGCTTTTCTCCTGATTTTTGAGAGATTACACAAGTCTTGTGTGAAGATAATATTTGTGTTTAGAATATCTTTTAAATAGAATATCAGGTGGTTTATTAAGGGCGTCGACTTTTTTCAAAATCATGAAAACTGTTCTTGATAGGAGTATTTGAAAATATGGATATCGTGTATTCGACCGAGTTGGCGATTCCCCTGTATCAAGTTGGGTTGCTACTGGTTTTAAGCACGCTGGGCCTTCTTTTCGGGAGAGTCAAACTTGCGCTTCTGATTAATTTCATATTCACCATGTATTGGGGATATTGGTTAAACAGGGAGCAGGTTATGGGAACGGGTATCCCGGAAATTGATACATTTACCATTTTCTATTTTGGTTTCGGATTCCTGATTGTTGTTTTTGTGTTGATCGGTTTCATGCTGGAGTCCACCAAATGAGGCTGTTGTTCGAAATGCGTGAGGGCCTTGAAGGGCTACGGTGGCGATATGACTGTTTTTCCTTGTCATCCCTATTCTAATTTCTTATAGTCACGCCCCATAATTCTAAACGTTTTTTAACCTTTCTTAGGGAGGAAACCATGGAGAAAATCGATGCTGTTGCCGCGCGCGAGATCCTGGATTCGAGAGGCAATCCTACGGTGGAAGTGGAAGTAGGTTTGAGTGATGGAAGTTTTGGCAGAGCGGCAGTGCCTTCCGGAGCGTCTACCGGAAAGTATGAGGCCATTGAATTACGGGATAAAACAAAGAAACGTTACGGAGGAAAAGGCGTAGAGAAGGCCGTGGACAACGTGAACAACATCATTGCTCCTGCAATTATGGACATGGATGCCATGGATCAACGGCTTATCGACAAGATGCTCATTGAACTGGACGGTACGAAAAATAAAGGCAATCTGGGCGCAAATGCCATTTTGGGAGTTTCACTGGCGGTTGCCAGAGCGGCGGCCGACTGCCTCATGTTGCCCTTATACAGATATATTGGCGGCGTCAATGCCTGTCGTCTGCCCATGCCTATGATGAACATCCTAAACGGTGGGGCTCATGCCCCAAACAGTGTGGATATGCAGGAATTTATGATTATGCCGGTTGGAGGAAAAACATTCAGAGACGCCTTGCGAATGGGCGCTGAAGTTTTTCACGCGCTTGCCGGTGTATTGAAAGCCAAAGGATTGTCGACGTCGGTCGGAGATGAGGGCGGGTTTGCTCCGAATTTGAAATCCGATGAAGAGGCGATTGAGGTAATCCTTGAGGGAATTAAGGCTGCCGGATATGAACCGGGCAAGGATGTGGCCCTGGCATTGGACCCCGCATCCTCCGAATTTTACAGGAACGGAAAATATGTCTTTCACAAGTCGGATCAGTCTGTTCGCACAGGAGAAGAAATGGTGGAATTCTATACGGACTGGGTAAATCGTTTTCCCATCCTTTCCATTGAGGATGGCCTTGACGAAAACGACTGGAAGACGTGGAAGAAAATGACCGAGAAGCTGGGAAGTCGACTTCAGATTGTTGGGGACGACCTGTTTGTTACCAACACGAAACGAATTGCGAGGGGCATCAAAGAAAAATCGGCAAACGCGGTTCTGATCAAACTGAACCAGATCGGGACATTGACCGAGACCCTCGATGCCGTATCCATGGCTCGCAGTGTGGGGTGGAACGCGGTCATTTCCCACCGATCCGGGGAGACGGAAGACTCTTTTATCGCAGACCTTGCCGTTGCAACCGGTACGGGACAGATCAAGACGGGATCTTTGTGCCGATCTGAAAGAATCTGCAAATACAATCAGCTTTTGAGAATAGAAGAGGAGCTGGGAGATGCGGCCGTTTTTGGCTGGAATGCCGTCGAGTAAACCTTGAATTGAGAAACCGCGGGTCGCGGAATTTACGCACAATGGAGAGATGAAGAATGGCGTATGATGCAAGCAAGGATAAGGTGCTGGCCGGTTGGGAGAATCAGGAAACCGGTCTGCAGCTTGTCCATTAATCAGTATGGGGATGGGGAGCCGAAACTGCAGATAGGTCCGAGGGCCTATACCAAAAAGGACGGGAGCCGAAGCGCTACCAAGGCGGGCAGACTTGGGGATTGATGATGTCATCTGGATAAGTGAGGTAATCGAAGAGGTAAGAGATCGGATGAAGGATTTGTTTCTTGACGAAAGTTAGCCCCGGCCGGCCCTTCATCCGGTCCAGGATTATCCCAGAGCCGCGGTTACCTGGTCGGCGATCAGCCGGCAGTACTTTTCCGTGACTTCCACCGAAGGGCCTTCCACCATCACCCTGCATACATTCTGGGTTCCTGAGTAGCGCACGAGGACGCGCCCTTCGGAACCCAGTTTCTTTTCCAGCGGATTGAAATGGCGTCCTGCACCGGAGGAACAGTGGAGAGTACGGGCTTTCTGTGAACAGGCACGTTTATGAGTTTCTGGGGATAAACATCCATCAGGGAGGCCAGTTCCGAAAGGGGTGTTCTTTTTCTGACCATGGCTGCCATCACCTGGAGTGCCGTAATCATACCGTCACTTGTGGTATGATGATCCAGCAGAATGATATGCCCCGATTCCTCACCCCCTGCAACGGCTCCGAGACGCAGCATATCCTGGAGAATCCGTCGATCGCCGACACGGGAGGCATGCCTCTCAATGCCCAGTCTTTTGCAGGCTATGGTGAGTCCTATGTTGCTCATAACGGAGCTTACAATCAGGTTGTTTTTCAACCGGCCCTGTTCCTTGAACGTTGCGGCGCAAATGAGCAGGATCTGATCTCCGGTGATCTCGTTTCCCTTTTCATCGACTGCAATCAGCCGGTCTCCATCGCCATCAAAGGCAATTCCCAGTTGCGCATCGCTCTCTCTTACCCGCTTCTGAAGGTCATGGGTATGCTGAGAGCCACAGTTTCGATTGATATTTATGCCGTCAGGCTGATTATGGATGATTTCCATGTCGGCGCCCAACCGGGAAAAAAGAAGCGGGGCTGCCTCGGATGTCGCTCCATTGGCTGTATCCACTATGATTTTCATCCCTTTGATGGAAACGTCGTCCGGAATGGTCGCTGCAATAAAGGAGACATATCGGTCTATCACCTGATCTACTCTTTCAATTTGTCCCACTCCACTGGAAAGGGGGGCTTCCTTCGGCAGTCTGCCTTCAAGTATCAGATCCTCGATGGACTCTTCCTCGGTGTCGGTTAGCTTCAATCCGTTGCCCGCAAAAAATTTTATGCCGTTATCCTGGTAAGGATTGTGGGAGGCGGAAATCACAATACCGGCGTCTGCCTTCATGAGCCCGGCCATATAGGCGATTCCGGGGGTGGGCAGCACTCCCACAGGGCAGGGCGTACCCCCCATGGACATGATTCCTGCTTTAAGGGCGCATTCCAGCATTTCTCCTGTGATGCGCGTGTCTCTGCCGATGATAATCCGTACTTTTTTATCGTCTCTTTTCAGAAATCGCGTGATGGCCTGGCCGACCACGAAAGCAGTTGGTCCGTCCAGGGGATAGCGGTTCGCTTCTCCCCGGATGCCATCGGTCCCGAATAATTTGCCCATGTGCTATTCTCCTTTTGTTTTTTGAAAAGGCCCATGGAAGGCACGAGTTCCGAAGCTTTTCCGCAAAGGTCCACAATGATTTGTTCCAGCCAGGCGATCCCCTTCCTCACAATGGCAGGCGGAAGGCCCTGAATTGTTCGGATGTAGTTTCCGCTCGCACCGGGTTTATGGATTTCCTTTAGAAGTTGATCGCGTGGGCTCAGTCCGATACGGCTGACATTTTCCGGATGGAAGGTTTGGCAGAGTTCGGTGATTTTTTCGGAAAATTCGACCCTTCCCGGATTCGATGAAGTGCCTTCTGTTTCTCCCACAGGATAACGCAGTTTTTCCGCCATGGACATAAGCCGCTTTTTCCTTTCGGTCTTTGCCAGGGAAAGATTGTTCAGAGCCCCTTGAAAGATCAGGTTGCCCAATTCACGGGATTCAAGAAAGGGCTTTCTCACATGCAGGTACCATTGTTCCAGGGCCATCAAATTGCTTAGATATAGGATATTGTTTTCGATGATCCGTTTCAGTCCCGAGTACAGTCCCGGAACAAAGGGGACTTCCCCTCCGCGATGGGTTTTCCCGATGATAATGCGGCCGGTCTCCAGCACATCCTTGCGAAGGATTGTCCCTGCCGCGGTTACGTTTCCGTAACCCAACCGCAACGGCCCCACCGATCCCCCCTGACCCCCTAAGAAGATGGGGGGCTGATTCAACATGACCCCTCTGGGTACATCCCCGAAAAGGGAAGGGGTGGTTTTATCCCCGTCTGCGCTGAAATTGAAATGGATATATGAGCTCCCTACTTCGCTGTGGCTCTTCCGGCTCGTTCCCCCGGCCATAAGGCAATCGCAGAAATTGATCAGACTGCCCAGGGTGACAAATGGAAAGAGGATGGTCTGTTTCAGGCCTACGCAATGGGCGCCGCTTGCCTGCTCTTCGAGAATAGATCCTTCCCGCACATGGGCGCCCAGGCCCATGGCAGCGCCTTCAAGGAATACGGCCCTGCGAAAATACCCGCCCTTTAACGCCACCCCCGGTCCCAACCGACAGTTATCCAGCGTGGCGGGTCCTTCCTCACCGATTATAGATCCCTCCGAAATGACGGTTTCACTTCCATAAATACGGCAGCCGGGGTAGATCTTTACTGCTGTTCCTGAAATCTGATCAACAGGGACCTCATCGCCGATATCTAGTGTGAGGGGATTTGGTATGTCCACGCCCTTATCCAGGAGCATGGAGATTTTTTGGTGGCTTCTTGGCTCGAGACGCAAAATAATCTCCTCTATCGGTCAAACGTAAATTTCTATTTCAATTATTTTATGATTTGTGTTAGCTTTGGGTCCATTCTTCAAAGGAGCCGGCCCCATGAAAAATAAAACGATAGCGTGCCCTGTTCGCGAAGAGATCAATGTTTACTGTTCCTGCCCAAAGACGGACTGCCCCAGGCATGGTCTTTGTTGTGAGTGTATTGTAAACCACAAAAACAAGACGGAAGAACCCATTCTCAAACGTTTTCCCCATTGCCTCCGAGACCTTGTCAAGGAAGCGGTAGAGAAAGGTCTGTAGCATAGGTTATAGCGAATCAGGAAGATTCTCAGGTTTCTTTTAGGACCCTGTCGAAATATTCCCTCAATTCCTCAGGGCCGGGCGTTGTGTCAAAAACCAGTTCTCCGTTGATGAAGATGGAAGGAACAGGTGCCAGACGCCCGAGGGTCTTTGAAAGATCGCCATATCTCATGGCGCCTTTCAGTTCCTTGGTCACCACTTTTTCCCAATTCAGTGCCTCTGTGTAATCCTCAGCCACCGATTCGACCACCCTGGCCATATATTCACAGGGGATTCAGTGGGCTCCTTCATGAAGGACTTCAACGTGCAATTTTACCGTCATTTGGTTTCCCCTTTGGGTTTAAGTCCTTTTTCTCTTATGGCCTCCTCAATGGCGTCCTCCAGGTCAAAGGCGGGTGGAATGGCATCAAAGACGAGTTCGCCGTCGATAAAAAGCGAGGGAACAGGGGCAATGCGGAATTTCTTGTAGACCCCTTCTTCTCCGTACAGGGAGCATGACAGTTCCAGGAAGCGCTTTTTCCCTTTGCTTGTCATGAAATCCACCCTTCGATATTCAACATGTGGGGCGTATTTCGGTATTGTTTCCAGTACCGTTTCATCCATATAATAGCATGGGAGACAGTAATCTGCTTTGTACATGACTTCAATAATGATGATTTCCGGATCTTTCACAAGGTTTCTCCATGAAAACGATGACATCGCTTAATTGGCTACAATCCGTGTCTTGTTTCGAACGGGTAGGCGGGAAAATAGCAGATTCCAGCGTTGAAGGCAATGGTTTCTCGTCTTTTTCGGGAAAATGAAGAGTTACATATAGAAACGTATGGCGGTGCCATAGACGATCCCTCTATTCTTTTAAACAGGTTTCCCATGTTCCCTTTTGTCATCAGCGCTCCTTCCATGGTCTTCGGGATGGATCTTATAGAAAATGTTAGACGGCTCTCCTCTTTCGTAAAGCATGTGGAAATCGTACTTTTTCATACGCCTGAACTGGACAATATCCCCGCGGAAAATGAAATCCGTTCTCTCAAAGAGCTGAAAGCTGAGAATGACCTCACCTATTCGGTTCACCTGCCCGCTTCTCTTGAGATTGCGGAAGAGAATGGGCAAAATCAGAATTCTGCTCTCCGAACGATCACGGAGATTATTGCAACGCTTCAGGTAATTGACCCCCTGTTTTACATCCTGCATGTGCCGCTTACAAAGCCGACGCTTGCTTTTGAACCGGGATGTTACTTTACCAGGTTGGATCAATACAGATTCACGGACTGGACAACCAGGGCTATAACCAGCCTCCAACAAATTCAGATAGAAACCGGGTTAGATAGAAAACTTCTGGTCGAAAATATCAATTACAGCCCCATCTTCCTGGAGCCGTTCTGGCGAGAAGGTTTGTGCGGCTTGTGCCTGGATATCGGTCATCTTCTGTTAGGCAATGAATCGGTAGGAAAAACACTTAAGCAATATCTGCCGGTTATCAGGGAAATTCATCTTCATGGGGTCATCGGGTGCGATGAACACCTTTCTCTGAATGTGATGCCGACGGAAAGGGTGCAATCCTGGTTTCAACATATGAAGAGGAGTTCTTATAATGGCCTGGTGAATTTGGAGGTTTTTAGTCCGGATGATTTGGAAACGTCGTTGGGCATTCTGGAACGATTGAGACACAGCTGGCGCACATTGTGCTGACATCTCATACAGCACTATGAAGAAATACGGCGAAGATCAGAATCAGAAAGAAGAACAGGCATCGATCCCGATAGCGGTTCCGAAAAAAGCGGCAGGTAACCCTTTGGTTGGGAAGTATCATCCGAAGGTCACTCTTTTTCGTGCATATGGCGCCATCTGCCTTTGCTCCGGGAATACCAGGAGACTGGATACATCTCCCTTTCCCCGATTTTCACAACCTCTCCGACAAGCTCTTTCTCCTCGTAGGCCAGGCCTGCAACGAAATGGTCTTCACCAACCCCAAGATCCGTCAGATCGATCGATAGAAGTTTCAGCCGTTCGGGATGGAATGAATTGGCTATGGGTACGTCAAAGCGGATCACGCCCTTGGCCCAGGTGCCGGCGCTGACAGCCACGTACCCGGGGCCCGGAGAGGGCGGAAGAGCGGGATCAAGCTGCCGGATGGAGAGTTCATTGATATTTCGAAACCGATCCGGGGAATCGGGTGTAGGTTCAAAAGGTACGAATTCCAGGATGGTCCGCCCGTTTTGAATGATGCCCATTTCAAAAATGCCTATTCCTTCTTTCCCGCTCGCGAAACCCAGCAGAGAACACAGATCATTTATCCCACGGTAGGTCGTCCACGGACGTTCGCTATTGCCCATCAGCCCCCTCATGATCTTATCTTCAAAATACCATATCTTCTGGATCTGATCCGAACTGACGTAATAAGGGGAACTTTTCAACAGCCATTCCGGAATTCCGTTTCTCTCTCTGTTGTGGATGAGATAACGCGTGAAGGCCTCCTTGAAAGCCATGGGAATGGTTCCGCAGAACAGTTCGCTGACGTAGCCGCTGACCTCAAGGTGAAAACCCCTGTTCTCATCCATGTCGGACTCCCGCCTTCATCTGAAGGCTGTTAAGAAGGGAACAGAGGGCCGGAACCACTACAAGGGTGAGAAGAGTGGCCACGGCCAAACCGAGGATGACGGCCACCACGAGGATCAGCTCCGAGAGGATATTGGTTTCCAGGTCAGACAGCATCAAACGGACGTCGTTGGACATGTCGGAAGTCAAATCGATCTTGAGCGTGGGTGGGATGAGAGGCCGCATTTCCCTGACGATCCTTTTGCCATTCGCTGTTGGAAAGAATATCCCGAACCTCGCAAACCGGCTTGATTCCTTGAAACGCTAAACGCAGGAGACGTTCCGGCCTTCCCGGATCGGATGACTCGGGATGCACATGACCCCAGTGAAAACAAAAATGGAGCACGCTTAGAAAGAGCATCGCCACTTCTTCGGGATCTGCTTCGATTACCTGGCCGTTTTCCGACGCTTTGATGTAGATGGTCTATATCGGACCGATCATGGTGCGGTGATAGGCATCAAAATCGTAGGAGGGAACGCCCTGGGGTGGACCGAAAATGAGCATGTGAACCATCTTGAAGAGGTCCTGGGTTTCCATGACTCTTTGATAAGCCTGCTGGAAGAGATCAATGAGTCGTTCCAGCATGGAGCCGGCGTTTTCCATAACCGAATTCAGAATAATGCTCCCGGTTCGTTTGAACTCTCCTATCACAGGAAGGTTCCGTGGTCAACATAAGATGTACTTATCGGTAGGTAAGTAGTTGCTACGGGATACGCAAAAAGTGCCGGCCTGAAAAGAAATCGTTGACAAGCAAACGATCGTTTAATACAAACGTTTGTATTATTTGTTTCGCGATGTAACTTTTTTCTGTAGAAATACGATAGTATTAAAAAGGAAAGGCTTTCCTTCCGAGGTTGTTGTCATGATATCGCCTGAAAAGAGTCAAGTCCCAAGGGACCGGATATTGGATGAGGCCGAGATACTCTTTGCCGAAAAGGGCTTTCACGCTGTAACGGTGCGGGAGATTACCCATTCGGCTCATTGTAATCTGGCGGCTGTGAATTACCATTTCGGCACTAAAGAAAATCTGTACCTGGAGGTGTTCAGGGAGCGTTGGATTCCAAGGGCAACGCGGGTGCGGGCGGCTTTTCAAGAGGCAGTTTCCAATGGCAATGGAAAAAATATTGCTGAAATCGTCCATGCACTGGCATTGTCGTTTATTCAGGGGCCGCTTACGGATGATGAGCGGTTACGGCATTCCCAGCTTATGATCCGGGAAATGGCCATGCCCACCGCGGCCCTGGATCTGCTGGTTGAAGAAGTGATGGAGCCGTTCTTCGGTGAGGTAGCGGAGAGTTTGGGCCCCCTGATGGAAGAGGGAGCGGAAAAGGAACGGGTGATGTTGAACATCCTTAGTGTGTTTTCCATGGTGATCTATTTCAATTTTGCCAGGATCCCTGTGAGGCGTGCTACCGGACAGGAATATAATGAAACATTCAAGGAAAGGTTGGTAGAGCATATCGTGAAATTTTCCGTTACCGGTTTCGGCAAAGATGTTGAGGCGAAGGCATGAGGAAAGGTTTTTCACATGGGCCATTCATTGTCCTCACAGTAGGCCTCCTGGTATCCGGATGCCTCAAAATGGGACCCGATTTTAAAACACCCCAGCCTCCGGTTCAGGAACCCGGAACCTTTCAACATGCATCGGCGGATTCCACCGACTGGGAAACCCAAGACCAGTGGTGGCAGATATTCGGGGATGCCGCGCTTGACCGTATTGTGGAAGATGTCCTGGCACATAATCTGGACATCCAGGCAGCATCGGCCGGTATTTTGGCGTTGAAGTACCAGGTGATTCAAACCAGGTCCGCCCGTTTTCCTACGGTTGGTGTTCAGGGGACGGCCCAGCGACAACGCACTCCCCAAACAAGCATCTTTCCGGGAGTAAGCGCCGGCGGGGAAACGGATGCCTACAGCCTTACCATTCCCGCCTCTTTTGAACTGGATCTCTGGGGCAAGCTGGCACGGGCGGAAGAGTCGACGAGGGCTGAGCTGCTGAAGGCCGAGGAAAATCGCAAAACACTGGCTCAGAGCCTGGTGTCCGAAGCGATCGGTCTGTACCTGAAGCTGGAATCGATTGAAAGGAGAATCCAGATTACGGAACAGAGTCTTGTCAGTTATCGCGAAGCCGTTGACTTTGTGGAGAAACGCTATAAACGGGGCCTTACTTCCATTCTTGATCTGAGACAGGCCCGTAGAACGCTGGCCCAAGCTATGAGCGCGCTGCCTGTACTTCGGCAGGACTTGGGGGCTACGCAGCAGGCCCTGGCCGTACTCATGGGAAAATATCCCAAAACCGAACCGCCGAGAGAGCAGCCCGAGAAATATTACAAACAGCTTGAACCGGTTCCACCCGGGCTTCCCAGTGAACTCCTGCTTCGCAGACCCGACATCAGGGCGTCTCTGGCCGGTCTGGAGTCGCTGAACGCTCAGGTGGGAGTTAGGAACGGCAAGCCGCTTTCCGAGTATTACGTTGACCGGGAATTATGGATATTCAAGCCCAGAGTTGGGAAGTCTTTTTTTTGGCCCGGAGGGATTGCTGTGGAGTATTGCGGGAGGCATCGTTCAGCCGCTTTTTGATGCCGGCAGACTCAAGGCCGCCCAAAGAGGGATGGAGGCACAATACGAACAGGCTGTGTCGCAATATGGCAAAACCGTTCTGGCCGCTTTTTCAGAAGTGGAAAATGCTCTGTTGACAAGGAAAGAGCAACTGGAACGGAGAAAAGAAGTCTTGAGCTTTCTGGTGGAAGCAAGAGCTACCCAACGGGTGGCGGAAGCCCGTTACCTGCGTGGCCTGGTGGATTACCTGACGGTGCTTAACGCCCAACAGACCCGTTACAGGGCCGAAGATGATCTGGTGCTCGTGGATCTTGCCATTTTCAGCAACCGTGTATCCCTTCACCGGGCATTGGGTGGGGGCTGGGCAAAACTTCCACCCGTGGAAGGGAAAGAAACCGAAGGGATTGCCTCCTACTGGAGCTGGTAATCGGGAGTCGAATATGATGGGTACGAGAAAAAAGAAAATTGTTCAATTGCTCTTGACGTTGCTGATTATCGCCATTGGCGCGTTGGGGATGATCAAGCTCACGGAGAGCAAGCCGCAGATTAAGAAGAAAACGCCCCCTGTTCCCCTCCCCGTTGTCAGGACCGTAGTGATAGCGACCGGGCCGCAGGCCATTGTCGTTCAGGGAGAGGGCACTGTGAGTCCCGTGCAGGAAATGGTCCTGGTGCCCCAGGTGGACGGGAAAATCGTGTATATCTCGCCTTCTCTCATGAACGGGGGAGCTTTCAAGAAAGGGGAGACCCTTCTCAGGATTGAACCCGAGGATTATCGGCTCGCGGTGACGCTCGCGGAAGCCAAGGTGAAGAGCGCTCAGAGTCTGCTCCGGCTTGCTGAAGAAGAGGCCGCCGCGGCAAAAGAGGAGTGGTATCAACTCTATCTTGATGATAAAAACCGGGGAGAAAAGCCTCCCCCTCTGGTACTTAAAGAGCCCCAACTGGCCGCCGCAAAGGCGAAACTTGCTGCGGATAAAGCGGATCTGAGAAACGCCGCGCTGGATCTGGAGCGAACCGAACTTAATGCGCCTTTCAGCGGAAGGGTGGAAGCGGAAAGCGTGGATCTTGGACAATACGTAAGGCCCGGGGAGAAACTGGCTTCTCTCTTTTCAACGGACGCAGCGGAGGTGGTGGTGCCGTTGGAAAACGAAAGCCTGTTGTGGTTTCATGTCCCGGGATTCACTCCGGGAACAGGTCCCGGCGCGGATGTGAAGATCATGGCTCGTATTGCAGGGCGAGACTGTGTCTGGGCGGGTCGCGTGGTCCGATCCGAAGGAAAGATAGACCAGCGCACCCGGATGATACGCGTGGTCGTGAGAGTGGATAAGCCCTACGAGAAGAAACCTCCGCTTGCCATCGGTCTGTTTGTGCGTGTGGAGATTCAAGGTCGCACCCTGCCTGATCTGGCGGAGATTCCAAGGAGCGCCTTGCGCCAGGGAGATCTGGTGTGGGTGGTTACAAAAGATGATCGACTCCGGTTTCGAAAGGTGGAAGTGGCCAGAATAGCCAGGGAGACCGTGCAGATTCAAGGGGGGCTCAAGGACGGCGAAAGGGTTGTCGTCTCCAGCCTCAAGGCGGTTACCGACGGTATGCTTGTGCGCTGTGTGGCTGTAGAGCAGGAGAATCAGGGATGAAAGGGATTATTGGCTGGTTTGCGCAGAATCATGTCGCGGCAAATCTCCTTATGATTTTCGTGATCCTTGCTGGCGTTGTCACCGGAATGACCATGAAGGTGGAGATCATGCCCGAATTTTCTCTGGATCTGATTACGGTGACCACGGAATATCCGGGCGCTTCTCCCGCCGAGGTGGAAGAGGCCATTGTCAGGAGAATTGAAGAAAGAGTTGCCGGTCTGGCCGGTATAAAAAGGATCGATTCCAATTCAACGGAAGGTTTCGGCACGGTCATCATAGAGGTCATGGAGGGCTGGGAACTCAAGAAGCTGTTGGATGAAGTGAAGGCCGAGGTGGATGGCATCACCACCTTTCCCAATGAGGCCGAAAGACCTATCGTACGGGAAGTTACCAGGCGAAACCAGGTTATCAGCCTTGCCGTTTACGGAGATGTTTCCGAAGGAACCATCAAGAATCTCGCTGAGAACATTAAGGACGAGATCATCACGCTGCCTGGCATTACCCAGGCGGATCTTTTCGGCGTCAGAAAAGGGGAAATCCACATTGAAATTTCCGAGCAAACCTTGCGGCGTTACGGGCTTACCTTGGGCATGGTGGCGGATGCGGTCAGAACCGGGAGTCTTGATCTCCCCGCCGGGAGGGTGAAGACCGAAGCCGGGGAAATTCTGATCCGCACGAAGGGAAGGCGCTATTATGCCGCCGAATACAGCGACGTGCCCGTGATTACCAACCCCGATGGCTCCAAGGTTACCCTGGGGCAGATCGCAGATTTGAGCGACGGATTTGAAGATGTGGATCTGGCGGCGCGGTTTCAGGGAAAACGTGCGGCCGTCATTCAGGTCTACCGGGTCGCCGACCAGAACGCGTTGGAAGTGGCTGAAACGATCAAAAAATATGCGGAAACAGTGCGGTCCAAGCTGCCGGAAGGGGTGAATATCGCTTTTTATAACGACCGATCCACCATGCTCAAGAGCCGTATTCGCCTTCTGGTCAGGAATATGGCCATGGGCCTGATCCTGGTGAGCATCATGCTGGGATTGTTTCTGGATTTGAAGCTTGCTTTCTGGGTGACGTTGGGAATTCCCGTCTCATTTCTCACTGGTCTGTGGCTGTTGCCGCAGTTTGATGTGTCCATCAATATGATTTCCCTCTTCGGTTTTATCATGGTGCTGGGTATCGTGGTGGACGATGCCATTATCGTAGGAGAGAATGTCTTTCGAAAGTATGAGGGAGGCGAGACGGCGCTGAAGGGATCGGTAGGAGGAACCGTTGAGGTAGGCAAGCCTGTGATCTTTGCGGTCTTGACCACGGTTGTGGCCTTCCTGCCTCTCCTTTCCGGAAGCGGCATCATGGGAAAAATCATGCGCAATATTCCCATTGTCGTGATTCTGGTGTTGCTGGGGTCCCTTGTGGAATCTCTTTTGATTCTCCCCTCCCATCTTGCACGAAGCAGAGAAAGGACGGATCGAAAAGGAAAGAACATACGAAAAGAGAAATTTACATCGCGGGCTCTTAAACGGTTTATCAGCGGGCCCTATGCGAAACTGGTCAGATTCTGTCTGCGCTGGCGCTACGCGACGGTTGCAATCGGGATTGCGGTGCTCCTCCTTTCCGTTGGTGTGTGGAAAGGCGGCTGGATTCGCTTTACCTTCTTTCCGAAGGTGGAAGGCGATGTGCTGACCTGCACGGTGACCATGCCGGCTGGTACACCCATCGCGCGAACGGAAAAACTTGTAGCGTATCTGGAAGAAAAAGCGAAAGAGGCGGTGAATGAAAGTGAAAAGGGACGGCCCGAGGGTGCCCCTCCACTTTTCGAACATACGGTGTCTCTCGTGGGGATGCAGACAGGGGGGCATGGCCCCAACAGCGGCGCTGCACAATCCGGGGGCCACCTGGCCCAGATTTTCGTACAGCTTTTGGATGGCGAAAAACGGGAAGTGAGTTCCATGGAGCTTGTGAAAGCGTGGAGAAAAAAAGCAGGCCCCATTCCTGACGCGGATACCATCACTTTTCAGAGCGAGCTTTTCAGCGCCGGCAATCCGGTCGAAATTCATCTCTCTCTGGATGATCACGACCGGCTCCTTGAGGCGGCCGATGAACTGAAAGAGGAACTGGGACAATATCCCGGCGTCTTCGATGTGAGCGACAGTTTTCTCCCGGGAAAGGAGGAAATGCAGCTCAAACTCAAGCCCACGGCCAGAAGCCTGGGGTTGACCCTGAATGATCTGGCCAGACAGGTGCGACATGCGTTCTACGGAGCGGAAGCCCTTCGACTGCAGCGAGATCAGGATGAGGTGAAAGTGCTTGTGCGGTATCCCGAAAAAGAGCGGGAATCTCTTGGCGACGTGAATGCCTTGCGCGTTCGAACGGCCGACGGAAAGGAAACTCCTTTCAACCAGGTTGCGGAGGTGGATATGCAGCAGGGATACGCCGCCATAGAACGTGCCCAGCGACTTCGGGTGGTGAAGGTTACGGCGGATGTGGATGAGACCGTTGCCAATGCCAACGAAGTAAGAATGGATGTGGAATCCCGCGTTCTCCCGGATTTGCAGTTCAAATATCCAGGCCTGAGATACAGCATGGAAGGGGAGGGGAAAGAACAGAAGGATTCGCTTTCCGATGTGATTCGAGGTTTTGTGATCGCTCTTTTCTGTATTTACGCGCTCCTGGCCATTCCTTTCAAATCGTTCACCCAACCGTTGATCGTCATGTCCGCCATTCCTTTCGGGATCGTAGGCGCTATTGTTGGGCATCTTCTGATGGGCTTGAATCTGAGTTTAGTGAGCCTTTTCGGTATGGTGGGGCTTGCAGGAGTCGTGGTGAATGACTCGCTGGTGTTAATCGATGCAACCAATACCCTCCGCAAAGAGGGAATAGGCGCCAAGGAGGCCGTGGCACTCGCCGGGGAACTTCGTTTCCGCGCCATCCTTCTTACGTCATTGACCACCTTTGCCGGGCTGACGCCCATGATCCTTGAAAAGAGCATGCAGGCCCAGTTCCTGATCCCCATGGCGGTGAGCCTGGGCTACGGCGTCCTTTTTGCGACGGGGATCACACTTCTTCTGGTTCCGTGCGGGTACGGCATCCTGGATGATTTTCACAATCTGATGACACGTGAAAAGACTCAGACCTCCAAAGAAGAGACTGCCCCGGAAACTATAAAGAAGGATGTTTTTGGAGTGTAAAATCCGGTTCAGCAGCGTTCCGGCTTCCGCCTGTCTTGTAAGGGGCCGCACCCCACGTTTTCAATACCGTTTTCGATGGCGATTTCGATTTGGACAAATGAAGTTTCCTATGAGGAATCAGGCTTATAAGCTGGATCCCGAACATTATCCTTTTATCGTAACCGTGATGGCATGTTCCCGAACGCCGTTGTTGCCGTATCCCAATTTGTTCCATTGGGCCGTCATAGGTTGCTGCCGTCCCTGGTCGTCTGTTGCCCTTGCCAATATGTTATACCGGCCACCATTTTTCACGTGCCAGATGTATTCCCACTGCCTCCAGGCATATGGTTCGTCCGGTCCGATAAATTTCGCCTCCTCCCAATCGGCGCCGTCGTCCATGGAGAGTTCGACCCTTTCCACATGGTTTTCCCCTGCATACGCGGCGCCACGGATGGCGATGCTTCCACTTGAAAGGTTTTCCCCGGCTAAAGGCTGGGTGATGATGGTTTTTAACTTAAGCGCAGTGACCACTTCGCCGCTTTTTGAATCCTGGTCTATCTGAAACACACGGTAGACGTTGTCCATGAAAAAGCCCTCATAGGGTCTGTCCATCAGCGTGATGCGATTGAGCCACTTGACACAATTGGCGCCCGTCCATCCCAAGGCCAGTGCCCGAAGAGGGAATCCGTGCTTGAGAGGCAGGAGTTCCCCGTTCATTTCATAGGCCAAGAGTGTCGAGGAGCACGCCTTTTCGATTGGAATGCTGCGGACAAAGTGGACGCCTTTGGAGCCCAAGGGTTGGTCCATGCCTTCAAAGGCCACGTGTCCGGCACTATCCATCGGCCCGGCCATATCCAGCACATCCCGAAGCCAGGCGCCGCCCCATACGGCGTTACCCACCCCGCCGATGGTCCAGGGATTGCCGCTGGCTTTTTTTTCCAACAAGGAACGACTGTTGCCGGAACACTCCAGGGTGTTGGCGACAAGACCTTTGGGAAGATTTACAAGTTGGTCGTAGGTCAGCCTCAGAGGTTGATGCACTCTACCTTCCACAGATAGAAAATAATCGGCCAGAGAGACCGGTGTTTCAGGTACTTGGCCTTGATTGCGGTCAAAAAAGACATTGTTGGCCGTGATCCAGGTTCGCAGTCTTTCCGCAGGAGTTTCGGCATTCAAGGGTCTTTCAGTCATCACGCGCATGGACTCACTCATGGTCTATCCTCCTTATCATGGGGTTGAACAGGGTAAAAACGCCTCATCCATTATCCGGCAAACATTTTCGTATCTTTCTCATTTCCTCAAATATTGAATCATTCAGATTCTCAATCGGCTTTGGAAGTCCGGGAAATAAAATTGACGATCATTGTCGAAAACTCGGCCCCACAATCTTCTTGAAGAAAGTGCCCTCCACCTTTGACGGTGATATGGGGCTGATCTTTTGCCCCCGGGATCCGTCTTTGGAATATACGTTCCCCCCCGCGTGTGATTGGGTCTCCGTCGCTGAACATGGTTATGAATGGTTTCTTGAATTCAGAGAGCACCTTCCACGCTTCACGATTTGCCTGGGCTGCGGGGTCATCGGGGGTGACCGGAACAAGTGAAGGAAATATGCGTGCGCCCGCTTTGTAGATGTCGTCCGGGAAGGGAGCATTGTACGCGGCAACTGCGTCCTCCGTTAAAGAGTTCCGGCACCCCATGGCGACAATGGCTCCAACGTTGAAATCCGGTGTTTCGATGGAGAATTTACGCCAGTTTAAGAACGCATCGGACATGGGGCTATCTCCGGTAGGCAGACCGGTGTTCGCCGTTACCACCCTTGAAAACAGGTCCGGATTTTGGGACACCAGACGCAATCCAATGAGGCCGCCCCAGTCCTGGCATACAAGCGTGACTTTCCGTAGATGCAGCTTGTTTAACCATGTCTGCATCCATTCCACATGACGCTGATAGGTATAATCCTTTTGGTTCGCCGGTTTATCCGAGCGGCCGAAACCCACTAAGTCCGGTGCAATGGCGCGATATCCCTCATCAACGATGACGGGAATCATCTTCCGGTAGAGATAGGACCAAGTGGGCTCTCCGTGCATAAGCAGCACAGGTTTACCGTCAGCCGGGCCTTCGTCAAGATAATGAATCCTCAACGCTTGATCTTCGGTATCCCGGATTTCCATATAGTTGGGCTTAAATGGATAACCGGCGAGGTTTTCAAAAGAACTCTCGGGTGTTCTAAGAACCTTCATTTTAATCCTCCATGATTTACGGGTATCCTAAAATTTCCTGATACGATGCTTGGAGTCAGCAAAGCCATTCCGCCACGGGAATTTCTTTTGTTGCCGTATCTAATTCCCGTGGAGCACAGGTCCTTTTAGGCTGGGACGGAGAGGTAACTATGAACTCGACATTATTTTTGTATCAGCCTGAAAAGACCTGTGACTCCATTACTGCCAGGTTTCTTGAATAATTCGTAACGATAAAATTACTTCCCCGATTCCGGAAAGCCTATTCAAACCATGGTTAGCAATCAATATTGCATATCGAATCCTTTAGAGCCCGGAGCTTTTTCCAATCTCTTTCAGCTATATTCTCTCGCATGGCTTGATATGGTTTGTCCATTGGAAACTCCTCCTTTCTTAATTTTCAACGCATACTTTTTAAGTATAACTATAATGACAAGTTTTACGAGCGAAGAAATCCAACAGAGTGCAGGAGCGTACGCGATAACGTGCTCGCCTTATGAGGCACTTCAGTTTTACACCAGAATCCTCATAAATCCGCATTCTCCGGAGGAGTTTTTGAGAGCGGGTGGGATGGGATATGAAGCCCCTCCTTCCTTTCATTCTTCTTGACTCACAAACCGAAACTGGGTATGGTCCGCCCCGAAAAATCAATTTCTGCTATCAGCGTAACATCATCTTAGCTGGGACAATGCCGATGTGTTCCCCTCTCCATGGAACTTCCATCTCCTCAACCGGGGGATGCTTTTTAATAATGCAATCCTCAACTATCAGAAACCATTCAGAAAGCATAGTCCAAGATTGCAGGAAACCGCAGTGCTTTGCACTCTGAATAATCGAAACAATGAGCACAATAACCGATGACCCGTACACGGCAAACGCCAAATCGCTTAATTTCTCTTGCCGCTTCCTGCATGGCCATCTTTTGGCCGGGCGTGTTTATTTTTGGATTCCCGGGCATAATGGCGCCTTACTGGCAGAAAATGTTCGATGTCGGGCGCGGTGAAGTTGGAAGGACGCTTTTTTTCCTGCTGGCCGCCGTGGGTACTTTCATGCTGGTATCCGGACGGCTTCAGGAACGTGTGAGACCCCGCTACCTGGTGCTCTTTGGGTCTATCCTCTGCGGTTCGAGTATGTTTTTAGCAGGAACGGCCAAAGGCATGTCCATGATCTATCTGTGGGCTTTTCTGACGGGAATTTCGTATCCTTTATCCTCATCCCGGCGCTTTCCATTGCACAACAGTGGTATCCGGAAAGACGCGGGTTTGCCTCGGGTATGGTCAATTTGTTCTTCGGCCTGTCCGCTGCCGTGATGTCGCCGCTCATCGCTTACTGGATGAATACGCTGGGTTATCTAAGGACGACGCAAATCCTGGGGATTTCTGCCATGTTGACAGGACTCGCGACAATCCCTTTTCTGCGGCGCCCGCCTTTGGCGTTGTCATCCGTCTCCAGAAAGGTGGGGCATTCTTCAAAGAGCATGCACGTGCATTCCCTTACCTTGCCGGAGATTCTGCGAACCCGCAGTTTCTGGTGCATATGGCTGGTTTGGGGTTTTGCCGGAGCAGCCGGCATTGCTACCGTCACCCTGTCCACCACCTTCGGCCTTGCCAGGGGCCTAACCATGGAAAAGGCGGTCCTGCTCTTGACTGCCTTTAATATCACCAACGGCATCAGCCGATTGATTACAGGTTATTTTTCCGATGCCATCGGTCGCCGGTTGACCATGGGGATTACTTTTGTGATTGCCGGAGTGGGCTATGGATTGTTGCCCCATGTAACGGGTTTATCCGCCTGGCTTGTCGTGGCTGCCATGGTGGGTTTTTCTTTCGGGACGCTTTTTTCGGTGTCGGCGCCGCTGGTTGTGGATTGTTTCGGAATGGAAAAGTTCGGCACGGTATTCGGTATGGTTTTCACAGCTTATGCCTTTGTCGCCGGCCCGCTGGGACCATGGTTGAGCGGCTGTCTCCTGGACCTTACATCGGGTGATTTCACCCTTGTTTTTCATTATCTGGGAATTCTTTGCCTGCTTTCCGCTTTTCTGATTCGATACGTGACCCCGCCGGCAGCAAAAAAGACCCTGCTGCGAAATGGCTTTGCTGACTCCAAACATAGTGCCAGAGAATTTGAATAGGATACGAAAGGAGATAAAATATTGAAAGATATGCCGCCACAGAATGATATTCCCACAAAATGTCGGGGGTGCGCCAAGACCTCCAAGCCTTTCATTCATGCCACGTGCCGCCTTTGTCAATATTCGGAATTTCAAGAAGAACTCTTTTGTGAATTAAACCGCTCCATACAGAATTCGAGTTCTTTTGAGTGCCATGCCTTTCAGCCGTTGCTGAAACTTGTGGCGACCTCAGGCCGGGAAAGGCGCCCGGAGCCAGCAGTTTTTTCCACGGAGATGGACTTTGAAAGACAGGTGGATTCCGACAGATTGAAGTATCAGCGAGCCTTGGCTTTGCAGAAGCTGGCACATAATCCGGACGAAGTGATTCTTGAGATCGAGTACCATTTTGCCTGGAATGTGATTGGAAGAAGACCGGTCTTTGCGGGGGCCGCGCCCATGATCGACTTCATCAGAAATAGTATTATGAGTTGCAGCGAGGCAGTGGGTGGTTTTGCCACTCTCCTGTGGCTTGCCCCGGACCATATTCACATCTACGTGGAATCGGACGGAGAGGTATCTCCGGACAATATGGCTCAGCAACTGAAACGATTGACCGAAGCCTCCATCCTTGAGCGTTTTCCTGATCTCGTTGCCTCTCCGGAAATGAATAAAAGACTTTGGGACGAGGCCTATTTTGTGGGAACAATAGGTTGAAAGAAACGCTGAGCGGGTGATCGCGCCACTCAGGGAAGAGCTGCGTAAAAATCTCCATCCCGGGAAACGCGGCCCTCTCGCATGAGTTTTTCCAGATGCTTTTTCATATGGGCTCT
This sequence comes from uncultured delta proteobacterium, assembly GCA_963747555.1. Classification (GTDB taxonomy): domain Bacteria; phylum Desulfobacterota; class DSM-4660; order Desulfatiglandales; family Desulfatiglandaceae; genus DUZB01. The sequence continues at coordinate 409,088 of CAVVFZ010000011.1, forward strand.
TTCGCCGAATTCAAAAAAGGCTCTGGGTTCCCTGGGTTTCCCGTAGATGATCCATGCCTCCACGATTTCTTTTAGGCTTTTGGGCGTCTTTAGAAACGCCACAAGTTTCCTCTCCCTTTCGTCAATGACATGCAGATAGGCATCCCACTTTTCCCCCGGCTCCTCCTCGAAAATCCCTTGTCCATGGGAAGCAATCCAGATCTTCGCGGGAACATCCCGGAGACGTTCCACGGATTTCACAGTTTCTTCGATGCTCGAATCAACATCGCCATACCACGGGCCGAACCAGGTAAGATCGTAATCGCCCAGCAGCAAAACGCCTTCTTCCTTAAAGAAAAAGGAAAGATGTCCCGGCGTATGTCCATGACTGCCTATTATTTTTATCGTTGAAGGTCCGCACGGGATTTCTTCCCCAGATCGCAAAAAATCCGCCGGAATGCGCGGTTTGAAATGAAAGTTCTTTTCCAGGAGGGGACGCCAGTAGTCGCGATAGGCTTCGACATCTATGCCGTAAGCATCCAGGAAAAGCTCCATATCCGAAAGGGGAGGGGCGTCCTGCTCGGCAACATAGAGAGGTAGGTGATCAAACAAGTCCAGGTGCACAAAGTGGTCTTCGTGCCAGTGGGTGAGCCAGACCGCTTTCACACCCGGGCCGTTTTGAAGTTGTTCAAGCCTCGTCCGGTCCGAACCAGGATCGATGAGGATCTTTGCTCCCTCAACATAAATGGAGTGGCAGCAGGGATAGTTCCCACGGTTTTCCCCTGGGATAAAGCGGACTGGTCCGAAATGTTTTTCCGTGATTTCTTTCTTCATGGCCTTCATTTCTTTCTTAGATTTCAAGCACCAGTTTTCCCACGGAAAGACCTGATTCCATAGCCCTGTGAGCGTCCGCCGCCCGTTGGAAGGGAAAAGTGGTGATGGGCATGGGGGGCAGCATCTTCTGTTCATCCCACCGGAGCAGCCTGTCCATAATCTCGCGGAAAAGGGAGGCCTTGTCAAACAGATAGATCAGGTTGAATCCGCTCACGGTTTTGTTGCTCCCGGTCATGTCAAAGGGGTTGAATCGGGGGGTTCGAAAATAGTCCCAAATAAGTTTGGGAAGATTTTTCCTGCCCGTGTGGGAAAGCATGGAGGCAAACCCGTAGATGAGCAGGCGCCCCCCCGGTCTGAGATGTTTGTAGGATGCCTTGAGGGTTGAGACGCCATTGGCATCGGCGATCATATCGTACCCGTCCGGGCTCAGCCTCTCCGCTTCCTTCCAGAGATGCATGTTCTGTTTGTCAATCAGATGAGTGGCCCCGGCGGTCATGACCGCAGCAGCCTTTTCCGAACGGCCCACAACACCCACCGTCCTGTTGCCGTTTGCCTTCAGGAGCTGAATCATGGCCGTACCCACCCCACCGGCCGCCGAGTGAACAAGCACCGTATCCGTCTTTTTCAGGTGGCCCGCTTCGTAAAGGCCGTACCAGGCGGTGAGGTAGGCGACTGGAAAGGTCGCCCCCCTGATGAAATCCCAGCGATCCGGGAGGGGCCACAGCATCTCGGGGACGGTGTTTAAAACGGTGGTGTAAGCACCGAAACGGGAGGCTCCAAATACCCTGTCACCGGGTTTGAGTGTTTGGATGTTTTTTCCTGTTCGGCTTACCACACCTGAGAATTCCAGTCCGGGACAGATGGGATAACTCCCTCTGGCCGCCTCATAGAGCCCGAGTCTGACGCAGATATCCGCGAAATTGATGCCGCACGCCCTTATCTGGACCTGCACCTCTTCGGGTCCGGGTTCTTTCAGAGACGTTTCGTCAATTCCAAGGACCCCATAACTGCCCGGTTTTTCAATCATGATTCGTTTACGAGGAATGGACATCCGTGTTTCCTGCACTAAAACGTTCTTCCAGGTTCAGGCCTATCGTTTCACCAATATACGGCGGGTTTGAAGGCATAAGCCTTATCATATTCGCGGGATTTATCAAAGTATATATTGCCCCCAACAGCGCCGAAAAATCATATTGCATCCCCCTTCGGATTTAATATATCCTGCGGGAAAATGTGTTGAAATGGAAGGTAAAGATCGAGATCCTAAGCGCGTACCCGTTCAATGCCGAATTCATGGCCTCGGACCCCCCGGCGAATCATGAGGCAGGAAAGGATTGTTTTTAAATAGAAAGGGAGTAGGATAGTCCACAACCGACCGTCAGCCGTTAAATATAACCTTTTAACGTTTCTATGAAGAATAGATAATATCGGGGTTAAGTCGAAATGCTATCTCGTATCTGGGGTATCCTGGTTCTTTTGAGCGCCACTTCCGCTTCCCTTGCCATACCGTTGCGGCTGGTCTTTCAGATATCTAATAAGGGTGTGCTATTCGAGATGCATTACTGGGGGATTGCCATGGTATTCTTTGTGGACATGCTCATCAACTTTTCCCGCGCCATTCTGGCCCCGGATGGCGCGACCGGCAATCAGCGCACCAGGGTCCTTCATTATCTCAAAGGCTGGTTTGTGGTGGATCTTCTGCCGTCTGTTCCTTTTGCGGCGATCTTTGGTCTACCTATCCTGCAAGTATTGCGAGTCTTAAAGCTGGCGCGTGTTGCGCAATTCCTCTACCAGCGACGACGGCGCCAGATCCATCACACAACAGCCTTTCGATTGGCCACCTTTTTTTTCTGGCTTACCCTGTCCGCCCATTGGCTGGCCTGCGGCTGGCTGTGGCTGCACAGGCCTCTCGAGGCGGGACATCTCCTGGACCAGTACGTGGAGGCGCTTTATTGGTGCATTACGACGCTCACAACCGTTGGTTATGGGGATATCATCCCAAAGACGAACCTTCAAATGGGCTACACCATGGTCGTCATGGTACTTGGCGTGGGCGTATATGGGTTTGTCATTGGAAATGTGGCCAATCTGTTGGCCAATCTGGATATGGCGAGGGCCCATTACCTGGCCAATATGGAGAAGCTCTCAACCTTTCTCAGATACCGCCATATCCCCATTTCGCTGCAGCGCAGGATTTATGACTATTATTCTTACCTTTGGGAACATCGATTAGGGTATGATGAATCCGCCGTGCTCAATGGTCTTCCCCCCAGCCTCCAGGGAGAAGTCTCCCTGCTTTTAAAACGGGAATTCATTGAAAAAGTCCCCTTCCTGAAGGGAGGCGGCCTGGAGCTTATACGGGATATCGCCTTTGAACTGCGCCCCGTTATTTTCACGCCAGGCACGTATATTTTTCGGGCAGGAGAATTCGGCCGAAACATGTATTTCATCAGCCACGGAGAGGTGGAGGTGATTTCTCCGGATGGAAGAACCATCCTGGCAACCCTTGGGGACGGTGACCTCTTCGGCGAGATTGCCCTTCTGTTTAGTCAGCCTCGCTCGGCGAGCGTCCGGGCTACGGATTATTGCGATCTGTACATCCTGGACAAGGATACCTTCGAGCGCGTTCTCCAGCATTACCCCGAGTTTGCCAAGTACATAAAAGGAGTGGCGGAAAAACGGCGCACGTCGGACGGTACGCCCTATCAACCCTCGCCGGACTTTACCCCTGTATAGAGAAAAGCAACGATAGGGGAGGAACGTAGATGATCTGCAACTTTTTAACGGAATATGGTTGAGTTCCATCTTGACCCTCGTCGTGTGGTGTATAGGCTGCTCTGATAATGATAATTCCACCAACTCGGTCCCCTTGGGGAATAATTGTGAATTCATGGAATCCGTGTTCCCCACGGAAAAATCCTGGACGGACGCTTTTCCGATCGCTGCGAATAATCCCAACTGCACCGGGGCGATCACGTTGAGCCGCGCCAATTTCTTCAGCCCAGTTGCAGACTTTCCCGATTTCTGCGGCAGCGAGTCCGCCGAGACAAACAAGCAGGAACTGGCGGCTTTCCTTGCCAATGTGTCCCTTGAGACCAACGGCTCGGCAGGCGGAACGGATGGCGGCATGTGTTTCGACAGCGAAGTGGGTTGTGTCTATCCCGGTTGCACCCCCTGCACGAGCTGCTGCGACTGCTGCAAAAACATGGCGCCACCTTACAATACCTATCCTACCTGTCCTAACGGGTATTTCGGTCGTGGCACCCTTCAGATCACCAACCCGGTGAACTATGATGAAGCGGGCCAGTCTCTGCATAAGTTTGATCGTTCGGCAAGAACAGGAGGGTCACGGCGCCAAAAATCATGGCTGATATGCCCCGAAAATGGGTATTCTCCATCGGCCTGATCCAATTCGACCGTCTTATTGACCATACCGGTTATTGGTTTAACCTCTTTAACCATTGTTTTTTATGTGGGGTTAGTGGAGATATTATGGATCTTATGGACTTGAAGCTTCATTCAGGAAGAAAGCAGGATCTGTCGAATGTCGCTCTTCTCCAGTCTATTTTGGAGGAATGATGGGATCGGATCCAAAGGGTTTTTCGTACACCGTCAGCAGGCAACAGATCCTGGAGTACCGCACCTGGCCCATCTCCAGACGACTGGCGTGGCTTTTGGCGGGAAACAAAGTGAGGAAGTCACTGCCGGAAAATACCATCCGTATCCAGGACGCCTTTCGAAATGGAGAAAGATACTTCAAAAGCCGGTTTCATCATCGCACTTGCTACGGGTGTGGCGAGTGATTTCTTGCGGGCTGAAATTTGGGAAGGCTGTATTCTTCTGTAACATCTTCCCAGGTTAACTCTACAGTCATATCGCACTTTACCTCTTTGTGACCGCAACCTGTAATATTAGTCAAAATATGGGGGCCCTCTTTTAGTTCCACCACAGCCACGACGTACGGCAAATCGTCTTTGAAGGCAGGATGGAAAGGCCTGGTGGTACACGACATAGCTGTAGACTTTTCCACTGCCTTCCGCTTCTTTCCATTCGGTTTGCCGGGAATGACATTGTGGACAAATTACGGAGGGCGGCCATCTGACATGATCACACTCCTTACATTGCTGCAGGGTAAATTTGTGTTCCTTACAGTTGTCCCAAAACGGTTTGGTATCACCATCCGGTTCCGGTAATGGTTTGTTATATGCCATTTTTATTATGCCCTCCCTAAGATACAACAGGAATGTGACTGAAGAATTCCCCCGTTATCGCTACAGAGGATTATCTGTGGTTCCTTTGTATTCGTCCGCGGTCCAAGTTGTCTGTCACCACATCTTCCCATAAGTTGCATCACCGCTTCAGCGAAAGGCGTCATACCCATGAAGTAGGCTTCTGAAAGCTGTCCGCCGGAAGTGTTCACAGGCATCCTCCCTCCCGGTTCGATGGTTCCATCCTTAAACCAATCTTCTCCCTCTCCCGGTTTAAAGAAACCGTATTCCTGTAATGTGATCTCCACGGTGTAAGTAAAACAGTCGTAGATCTGGCATGCGTCTATATCATCAAGATTGATTCCGGCCATGTCGAATGCCTGCTCACCTGCTAATTTGGCTCCCGTAGGGCCTGCCATATAGGTGGACTGAGCGATTTCACTGGAGGGATTGTGATGTCCCAGGCCCAGGATGTAAACCGGAGGGTGCTTCAAATCTCGGGCCCTTTCAGCGGTAGTCAGTATCAGTGCCCTGCCGCCGTCGGAGATCAGGCAACTGTCAGCCCTGCGTAGGGGTTCCACCACCCAATCAGATTTGTAATAATCCTCAAAGGTCATCTTCTTATCATACATGGTCGCCATAGGGTTTAAATTGGCCCATTTCCGCTGCCCGACAGCAATATGTTTCCATGTTTCCGGTCCTGTTTGAAATGTGTGTATGCCTCTTTGTGCAGCCAGGGCATAATCCGCACTGGCTCCAAAGTGACCGAAAACAAGATTATCGCCCGAACTCCGGGACCGTATTTCCTGCAATTTGGCCATTCCACCTCCGGAAAGACCGCTGTGTCCGTAGGTTAGAAGAACATGATTACACAATCCTGCATCGAGCACGCTAACTGCGTGCTGAAGATGATTCCTTGTTCAGTTGGCGTCTTGACTGGCGTAGGTTGGTGTCAGACCAAGATGTTGCGCAATTAGTTGGGGGGTAACATCCACTTCCCCCGGGCAGGGAGGAAAGTACCGATAGCTGAAAAGCCCGTCTATGTCTTTGCTCTTAAGGCCGGCGTCTTTTATGGCATTGGAGGACGCTTCCAGATGAAAACTGAGAGATGTTCGCGCGGGAACCTTTCCCTGGGGCGTATACCCTACGCCGACGATTGCATATTTGTTTTTCAGATCCATAACCCCTCCGTTCTGTTTTTCGATTCCAAGGATCGCCGCTTTCAGGAACTGCCCGCTCTTTGATCCAATTGGCATTTCAGGCTTTCTTTGCAGGCAAGTCTTATCTGTTCGCCAACAATTCGACGGTGTCCGTCCTCCAAATTAACATCAAAGACTACTAAAACTCTTCGAGTAAAGTCTATCGTTTTAAATATGGGGCGACCGCCCAGTAAACACCTCATCGAAACAAAGAGGATTGGAATCCAGAGAAATACCCTCAAACTGAAGTAAACTTTTTGCGAAAAAAGCTATTGAGAGCGTATACGCTGTAACGCTATTTTCGACTTCATTCTCATCAAACCTTGCGCAGGTCATAAAGACAGCGCATCAGCAAGAGCAAGAAGTAATTTTGAACCGTCACCTCGCCATGCGCTGCCGTGCATACAAGCAAGCGTTGTTGGCTCAGTGGAAGCCAGTTTTTCCAGCATTTCACGAGCGTATTTGGTATGTGAAAAGTAGTCCATCTGTTGGCGGAATGCTTCGCTAGGCCCAAGAATGTCCGATTCTGTGACTGCTGGAGAATCAGCGCCGCCCTGGGTGAACAGGTCGCCGCACAGAAAAGTTTTCGTTCGTTTTTCCAACAGAAACCCACAATCCCAAGCATGGGGCATGTGGGGGGTGTCGAACCATTGCACGGAGTTCTTACCGAGTGAAAGTATCTCCTGGTCTGCAAGTGCTCTGGCGGGTCGGTCGGCAATGTCGTCGACAGAAACCGTCGCAGCAATTTTGCCGCAAAGCGGTGAAGACTTTGGAACCGCCGCGAGCCATTCGTTGAGTGAACCGCACTCATCCGCTTCGACATGTGAAAGGGCAATGTATCGAAGGCGTTCGACCGGCATCACACTGGCCACCGCTTCACGAACCAAAGGAAAAAGTTTTCGTGGCCCGGTGTGGAAAATCAATGGCTCTTCGTCAACAATAAGATATTGGTTGAATGAAAATCCCCCTGATCCACCCTCCATAATGACCGGTGTATTAATGCGGTATATCCCATCAGCAACCTCGTGTACATTTGTTCCCGACTGCTTATTCGTTACCGTCATGATTCAATCTCCTTAAGATGAAGTGATAATTGTTTGTTAAAAACTTAAAACTTGATGGGTACTCTCCTCTCTCTCCTGACCTGAAAGAAAATATGGCCCTGATTGCCGGCAGCGAAAATGCCCATCAGGAGGTAGGTCTCTTCAACGATACGCCGCCTGGGAGGGCGATTATTCAGTGCCCTTATCGATCATATGGCCGGTCTAATATTCTGATTAATACGGAAAAAATTATCGGGATCGTATCTTTTCTTGATTTCAGACAGTCTTTTAAGGTTGGGGCCGTAAACCGCGGTAACACGGGCGGCTTCCTCCTCTGTCATGAAGTTGATGTACGCCCCACCGCTCGCATAGGGAGCCGCGGCGTGAAAAAACGAACGTGCCCATGAAATACACGAATCATCTTCTTCCGGTGTCTCCCAGCGGGCATGGACATTCATTACGAACTGAGCATCCCGTTCCATGTAGGCAGTCGCATCCGAAGGGAGCCGGCTGGTCTGGCCCCCCATTTGTGCAATGAAAATTTCGCAGTGCGGAGAAGGAAGTTTGTAAACATACTCAAGAACGATATCGACTGCCGAATCGTTCAATGACTTGAAATTATGGGATTTCCAGTAGTTCCTGACACCGGGTGTCAGCAGCGGATCGAATGCCTGCTGCCATGATTTATAGGGCATCGCTCCGATATGTTCCCCGTATGGTGTTCCGAATCGGCCAAGTGGATCTATCAATGGTTTTCCTGCTTCAACGCCACCCGCATAAAGAAATGCGAAAACAAGAACGATTTTACCGTGCACTTCTTCCGGAAGAAACGGCAACGGCGGCGCGTGACGCAAAACAGCCCATACCGTCAAGTCGTCTGGGGCTAGCGCTGTAAATGAGATATACTCCTTGAGCGCTGCTTCCGCCTGGTCAATGGGATAGACTACCAGACCGGCCAACAGCTCCGGACCAACCGGGTGAAGTTGAAATTCAAACAGGCTCACAATCCCGAAATTGCCGCCCCCTCCACGGATTGCCCAGAACAGATCCTCATTTTCATTCCGGCTGGCCACAACCCGTTTACCTGCTGCGGTAATTACATCCGCGCGGATTAAATTATCCGCTGTCAAGCCATATTTCCGACTTAACCACCCAAAGCCGCCGCCGAGCGTCAAACCCGCAACTCCCGTTGTGGAGTTGATGCCAGTGGGGGTTGCCAGTCCGAATGCCTGCGCCTCATGGTCAAAATCACCGAGCGTGGCGCCGGGTTCCACGTAGGCACGCCGGGAATCAGGATCTATTCGAACCGATTTCAATCCCGACAAGTCGATCATTAAAGCGTCGTCCGCGATAGCTTTGCCTGCAATGTTATGACCGGCTCCGCGCACGGCCGCCAGTAAATCATTGTCCCTCGCAAAATTTACGGCATCCATAATATCTGCAACTCCCGTACACTCCGCTATCAGTGCCGGTTTTCGATCAATCATGGCGTTCCATATGGTCCGGGCGTCGTCATAACCGGCATCTACCGGCGTCAACAGGTTTCCTCTCAATTGTCGTTTCAATATTTCAATTGTCTCGGACTTCAATTCGCTCATAATCGACCTCCTTGTTTCAAGTAAACCGACTTTAAAGTAACTTCCACAAAGTTTAAAAGGGTTTCAATGATGATTGGGCCACGTCCTGATGTTTCATATCTGCTGTGCACATATTCTCCTTCACCCGCATGTTGACCACAGACCTCTCATTTCCCTTTAAGTTAGTCAACAACCTCAACGCTAATGATAAAAAATGATAATAGCACTGCGGTTACAATCATTCGACTTTGCATTTTACTCCCTCCTGTCATGGAGCTAATATGTATAGACGAAGTCCACCCAATCCCCTCTTTCGGGTAGGGTATTGAAGGTTTTGGAGCATGTAAATAATGTGCGCACCTTATTTTTCGGAGGAACCATACGCATTTACTGTATGGTATGTAGTACGCGGGTCTAAAGTAGTGGCATCGGCCATTTCCTTCACAAAGTGAAAAGGGAAACTGAAATACCCCGGAGTTACCATGTCGAAAGGGAAGCAGAATGAGACTTGGAAGGTGTAACTTCAATCTGGGCGGTAAGGAGAGCCAGCCTTTTTTTATTCAACCGGCAACGGCCATGTTTGTCAGGCTATGCCAAGGCAAGCGGTTTATTGTTGACTATGGTTACTTGCCGGAGGCGCTGTATGATGAAGTGAACAATGTGTTGATTCAGTGAAGTAGCGACGGAATCTTCCCCGAATAATCCATCAGGTAGGCATTTGAAAGCGAAGGAGTAATGAGCTTCCCCCGTGCCTTAGTAAAAAAAACGAAACTCTTTCTCTTTGTTTGTGAAAGACTACAAGATCAAAGGTGACGGAGTCAGGAGGTGAAAGATACCCGAGTAGGTTACGTACTCAAAAGCGACGGGTATAACCCCGCCGCGCCAATGATTATGCGGCTTTAAGCAGTTCATTTGTTCTTAACTCCCAATTGTGCTCGACTTGATTGCGAATCATGTCCATGCTGAAGTTGTTTTTGAGTTGAAAAATACTCCAAGATTTCCCGGGTCTTATGTCTTTGCTGCGAGCACGAATAAGGACCAGATAAGAAATAATGGCTATCCCAAGTGACTTTTCGATGCGATCGATATTTGCGGTCACTTGGTGTTGCCCCATTCCCAAACCCGTTTTGAGCTCTTTGAAAAGAATTTCGATGGACCATCTTCTTTGATACAGCAGCAGGACCTGTCTTGTCGTTACATCCGGCAGATTGGTCACCAGCACTTTTGCTTTCTTCGGGCCGACGTTACGCCCTTTTTTGCTGATTACGATGGTGACATCTCCGATATGTCGAAGACAGGCTGATTTTGTAAAGGTCCAGAACGTCTTACGGGCTCCGTTTTCAGGAAATCGAGGAATCCATGTTCGTTTGTAATATGACGAAGGGGTATGTTTTACGAGGTTCTTGAGGCTTTTGCCGTTTTGCATTTTCCATGTGCGTGCCATTGAAAAAACAAATCCCCACAATCTTTTGTGATCGGATTTATTCCTTTTCTGAATGAGTTTGAGGTTTTCCTTGGAAGCGAATCCTGCATCAGCTAACACGATGACGGTTCGAACCCAAGACGGTGGGTTGAAATTTTCCAGCATTTCCCGGAATAACTGGTTTTCGTTTTTGTAATCGGGATGGGTTTTTGGCAAGACCATTCTGAAATCCACAGGTATACGATAAACATCCCAGGCGATCATCAGCACTACAAAACGGATGCCGAAAAACCAAAAGTGGTGTTTACTTTCACGACCTTTTTGTGCTGCCGGGTTCTTTTTCCCTCGTTTTTCTTTCTTGCTGCCGTCTGTAATGACGTACATTACTCCCCCCTGTGGAGGAGGAAAGACAGAAATTGCCTTCGATGAGAACCAGAAAAGGAGACTTCCAAGGTGCCAGTATGCGGCAGACAACAACCGCCGGAATCGCCATTCTGCTACCCAAGACGGGCCTGAACGGGAAAGACCCACGAGGGTTTTGGGTCCACTGGCAACAATTTGCAAAAACACTAACCAGAAAAACGTCAACTGGTGTCGGTAGCGGAAGATTTGCGGCATTCCGCGGAACATGGATCTGAAACTGCTCTGCAGATAAGTTAACTGCCAAGCCAGACCTATTTCCATAAGCTTTGAGACCTCCTAAAATAAAGGTCTCTTATAGTATCTCCCAAGTATTTCTATGTTTATAGAAAAATTTCGTCTTATTTTGAACCGGTCTGAAACACCTATTTGCGGGTCAGAAGTGCATTACCCGTCGCTTTTGAGTACGTATCGTAAGTTGCACTTTTGGGCAAACGATTTTCGAAAGACTGGCAGAACTAACCTGGAATAGACAGAAATCAGAGATGTATAGTTATGTTGCGTGTTGCCGGTCTGGGCATGATAACCCAGAGAACACCACCGGTATTCCTCGGGTATTTTCACGATGGCGCGACAGGAATTCAGAATGATGTAGGCCAAACAGTTGATAAGGGTTTCCCCGTTATCCACAATCGCGCTCTTGAACCGTTCCGACCAGAAGAACCCTTTCCTGCCGTGACGCTTGTTGTAGAAACGTGAAAACCCCTGCTTGATTTCCTTTGCGAACTCGGAAAAACTCCCCCATTTTCCCCCAGTACAGGGGGGCAGTTCCTCAGTGAGTTCTCGCTTCCCATCATCTCCGTAATAGATTCGGAATCGTTTCTGAATCTCCTCAACAGGCTTTTCCAAACCGGGATACATTCGAACCAGGAGGGGAAAGTGGTTTCCCATGATGCAAAACCCGATCACCTATGCAAAATAGTGATTTTCCCTCCCTGTCTCGGCCCACCAACAAATACCATCTTGCGCTTCAAATCGTTTGAACTTGAAACGGCATCCTCAATATATCTTTTACCCAGCCCTCGACGCCAAATAGGTTATCATTGTTGATCATATTTGCATCCGCCAATCTTTTTTGTGAAAATTGTGCAACAATTGTTTCTCTGAATTGAACCTTCGCATAAAATACTATCCTGAGCATTCAATTTGTGAAAGGAAATATTATGCGCAGCTATTAATACCGTAAATAACGTACCGATTCATAAACTCTTGCAGAACCAATTTTGTAAATGAGACGTGGCGAAAAAAACAAGAGATCCGACACGCCGTGCCTATAAAGAATGTCTCCAAGGTCGTTCTGCCTTTCATTGAAGACACCGTCAAACCTTTCCATCTGAGGCAAAATTCTCCCTACTCTGTGCCCCGTCTTTAAAATGGTCAGTACCCTGAGGCCATGGGCAGGCCACTTGCATTCTTCAGATGATCCGGAAGTCCAGCATGCTTTTAGTGTTTGGTGGATACCAAAAGAATTTAAGTAATACGACAGGGGTGCGTAAACCGGCATAAGAGAACTGATGATCTCATCTCCCGGGCGAATGTATTCTTTTAAAAACCGGGCAACAGGCTCGGCTTCGACAAAGACGCCTGTAGTGTCGCATGAAAGACTGGGAGAGCCTGTGGAGTAAATTTGCAGGCACAAAAAAACGGTTATCGCTGTTGTCAGAACTGAAAAAATAGGCCATTTCCGAAGATTCACTCTGGAGTCTAACAGGCTGAAAAGCCATGTAATACCTGCTGCAGCCATAATGAAATAAAGGGGCAGAAAGAAAAGCCATACCCGTGCGAACGGAACGGCCCGCTGCAGAAAAACAATTACAATAATTCCCAGTATTCCAACAAATACATGCCGAACTGGGAAATGCCGACATCCCTTGCGGCAAAAACAGCCACAAAAAAGCCTATGAGAAAAATCAATTGAATAAAAAAAGGAATATCCCTGTTCCATTCCTGCCAGACTACGGGCATATTTTCCAAAAATGCAGGGAGGAAGATATTGAACGCGGTGGCTTTTACGTAATCATTCGAGGTGAGGGACGTAGTCCCTGAGGAAACTATTACAGGAAGGTAGAGCAAAAGCGTTAAAACACCGGTAAGCCCAACAGCTATGATCAGTGCCCGCAGTAGTTTGTTTTTGTATAATGGAAAAATCAACAGGACCAAAATCAAGACAAAAGGGTAAAGCATTGTGGGGATGGCATAGAATCCCAGCACTGCGGTGACAATAAAAGCACCCCAAAGCAACCCCGGCTTTTTTCTCTGAACGATGTGGCCGGCGATGAAAAGAAGGGTCATGAATGCGAAACTAACCATCGTATATCCTCTCGCATTGGCCGAATATTGCACCAGCACCGAGGAAGAGGCGACAAGGCCCGCTGCAAGAAGGGCCGCATCCCGGTTGTAAAAAAAACGAGAGGCAAAATATGTTATCGGTATAAGGAGAAAACCAAAGACAAAAGCGGGCAGCCGAATGATCCACGGTTTGTTTCCAAACAGAGTAGAACTCAAATGAACCAGGAAAGTGTTGAGAAGATGGTTGTTTGGGTCTATGTATCTGGAAAGGCCATAAGTTAAAGGCTTGGAGGCATAAAAGTTGTAAGTCCACGCTTCATCAAAACGAATGGGGACGGAAAGAAAAGCGATTCTGACCCACAATCCCAACCCAATGATGACCAACAGAGCGAAAAATTGAAAGTTGTATTCGATATGAAGGATTTGTTTAATCTGTTGCTTTATCATTGAAGGAAAAATACCCATTTGGTCCCAAACCAAAAAATAGGAAATAATAAGGAATAGTACGAAGAGCCTCTATTGCCTCTTTTCCATTAGCCACGGCATCAGCTTGATATCCGAGCTTTCTTAAAATTGCGAAAGCTACCTGCTGGTTGGTTGCGTTATCGTCCGCCAGCTTTCGCAGGCCTTTCCACACGTCGTTCATTCTATGATTTTTTCTCGGGGCAACGGAAAGATCAAAGGATAGCTTGATGATCATGGCTTTGAATAGCCCTCATTTTGTGAAGGCTGACATTTCAAACCTGGAAAGTCAAGCAGGTGAAGGTTTCCCAAGTGATCTCTCCGTTCCGTGGCTTCAAGGATTTTCACCCATGCATAACTCTTGCATCGCCTTCGGTCTAATTTAAACCGGTTTTAAACGATTTGTAAACCGAAGAATTTTGAAGAGCCCAACGCAAGAATAATATGCCAGCCTGAAGGCACCATTTTAGCTTTTTCTTTTCGCCCCATATTTACAATCCCGTCCAACGTGTGATAGATAAAGCTTTCTTTCAAAATTGTATTTATATAAGAGATCCGGAAAGAAATCCCGGTCTTGGATCCTGATCCCTATTCGGACGGATGATTTCTGCACCAAAGGAGTTTTTATGTCGAAAGTAACCTACTACAGCACAAACAATAAATCCGAACGCGTAACTTTCGAAACGGCGCTCATGAATGGCCTCGCGTCGAATTACGGCCTTTATATGATTGCGCGAAAAGATATACCCCGGGTCGGCCCGGAGTCCATGAAGGCCATGAAAGGGATGCCTTATGCTCGGATTGCCTATGAAGTTCTCCGTCCTTTTCTGGAAGGGGAGGTGGGGAAGAGTGATCTGAGGTCCATGCTGGAGGAGGCGTACGATGATGCCGTGATCCCTACCAGGGTAGAGCACCTGACCGGGAAAACGCATATTCTGTGGCTGACGCGAGGGCCCACATATTCGTTCAAGGACTACGCTGCCCGGTTTTTCGGAAGGATGCTCAACTATTTTTTAAAAAAATCGGGACTGAAGCGGGTCGTTGCCGTAGCCACCAGCGGCGATACGGGAGGCGCGGTTGCAGATGCTCTCCACGGTCTGGACAGTGTGGACAATGTGGTTTTTTTCCCGAAAGGATCCGTTACCGAACGGCAGCGCAGGCAGATGACCACGCTGGGCGACAATGTTCATGCCTTTGAGGTCAACGGAGATTTTGACGTGTGCCAGGCCCTTGCCAAGCGGTTGCTGGGTGACAAGGTTTTTGCGAAGGAATTGTTCCACGATGCGGACCGGTTTACATCGGCGAACAGCATCAGCGTGGGCAGGCTTCTGCCTCAGTCCGTATACCCGTTCTTTGCCTATTCCCGCATCGCCGATTATGACGAGCCGATGATCGCGAGCGTCCCTTCCGGCAACTTCGGGGATATGATGGGAACGGTCCTGGCAAGGGAAATGGGCCTTCCGATTCAAAGGATCATTTGCGGCGTGAACGAAAACGATGAATTTCCTGAGTTTCTGAACACGGAAAAGTATGTGGTGAAGCCGTCCAGGAAATCCCCTTCATCGGCTATGATTGTTTCCAATCCGAGTAATTTTGCCAGGCTCATAGACCTATATGGAGGACACGTGTACGATGAGAGAGATTCCCAAGGTAAAGTCAGCCGGGAAGGGGTGATGGATGTCCCCCCCGATTTCGAAGCCATGAGAAGAGATTTCTGGTCCATAAGCGTGAAGAACGCAGATCATTATACGGCTATACGGGAGGTCCATGAGCGATACGGAATCATAATGGAACCTCACGGAGCGGTGGGCTGGCGTGCCCTTGATACCCTTCTCCATGGCAAACATGATCGGTTGTCTGTTATCTATGAAACCGCCGATCCGGGAAAGTTCCCCGACGATGTAAAGAGGGCCATCGATGTTGTCCCCGATGTGCCAGAAAGGATTGCAAAGCAGACTACGCTGCCCGAGAGGATTTACAGTATTGATGAAGCGCCTTTCAAGAGGGAGGATGCTTCCCTGGTCTTGAGCGACGATCAGTATGAAAGGGCGAAAGAGATTGTTCAAGATATTTTTACTTCGAAATAGAAAGCCCGTCCGATGATTCACTCCTAAAGAAAGGATTGGATGAATCGTCGAACCGATTCCTTCCCCCGGTAAACGCCGAAGTGCCCTTCACACAGGATGTCGGCATCGAGATCAAGAATTTTCCGTAACGACAATTTGTATGCCTCGGGGTCGGAACGAAGGGAAGGATCAAGGGGTCCGTGGACGTCTTGAGCGAACAGAATGGTCTTTCCTTCCATTTCGGTTGTGTAAACCAATGATCCTGGAGAGTGTCCGGGGCAGTGATGAGCCGTGAGGATTCCATCTCCAATGGGGATGGCCTGTACATCGCCTTTGATTTTAAGATCGATCATCAGAGGCTTCATCCGTTTTCCGTACCATGATGCGGCCGTCACTTCGCTGTCTCCCGATTCCAGATAACCTGAATCAAGTATATGGGCGACGATTCGACAGCCGTATTCCTTCCTGACCGCTCCTGCTCCTCCGGTGTGGTCGAAATGGCAGTGGGTGAGAAGCAGGTATTCGACCTCGACATTTTCCGGAATAGATCGGGATATATTGGATTTCAGCAGGTCATGGCCGTTTCCGCAACCTGCATCAATTAGGGCAACCTTGTCTTTGAAACGCAGCAGGTAGATGGCGGCGTCTTCAGGCGATGTGAAACCCGCCCCTCCAACCTGCCACAGGTTCTCAAGAATCTTTGTTTCCATTTTGCTTCCCTACAAAACGCAATAGACAAAAACTAAATTTCTCAGCCTGTTCAATATTGGGGTACATTTTGTTAATGAAGCAGCCAGTTGGGAAGCAGAAGCGAAATGGCCGGCACATAGGTTACAACCAAAAGAGCGATGAGCATGATGAAAAGAAAAGGCATTACTCCCCGGGCAATTGTGGCCAGGGGCTGGCCTGTAATGCCTGATGAAACAAAGAGATTCAGTCCGAAAGGGGGGGTGAGCATTCCCATTTGAATATTGAGCACCATGACGATGCCGAAGTGGACCAGATCAATCCCATAGCGGTTGAGTGTTTCCAGGAAAAGGGGGGCAAGAACAAGCATGGCGCTGACATCATCCATAAAGCAGCCCAGTACGAGAAAGAGAATGTTTACCGTCAAGAGAAACATCCAGGGAGTGTGGATGTGCAGCATAATCAGATCGGCTAATTGATTGGGAATCTGCTGCGCTGTGAGCAGCCATATGAATGTCATGGCGCAGGAAAGGATGAAGAGCAGACAGGCCGAAAGAATCGCGGCTTCTTCACACACTTTCGTGAGATCTTTGATCCCGAACTCTTTATAAATGAACATTTCCACCAGAAGGGCATAGACCACGCTGACGGCGGCGGCTTCCGTTGGCGTAAACACGCCCGAATAGATCCCACCCAATACAATGACAGGCAAAAGAAGGGCCCAGAACCCGCGTCGGGCCGTGCGAAAGACCTCTTTGATGGAGGCCTTTTTTTCAATCCGCCAGTTGTGACGCTTGGCGACCACGTAAGTGTATGCAATTAATGCCGCCCCGATGAGGAGTCCGGGGAGGACGCCCGCCATAAACATCTCCGCAACCGAAACGTTCATGACCAGGCAGTAGAGAATCATCGGAATGGAAGGGGGGATTACGATCCCAAGAGACCCCGATACGGTGATCAGCCCCAGGGAGAATCTTTCGCCGTAGCCCCCTTTAATCAGGGCGGGAATCATAATGGAACCGATGGCAACCACCGTTGCCGGCGAAGAACCGGATATGGCTGCAAAGAAAATGCAGGCCAGAACCCCTGCAATGGCCAGACCCCCTGGAAACCAGCCTACCAGGGCATTCACAAAATCGATCAATCTACGTGCGATGGCTCCTTTGGTCATGATGGAACCGGCGACAATAAAAAATGGAATCGCCAAAAGGATAAACTTGTCCAGGGCGTTAAAAAGTTGCTGGGTAAGAATCTGAAGGGGCGTATTGGTAAAGAGATACAAGGCGACGGTGGTGGTGATCCCAAGGATTATAGCGATGGGAACGCCGGCCAGAAGCAAAAGGCCGAAGGAGATGATAATAGTCATGGTCATGGGGACACCTCACCGGAGGACCGCTTGGAGCCATGGATAATCTCCCGTAAAAAACGTGCCCCCACCGCGAAAAAACGAAACCCCATGACCATGGAAAAAATTGGAATGGGCAAATACGCCAGATACATGGGGATCTCCATGGCAGCGGAGGTCGTTCCGTACCCATACATTCGAAGCACGATTTTCCAGGAGTAGAACGCCACGATGACAAAAAAGAGACCGGAAAGGACACTCGTGAGGCATTGAAGAAGCTGACGCCACGGCCGATTCAAGTGGGTGACGATCAGGTCCATGGTGAAGTGGCTGCCGCTCTTTACGCCGATGCCGCCTCCTAAAAAAGCGACAAAAACACCGAGGTAGCGACCCAGTTCCTCAAACCAGGTGAAGCTGTAGTTGAACACGTAACGGGCAAACACCTGCACGAAACCTATCAGAGCAAGTCCCAGGATTGTCCAAACCAAGGTGACTCTCTCAAGACGGTCGATGAAACGGCTTACCTTTGCCAAAACAGCATTCCCCAAGGATTGAGGGCCTCGGCCCATGAGATAAAAAAGTTGAAAGCCGGAGGGAACTACCCTCCGGCTCTTCGTTGCAAAAACCTGTAGAAATTATTTCTGGTGTTCTTTGATCTTGGTCAGCATGAAATCGAAAATCTCATTGCCGATCTTTTTGCGGTACTTGTCCCACACGGGAACCATGGCCTCTTTAAAGGCCTCCCGTTCTTCCTTGGTGAGGTGGATGACATCGATGCCGTTCTTTTGGCAATATTCCGCAATGCTGATGTTGCTCTTGGGCAGCTTATTCGTCAGTTCCGCATTGACTTTTCTGTTGGTATCAATGGCCACTACGGCTGCTTCTCGAAAGATCTGCTGGTCCGCCGGGGAAAGGGTTGCCCAGTAGTCCGGGTTTACTATAATAACGCACTCCGTAAGGCAATGGTGCGTGATGGTTACATTTTTGGTTACCTCAGTGAATTTCATGAGGACCGACGTGAGGAGCGGATTTTCCTGGGCGTCGATTACACCTGTTTGAAGGGCGTTGTAGATTTCAGGAAAGGGGATGCCGACCGGAGAGGCGCCCAGCTGTTTAAAGGTATCAAGGTATACCGGGGAATTCATGACGCGGACTTTGAGCCCCTTGATATCCTCGGGTTTTCGAACCGGTCGCTTGTTATTGGTGAAATCCCTGAATTCGTTTTCGGTCCAGCCGATGGCAATAAACCCTTTTTTGGGGAAATAGGAAAAGATTTTCTCCTGCACCTGAGGATCATCCAGGGTTGCATAGGCGGTCTTGCGATCCGGAAAGATAAAAGGCATGTCCAGGATAGCCGACTCGGGCACGAAATTCTGGAGAACGGCTGTCGTGATGGAAGCCAGCTGGAGCGTTCCGCCCTGCACCTGCTCCGCCATGGATACCTCGCCGCCCAGTTGCCCCAGGGGGAATGTCGCGATGTCGATTCTTCCGTTCGTTTTCTCTTTTACGTAGGCCGCAAACGCATCAACACCTTTGGACTGTCCATGAAAAGGCGGGGCCACATGCCCGAATTTGATTTTTCCGGAGGATCCTGCAATGGCCGAAACAGGGAGCGCCGCGATGAATATCATAAAACCGAAAGCCAACAAAATGTGAGTTACTCTTTTCATAATCCACCTCCATACTTGAATTAGTGTTTAACGAATAAAACTGTGCTATGTAAATCGATCTTTAAGATTATCACCCTTTTTCAAACCCTGCATCAAAAACTTTCAGGTTGTTGTCCCTGAAACGTTCAGGGCTTACGGCGATGACGGTGTTTCGTAGATCATCATGGGTGAAAGGCTCGGCTTCAAAGGCCGAAAAGAACCCCAAAAGCGCCAGGTTGGTGGACATGGGGTTTCCCAGGTCCATGGCGGTCTTTTGTGCGGGAAAAGCATGGTAAAGGATTCCCTGCTTTTCCAGGTACGGGGCTACTTCCTTTCTTGGAAAAGCATTTGTTTCCGCATTCACATAAAGGATCCCGCCCGGAGCCAAAAAAGCAAGATTGCGATATGCTTCATTTTCTTCCAGTGCCAGAAGGAACCGGGCGGTTTGGTTTCTTACCAGGCTGCTCTCCGTTCGGCCCAGCTTGAGATGGGATACCACGGAACCTCCTCTCTGAGCCATGCCGTGGGTTTCAGCGCCCAGGGTCTCAAGCCCTTTGTCCAGCGCTGCACGCGCGAAAATTTTGGTCATGAACAGGATACCCTGTCCACCAAGACCGCAAAAAATCATATTCACATTTTCCATTCTGTTCCTCTTTGATTTATGTGGTTACAATGGCGCCCTTTGGACAGACCTGCAAACAAACGCCACATTGAACACATAGTGCCTGATTTATATTGGTACGACCCAGAGTTTCATCGTGATAGAGGGCCGGACATTCAAAACGATCGAGACAGAAATTGCATTCGGTGCAGTCTTCCGTGATCATTACTGAAACTGGGTTCGAAACCGCCTCTCCCCTGTAGGCGATGACGCAGGGGTGACGGGCAATAATGACCGCGATGCCCCCTTCAGGAGAGTCCACATATTTGGCTGCTTTTTTCAGCAGGGCTGTCATGGCCTTGGTATCGTATGGATCGACCCCTTCGATAAAGTCGATGCCGCATCCTTGCACAACCCTTTCCAGCGGAATACTCTTCCCTTTGGTGCCGTCCGCTCGAATGCCGATTCCCGGTGTGGGCTGCATGCCGGTCATGGCGGTGATCAGGTTGTCCAGAATCACCAGGATGAAACGAGCGCCGTTATAGACGGCGTTTAAAAGGCCTGCCGTACCCGAGTGGTAAAAAGTGGAATCGCCGATGGTGGCCACGATGGGCTGATTTACGCCATCCTGTTCATAGGAATGGTAGAAACCGGAAGCCATGGTGATGGCAGCCCCCATATCCACCACGGTATCTACGGCGCCCAGATTGAGGCCAAGGGTATAGCATCCGATGTCCGAGGTGAAGATCGCCTTGGGTCGGGCTTTCCTGATGGCGAAAAAGGAGGCGCGGTGTGGACAGCCCGGGCAGAGGGTCGGTTTTCGAACGGGCAGTTCGAGGCCGGCAACCAGATCCGTTACTCCGAGATCGTCTTTCTTGTCAAAAGAAGCGATCCCCAATTCGCTTAAGACCCGGTCAACTGTGCCGTAAATCACCTGGGGAAGCAATTCTCCCTGGGAAGGCACGTGGCCGGATATACGCCCCAGCACTTTGTTTCGGTTTCCTAAAAGGTATTCGATCAAGGTATCGGTTTCTTCCAGCACCAGCACCCTGTCACAGGCTTCCAGGAATGGGCCGGCGAGTGCTTCGGGAAGAGGGTAGGCCGCGCCCAGCTTCAACAACGGAATATCCGTTCTTTTTTCATCGCGAAAAATGTCTTGCACAACGGCGGAGGGTACGCCTCCTGCTATGATGCCCAGCGGATATTTCTTTCCAGGTTCCAGATTGTGATGATTTATGGCGGAAAGTGTTGAAAATCTCTGGCCTATTTTCTTCAGCTTTTGGTTTAATTCGCCATGTAGAATGAACCGAAAACGGGGCGTAGCCGCCCATCTGCCGGGGTCTTTTTCAAAGGAGGCCTTTCGGGTAGGGCTTTCCAGGTTTCCCCAAGAAAGGTTCTGTCTTGCGTGACAGACCCGGATAGCCGGCCTGAGAATGAACGGGATACGAAATTCTTCCGACAATTCCATGGCCAGCTTGGCCATTTCCCGGGCTTCGGCTGGCGTGGCGGGATCGAGTACGGGAACTTTCGCCAGGCGGGCCATGAGCCGGGTGTCCTGTTCCGTTTGAGAGGAATGGGGCCCGGGGTCATCACAGGAGACGATGACCAGACCTCCCACGGTCCCCATGTAGACGGCGCTCATGAGCGTGTCGGCTGCCACGTTGAGCCCCACCTGTTTCATGCAGCAGGCAGCCCTTTTCCCTGAAATGGCGGCGGCAAAGGCATTGTCAAGAGCAACCTTTTCGTTGGTAGACCATTCCACATAGGTGTTCAGCTTTTCCGATTTCTTCAGGCGGATCACTTCGGGCAGGATCTCGGAACTGGGTGTGCCGGGATAGGATGTCACCACCTGGCACCCGGATTCCATCAGACCCAGAGCTACGGCGCCGTTTCCCAGGAAAATCTCCTCTTTCATGTCAACTCCTCATTTGATTTTTAAAATTCATACAGGTTATTCAGAGACGGGGCAATGGGCAACAGAAGGCCGCCCAGCGGAAATATGTTGACCGTGGCTTGGGCTCTTCTTTCCTGTTCGTTACGGATCGCGATTTCAAGAGAAGGAGCGTAGTGGAACCCCAGCCTTTGAACGGTGGGTTCATCAAGGTCTTCCGATACGATGGTGACGCGGGTCCGGGCGGCGCATACCAGGGCGAAAAACAGGGCGCAGTTGAAATCGATAGCGCCTTCGGCCATCAAAGTGGAGGTTTTGAAGGCGTTCACTGCGAATTTCCCCGTGTGCTCCGGTTTGGCGGCAAAAACGGCGTCGAAGGCTTGCAGCATGGGCTTGGGCATTCCATTCGGGCACCCCGCGAAAACAATGACCGAACCGCCGGGTTTTGTGGCAATCAGGCTGGCGGGGATAATCGGTTTGATAACCTGGGGACCTTCCTCGTAAGGAGAGGCGGACAGGATGGTCACATCGGCCGGTTCTTCCATGGAGAAGGCATACTCTTTCTTGCTCTTTTCAATCCCGCTCCAGATGGGCCTGCTTGAAGTGGCCGGCTACCACCTCCTTTACTTTTTCCCTCGCATCAAAGAGACAGTTTACAATGAAATTCAGGCCGGCCTCTTCGGCCACCCGGCATACTTCGTGATAGAAGGGGTTTGTATCGATATTGCCCGGGAGGCATCCCGGTTCCGGTGTATAATGGAAATGGTGCTCTTTGATCGCCTCAAAATTACTTACGCCGGGAAAAAGAATTTTTGCGCCCCCTCCAAAGCCGTTCATAGGATGGGGAAAGATGGAGCCCACGCCGATCTTGATATGGGCCCTGGCAACAAAGGGATCGATAGCTACCTCCGTACCCGTGGAAAGTCGGCAGATGGGAATGAGATGCTCCCCATGACAGTCATGTTGCACGACGCGGTATCCGTCAAGGACACGTCTCCCGAGCTTCTTTTCCAGGTCTTTTTCCGAGGCGGGGCGGTGGGTGCCGAGAGCCACCACGATCGTGATGTTTTCTGCCGAGACTCCGGCCTTGCGTAATTCGGAAAGAATAGGAGGAAGCATTGCGTGGACGGGGGTCACCCTGGCAGGATCATCCACCAGAATGGCTACTGTGGTTTTTTCACTGGCCATTTCTCGCAGTCCGGGGGAACCTACGGGAGCGGCCAGCGCCTTTTCAGTCAATTCTCCTATGGGTGTGGAAGGACTTTCTACGTTGACATGCGTATGCTTGATGACCTGCCATTTCTCGGGGATGGTAAACGGGATTTTTTCTTCACCACGGTAAAGGAAATACGCATCTTTCATGGACAATGACTCATATAATCGTTTCCGGTTGACGGTTTATCAATGACGGTCCGGGGTCGCTGAAACCCCGTATGAGGCTCCAATGATCCAAATCGCGATCGGGATCTAAGGCTGGGGCCGGGAACGGGTCGATATCCTATCCGTTCAATCCTCCAGTGAAGGGTTAGGCGAATCTCTCCCTGTTGTCAAGGAGAAAATAAGCTGTTCAGACCGCTCCCAATTCTTCTTTAAGCCAGTCTTTCAATTCGCCTTCAACGGCATAGACGCCCTTTCCATCCCTGTACTCATATTTGATCTTTTCTTCTAATAATTGGGGTAGGTGCAGTTCCGCAAGCTCCTTCGCTTCCGCCGAATTACGCCGGATTAAATAGACAATCGGTTCTTCTCCCCATGTATTGAGAACAAAATAATAGGATACGTCATTTTTTGATTTCACGAATTTTCTGTCGTGCGACCAATTGTTTCCCCATTCCAGATAGAGGGTGACGGCCTCTTCGGGGCTCATGTCCCAGTCGATCTCGTTAACCAGGTCTATATCTTTTTTGATCTCTTCCATTTTCATCATAGCCACCTCCTGTAGTGCGCATATTTCATTGACAGCCTTGAAATGCAGCCATAGATCCGCCATTAGCCATGAATTTAATGGCTGCAGCCAGATCTACTCTTTGAACCTATCAAAATGCGTGCCAGAAGAGATCTGTTCTTGGTCTATGAAAAACATATAGGAATTCTGAAGTCTTATGTCACACCTCAGCCAAGCAGCTACACAGAAGGGGAGAATATTCCCTGTTTGTCTCAAAAAAAGGAGTGGAACAGCTATGTATCTTGATACACTCTAAAGCCACGTCACACGTCCGCGATTTCGCGATACCACTTTCAAATAATCCACATCGGGGTAACCCGTTACAAAACTCAGAGGAGTCCGATGTCCATCCGGTATCTGAAGCGTTTCCCTGAGTGGTTTGGATACGGCCAGGGCAAAAATGAGAAAGCCTATGAAACAGGTTCCAAGCCCCAAGGTTTCAGCCATCAGGATCAACGGAAAGCATCATATTCAAAAATCCTGGCGGTAATGGAGTCACGAGGTCTTTTTTGCTGCCGCATCTTGGATAAACCTCCACCGACCGTCGAGAGGCGCTTTTAGGCGGGTACAACCAAACCCCTTGAGTTTCATCCACTTGTCCGTACCAGCCTAAAGAGCCGGTGCTGCCGTAGGAATTAGATGCGGCAGCAAAAAAGACCTCGTGACGGAATGCGTTTCCTGATTCTGCATTTCCCTACCAGGGAATTTGAATAAGATACAACGGAAATTTATATTTGGCATTGGACACTATCCTATGAATTGTGTTACTTTTCAAGGAAGTGGTTTGAACAGTTGAATGGATAACGCAGGGCATGACGAATCCCATGAAATCTCAAGGAACCTTTGAAATTGATCTTTTTTCATCGGAAGTAGATAGCCTGGATCACCCTTTTGTAACCCAGTTCAGGGAGATCCTGGAGGATCTGGCCGATGAATACTGCTGCAGCCTTACCGCCTTTGAAATTGATAAAGGAACCGTCAGCTTTTCCTTTGACAACGAAGAAATTACAGCCGAAATTGTGAACATTCTTAGAAATGACAACCGAAGTTGATCTGAGGCGTATCGCCATTGTGCTGGTACGGCCGCAGATTCCGGAAAATATCGGGGCGGCGGCCCGGGCTATGAATAACATGGGCCTGAGCAGGCTGATCCTGGTTAAACCAAAAAACTGCGATCTCTCACGCATATGCAAAACCGCAACGGGTAGCTCCATAGATCTGATTGAAAAAATGCAGATCCATGAAGATCTGTCCGAAGCCCTGGCGCCTTTTCATCATGTGGTGGGAGCAACGGCCCGTGTCGGTTCCATGCGCCCGGCCATTATGCGGCCCAGATCGCTTGCCCAACTCCTCATTCCCATTTCGAAAAATAACGATGTGGCCATTCTGTTCGGCCCTGAAGACAGAGGATTGTCCAACGAAGATCTCTATCACTGCCATACCCTTACCAGCATTCCCACCGCCGAGTTTTCTTCCCTCAATCTTGCGCACGCGGTGTTGATTTTATCCTACGAGATATTTCTGGCCTCCACAAAGGAAGCCGTGGAGGCGATGCCCCGCCTGGCAAACGGTTTTGAACTGGAAGGGATGTATGGACACCTTCAGGATGTTCTCTTGAAAATTGGATTCCTTAATCCCCAGAACCCTGAGCACTGGATCAGAAACATACGCCGCTTTCTGTCCCGATTTCCCCTTCGAGCAAGAGAGGTGAGGGTGGTAAGGGGAATCTGTCGGCAGATTGACTGGTATACTTCACAGATGGAAGAACCCAAAAAGGACTGAGAGGGGGGTGGTTAGGATAGCAGCCAGCGTTCAGCCAAGCAACGCCTTCCAGTTCAGGGTCTTAAAGGTTTCGTGAAGGGAGTGATCATCCTGGACGATGTTGAACGACAGATTTTGAAAGAGTTCTCTGGCAACAGACTCCACATCGGCAAGGGGAATAACCTCATCTTTGTCTCCGTGATAGATTTGAATCGGTGTGGATATGGTCTTGATTGTGACGGGAGCATTTTTGATCACATGGATTGCGGGCGCCAGGAGGATCAGTTTTTTGACGAGAGAGGGGTTCTCCATGGCGAAAATGGCGGCCATGAGCCCCCCGAAGCTGGAGCCGACGATGGTGATTTCCGATTTTGCCGCCAGGATTTTACGCAACGCCTCCATGCGAGTCAGGAGATCGCCGGTAAAGGTGGGAACGATCATATCGGAAAAATGTTCCCTGAAAAAAGCAGCCTTCACACCTTGGTTGCTGCTATCGAGTCCGTGAAGAAAGATTCTTGCCGGACCTTGTAATTCGTTATTCTGTTTCATTCGGCCCCTCCGTATCATCCACACCCGATATCCCGCTTGGCCTGCATTTCATAGGCCGCCTTGACTTCTTCCGTGGTTGATTTTCTCACAGAGAGCACTTCCCCATCAATGGTAACCGATATCCCGGCCATGGGCTTATTGAAATCTACCAGCACGGTATCCGGCCTTATTTCCAGAATCTTGAACGATACCAGGGAGCCCATTTTCATTTGCCTGTAAAACTTGCCTTCTTTTATCCGCTGTTTGATCAACCCCTTTTTCGGGATTTCTCTAATGAGCGACGGATCATGTTCCCCATAGACTTCCGATGGCGGCAGATGTAAAGAGAATTTGTCACCGGTCTGTGCCCCCTCCAGTGCCTTTTCGAGAGTTGGCGCCTGTGTTTGAACACCGAAAATGAAAGAAAGTTCTTCTGGCGGGCGTTCCTGAAGCTCCCCATCCGGCATCCTGGTCTGCATGGTGAACTTGATGGTTACGGTGCTGTCCTGTTCGATTCTTTCCATGTGTATCACCCTCAGCTGATTTCTAGAATTTCAAACTCCTGAATGCCCCCTGGAGTTTTGATTTTAACCTCATCACCGATTTCCTGACCAATCAGTCCCTGACCAAGAGGGGATTTGACGGAGATCTTTCCATTCTCCGGTGAGGATTCGTAGGGACCCACGAGTTGATAGGTGATTTCCTCCTCAGTGTTCAGATCATATAACAGAACCGTCCTGCCAAAGACGATCCTGTCCGTAGGGCCCGTTTCCACATCGATGACTTCCGCAAAGCCTATGGCTGTTTTCAACTCATTAATTTTGCCTTCGAGAAAAGACTGTCTTTCTTTTGCTGCGTGATATTCGGCGTTTTCGCTCAAATCACCATGGCTTCGCGCCTCTGCTATGGCCTGTATATTTTCCGGTCTTTCCACTCTTTGAAGTTGGATCAGTTGTTTTTTAAGATTCTCAAGTCCTTCTCTGGTTATGGGCATTTTTTTCATACGTTCTACTCTCCACGATTGTAAGGTCAAGGCGGAGCAGTTTCCACCTCTTGCATAGTAAAAAAGACAGGCAACGCTATGTGCCGAGTCCCAACAGAATTCCGGTCTGTCTGATGATTAAGGCAGCCAGATAAGCGATCGTCAGATTAAAAAGAATGGAGAACCCCGCCCACCTGATGGAACTTTCTTTCCGGATACTTGCGACGGTGGCAATGCATGGAACATACAGCATGGTAAAGACGATCAGCGTAAAGGCCTGCAGGGGATTCCACCCGGGAGAGCTTCTGAGCTTTTCGGAAAGAGACCCTGTTTCTTCCGGATCCACCTCCCCCAGGGAATAGGCTGTACCCAGGGTAGAGACGACTACCTCTTTTGCTGCAAAACCGGCAACGAGAGCAATGTTGGTTCGATATCCGAAACCCAGTGGTCTGGTAATCCACTCCAGCTTCATTCCGATCCATCCGGCAATCGTTCGCTTCAAGCCCGCCTGATGTCGCTGCAGATCGATCGCTCTTAACCCTTGTCTGAGATTCAGATACAGCTTCCCTGCCTTTATATATTTTGAAGCGGTTTTGTCAAGATTTGATTCATCCATATTTTTTAAATGGATCGCTGCGTACGCTGTTTCGATCAGATGTTCAGAAATATCGGTGATGGCCTGGGGGCCTGCAGATCCATTTAGCAGAGCGGTAAATAGACGGTTCAGGCCATCCAAGTCTTGCCGGTTGTTCACCAAGCCATGGATATCCGGAGAAACGAGAAAGGCATTTATCAGCTCCTCCTTGCGATTTTCGAAGGCCTTCGTTTGTTTCTGGGAGAGCCCCGGGAAGGTCATCATCGCCCAAAGAATAACGGAAAAAGCCAGAATTACCGTGCCTGCTTTCTTGATGTAGTGCCAGGTCCTCTCCCAGGAATGGATCAGAAGCCCTTTGATCGTGGGTGCCCTGTAGGGGGGAAGTTCCATGACGAACGGTGTCTTTGGACCTTTTAAAACGGTGGATCGGAGAATCTTGGCCGCAAACAGGGCAAAAGCCCAGGAAAGAAGCGTCAGAAAAAACATGATCCGTGCCTTGTCTTTTGAAAAGAAGGCCGTGATAAGCATGGCATAGACCGGGAGTTTGGCGCCGCAGTTCATAAATGGAACGACAAGCAGGGTTGCAATCCTTTCCTTTGGATCTTTGAGGACTCTGGTTGCTAGCACGCCTGGTACAGCGCACCCACCGGATATTCCGCCACTTATGACCATAGCCATGACCGAGTTGCCATGGAGTCCGAACCATCGCAGAATTCTGTCAAGCATATAGGCAACCCTTGCCATATATCCTGAATCTTCCATGATGGCAATGGTGAAAAACATGAACAGAATCAGAGGAACAAAACCGAGAACGCCGCCCACTCCGTCGATAATACCTGAAATAAGCAGAGAGCGAATGATTCCTTCCGGCACAATGAAAACCACTACGCCCCGGAGAAAATCGAAGAATTTTTCAAACCAGAGGATGGGGATCTCGCTCGCCCAAAAAGTAAAAGAATAGACCCCGTATAATATAAGAATCATGCACAGGGGGCCGACGATACGATTGGTGAGAACCCTGTCGATTTTGTCCGAGGCATTGAGGCGAAACTCAATCTGTCTCTTAAGAACTCTCTTGCTGATCCCCGCGATGTAACCATATCTGTGATCCGCGATGATCGACTCCGGGTCCTCCTCAAGGGTGGCCATGATATGCTTGGCGATATGTTCACAGATTTCTTTTATTACGGGTCCACATGCAGGGTCCTTTTCCAACAATCCCAAAATTTGCCGGTCGCCTTCAAGACATTTGAGCGCTCTCCACCTGGCCGGATATTTTTTGTCGAAGATATGGGATTTTTCGATGATCAGAGAGATATCGTCGAGGGCACGGTCGATATCTATGCCGTAAGAAATCGCGGGGGCTTTCCACTCGGGCTTTTGTTCAAACGTCTCTACAACCGCATCCAGAAGTTCCTTTATCCCCTTCCCGGATCTTGCCACCATGGGAACTACCGGAGCGCCAAAATCCGTGGAGAGGCGCTCATAGTCAATTTTCATTCCCCTGGATTCCGCCATGTCAACCATGTTCAGGGCCAGAATCAGCGGCACGCCTAGTTCTTTGAATTGCGTGGCTAAGTAGAAATGGCGGTCCATGTTGGAGGCGTCTATGATATCCACCACCAGGTCCGGACGTTCATTGATAACAAAGTCCCTCGCCACGATTTCTTCCAGGGAGTAGGCAGTCAGTGAATAGGTCCCGGGCAGGTCGACGACCTCTATTTCATACCCCTTGTGGGTTACAATTCCATATTTTTTTTCTACGGTCACGCCGGGGTAATTCGCAATATGCTGTCTTGCCCCGGTAATGGCGTTAAAAGCGGTTGTTTTCCCGGCATTGGGATTTCCCGAAAGGGCAATGGTGATCTTCTGTTTCATAAACGAGGGTCATTATCCGGCAGATCCACTTCAACAAAAATGGAATCCGCCTCATTGTTCCTAAGGGTCAGGACAAAATCTCTTACCTTGATGGCCACCGGGTCTTTGAGGGGAGCTCTCCCCTGAATCTGTATCGGCGTTCCCGGAAAGAGCCCCATCTCACGCATTCTTCGACCCATTTCCCCCGTGGCGGAAATTTTTTTAATGACGCCTTCTTCATGCTTCAGCATGTGGCGCATTTTGATGTCTTTCTTCATAGTGTAGCTGGTTTCAGGCAATCTTGAATGTTTTGAAGATTATCGGGATTGACGGCTAAGAGGGTCTCCCCGATTTTGCTTCCGTCAAGATACTCGTTTAAAAAGAACTCACTGCCGTCCATCCGGTATAGCTTTATTTCGGCCGCCTCGGTGATGACCCTGGTTGCGGCAAGATTCTGATATGTCTCTCCAGCGAGGACCGCGGCTTCGGCACGCCCTGCGGCCACATAGCAGATATGGGCTGCAGTGCAGCCAAGACTGCGCACCTTCCCTGGAAAATTGCAGGAGTAATGGTTGTGAAATCTTGCATAGGTTAACAGGACGCTCTCGTCATTGATTTCCGCAGAATGACCGGTCTTAATTTTCTTCTCTCCCCAGAAGGCTTCCTGTCCCGCCCGGGCATGAAAGATGTCGCCTGTGACAGGCATGAAAAACGCCCCGAAAACAGGCCAGAAATTTTCCAGAAGCGCGAGGGACATCCCCCAGACCGGAATGCCGGCCTGGAAATTGGCAACCCCGTCGAGGGCATCAAAAACCCACAAGTAACGCTTGTTTTCGTGGGTATACTCCAGGTTTTCATGGTTGTTGAGAAATATCTGGTGTTCGGGAAATTGTGCATTGAGTCTGTTTTGAAAAAATTCAGACAATCGCAATTCCACTTCGGTCACCAATTCCTCATCAAATTTCAAATCCGGGTTGCCTTTCCCGTAGTAGGGAAGAGCCTCCTGCCCGGCGCTCCTGATTGCTTCTATTGCAAAAGCAGCCAGATCGTCAAAAGCCTTTTCTTCCGATATCCCCATCATTCCCCCTCATGAGAGCCATTGAATTGGAAACTCCAAACATCGTCATTTTTCTGCAGAACTCACCCAGAAACATCTCCAATGTAGTACGTCAAGGCAGATGAGTCAAGTGGTCAGAAGAACAATCTATTTTGCCGGTAGAAAGAAGGAAGGGGCTGTTTTCATACGGCAAATTTCCAGGCCGGAGCGCAGATGCTCCGGCTGGAAAAGTGGGTAGCGGGATGATTTAACCAGAACAGAAATTGCAGGAAGAACACGCAAAGAAGGGGAGGAGCACCGTTTACCTGCTTGACGGCGTAGGCAGGCTCAGGCCTCTTAAAACATTTATTTCGCCACACTCTTTTTCAGTCCGGCGCCGGCCGAAAACTTTACGCCCCTGGACGCTTGGATCTTTATTTTTTCTCCAGTGCTTGGATTCCTGCCTTCACGGGCGGCACGATCAACAACTTTGAAGCTCCCAAAGCCGGTGATGGCTGTAGAATCGCCCTTTGCCAACGAAGAAGTAATCCCTTCAAACACTGCATTAACCGCATCATTGGCCGCCTTTTTGGTGATGTCGGCTTTTTCCGCAACAAATGCCACTAATTCTTCTCTTTTCATCTTTCTCCTCCTCACATAATAGGGTTAATAATACGGATGTCCTTGTGGAGCGTTCTACCTTTGGCGAATGAAATAGCCTTGAAAAGATTAAACGTCAAGGAAAAATTGGTTTCTTCCACCCACTTTTTTCCGAAATGGGCGCTTTTTCCCAATAAAAAGCCGCATCCTGAAAGATCTTTTTGGAAGCTACAACGATCAGGAGTTCACATGGCCTCAGCCGCAATGGCAAATACCAGCTCCTCTATTATTTTGTCGCCATTCCGGGTGACAACAAGGGAAATGCCGTTTTCCCCTCCGGGCATGGGCCCGGGAAATATCCCCGGTCTGCCATCCCGCAATGTGTCATCCTGGACAGGGACGAAGGCTACCAATTTCACCGGGAAAATCATTTTCTCGAAACGCCCGTTTCCGGGAATGACATCCGGTGGAATGTTGCCCTTGATGGTACGCGGGTCAATGCCCCTGAACCAGAAAAGCCCGTTTGGCTTCCCATTGAGCAGGTATCTCGTCTGGTTCCAGTCGATTTGCAAGGGCTTATCGGTTCTATTTTCGAGAACCAGCCGAAAGGCAACAAAGGTTTTATTGTCTTTCTTTACCGGTTCCAACATCGCTTTGAAGTGGCTGTTTTCCACTTCCAGAGATTTCGGATTGCTCACCCACTCCTTTGTTGCCGTTGTGGCACAGCCTGTCAAGATGGAAGTGAGAAAGATCAGACCAAGGCATAAGAATCTTTTCATGGACGTTTCCTCCGCAACATGAACAGTGATCGGGTGTATGAAGCGTCTCATACCTGCTGACGCGATTTCCCCTCTGCTCCTTTTCCTAACAGATTCCGAGAGGCATTGAAAGAAAAGAGCGCATCCCTGAAAAAAAATATTTCAGGGCTGCGCTCTACAGACCATATGAATCCCGGTGAATGTCAGATCAAACGACGGGTCGTGGGAGCATTCCCGCCCTTTCCGCGATCTCCGGTACCCTGTGTTCCCATTCGATCGCCATGAGATGAACGCCTGCCACGCCTTCCATTTCTCTGAATTCCTCTATCTGTTCGAGGGCGAATTTGATCCCCTCTTCGGCTACTTTTCCCTTTGCGGCCCCCTTCAATCGCTTGATAAGCGACTCGGGGACATCCATTCCCGGTACGGAGGTTCCCATATATCTTGCCATACCTACACTCTTCATGGGAGTTACGCCCGCGAGAATATAGCATTTCTCATGAAGGCCCATATCCACGGCCATTTTCATGAAACGCCTGAATTTGTCCATGTTGTAAATACACTGCGTCTGGATGAAATCAGCGCCGGCGGCGATCTTTTTCGCCAGGCGGTGCACGCGGAATTCAAAGGGTTCCGCGAAGGGATTGGAGGCGGCGCCGATAAAAAGTCTGGGCGGCACATCCACGTCCTGACCATTCAGAAATTTTCCTTCATCCCGCATGGTCTTCACCGTGTGGATCAATTGCATGGAGTCTATGTCAAAGACGTTCTTTGCTTCAGGATGATTCCCGAATTTCTGGTGATCCCCCGAGAGGCAGAGCATGTTACGTATGCCATGAGAGTATACACCCAAGATGTCACTCTGCATAGCCAGGCGATTTCGGTCGCGACAAACCATCTGAAAGTTGGGCTCAAGCCCTTCCTGGAGAAGAATGAGGGAAGCCGCCCAACTCGACATGCGCACCACAGCGGTCTGGTTGTCTGTCACATTCACCGAATCCACACAACCTTTCAGGTGTCCGGCCTTTTCTTTGAGATGTTCCACGTTGGCGCCCGTCGGAGGCCCGCACTCACCGGTAAAAGCGAAATGTCCGGCCTTTAATATCTTTTCCAGGTTGCTTCCTGCTTTGTATTCGCTCATTTTACCAGTTCCTCCCTGATCATTTTTCTGGGACCGCCGTCCCTGGCAGTCATCCAGCTTTTCGGTGGCTTAAACGCAAGGAGTTCACCCAATCGGTCCTGTTCCATCATCTTTCTCACGATAATATCCCATATGCAGTCCACCTCTTTGGATATCTCGCATTTTCCGTGATCAGACCCGCCGCATGGTCCGTTCAGGAGGCTTTTGGAGCATCTTGCAATGGGGCATACGCCTCCGAAAAGATGTATGACGCATTGTCCGCATCCGGCACATCTTTCGGACCAGATGCCGTGCTCAATCGCGCCTCCCATGAATTGGGTGTTCACTCCCGGGAGAACCCGCATCTGAGGATACCTCTCGGATAGGAATTGGGGGCCTACACCGCAAGCTATGGATATGACGGCATCATACTGGCCGATGATTTCCTTTACCTCATCAATGTATTCGGGGTCGCACTGCCGTTCCAGAAGAAATTCGTCTACTTCTATGGGACTTCCCGATTTCTTTCTCGCTATTTTAATGGTGGATGCAAGAACTCCAACTTCCTTTGCGCCGCCCACGTTACATACGCTGACGCACCCTTTGCACCCGATAATCAGAATCTTTTTTAAATCCTGAACCATCTCAAGGACTTCTTTGACTGGCTTTGGTTCTGCAACAATCATTGCCTATACCTCGCAGGACGTCTAAAGTTTTGCGCTTATACGATCGGCGTCAATGACTCGAGCCTTTCCGTCATTTCATATGCCACATCAACAAACCTTCCGCCTTTGCTTGCGGAAAGTTGAAAGACTTCTATCCGTTCAGGTTCCAGATCGATTTCCTGAAGGAGTTTTTTTACATGGGCCACCCTCTTGGAGGCCTTGCTGATTCCATCCATATACTGGCAACTGTCGCTCTGACATCCTGCCACATACACACCGTCCGCTCCGTCTTCAAAAGGTTTCATCAGGTGCAGAATCTCTATACGCCCCGTACAGGGAACCTGTACGACCTTCACGTTTTCAGGCAATACTTTTTTCATGCCCTGCGCTACGTTTGCTGCTGCTGACGCACAGTTTGAGCAGCAAAAGGCAATAATCCGGGGTTTGGAATTACTCATATTCCCATCTCCTTTACCCATGGGGACTGGCGCGGCACGCCTCGTCAACCCACCATGTCTTGACTTAATTTCCGAGAAGCACAGAAGGGGCTTCCGTCAGCATCCGATCACTGCAGGTGAACATCACAATGGCCTTTGCAGGGCATTCCGCAACACACATCCCGCAGCCCCTGCAAAGGCTGGGATCAATAAAAGCCGCCCCTGTTTCATGGTTGATGTACGGTACACTGAAGGGACAGGTCCTCACGCAGGTACAGCAGACGGCGCACTTCTCAGGCATTACTTCAGCCACCAGTCCGCCCACCTGTATGGTATCTTTTTGCAAAATCTCCATAACCCTGGCCGCGGCCGCCTTGCCCTGCGTAATGGTTTCGCCAAGGTCTTTCGGATAGGCCGCAAGGCCCGCCATGTACACTCCTTCGATACTGGTATCCAGCGGTCGCATCTTTTCCGGCGATTCTGCGATAAATCCGTTGGAATCGAGCCGTACATCAAATAGAGCGGCCAGTTCCTCGTTGCCCGCTGCCGTAATGGCTGATTGAAGGGAGACGAAATCCGCTTCAATGGCAACCGGTCTTTCAAGGACTGGTTCAAAGACGGTCACTTTTACGCCATCGCCTTTGTCCGATTTTTCCACCAGCGGTTTGTTTTCCAGATCGTAGCGGATGAAGACAATTCCTTTCTCCCTGGCTTCCCGATAAATATCTTCTCTCTCGCCGAATGTCCTCATTTCTCGGTAGAGTATGTAAAGATCCATGTCCGGATTCACAGCTTTCATATCAAGGGCCATCCTCACGGCGGACGAACAGCAGAAGTTGCTGCAGTAGGGACGGTTCGGCTCTCGGGAACCAACACACTGAATAAAGACGCCTGCGGCCGTCTTTTCGAAGAAAGAAGGGGTCTCCACCAGTTTGCCGTTGAGATCCGACCAAAGATACACGTTGGGATTCGTCCCATACAGGTATTCACCTGGTTTTACAGCATTGCCCCCGGGACTGAGAATGGTGGCGCCATGGGAGACAGGAATTTGTTTTCCTCCCTGGTCCAGGATGGATTGGAAAGATCCTGCAGACCCTTGGTTGCGCTTGACGGTGGTCTCTTTCATGACCGTGATGCGGCTATCCTTTTCTACGGAAGCAATCAGTTCATCGAGATATTTCTGCACGTCAAAGCCGTTCCACGTGGATTTTACGTGACGGCCGTGTCCGCCCAGTTCTTTGCTCTTTTCAACCAGGGTTACCGGATATCCTTTTCGGGAAAGGGCCAGGGCCGATTCCATGCCGGAGATTCCCGCGCCCACCACCAAAGCGCTTTTGGAAACAGGGATGGACTTCAGGGATGCAGGGGAGAGGAGCATCGCGCGGGCGGCCCCCATTCTCAGCCTGTCTTTTAATTGCGTTCCGGGTGATTCCGGATCAAGGACACGCAGGTCGACGGTTTCATAGAGATAAGGATTGAGGTCCGGAGATCTTCAGAGCCTCCTCGATCAGGCTCTTATGAATGACCGGGGAGCAGCTTGCAAAGACCACCCTGTTGGCGCCCGTATCCTTTAATTTGGCTGTGAGAGCTGTTAGGATGTCCCCTTCCACGCCTGCGGTTGCCATGATTCCGGGGAGCTGCTTTGCGTAGGTCTCTATTTCACCCCCTAGGTTTCCCGGCATTCCAGGGCAAAGATGGTAAAACATAACGGTTTTCGGAGCCTCCGCGTCCCGGGCAGGTGCAGGATACTGCTTAGGCGGCGAAAAGGCTTCCGCTTCAAGAACGGAACCGATTTCAGACAGAGTGGCGGTCGCCTGTGCCAGGGACTGTCCAATGTCAAGAGGACCGGTCAGTCCTCCGCAGACGAATACACCGGGTAGATTTGTTGTGACGGGTTGAAATTTCTCCGTGCCCGCAAAATTGTCCGGGCTCAGGTTTATGCCGAGTTTCTTTGCGGTTTCAATGGCGTCTCTGGATGGGCGGAGGCCAACCGAAAGAACGGCCATATCAAAGACTTCTTCTTTGATTTTCTCATTTCCATCCCGGTAGGCGATAAGGAGGTCGCCGCTCTCTCCCAGGGAATCGATGGTATGTATTCTACTTCGAACGAGATGGACATTCCTTTCAACGGCCTGGTTCAAATATTCTTCAAAGCCTTTGCCGTGGGTTCTCATGTCCATGAAAAAGATGGTTGTGTCGATGTCTTCATCCACATCTTTTGTGGTGACGGCCTCTTTCAGCGCGTACATGCAGCAAACGGAGGAACAGTAAGAAACGTCGCACCGGTTTATGTCCCGGCTTCCTACACACTGGAGCCAGGCAATCTTTTTTGGAGTCTTTCCGTCGGAAGGCCTCTGAATGGCGCCGCCCAAGAGGCCGGTCGGTTTTTGGCGCTGTTCATATTCGACGCTCGTGATTACATTTGAAATTTTGCCGTATCCATATACTTCCAGGGAAGAGGGATCGTATGCCTCTATCCCTGCTGCAAGCACAACCGCGCCCGCGGCAAGCTCCTCCTTTTTGCCGTCCCGCGAAACGGAAATCGTGAAATCGCCCAGCTTTCCCTGGATCTCTTCGAGGGTTGTATTGAGCAGAACGCGGATATTGGGATGCTGCTCACAGGCCGCGATTTTTGGATTCAGTTTACAACAGCTGCAAAGTGGATAGATCCTGTGAAGATTGGGGATCATTCCACCCAGTGAGCCGGTGCGTTCCAGAAGATAGACCCCGTAGCCTGCCTCGGCTATACTCAGGGCCGCCTGGATTCCGGAAATCCCTCCCCCCAGAACGAATACAGGGCCTCTTGGTTTTTCTTGACTCATCATCTTTGTCTCCTGCGTATGGTGCGTTTGATATCGTGAAATTCTCCGTCGTCTGAAACCATTTTTGCCGAAAAGGCCTGAAAAAGAATGAATCACCAGAAAAAGAGTTCATCCCGTTTCACCTGCCGATATTGTGAAATATTTTTCATGCCACAAGCACGCTTTGGGTGTCAAGCAAAATAAACAGATTTGCGAGTGATTCAGGGACAGTAATGAGCGTGCGCCCATTACTGTCTCGTGGGGAGGGGAAGTGAAGGAGGATGCAAAACGTCCTCAGTGTGTGTATGTTCAATGGTTTCTTATTCAAATTCCCTGTGACTCCATTACTGCCAGAGCTTTTGAATAGGATATGTTCAATTCTTCTTGAATGGGCATGAATTTGAAATACCATTTTTCGAGGCGCTGTGATATATTTCCTTTTCCATTTTGAGCCATCAACCTGGCCGGCGGGATTGCCGGCCTCCCACTGATGGCGCCATTCACCCAAGCGATGGACGTATATGGACCTGAAAAGATCTTTTCAAATCCTTGAAGTCAGATATGGAGCCTCTGAAAAGGAAGTCAGACAAGCCTATCGGGATTTGGTGAGTGTCTGGCATCCGGACAGGTTTTCGGGGAACCCAAGATTACAGACAAGGGCGGAAGAAAAACTCAAGGAAGCGAATGCGGCCTATGAAACCTTGAGATCCTTTTACCATGCAGGGGAGGGGGGGAGCGATTCCACTGGAACATCCCGGGAGAAAGCGGCGGAATCAGCCAGAATGGAAAGGGAAAAAAGCGGAGAGGTCTCGCGAACGGAGCTTTTTGTAGAGACAGGTACGGAGGTTGTCCTGACCTTGTGGTCGCATCTCAGGAAAAAAATGGGACGTATTCTGTCAGAACCAGGAACAAAAAGGTAGGTACGACTTGGCTTTTGTACAGAAAGAGATGAAACGCCTGATGGGCAAGGCCATTCACAGCAAGGGGATGATTGAAGACGGCGATCGGATTCTGGTCGGCGTTTCAGGAGGAAAAGACAGCCTTTCGCTCCTGCATCTGTTGCGGGAAAGGATTAAACGCATCCCGATCGATTACCACATTACCGCCGTACATGTGGATCCCGGATTCGGAGTGGATTCAGCGGGACAAATGGAAGAGTTTTTCCATTCGAACGAATTCGAATACAGGGTGTTTCGAACAGATATAGGGATCAGAGCCCACTCAAAAGAAAATCGGGAAAATCCCTGTTTTCTCTGTTCGCGTTTAAGACGAAAACTGCTCTTCGAACTCGCGGATGAAACCCACTGCAACAAAATCGCGTTGGGGCACCATAAGGACGATCTGATTGAGACTTTTTTTCTGAACATGTTTTACGGAGCTTCTCTCAGTACGATGCTTCCGGTCCAGGAGCTTTTTCAAGGAAAGCTGACCATTATTCGCCCCCTCTATCTCATTGACGAAGATCTGGTCCGACGCTATGCGGCGAAGATGGGCTGGAAAGACATTGAACTGGGGTGCCCTACGGCAGGATCATCCAAGAGGCAGGACATTAAGACGATGCTTCTGGGTTTTTACAAAAGCAACCGGAAGATCAAGGGCAATATCTTCCACGCTCTCAAAAACCCGAAAACTGAATATCTGCTTTAATTGAACCTTTTAACTTCTGGAGGAATTATGTCGGTGGATATACCGGAGATATTGTCTCGCGTTTCGCTTTTTTCACTTGTAAAAAAGAGAGATCTGAAGCGCATAGCCAAACTTGCAAATCAGCATTCATTCAAAAAGGGAGACGTGATTATACGGGAAGGGACCAGAGATGGACGTCTGTTCGTTATCGTTTCCGGGAAAGTTGAAATCATCAAAGACCTTCATGGACCCAATAAGGAATCCCTTAGAATCTTTGGAGAAAACAGCTACTTCGGGGAAATGGCCCTGATTGACGATTATATCCGGACCGCCAGTGTAGTGGCCGTGGAGGATACCGACGTCCTCACACTGGATCAATGGAATATCCGTGAGGAGATCCAGAAATACCCTTCCATCGCCATAGAACTCCTCCAGACGTTGGGAAGACGGATCCGAGCGTTTGAAGAAAGAAATGCTTAATAGTACGATGATTTTCTTTTTCTCTGCTGCTTTCCCATAACAAGGCCGAAGAAAAATCCAAAAAGCAGGACCAGCGCGCCTGTCAGGAACCACCTGTTCCGTTCCGAGGCCTTCATGGCATCGTTTTCTTTCTGTAGTATGGCGTTTGTTCTCCGGATTCCTTCCAGATCCGCAAGGGTGTCCTGGTGTTCTTCTTTTAATTTCAGAAAATCCTTGGATTCCTCTTTCAAGGTTTCATAGGTGGTACGAAGGTCCAGTAAATTCTTACTGGTTTCTGTAAGTTTGTTCTGGCACTTATCCCTCTGGAGGGCGCTTTCCGCGCGTTCCTTTTCCACATTTGTCAGCTTTGATTTGAGAAGAGAATTTTCTTCCGTCAACGAAGTCACCTGAATGGGAAGCGGCAGACGCGTCACAAGATACCGACTCAGGACCCATCCTTCCTTATTCTCCCCGGACGGTTTCAAAAGGCGCACGAGGGACCATCCCGATTCATCCTCTTTCAGGACTTCCACCGGTTCATCCTGAGGCAACATGGCGATGATCTTCTTATTCGATTCCGGACCGGTTCGCAGTGTGATCTTCTCTGAATTAAATACGTACGCTTTTCCGGCCATCGCCTTTGAGACCATGTGGCCGGTCATGAGAAGTACTGCCATCGTGATCAAAATGGTTTTTTTCATTGTTCTGCTCCCGTTGTTAGTTTCAACCCTCTCTGTTTGCAAACGGTGAAGTCCATTCATCCACGGGTGTTTTCGTTCATTCCCTCTTTTCTTTTCCAAACCACCCGGATATCCGTGATCATCGTGGAGGGGTATTGCCCTTCCTGGTCTTTTTCAAGATATTTTACGACATCCCACAGGGTGTTCAAGGCGGCGGAGACGCCCACGAGGGCTTCCATTTCCACCCCTGTACGAGCCTGGGCTTTTACAACGCACCTCACCTCTATAGCCTCCTCGAAAACGTTGAAGTCCACTTCGACGCTGTCAAGGGGTATTTGGTGGCAATGGGGTATGAGGATGGATGTCTGTTTCACGCTTTGCAGGGCGGCCACTTGAGCAATGAGCAGAGGATCGCCTTTCCTGATTTCCCCTTTCTTGATTTTAATCACCGTTTCCGGTGAAAGGATGATCTTTCCAACGGCTTCTGCCTGCCGTTTTACAATCGGTTTTTCCGTGACGTCAACCATGCTCATTTATTCATTCTCCCCCGCAAAAATCTCTTTTTTGTGTGAAGCCTTCTTTTTCATCTGATCCACTGTCTCAATGAGGACCGGAAACACGTGATCGCGGGTGTCTCCCCCCACAACGACTGCCATGATTTCATCGCCTACTTTGAGACGCCCTCCTCTTGTTTCTATGAGGACCTGAAGAATTCCCGGTTGTTTTTTTGCCTCACGGACTATTTCCTGAACCGTATTCTGATCAAAAGCAAGCTCTATTTCATCCACTTTTCCCCCCTTCAGCGAGTTTTCCCGCACAATTCCAAGGTGGCTTGCGATCATACCCATTTTATGATAATCAGGATGCTCTTTCATGCTTTCCATCATTTTTGAAAAATCCATTGGGTCCTCCATACTCTTTTTAGGTATCGTCCCGATCTATGTCGAGACAGAAAAGTCTACGGGTCATGTCCAGGTAAAGATCCAGGGATGTTCTTTCAGACCGTTCTTTCAAAAAAAGTATCGGGTCACTGAGTACTTTTTGAACAATCGACCTGGACATGGTTTCAATCACCTGTCGCTGGACCGGAGTCAGATCCGAGAGAGCGGCGCTGCTTTTTTTGATCTCGGCCTGGAGAATGGTCTCCGCCTTATTCCTGAGGGAAATAATGGTCGGCACCACTTTCAGGGTCTTGAGCCACTTTCCGAATTTGATCACTTCTTCGCTGACAATCCTTTCAGCCTTCACCGCCTCCTGTTGCCGTTGGTATTTATTTAATTCAATGACGCCTTTGAGATCATCAATATCATACAGGTAAACGTTATTCAGGTTATTCACCTTCGGTTCCACATCTCGCGGCACCGCGATATCAATAAAAAAGAGCGGCCGGTTGCGCCTTTTTTTTAGCAGATTTTTGACCATGGAGTAGGTGATCACGAATTCGCGCGAGGCTGTGGAGGTGATGACGATATCGGCCGCCAAAACCTGCTGAGGAATCTCATCGAAAGAAACCGGAAGGCCGTCAAAAGCCTCCGCCACCTGGACAGCCCGCTCAAATGTCCTGTTTGCGACGGAAATGGAGCCCACACCGTTGGTCATGAGGTGCCTGGCCGCCAATTCCGCCATCTCGCCCGCGCCGATGAGAAGAACTTTTTTTCCCTCTAACAGGTGGAAAATCTTTTTGGCCAGTTCGACTGCCGCATAACTGATGGAAACGGCTGAACTGCATATCCCGGTTTCCGTTCTCACCCGCTTGGCCACGTGAAAGGCCTTGTGCATCAGCCTGTTCAAAATAACCCCGGCAGTCTTTTCCTTCACCGCCTTTGCGTAGGCGTTTTTTATCTGGCCCAGTATCTGGGGTTCACCCACCACCATGGAATCCAGGCTGGATGCAACGGTAAATATGTGCTGGACAGCCTCCAGATCCTCATACGTATAAAGAGAGGCCGAAAGCCGTTCTTCAGGAATGCGGCCCAGCCCCGAAAAAATATCCAGGATGGCTCTTTTGGCCTGCTCCGGAGCTTCGGAGATAAAGAGCGCCTCCACCCGGTTGCAGGTGGAGAGAAAAAGGCCTTCTCGAATGGCTTCCATATCTCGCATCCCTGCCAGGATATGCCGGTCGCTGTCCGCCTCGGGAGCGAGACATTCGCGCAGTTCGAGGGGAGCTGTTTCGTGGTTCATCCCTATGCTGATAATCTTGGCCACGGCGTTTATCTTGCTCCCATGGCGCTGAAACTGTGATAGCCGCTTACCGCCAGGTTTGCACCGAGAAACGTGAAAATCAAGACCAGAAAACACGCGATCGACATGATCGCAGCTTTTCTGCCCTGCCACCCGGCGGCTAATCTTTCGTGCAAAAGGACCGCGTAGAGAAGCCAGGAAATAAGCGACCATACTTCCTTGGGGTCCCACTGCCAGTATTTTCCCAGGGCATATTGGGCGTAAATGGAGCCTGTAATCATGCCTGCGGTGAGAAACGGAAAACCGTACAGGATGGCATAATGATTCATCCTGTCAAGGGTGGCCAATGAGGGCAGCCTGCCGTAAAAGGAGCCGAACCGCTTCCTCTTTATGTGCCATTCCTGTATCAGGTACATGATAGCCGTCAGGAAGGCTATGGCCAGGAATGCATTCCCTATGAATATGGTGCTTACATGAATTGCGAGCCAGAAACTCTTAAAAATCGGCTTTACGGGACCTTCCATTCCCGGGATGGCGGAGGAAATCAGCATGAGAAAGGCAGCGAAGGGCGCAACGAAGGAGCCCAGAACCATGAGCTGAAATTTCATGTTTAAGAGAACATATACAAAGATTACCGCCCATGCAAAAAAAGAAAGAGCCGATTTCAAATCGAGAACGGGAAAAACGCCCAGGATCGAATAGCGATCGATAAGAAAAATGGTATGAAAGAGCAGGCCTGCCGTTAAAATCCAGTAGGACCATCGGAATACCCACTTTTCCTGCTTGATGATATAGATAGTGAATCCGCCGGTTGCCAGCAGTTCAAAAAAAAGCGCAATGTTGAACCATATGGTAGTCATTGTATCCTTCTGATTTTTTCCATATCAATCCCGGCGGGCAGGAGCTTCGAAAGCATGGTCTCGGCTTCTTCCGTATCGCCACGGGCAATTATATCCAGGAGTCCGGCATCTATTATCCGCTGAAAAATGGCGCCATTTTCTTTTTGTGAAAATCCCATGGGAAGCAATTCCTCCCGGATACGACCCATGAGTGCCAGAAATGACTCATATTCTACGCCATAACAACCTTCCAGGTCCTTTCGGATCTGCTTTGCCATGGCCGGGCTTTTTCCGGATGTGGAGATGGCGATCTGGAGATTGCCTCTGTTTACAATGGACGGTACGATGAAATTGCAGTCGGCAGGTTGATCCACCGCGTTGATCAGAAGGCCTCTTGCCCGGGCTGCCCGACTTATCTTGTGGTTCAGTTCTTTCTCGTCCGTCGCGGCAATCACCAAAAAAATTCCTTCCAGAAAAGTCTCCCGGAACTCCTCTCCCAGGAAGCGGATCTCCTGTTTCTCCACCAATCTTTCAAGTTTCGGGCATAGCGCCCGGGAAACAATCTTTACGGATGCCCCGTATTCCAGGAGGGTTTCCACCTTTCGCCGTGCGACGCTTCCGCCCCCCACCACGAGGGCTGTTTCTCCCTGCAATTGCAAAAAAATTGGGTAATAGCTCATAATAGAAATCCCTAAATGTACCTGTCCACCATATCCGTGATGAACCGATCCACCCCTTCCATGCCTTCCTTTGCCTTGATATCCTGATAAAGATTCTTGATTTTGGCAAAGGTCTCCGGGTCTGTCGCCAGATCGTGGGTAGATCTGTAAGCGCCTCCTCGTCTTCCAATCCGGTATATGATCCTGTCTGAATCGGAGAGTTCTTTATAGCGGCGGATAACCCCAAGCATCTTTTCCTTGTCTTGGGGGAGCTTGCCTGAGACTTCTTCCAGAAGGTTCATGATATGGTCGCTGGTTACGGTGCTCGTAATGCCGTCCAGGGTCTCTATGAAAAGCTCTATTTCATCGGCAACCTGGTCGTCCGTCTGCATGACGAAACGTGCCTTCCTTCAGATCCTGGTACAGCGGGATATGTGAGGGAATCCGGAGGCTTCGAAGCCGGATGAAATGGGGATTGATCTGATTGAGGGCGTTGGCCGTGGCCGTGGCGTGTTCCCGCCACATTTTCTGCCCGCCCAATCCTGGCATGACATATTCCGAAAGCTCCATGCCCGCTTTTATGACCTTTTGGCCCGCTTCAACATGCTGCGCCGACGTGACCCCCTTTTTCATGAGTTTCAGCAGCGGATCATAAGCTGTTTCCAGCCCGATATGGATTCTGTTAAGCCCTGCTTTTCGGATGCGAGTCAGGGATTCCACCGACTTTCTTACGATGGTCCGCGACCTGGAATAGGTGGTGATGCGGCGTGATTTCGGGAAATTTTTCCTTTAGAAATGTCAGCGCTTCAACCAGGTCATCTGTTTTCATAATCATGTTATCGGCGTCTTGCAGGAAACAGGCGCCCGTTTTGTAGTACATCCACGCGGCAACACTTCGATAGCTGTCGCTGTATTCCGATTGCCCAAAGATGGCGCTTACAACCGCGTCATCCACACCTCCGTTGTGCCCAAGCTTATACGAAAGGGCCTTGATTTCATCGGCGATCTCCCTTGCCGTTTGGATATCCGCCTTAATTTC
The DNA here is from genome assembly GCA_963747555.1 of uncultured delta proteobacterium. Taxonomy (GTDB): domain Bacteria; phylum Desulfobacterota; class DSM-4660; order Desulfatiglandales; family Desulfatiglandaceae; genus DUZB01. The sequence continues at coordinate 453,329 of CAVVFZ010000011.1, forward strand.
GTCCACCGTCCTCAAGGAAAATTTTCTTTTTTTGTAGACGGGACAGAACCTGCACTGGTTCCAGGGGCAGTTCCTGGTAAACCGCAAGAGGAGGCTTTTTGCTTCACTGGGCGGCCTGATGGGACCTTGTTCAAATTGCAAATTCTCTTGCTTCATTGTCAGCGTAGCCCTAAAGATGTTTTTTGACTGTATGAAAGAGGTAAAGTAGTATATTATCATTTTTTAAGTTTTTTTCAAGAGCATAGGGAAAAAGGGACAAGATCAGTGATGCGTATTTTCAAAAAGACGGGTTTTCCATATCCTGGGGGCGCGGTGTGGTTCTTCTGTGGATCATCCTGATCGGAAATTTGATCAGGCAGGTCCACTTTTCATGATACCGGGATGGCAGGAGGGGGCGCTTCCATCGCCTATGCAGTGACTGAAACCGAAGCGGAATGGATGGGGATCTATCTGAAAGACAAGAAGATCGGATATTCCATGAGCCAAATCGTGCCGCTCGATAAAGATTATCTCATTCAGGAAGAGATCGTAATGCGTCTCAACCTCCTTGGACAGCCAAGCGTTCTGCGCACCTTTACCCGGGCGGTTGTGGATTCTCATTTCATCCTGAAAAATTTCAAGGTTCGTATCAGTTCGGGTATTGTAAACTTTGCCATCTCTGGAAAGGTGGAGAAGGATAATATTATTATAGAGGCGGAGAACAATGCAAAATCCCGGCCACAGAAGATCAAGCTGTCCGGCCCACCCGTGATCGGTTCGGGGCTTTCATATATTTTCAAAGGAAAAGCCTTGAAGGATGGAGAGACGTCCGATTTTTTCCTGTTTGATCCTTCTACCATGACCCAGAAAAAGATAACCATCCGCGTTGCTGGAAAGGAAAAGGTGGTCTCTGAATGACCGGACATATGAGGCATGGCGTCTCGAAACCAGGATGTGGGGACAGGATCTGCTCTTCTGGGTGGATGAAGACGGCAATGTTTTAAGGGAACAAGGGATGATGGGGTTGACCCTTGTCCGGTCGGATGCAGAACACGCAGCTCAGGATCTGGCCGGAAATGACGTCTATGACTTTTACAGGATGTCCTCCGTCCCAGTGAAAAAGACTCTCGGCGATGTGACGAACCTTTCTTTCTTGAAGATCAAAGTGGGGGGCCTCAAGGATTCCGGTTTCGAACCGGCTGATCTCAATGGGGAAAGACAGAAATGGTCCGGGGAACTTCTGGAAATCCGGAAAGAGAAACTACCCCGCAAACCACCCTATGCCCTGCCTTTTCCTGACAGTTCGGAGAACATGAAGCCTTTTTTACGGCCGGAATGGACCATCCAGAGCGACAATCCCATGATCAGGGATCTGGCAAAAGAGATTGCGGGTAAGAACAGCAATCCGGTCTCCGTAGCCAGGAAACTCATGGAATGGGTCTACAAGAACGTGGAGAAGAAACCGGTGATTAGTGTCCCCGATGCCCTGGAGGTGCTTCAAACAAGGGTTGGCGATTGCAATGAACATGCGGTTCTGCTCGTGGCGCTCCTGCGGGCCGCGGGAATTCCTGCGCGCCAGTGTGTGGGGCTGGTGTACGTCCAGAACCGCTTCTACTACCACGCCTGGACCGAGGCCTTTTTAGGTTCCTGGATATCCATGGATGCAACACTCAACCAGATGCCGGCGGATGTAAGCCATATCAAACTGCTTCATGGAGGACTCCAGGAACAGGCGAAGATTATTTCCGTGATCAATAAGATCAGCCTTGAAATTGAAGAATTTCAATAACCGATGATCCAATTATTGAATTTGACAAAAAAATATCGGAATCTGCACGCCGTCGATCACGTGAACCTCAGCGTGGGAAAAGGGGCCCGATTCGCATTTTTGGGACCAAACGGCGCAGGAAAGACGACCACCATAAAGATGATGGCCGGTGTTCTGAAACCGTCCGAGGGCGAGATTATCATAGATGGTCACAGTTTGGCCAGAGAACCATCGGCGGTGAAAAGCGTGATCGGGTTCATTCCGGACAGGCCGTATGTCTATGAAAAGTTGACGGGGCTGGAGTTTCTTCACTTTGTAGCCGGGCTCTACGGCCTGGAGAAGGGTGTGACCCTGGAGCGAAGGATTGAAGGTCTCCTCGATCTCTTTGATCTCACCCACTGGGGAGATGAACTCATTGAAAGTTATTCCCATGGCATGAAGCAACGCCTCGTTATGTGCTCTGCTCTTATCCACCGGCCGAAAGTTCTCCTCGTGGATGAACCCATGGTTGGCTTGGATCCGCGGGGTGCTCGGCTGGTGAAGGACATCTTTCGGGAAGAATCCCTTTCCGGAACAACCGTTTTCATGTCCACCCATTCCCTTGATGTGGCGGAAGAGGTCTGTGAAGAAATCGCCATCATTCAGGCAGGGCGGATTATCGCCTGTGGAACGCCTGATCTCTTACGGGAGCGCGCAGGGGTGGACGGAAATCTGGAAGATCTCTTTTTGAATTTGACCCAGGGAAAAAAGATCGCCCATGAAAACCCTCTTTCTTCTTCTTAGCCCGAACCTGATCGGCACGAAAAACCGTCTGTTCGGGTCGGGAGGTTCCGGGAAAAAAAAGGCGATCCTCATGGGATTGCTTGGCATCGCTTTCTGGGTCGGCATGTTCCTCATTTCCTGCCGGGTTCTGCAATATTTCCAGTCCATAGAGATGATCGGCGACCTGTTGGCCCGCTACCTCCTTACCATGCTGCTCCTGACCATCTTTTCTCTGCTCATATTCAGCGGGGTGATTTCGGCCCTGTCCACCCTCTATCTGTCCGATGACCTCGAACTCTGTTTTTCAACCCCCGTCTCCTTGGAGGAAGTCTTTCTATCCCGCGTAATCCTGACTTTTTTTAACAGCACCTGGATGATTCTCATCTTTTCCATGCCGGTATTTTTTGCCTACGGGTATGTGTACCGTTCCGGCGCTGCCTTCTATTTCACCTTTTTGCACATGAGTGTAGCCATGGCCATGATTGCCTCTGGAGCGGGGATATTTCTGACCATGACCCTCGTCCACATCATCCCTGCGCAGCGCACCAGAGACATTATTCTGCTGCTGTCCATAGTGATGGTGATTGCTCTGTATTTTCTGTTCAGGTTCCTGAGACCGGAGAGACTGGTGGATCCGGAAGCTTTTTTTTCTGTTGTTCAATATATGGGCGCCTTGAAGGCGCCAGATTCCCCCTATCTGCCCACGCGGTGGATCGGGGAAACCCTCTGGGGAAGCTTGCGGCCGGTGGTGGGCCAGGGCCATTTGTTTCAGGTACTCCTCACCTGGACGACGGCGTTAGCCCTCGTGGTAATCAACACCTGGGTGGCGAATCTGGTCTATTTTTCAGGATTTTCAAAGTCTAAAGAGGCCAGAAAAAGGCGTTCAGCGGGCAAGAGGGTTCTCGCTCTTACGGCAGAAGCGTGTGCGAAGCCGTTCGGGAGGGAAATCGGGGCCATTATCTCGAAGGATATCAAAGTTTTTTTCAGGGACAACACCCAGTGGACCCAGCTCCTGTTATTAGGCGCTCTTGTTGTGGTGTATGTATTCAATTTCAGCGTGCTCCCCCTTCAAAAAAGCCCCATACCTCTGGATTTTTTGCAGAACGAACTTGCTTTCCTTAATCTGGGGCTGGCCGGGTTCGTCCTCTCCGCGGTGTGCGCCCGCTTTGTTTTCACCGCTGTGAGTGCGGAGGGAAAGGCCTACTGGATTATCCGTACTTCTCCCGTAAACATCAGACGTTACCTTTGGGGGAAATACCTTCTTTTTCTGCCCCCTATGCTCCTGCTTGGAGAGGCGCTGGTCGTATTGACCAACTATTATCTCACGGTTACTTCCTTTATGATGGGTTTGTCCGTGGCGACCATGTTTGGGCTGACCTTCAGCATCGTTTCCATGGCTATGGGTTTCGGCGCCCTCTACCCAAGGTTCAAACATGAAAACATTGCGCAGGTATCCATGGGGTTTGGCGGCCTGTCCTATATGATTGCAAGTTCCATTTTAACAGGGGTTGTGATATTTATCGAGGCCTGGCCGGTCTACATGATCTTCATCGCGCAGAAAAGGGGTTTGGAAATCTCCGCGGGTCAGTGGATCTTTATTGTTGTATCCTTTGCGGCGGTTATAGCCATCCTGCTGGCCGCCCTGTTCAAACCGATGAAGAAAGGCATTGAAACACTTGAAAGGTATGAAGGATGACGGTTTCGCAAATGGATTTCAGTCTGTGTAAAAAGATCATGGACAATATTTCCAAAGTCGTTGTGGGCAAACAGGTTTCCATTGAGCTGCTTCTGGTTGCTCTTTTTGGCGACGGCCACGTTCTCATCGAAGATGTTCCGGGCGTGGGCAAGACGCTGCTGGCAAAATCGTTAGCCAAAAGCATCGGTGGATGGTTCAGGCGAGTGCAGTTTACCCCTGATCTGCTCCCCTCGGATATCACCGGATTCAACGTGTATAATCAGAGGACGGGACAGTTTGATTTCAAGTCCGGACCGGTCATGACGAATATCCTGCTGGCGGACGAAATCAATCGCACCATTCCGAGAACACAGGCCAGTCTGCTGGAGAGTATGGAGGAACGCCAGGTGACCGTGGATGGGGAGACACAAAAGCTGCCGCATCCTTTTTTTGTTATGGCTACTCAGAATCCCATTGAACTGGAAGGGACATTCCCACTGCCCGAGGCGCAATTGGATCGTTTCCTTTTGAAAATAGATCTCGGGTATCCGAATAATGAGGAGGAGATTGCCATTCTGGAGCAATTTCAGAAGAGCGATCCCCTTCTTAGTCTTGATAAGGTGGCTGAGCCCGATCAGGTGGAAGCGCTGCAGGAGAGGCGAAAACAGATCCGTCTGTCTTTTCCCGTAAAGAAATACATTGCCGATATTGTGGGAGCAACTCGAAATAACAGCTCTCTGCAGTTCGGGGCCAGTCCGAGAGGCTCCCTGGGCCTGATGCGTGCGGCGCAGGCGTTGTCCGCCATACGGGGACGCGATTATGTCCTTCCGGATGATATCAAATATCTTGCCCTCCCTGTCCTTGCCCACAGGGTGATCTTAAAGGAACAGGAACGTTTGAGAGGGGAAACGACACAGAGCATTATCCGGAAAATCATGGAGACCATACCGGTGCCGGTTTGACAGGTTTCCGTCTCAATCTGCCTGGCCTTACTCGGCCGGAGGCTCTGCTCAAATGAACGACAACCTTACGCCAAGCATATTTTTCACGTCAATGTTTGTTTTTTTCACGGGGATCATTCTGTTCGTCGCCCTGCTGTATGGTGAAAAGGATCTGGCGGTCTTCTCCCTCCTGCTCGTGGTTCTCTACGCAGGTCTGAAACTCTGGAGTCTGTTCAGTGTCCGCGAAATCAAGTGTCATTTTCTGGTTGACCGGGAAAGGCTTTTTCCCGATGAAACCGTCCATTTGAGAATCAGGATAGAGAATAATAAACTTCTCCCCGTTTTTGTAAAAATAAGATTATTTACAGGTTCTTTCTTCCAGTCGGAATCAGGCAACGCCGCCATAAACGAAGAAGGGGGATTGCTCTGGTATCAAGGAGCCACCTTTCACAGGGAATTTATCGCCCAAAAGCGCGGGGTCTATCAGCTAAAGACCTCTTCTTTTTCCACCGGTGATCTCTTCGGCGTTTTTCCAAGGGAAAAGAAGGAAGAGGAGCAGCTTACAGTGATAGTATACCCGCGACTTATTCCCATAAAGCCCTTCCCCCTGTTAAGGCGGATTATCTTCGGTAAATCCGGCGCAGCAAGCCCCGTGCGGGATCCTGCGTATATTCTGGGCACCCGGGACTATCAGCATTTCAATCCCGCACGCCACATTCACTGGAAGGCAAGCGCACGCCATAATCGGCTTCAGGAAAAGATCTTTGAGCCGGCTGAGCAGGACAAAGTGATGCTTCTCCTGGACGTGGATCAGTTTTGGGAAAATGAGGCGACCGATGAATTTGAAAGGACTCTGGAAGGGATTGCTTCCTTAGCGACGGCTCTCGAATCTCAGCATTATGCCACCGCCTTTCTGACCAATTGCCATCAGCAGGGCGAGCGTACCTATAGGCCCTCTGTCCTGAAAACTTCAGGTCGTCTGTCTGGACTGTTTGAACAGCTGGCCAAACTCCAGATGACTACGTCGGAAAAGATGAAGGATCTATTGAGCAGGGCAGAGAATCTGCCGGGGGATGCCACCTGTGTCTATTTTTCCTATGAGTACCATTCAGGCAAGACGTATTTTCGGCAAAGGAACATCCCGACTGTACATATCATTTGTAAAAGTCCCTCCGTCGAGATCGCGCAGGGCACTGACTCAGATGCCCAAGGTGGTGTCTATTATCTCAAAGATATTTGCATCACGAGTTGAAGGATGAAGGGGCAAAAAAACACCCTCTTATTGATTGCGGGGGCGGGCATGGAACTTTGCTGGCTCTATGCCTGGGTTGCCTTTTTATTCCTCTCCATATTTCATCAATATTTTTCTCTTTTTTCTCTGGTCCTTATGTTTGGGTTCGGCTTTGCGGCTACGTGGTTCCATCGGGACAGAGGCTGGCGCCGGATTCACGTCCTGATCTTCCACCTGCTCATTTTTGTTGCGGGTCTTTTCATCGTTTTATATCTGCAGGGCAGACCCTATTCTTTTTTTATGGATTTCACCGGGCTTCTCCATTGGTTGAAAGGCCCCAAAGAAGCTCTTCAGTGGCTCTTTTTGGTGCTCCTTTTGATTTTGATGGGGATTGTCTGGAAAAGGGGCTCCACACTGGCTTTCCATCCCCTTACCCAGGAGACTGTGTATAACCGGTTCGATCTGGGGATTGCCGCCTTTTTTGTCTTGTTGATTATCAAGACCCTGTTGGCGGTGAAGGGGGGAATCATCATTACGCCAACTGAAAGTGCAATGGCTCTTCTTTCCCTATTTTATCTTTGGCCTTTTGGCTATCGGCGTCATTCGAAGCGGGAATGCCGCGGACAAAGACTATGTCGCCGGGTTTCAGAAAATGGGGGTTATGCTGAGTTTTACCGTCGTTATTCTTCTTCTGGGCACATGCCTCTCGTTATTATTTTATTCCCATTTGACAACCGGTGCAGAACACCTTTCGGTCGTATTAAAAAAAGGGGCAGCCCCGATGGTTCCGGTTTTCATAGCGGTTATCCGTTTCCTATTCGGTCCAAGACACCATGCAGGACAGGGGGAAACGGGATCATTCGGCGCCCACGAACCGGATCTCAGCGCCCTCGCTGAATCTGGAAAAAATCCCGGAATAATGGAGGAAATATTGAAATGGGCGTCGGGCGGATTCATCGCCATCCTGCTGATTGCCGGCGTGTGTTTCGGAGCATGGCTTCTTTGGAAATACCTTCTGACAAAAACGACTCCTGTAGCGAAAGAAAAAATAAGACGTCGTTCCGTTCTCGCCTGGATACTTGCCTTGAAAAACATCATAGGGATTTGCCGGAAAAAGATTGTCCGCCTGATAAAAGGACACGTCAGCGGCATGGAATTATATGCCTCCCTCCTGACATGGGGGCGTCACAGCGGTATATCCCGCGGACGCGTTGAAACGCCGCTGGAGTATGGACGCCGTTTAATGGAATTCTTTCCTGTTCTGAAGGATGAAATAGATGTAATTATCGATCTTTTCCAAAATGAAGTCTATGGGGAAAAGGTCCTGAATGCCGAGGAGCTGACAACCGGCCGCAATGCATGGCGGAAATTAAGACGCCCCGCCTATTTTCCCCTGAGGATAAAAACATGGTTCTTGTCGCCGAATCTGCCTTAAGATATCGGTTGAAAGACGCGCGCAATTTTTTAAAACAAGCAGGTGTAACAAAATGAATAGCATGAAATACAAGTCCTGTTCATACCTGACCCACGTTTTTCAAGATTTCACGCACCGCCGCATCCAGGCTCTTTTTCCCGTCGATCATTTTGGAGACCTTCTCCGTGCCAGCATCGGTTGTACATCGCCACGCGACCCAAACGTTGCCAGGACTATTTTCATCTCTCTCCCTGATGAAGACGTGGAGCAGGTTTGGCATCAATCGCTACTCTACATGCATGCGGATGCCGGAAGGCAGGGACTCCCCGAATGCAAGATCCTTTTCCATTTCTTCCATGGGAAGGACTTCACTGAGGGGTTTTAGAATGGCGGCAGCCCAGTCGTGAGGGCTTAACCACTGGATGACCTGCTCCACAATGGCCGGGTCCAGGTCTCTTTTACGGTCTCCCGTAAGCCGGGCCATCTGGGCCAGGGCATTTCCCACAGGTCTGGGATCGGGCCAGTCTTTTTTCAGGATCTGGTCAATCCAGTTCGCTGTCTGTCGGGCATCCACTATCAGATCTACGGGTCCGTAAAGGGGTTCTCTGGAACCTATTCTCGAGAGAGACCACCAGTATTGATGGCGAACCGTTTTGCCTTTCAGGGTCTCCAGCAGGAGATTTCCCCATGCGATTTTATCCGCTACGGAAATTCGCTCCAGATTGGCCACACACATCCAGGCTTCCATATGTTCCTGAGGAGCGATCTTTTGCTTTTTGCCTTTTTTTGGCGGTTTCAGCAGGGAGGAAAGGCCCTGGGATAACAGACGTTGTTCACTGGAGGATAGGCCCCCCGCTACTCTGCGCCACAGCACCCACCATTCCGATCTGACCTGGACATTTTTAGTGTTTACTGGGCCATTATGGTGTATTTTCCATAACAGCTTTACCCTGTGCTCATCGAGTGCATCGCCGAATCCGGGCCGTAGACAGAATCCGGTCAGGTTGAGCCAGCGGCTCTCATGATCGATTCCCCGCTTCCTTTCCGTGGCAAGAGGCTGCAGTTCATCGGCCAGAACACGTATGAATCCCAGAGGCCATTTCTCCTTTGGGAGGGAAGTCATCTTTCCAATCGCCTTTACCAGGCCCGCGGGACCTGTTTCCGCCGACTGTTCCGTAAATGCCCGGCGTACCGTATCAACAGCTTGCTCTATGACCTGCTGTTCCAGGACGTCTTCGTCGGCCACAGAAATGTTTCCCGTCTGTTCACGGAGCTGAAATTGAAACTTCCAGCTGTGAGGGCTCACCAGGGATCGACAGGAAAGCGCCAGGGTTCCCACTTCCGTAAAATGGGCTTCTATCTGGACTGGAAGGGATCTTTCCACAGCCTTTTTTCCGAATTTGATCACTGTTTGCAACGGGGGCAGGGGGGTGACGGAGTTATCCACGGGAATCACGTCTCCCACGGCGTCTCCCGAGCGAAAGCTGGAGCTGTAAAGGTTAAAGGTGACGGGCTGGTTGGCAAGGACGGAGAATTTTCCGTCGGACAGCTCGTTGGTAGTGCCTTCGTGCATTCCCCGCTCCACAAGACAGACAGCCATCCCCTTCTCATTTTCCCCCGCGGCCGTTTCTTTTTCCGCGTCTGCTTCCAGATGAACCTGGAGATAATACGCCCTGGCGCTGCCGCTGTCCACTCTGACGCCGCGCCCTTTCTTGACCAGTCCATAATAGGATGCCCCCAGGGCCACCGCTAAATCCAATTCGGCATTTGCCAGCACCCTTGTCTCCGGAAGGCCCTCTTTCTGGCTGAACCTCTTTTCAATGGCGTCGCTGATCCGGTTCTGGATGATCAAAGGCTTAAGCGCTGCTCCGTTAAAAAGGACCAGTTCTGGCTTGATGTCGTGACCTTCCAGGGCATTGGCGATATCCTCTGTATGTTGTTCCAGAAATCGGATCAGGTGCCGGGTAATCGCGGGGTCCTGAGCGTAGGGAAGACCAAACTCCGTCATTCCCTGTCTGGGGATTTCCTTCAGCGGGTCATCCGGATCCACAAGCGGAAAAAAGCCTTCCAGGACCGTGTTTTCCAGCTCGTCTCTGGTAAGGGTCGTGGACACCGTATCCGCGATGAGCCTTCGACCTCCTCCCACCAGTGTGATGATTTTGGAATCCGCCGTTCCGCTCAGGATTTCTTCTTTCGCAACACGACACTGCTGGCAGAGGGCCTGCCAGCGATCCATATTCATGGCCCCTTTTTGGGAACCCTGTAAACGGTTCTCGGAACGCCTCGCCAGGGCCAGATCCATATTGTCTCCGCCCAGGATCAGGTGATCCCCCACGGCAATCCGTTCAAAAACGGGATTCTCGTCCTTATTTTTCAGGGTGATCAGCGTAAAGTCCGTTGTGCCGCCGCCAACGTCGCAGACCAGGATTAATTCGCCGGGTGTGATAAATTCTTCCCATTGCTTTTCATGGCGGGACAGCCAGCTGTAAAAGGCTGCAAGGGGTTCTTCGATAAGGGTGATATTCTTGAGTCCGGCCATGCCGGCGGCTTTTACCGTCAGGTCCCTGGCGACCTCGTCGAAGGATGCCGGCACGGTGATGATGACCGTCTGGTTTTCCAGAAGGTGTTCCTCAATACGTTCCACATGGTGATTCCATGCCTCGCGGATATGGCGCAGGTAGGTGGAAATCGCTGTGATGGGGGAGACCTTGTCCACGGTTTCATCGGAACCCCAGGGGAGAATGGGCGCCTCCCGGTCCACCCTTGCATGACAGAGCCAGCTTTTTGCGGAAGCCACCATCCTCTTGGGGACCCTGGCGCCCTGATCCCTGGCAAAGGTTCCCGCAATGTGAACCATTTTCGTGTCCCACGGCAGGTTCATGGACTCTTTCGGGAGTTCATGCTCACCAGGAAGATAGAGAAATGACGGGAAAATTTCCAGGTTGGAGATTTCACCGGGGGCGGTGAACTGGGGGATTCTGAAAATCTGAATGTTGGACCGGGGCTGCGCTTCTTCCTTGAGGTTGTCAAGATCCACATACGTGACCGCGGAATTCGTTGTTCCCAGATCTATGCCGACAATATAGCGCCCCATTATTCTCCGACCCCTTCCCGTACGTTGAATTCCAGCCGGTATCTCTGGTCGCTTTTGGTGGATACGCACCACAGTTCAAGTGTGCCCACCTCCGTAGCCCGAATATTCATGGTGACGGGAAGCACAGTCCCCGCTATTCCTTCCAGCACGGTTTCCACGGTGGTGATTTTTTCAATTTCCCCTTCCCAGTCCTCGACTATTGTGCCAATCTGATCATGTTGTCTGGAGGTACTGCCCAGGAAATCAAATCGCACCGGTTCTCCAACGACCAGACCGAATTCCCTGCCCGCGAGGGAGGCATCCGTACCCTCCTCCATGCCGAAGGGGGCTACACAGAGGGCCTTGACGGGGGTCGGCATACCGGGCACAGCCGGTAGAGAGGCCTCGATGCCGATATAATAGGTCCTTGAAAGACCGCCTCTTATGCGAATCCCCCTGCCGCGTCGTGCAAGGCCGTAACAGGCTGCTCCCTTTGCCACCGCAAGATCGAAGTCCTTGATCCCAATTTCTCTCGGTGATTCTCGATCGGCCTCTTCGGCCCACGATCCTATGACATTCAGGACCCTTTTCCGAAGGCCCTGCGCCTTCATTACCCCTCCATTAAAGAGGACCGCTGTCGGGCAGGCCGGATGGCCTTCTGTTCCCTGTTTGCTCAGGAAGTGGGCCAGATGATGGGTGATGGCCGGGTCGGAAGCATAGGAAAGACCCAACTCCCTTACCCCCGTTCGAACCTGTTCTTTCGGCTGCACTGTGCTGTCGCACGGGGGAAAAAATCCCTTTGTGAGAATCTCTTCCATTTCGTTGCGCATAAGCTCGGTTTTGATGGCCCCTCCGATCAACCGGCTGCCTCTACTCAAAATCGTAATGGGGAAGCTCTCTCGGTCCGCGTTTTCAAACAGATGCTCTTTGGCCTTTCTACACTCGTGGCACAGCCCGCGCATCTGGTGCGCATCCAGCTTTTGACCGGTTGACGCCAAACGGTTTGCGACAGAATAGGCGAGCGTCAGATCCATGTTGTCCCCACCCACAAGTAGATGCTGTCCCACGGCCACCCGTTCAAGAACCAGTTCCCCTTCTTCTTCCGACACCTGGATGAGACTGAGATCCGTTGTTCCCCCTCCCACATCCGTCACCAGAATGAGGTCTCCCACCTTTACCTGTTCACGCCATTTCCCGCCGGTTGCCTGAATCCAGGCATAGAATGCCGCCTGGGGTTCCTCCAGAAGGGTGCTGCCGGAAAGTCCGGCCATGGCTGCCGCTTCCACGGTCAGGTCTCTTGCCACGGCGTCAAAGGATGCGGGAACGGTGAGAAAAACATCCTGATGTTCCAGACGAAGATTTTCATTTTCCGCGGCCATCACATGGTTCCAGGTATCCTTGATGTGTCTCAGGATTGCCGCGGATGCCTCCACCGGCGAGAGTTTTTTCCCGTCATCCCCGCCTTCCCAGGGAAGAATCTGTTTATTGCGGTCAACAGCTGTATGACAAAGCCACGATTTGGCGGACGCAATCAGGCGATGGGGGATTTCGGCCCCGCGATCTCTTGCGAAGCGGCCGACGGCCATACTATTGTCGGTGGACCAGGGGACCTCAAGGGCTCCCTGAGGCACGTCGTGAGGACCGGGCAACAGGACGAAAGAGGGAAGGGTGGCACTGTTTTCCACGGAGCCGGGCCCGGCAAGTTGAGGAATTTCAAAGATGCGGATAGGTGGTTCCGTCTCGCTTTCTACTTGCGCATCCGTGTAGGCGACCACGCTGTTGGTGGTGCCCAGATCAATTCCTACGATATAGGTGGGTTCAGTCACTTGGTCTCTCCTTGCTCAGATCGCCTTTATATCTCCACTTCGGCAGGGGCAATGATTCCGGGGTCCTGCGTCCCCGACAGGGTGGGCAGTTCAATCTTTTCGGTACGCCACCCACGATGCTGCAGAATGCCCTTGAAGGGAGGTTCTCCCGATACATTGCCCGTGAGTTTGATGGCCGCGGGGTCAAATCCGGCTTCAATGGTGATCTCTTCTCCCTCGTTCCGATCGATGATGGCCGTTGGTTTCATGTACCTGTTGAGACTCTCCTGGCAGGTTTTCTGGATATTCCTCACCGCAGCCCCTATTTGTGCGTCTTCATAGGATTGAAGGTTTTCTTCCAGAAAATCCACGAGCCGACCGTCACGTTGCAACAGGGAGATCATTTGGACGGTCTTTGCCCGATCCAGCCGCTCGATTTTTTCCTTGTCTTCCTTGGACATTTGTACAGGTTTCGGTTTTTCTACTTTCTTTGTGCCGGCGGAAGGCGCCTTTTCCGGGAGAGGTTTCCCGGCCGTCCCTTTCAGGGATGAACGTAAGGTTAACCATAGAAAAAGCGTAGTAATGGCAAGGCTTCCGGCTACAAGCTGCCAGATGGAATTTTCAGCCAACGCAATAGCATTTTCCAGGGGAGCAACAGCCCCTTTGCTGAATCCCTGCTGATGGTATTGCGAAAGGATTGCCTTCAGATTGTCAATTTCCCAGTAGCCCGCAAATGCCAGGCCGAACCCTAAAACCAGGAACCAGAAAAATATCCAGAGAATGAGTTTTTGGGAAATGTTATTCTGCGCTTTCATGTTGAGCTGAACCTCCTTGGATGCGAAAAAAAGAACGATTTTGACACCGCTTTTCGGGAGCCGTTGGTCCTTTGATGTATTTAAAACCCGATTGTTCAACGGGGATGATGCTTGCAAAAAATAGAAAATATATAATCTCTTTTAATGCAAAAACAATCTTTTTTTCAGTTCCAATGGCATTCCGGACGATTCGTTCCTCCGGGGTGGGCTATTGATCGCGTCCAACTCTTTTGACTACACCTCACTTGGGTTTTGACATTGACACCCGGATGCCGGATCAGTATACTCCGGAGCCATTTGATGAATGCTGTCGGCCGCTTGAATCATCAGGAAAAGCTGCGGGTTGTCGGCAAAATGATTATCGGGAGGTTTTTTAGGATGAAAAAGAGGGCAACATCGGGTATTGGGAACCACAAAAGAAGCCTTGCTGACGGACTTTCCCCCTCTATGTTTTTCGGAAGCGCTTGTGCTGTTTTTCTTCTTCTCGGTTTGATTCCCGGATTATTCATCTCCGAGGCAAGAGCCGACGAAATCATCATGAAAAATGGGGATCGACTGCAGGGGAAGATCGTTTCCATGGATTCAGGGAAACTGGTCTTTGATACCCCTTATGCCGGAAAGATTACCGTTGAGTGGGATCAGGTGGAACGACTTACTTCGGATAACACCCTGGAGGTTACACTTCCCGATAAAGAAATATTGAAGGGCAGGGCGGTCAAAGGAGAAGACGGCGTGCTTATCCTGCAACCTGAGACAGGGCCAGCTACCCAACCCATTGCTCTTGCTGAGGTGTCCAGTATGTCTCCCCCCAAACCTCCTCCGAGCTGGACGTGGTCGGGGAACGCCAGTGGAGGGATTGACTACCAGACCGGCAATACGGACAAACAGCGCTATAACGGGAATTTGACTGTGGGACTTGCAAAATTTCCCCATCGCATGACCTTATACGGGCAGGGATATTATCGAGAAGAGCAATGGGGTGGAAACGGAAAACAAGACCCTTGGTAATTTTGATTACAACCGGTTTTTGAATGAAAAGTGGTATCTTTTTGGGAATGCCCGGGGGCAACAGGACAAATTTTCCAATTTGAATTTCTTGGGAGCTCTGTCGGCCGGCGCCGGTTATCAGTTCTGGCGTTCCGATGAGAAAAACTTGACGATGAAATTAGGTCCCTCCTACGCGGTGGAATATTACAGCCAACCCCAGAACTTCTTGGATGGCGCGGATTCCCGCAGTTACGCGGCGGCTTTTTGGGCACTTGACTTTGATATGTGGTTTCTCAAAAAGCATCTGCAGTTTTTCCACCATGACGATTTCAACTTCAGCCTGCAGGACAGCACGAACTGGCGCGCCAATACGCGAACCGGCGTGCGGGTTCCTCTGATTTACCACATTTTCACCTCTCTCCAGTATAATTACGACTGGGTCAACCAGCCCGCGGACGGAAAGCTGCATTATGATTCGCGGATTCTTTTTAATATAGGATGGCAGTATTGATTCATGATGAATGAGAAGTGACGAGTGATTGAGGGGTGTTATGGTCTTTTCCTGGTTGCACCTTGCCATGCTCATCTTTTTTGCCATGGGTATGCTCATGGCGGGAGGGGCATTGATTTCCGCATTTTTCCTGTCGCCCCGGTCCCGAAGCCGCCAGATGGGAATGCCCTATGAATGCGGAATGCCGCCCATTCAGGGCGCCTGGATCCGCTTCCACATGAACTATGCCATCTACGCGCTGATCTTCCTCGCCTTTGAAGTGGATGTCCTCTATCTTTTTCCCGTGGCGGTGGCTTATGGGAGGTCGCGGGGCCTGTCTGCTTTTTTCAAGGTGTTTGTGTTCCTTTTTGTCCTTGCCCTGGCCGTTGTCTTTTTCTGGGCAAAAGGGGTTTTTCGATGGCCGAAGAAAATTTAAGTGAAAATTCCCTGGGGCACGTTGATCCTCCGCTTATCAGAATGGAATTGTCTGAAAAGATCCTGAACGTGTGCCGGGCCATGTCCCTATGGCCTCTCACCTTCGGGCTGGCCTGCTGCGCCATAGAGATGATGGCCGTGGGGATGGCAAGGTTTGATCTTGCCCGTTTTGGAGCAGAGGTTTTCAGGCCTTCCCCGCGCCAGTCCGATCTGATGATCGTTGCGGGTACGGTAACCAAAAAGCTGGCCCCGGCTATCGTCAGACTTTACGAACAGATGCCTGCTCCCAAATGGGTCATTGCCATGGGCAATTGTGCGATTTCCGGTGGACCATTCAAGTTTACGGGGCAATACTCCATTGTGGAAGGGGTGGATCAGCTCATCCCGGTGGATGTTTATGTCCCGGGTTGTCCCGCCCGCCCCGAAGCGCTCCTCGAAGGATTATTTGAACTCCAGAAAAAGATATCCGGCAGACGTTGGTGGCCTGAGATCAAAGGCGGAACCGGGATATGAAACCAAAATGGTTGGAAGGGCTCAAGACCCTTTGCCTGGCAGAGTGTTCGTATGACAACACAGGAAAAACCGTCTCCGTTTTTCTCGGACCTGAGACCATCCAGGAAGTCGCGTGGAGACTTTCCAAGAACGAGTTTTTCCTGGAGGACATCACGGCTGTGGACAGCAGTGACGGACTGGTGGTGGTATACCATTTTGATCATTTTATCGAGCCGGAAAGGGTGGCTCTCTATATTGTCATTCCCCGGGAAACACCGTCTGTTCCGTCCATCAGCGATATTTACAAAGGGGCCGCATGGCACGAGAGAGAAACCTCGGATTTTTTTGGAATTGCCTTTGTCGGCCATCCTGATCCATCGCCGCTCCTGTTACCGGAGGAGATGGATTCCCATCCCCTGCTCAAGTCGGAAGAGGCTAAAATGCCCCTGCGGGATCTGCTGTCACTCGGGGATATTATCGAACAGAATCCGGGCTTCACCTATTTTGTAAAGCCAAAAGAAGCTGATCTGGTTAAAACGCAATGAAAAACATGTTGGAAAAGCAAAAAGATGTACGCAAATTGATTGATACGGCCCTGGGAAATTACCCCGCCGACCTGGTTATCAGGGACGGGGTCTTGATGGATGTGTATACGGGCCGCATGGTTCCCCACCGATCCGTGGCCATGGTGGATGAATGGATCTGCTATGTAGGGCCGGATGCTGAGCATACCATCGGAGAAAACACGCGCGTTATCGAGGCCGCGGGCCGCGTTTTGTGCCCCGGTTTTATCGATGCCCACACCCATCTTATTTCTTACTGGAACATGGCCGATTTTCTCACATACGCCATACCCTGCGGCGTTACCACGTTCTTCACGGAAATGGAGAACCTGGCCTTTGTGCTGGACGTGAGAGGGGTGGAGTCATTTCTGGAACAGTTGGACAATCGTCCCGTGAAGTTTTACGGTCTTATTCCTCCCATGGTTTCCCTGAGCCCTTCCTCCCAACCGTTTCAAATGATTAGAGACCGGATCTCCCATTTACTGAAAGACCCCCGTATGGCGGGGCTTGGAGAGTCCTTCTGGCAGGGGGCTATTTTGACCCGGAACGACCGCGTCCTGGACCTTATGCAGGCCACCCTGGCGGCCGGCAAATCGGTTGAAGGGCACGCCGCCGGAGCCTTTGACCGGAAACTTGCCGCCTATGCGGCCGTCGGGGCCGGAAGCTGCCACGAGGCCATCTCCACGGAAGATGTGATCTCCAGGCTTGAGCTCGGGTACTACGCCATGATCCGCGAAGGGGATATTCGCAGGGATCTGGACATTATTCTTCCTCTCAAGGACAAGATCGATTTCCGCAGGGTCATCCTGGTGACGGATGGGTCCAATCCCTCCGTTCTCCTGGAGCGGGGATACATGAACGACCTGGTCCAGAAGGCCGTTGATTTGGGAATGGCGCCCATGGAGGCGGTCCGCATGGCAAGCCTCAACCCAGCCGAACACTTCGGTATGGCGGATTTGATCGGCGGGATAGCTCCCGGCCGGTACGGCGATCTCCTGCTGCTTCCGGAACCGGGGATTATGAAACCGGACATGGTCATTTCCAAGGGGCGGATCGTCGCCGAAAAGGGGAGCGTCTGCGTTCCCATCCATGAAGTCCCCTATCCGGAAATTTTCAGAAATACGGTGAAGGCCAAACCGGTTTCCATGGAAGACCTGGCCATCCCCGAATCGCTTCTCGCAACAGACGGCATGGTCAGGACAATTGATATCCAGCCCGGCGGACTGGTTACGCGAGAGGGGAGGGCGGCCCCCCGGATACACGATGGGCAACTGAAGGCCGATCCGGAAAAAGACCTTTTGAAAATTGTCTTCATGGAGCGGGTTACGGGCCAGGGTCGCAAATTTGCGGGTTTCGTCAGAGGTTGGGGGCAGAAAAAGGGGGCCGCTGCAACCACGCTCTGTTGGGATGTGGGAGGGATTTTGGCCATCGGGTCCAATGACGCGGATCTCGCCCTGGTCATCAACCGCCTTATCGCGATCCAGGGAGGTCTCGTTCTCATGGCCGACGGGCGTCTTCTGGCCGAGCTGCCCCTCCCGGTGATGGGATATATTTCGGAATTGAAAATGCCGGAGATCGCGAAACGACTGGAAACATTTCAGGAGTCCCACGCGGCTCTCGGCGGAGCGATGCACTTCGCCCAACTTACCATGAATGTCATGACCACGGCGGCTATCCCGTTTATCCGCATGACCGAAGAGGGCTACTACCGCTTCAGGGAAGGGGATATCGTAGGGGTTTGAACTATTTTCACACCAGTTCAATCACGTGGCCCTCGAATTCAACCACCTGGCCTTTCCGCAATTTGCAGCTCTTTCGAAATTCCGTCTGGTGATCTACCATCACCCTTCCCTCGGATGTGACGATTTTCGCCATACCTCCCGTTCCGCACAAACCGGTTGCTTTCAGGAGTTTTGAAAGCTCGATATGTTCCGTCTCCAGCTTGAATTGTTTTTCCATCCAGGTGCCTATCTCGTCAACTGCCGGTATTTGATTCGGGTGGGAACCGCCGCATCAGACCCCAGGCGTTTTTTTCGATCGGCTTCGTATTCCGTCCAGTTTCCCTGGAAAAAGACCACCTGACTATCCCCTTCAAAAGCGAGGATATGGGTGGCAATACGATCCAGGAACCACCGGTCGTGGCTGATTACCACGGCGCAACCGGCGAAATTTTCGAGGGCTTCCTCCAGGGCCCGCAGGGTGTTTACATCCAGGTCGTTGGTGGGTTCATCCAGCAGGATGACATTGGCGCCTTCCTGAAGGAGCTTGGCGAGGTGGACCCGGTTTCGCTGACCTCCGGAAAGGGTTCCCACCTTCTTTTGCTGGTCTGAACCGGAAAAGTTGAAACGGGCGACATAGGCGCGGGAATTTACGAGTTGTTTGCCGAGGAGCATCTGTTCGTTTCCGCCGGTGATTTCCTCCCATATGGTCTTGTTCAGGTCCAACTCCCGGTCCTGATCCACATAGGCCAGTTTCACGGTTTCTCCGATCCGGATAGTGCCGGTGTCGGGTTGTTCGTGACCGGTAATCAAGCGGAACAGGGTCGTTTTTCCAGCCCCATTGGGGCCTATGACGCCCACAATGCCACCTGGCGGCAGATGAAAGCTCAGGTCTTCCATGAGCAGACGATTCCCATACGATTTACTCACATGTTCCGTTTCGATGACCATCTGCCCCAGGCGGGGTCCTGGTGGAATAAAAATTTCCAGATCTTTTTCCGCTTTTTCCGTTTCCCTGGAGAGCAGTTTATCGTAGGCGCTGATGCGGGCCTGGCTCTTGGCGTGCCTGCCCTTGGGTGACATGCGTATCCATTCCAGTTCCCGCTCAAGGGTCTTTTGGCGTGCGCTTTCCGATTTTTCTTCCTTTCGGAGACGTTCCTGTTTCTGTTCCAACCAGCTGGAATAGTTTCCTTTCCATGGTATGCCATAGCCACGGTCCAGCTCCAGAATCCAGCCCGCCACGTTGTCCAGAAAATAGCGGTCGTGGGTAACGGCAATGACCGTTCCGGCGTAATTTTGCAGATGATGTTCCAGCCATGCCACGCTTTCCGCATCCAGGTGATTGGTGGGTTCATCAAGAAGCAGGATATCCGGTTTCTGAAGGAGCAGACGGCAAAGGGCCACGCGGCGTTTTTCACCGCCAGACAGGACCTTCACCGGCGTTTCCGCCGGTGGGCAGCGAAGAGCGCCCATAGCCATGTCCAATCTTGCATCCAGGTCCCATGCGTCGAGGGAATCCAGTTTTTCCTGGACTTTGGCCTGACGTTCGATGAGTTTATCCATCTCATCATCGTTCATCGGTTCTGCAAATTGGAGATTTATCGTTTCAAATTCACGGAGAGCGTTCACGGTCTCCAGCACACCCTCCTCCACCACCTCTCGAACCGTTTTATCCACATCCACCAGGGGTTCCTGCTCCAGATACCCTACAGTGTACCCTTCGGAAAGGATCGTTTCTCCGTTGAACTCCTTGTCCACGCCTGCAAGAATTCGGAGGAGAGAACTCTTTCCGGAGCCGTTCAGGCCCAACACACCGATCTTTGCGCCGTAGAAATAGGAGAGAGAGATATCTTTCAGAACCGGTTTCCTGTCGTAGTTTTTGCTGACTCGGATCATGGAATAGATAACTTTGTTGATATTGTCGCCCACGTCGATAAATCTCCTTAGATTATGCGGCTTCACGATCTCTCGCGTTGCCGGAAAGTTGCCTGTCTGTTAAACCCTTTTCCTGCAAAAGAAATGGAGGTTAAATGGATCTTCCGGAATTTCCTTGACCTCTACCTGCCGAAAACCTGCATCCTCGAGCATCTCAACGGCCTTCTCCCGCCCCCACATCATTCCAAGTCCTGCACCTCCATCCGCCAGCCCCACAGGCATGCAGTGCATGAGGCTGACGGTATAGAGAAACATGCCCATGGGGTGATCCATATTTTTTGAAAGATCACTGCTGGCGGCAATGTCCACCATGGAAAAAATACCATTATCCTTTATGATTGCATAAATTCCTTCAAGCGCCTTCACAGGGTTGGTCTGGTCGTGAATCGCATCGAAGGCAAGGACATAGTCGAACTTTCCTCTCAGTTGTTGATCCTGTTTAAGGCGAGCAGCGTCCATATTTTGAAACGCAATGTTTGTAAGATGCTTCTCAGCGGCTACTGATTTTGCCTTCTCCAGGACTTTTTCAGAAATATCAATCCCGAAAAAACAACTCTTGGGAAAAGCCTCAGCCATCAACATCAGGGCGCAGCCTTCCGCACAGCCGATATCGCAAACCGAGATACCTGCCTGTAATTTTTTCACCATCTCCCCGTCTTCCACGGATGGCAGAAAGCGGCTGACCAGGACCTGGCGATGTTTGGCATCCGCCAGTTGCCCCATGAATTGCTGGAATCCGGTGTACATTGGGTAGGGAATGCCTTCACCTGTTCTAAAGCCGTTCTCCACGGCCTCAAATACGGTGGATGTAAGGAGTGGGATTTCCTGTGTATAGACTCCCATGTTTGCGTTCCCGGCCCTCCGGGTGAGCAGATCGGCATGATCTTTTGGAAGGTGAAACAGATGCTGCCCAGCTTCGTTCCGAAAATAGTCTACAATGCCCCCTGTGACCATGACTCCTAACCACTCCAGTACATAACGTTCATGAAGACCTGCATTTTTTGCAATGATGGAAACCGGTTGTGGAGCATCAAACGTATCCATGACGTCGAACAGGCGCGTCCTGTAACCAAGGCCCATAGCCAGATTCAATGCACCGTAATTGAGGATATCCGTCAATTTACGAGAAAAGGGTCGATTGTCTTTTGAAACACCACTCATTAACTAATCCTTTCCATCTATCTGATTGATCAAGACCCAAAAGATTACATGACCTTGAAAAAGATTCCGCACATTGTCATTTGTCAATTTTCTCATGAAACGGATAGATTTGTCGATGAAAAGAGTGTAAGGTGTCACAAAAAAAACAGGGAGGAAGGCTCATGATTCATGTAATTGCATCTGTCCGCGTTAAACCCGGGAAAGTATCTGAATTCCTGAAGGTGTTCAATGCAAATGTTCCGGCCGTCAAGAACGAGAAGGGGTGTATCGACTATGTCCCCACGCGGGATTTCAAGACCGGGTTGCCGCCCCAGGTCCTGGACGAAAACGTGGTTACCATTCTCGAGAAATGGGAAAGCATGGAAGCCCTCAAGGCCCATCTGACAACCAGCCACATGCTCGCCTACAGGGAAAAGGTCAAGGATATCGTGCTGGATCTCTCATTGAAGGTATTAGAAGAAGCATGACATACAGCGGATAGCTGACAGCTGTTATCATTTTTACTGCCTCAGGCGCGCTGTTCTTTCGCTTTTTCAATCAGGGCGGCCTTAAGCTCCCAGTCGAAAGCGTCGCCGTATTCCTCGCGGGCGGGAATAAAAAACGTGTCGAACAGGGTGCGGTCTTCATTCAGAGAACCGGAAAAATCAGCAATGAGGGCTTCTCTTCTTTTTCGCCATTTTTTTACCATGTACCCGTAGCGGTACATATCCACATACTGTCCGGCCGATTCAGTCCACTCTGCGTGGATGGACATGGCGGTTCTGATCATGGCGGCCTGACGAGCCGGATCACGACGATAGGTCAGAACGGCCTCTTCGATACGCCGATAAAAGGCATGGGCTTCTCCGTACCAGTCACTGATGTCAAGCCATTCATAGAGATAGGCGCAGTGACGTACTTTGGTAAGTCCACCGGTTGCCCTTCCGATGACGATGTTTCCCAGCAGAGAGGCCTCATAATCCACCAATCCGCAGGGTTCGAAGCGGCTGGGAATCAGGGTGAAATCACCTCCGGCCAAAATAAGTTTGGACAGGGGCAGATTGAAGCTGTTGTTAAAATAGACCCTGTTCGGATACCAGGAGGCAAGCCTGAAGAAGTCCCCTTCCTTCTCCTTCTGGAAAGGATCTCCGTCAGGAGCTGAAGCCAGAATAATGAATTTGACTCCGGCATCAAACCGAAGAACCCATTCCATGATCCCCCCCACCAAACCGAGGTTTTTCTGCTCCACGAGCCGTCCTACGATGGTAATGAGGATCGTGTCATTTTCGGGTTCAGTCCCAAATGCCTCCATGTGGAGAAGTCGTTTGAGTTCCTGTTTCACAGGCAGGCGGTTCAGGTCAAATGTGTGATCCGTCGCCAACATCCGCGCCTGGGTGACGGGGTTTTGAAAGAGGGGGCGGGCTGGGCCCCTCTCCTCTTGTATCTTCCTTAATACCAGGGATTGGAGTTCCGGAAGCTGCTCGGCTCGATTGCGGCCGCTCATTCCATTGGTGATGCCGCCTACAGGAAGCTTTTCAAAAAGATCCAGATGCCTGTTGGGTACAAACACCTCTCCTGGAGGGCTTCCCTTCTGCCTGTAGGCTCTCGCCCAAAGTGTGGCATGGTTTTCTTTCAGTTCCGCGGCATATCCCCAGGTCGCTGCCATATCTCCGCTGACGGTCGTGATTTTTCCACCCGTTTCATGGACCTTGAGCATGCAGGCTTTCATAATGTTGAGGTTGTCGAAGAAGTCGAAATATTTGTGAAAAAGGCGTTCACCAGGCAGGCCCAGACGGTCGAGAGATCCGTAACCACCGTCGGTCAACGGGGTGATTCCCTGGTACGACGCATTATGAATGGTGAAATGTATGGGGATTTTCTTCAGATAGGAATCCCCTAAATAGAAAGGAATAAAACCTACGTGGTAGTCATGAAGATGAATCGTGTGAAAATCTTCCTGGCGGATGTAGCCGGCCATGGCCTGGCAGACGGCTGCATAAAGGCGGCATGACATATACGGATCATTGGGATAAATGGAGGTGGGGGTAGTCCATCCGAGTTGTAATTCATCCCAGAAATAAACCACTTTCTGCCCGTCGGGAAAGACATTTTCATAGGCTTGAAAAGCAAAGGTGTGGCCATCCAGTGTGACGGGAAGATGGATGTCGAGCGGGACCATCTTTCGTCTGTCGTGGTAGGCAAAACAGGGGGAGAGAGTTACCACCTCCAGGCTCAGCCCTTTTCGGGCGGCGGCCTCGGTTAAAGCAGGGGGCAATTCTTCTACTACAACTCCCAGGCCTCCCACTTTGGACCCCAGTCCGCTGGCTGGTCGCCCGATCTCCCACGCGGCCATGGCCACCCGGAATTTCCCCTTTTCCGGGTGAAATCCGGTTTCAGCATTTTTCAAGAGTGATGTGGAAGGGGATCTCCGCTCTTCCATCTTTTGGTCTCCCAATGTGAATTAGCATTCCGCTGGGAATTGCTCATTGCATTTTTCGTCTAAAAGTGATTTATCTTTTCGGGTTACTGCAAAACCGGTTTGCGTACACACTCCCGAAATTCGCTTCAACGATTGAAAACACTTCGCTCGCATCCAGGCCACTCATCTTTAAGTCTTCTATGGCCATATCCAGCATTGCAGCAAAGACCTCTTCTGCCATTTCCATTTTTTTTGGCATAATATTTACCTCCCGGATCGTATTCCAAAACGTTCAGTGCAAAAAGGTATTCTTTTACCTCTCACAAGCGATCGGGATCTTACCTGCCGAATCTTACCGTAACATTTCAGGAACATTACAATCTCGTAATAAGACATTTTTCTTAAAACTTTACATTATGTCATTTTAGTTATATGTTTGTCAATAAAAATATTCACAACAAAAATTGCTTCTCGGAGATTCTTGCTTGATTGTTGACATCATAGAAATTTCCATCTTGAATGGAGAGGCTCTCGCAACCTCAACTGAGACACTGTGAAGGGAACCGGTCTACCCGGCATCCCATCCACCGCCGGCGCGAAGCCTTTCGATGATTTCTTCGGCCATCTTTTGCAGGGCGAGTTTGTCCACCTTGGTGGTCCTCGTCAATGGGAAGTCCCTGTTGTACGGCCAGATCTCCACATGCTGGGGGCGCTTGTAGGAAGCAATCCCCTTGCAATGTTCCATGACCTCTTCAGCCGTAAGCGTCCGGTCTTTCCTGACCTTTACAAACGCAAAAACACCCTCGTCGAAGAGAGCATGCTTCATGCCGACAACCTCCGCGCTCTCTACTTCTTCCATTTTTGCGATATGGTCTTCAATTTCATTGGGAAAGATCTTGTATCCCTTCTGTTTGACCATGAACTTCTGCCGCCCCGAAAGATAGAGGGCCCGGTAGTCACCCATCTCTTTGAAATATCCCATGTCGCCGGTATAGAGGATTCCTTCTTTTGAAATGGTTTTTGCGGTCGCCTCCGGCTGATGATAATACCCTAAAAAAACGATTGGCGGATGATAACATATCTCCCCCACATCCCCGTCAGGGAGTTCATGGCCGGCTGTACCATCGGCGTTCATGGGTCTGCGTACTGTAACGGCGGCAAGTTCCGGAAAAGCGCGGCCTACCTGCCCGACCATCTCTTCCGGTGCGATTCCGGGGGGCGTAAACGTAGCAAAGCCGGCATTTTCAGTCATGCCGATGCCGGTGCCTATGGCGGGCGCCATGGCTGCAAGCTTTTTGAGGAACATGAGATCCACGGCCGATCCGGCATAGGCGGCCATTTGAAGGCTCGATAGATCATATTGCTCGTAGTCGGGATGGGCCCACATCATACGAAATTGGGTCGGGATCTGGCCGATTGTGGCAATTCTGTGTTTGGCAATAGCCTCCAGACTCAGCGCCACGTCAAAAATACGAAGCATCACAGCGGTGGCGCCCAGGAACATGGTTGTCATAAAGAGCTCGGTCACGCACCCCACATGACTGGGGGGAAGATTGATGAGCACGGAACCTTTCTTCATGCCCGAACCGCGCGCAAGAATCTGGTTCTGGACAATCATGTTTTCGTGACAGATGAGCGCCGGTTTCGGTTCACCGGTGGTGCCGGTTGTGTATATGATAAGTGCGGGGGTCCGGGGATTCATGGTTGCATAGGTCTTTTTCAGGCCGTTCGAAACAAGATCCTTCAATTTCAACCACAAAAGCTTCCTTTTGTCCATCATATCCGTAATGCTTACAGCCCCTTCCATCAGCTCTCCCGGTTTTGCCTCCGGCGTAAATTGAATAAAATGGTCGACATAGGGACAGTTCTTTTTCACTGCCCCGCCGGCAGTGCGAAAATCCCGAACGGGGGTATTCCCTAAGAAAAAAAAGGCCTTCGCTTTGATCTTGTCTACATCCCGCACCACCTCATCATCCTTCAGGCGAACATCCAACGGTGCGATAATGGCGCCGATTTTAAAACAGGCGTACATCAGCATCATATGCTCGGGGACAAGGACAAGAAGCGTCGCCACTGTATCCCCTTTTCGAATACCCATATCCATCAGTTTCAGGGCGAAAAAATCCACCAGGCTCGCGAACTTTTTGTACGAAAAAGCCCTGCCGTCTTCATGTTGAATCATCGCCGTGGCTTCGGGCGTTGTCTTTGCCCAGAATTCGACGTACGAATTGACAAGGGGCAGCCGTTCTTCCGGTGTATTCATAGGTTTTGCTTCCCGTCCTGTATGGTTTACTGCGATATTCCCGCATACCCATGGCTGATGGCTTTTAGGCCGTCACCGTTTATTACATCAAAAAATATGTCCGTCCCATTTTCCGTCAGAGTCTTGCCCGTTTGTCGAACCGTTATGTTCGTGCCGGGAATCACCATTCCGGTAAATCGGCAATGCAGCTTTTTGAGACGTTCCGGATTTCCTCCGGCTTCCCGGTTTATCAATTCACGGACAGCCAGGGCCAGGGTTGCCGTGCCCTGGAGAATAATTCCTGGAAGCCCGACCTGCCGGGCAAATCGCGGTGACGTATGAATGGGGAAAACAATATCGGTGCATCCATCGTAGAGATAAGGCAGGAGCGGATCGATGGCGATCTTGCTTTTCCACCCACGCGCGCCCCCGTTGTTTTCGGGGACAACAGGGACATCCTCCATCCCTTTTCCGCCATTCAGACAGGAAATCCCACGCATCATGGCCCCCACCCATTCCGTAAATACCGGTTGTCCTTTCGCATCTGCGGCATCAAATCGAATGACCACATGAGTCCCCGCACGGTGTGGAAGGATGGCGGCAATATGGCCCCTGATGGTGAGTCGATCACCGGGAAGAACCGGGCGATGAAATTCCAGATATTCGGTGTAGTGCACCTGGGTCATAAGGATTTCATGCGGGAAATGATCTGCCTCGATATATTCCCAGATCCTTTCGCATATGCGCCAGGTAATGGCTACACAGTTCATGGGGTGGGCAATGGTGCCTTCCTTCCTCTCGTCATTGAAATAGCGCTCATTATAATCGTTGATGGCGGCGGCATAATTGGTGGTATGACGTCCGGTGACGGTCGTGACATATTCACGGAGGGTGGTTCCGGTAAAATCTGAATCGAGTTCCATTTCTATCGCTCCTATAACATTCTATGGTTTCATGCTAACAATAGTGTTGTTTTTTCGCAAGCAAATAGGATCCTTTACAGGTTGTTAATGGATGAACTCTAAGTAATTT
>CAVVFZ010000012.1:0-49324 GCA_963747555.1 uncultured delta proteobacterium
GTATGATTTTTCAAGGGAGATCGTTCAGGCTCCGATTATGGAATATACTTGACTTTGGTCTCAACAATCCGTATCGTATGGAAAATTATTGTTGTTCCAGGTTGTAACTAAAAATCACGTAAGCCCCGGAATGGTTCCGGGGCTTTTTTATTGGAACACAGAAAGAAGGTGTTTTTTGCATTTCAAGTCTTTTCATTTCCATCCCGATGTTGCGGCAGGCGTCGTAGCGGCGGGATATGTAACCCCGACCCCTATTCAGGATCAGGCGATTCCTCATGTCCTTAAGAATCATGATCTAATGGGGCTGGCACAAACCGGCACAGGTAAAACAGCGGCCTTCGTCCTGCCCATACTCAATCGGTTGATGGAGAAAAAACCCGGATCTATCCGTAGCCTGATCGTGGCCCCCACCCGAGAGTTGGCTGAACAGATTCATCAGGCCATCGAAACCCTGGGTCGCAAAACCCGCATAAAAAGCACTGCGGTTTACGGTGGCGTCAATATTAATCCGCAGATTCAGAAACTGAAGCATGCTGATATTGTGGTGGCCTGCCCTGGCCGGCTTCTTGATCATATCGGCCGCCATACCGTGGATCTCTCCCAGTTGGAAGTGCTGGTTATCGATGAAGCCGACCAGATGTTCGACATGGGTTTCTTCCCTGATATCCGGCGCATCCTGACACATCTTCCTAAAAAGCGTCAGACCCTGCTTTTCTCGGCTACAATGCCTACCGAAATACGTCGCCTGGCAAAGGATATCCTGCAAGATCCGACCACCGTTCAGGTGGGTGCCACTGCACCGCCGGATACAGTTCGCCATGCGCTCTATCCGGTGGCTCAGCATTTGAAAACAGCACTGCTATTAAAGCTGTTGGAAAATACCGCTGCCGAATCGGTCCTGGTTTTTACCCGTACCAAACACCGCGCCAAGAGTCTGGGTCAAAAACTGGCGGTAGCCGGATTCCGGTCAACTTCTCTTCAGGGGAATCTTTCCCAGGGACGTCGACAGGCGGCTCTCGAAGGCTTTCGCGACGGGACATTTCAGATCCTGGTGGCCACGGATATTGCCGCAAGGGGCATTGACGTCACCCAGATTTCGCATGTCATCAACTACGATATTCCATCCACGCCCGAGGCATACATCCATCGAATTGGCAGGACCGGCCGGGCGACTCGCAGCGGCGAGGCTTTCACCCTGATCACCGGAGACGACAAGGATATGGTGCTCGCTATCAACCGTACCCTCGGAGCTCCCATAGAGCGGCGAACAGTGGCGGACTTTGATTATAACGCGGGTACAATCCGAAGTTATGATGCTCCTTCCCTGACACCTCAAAGAAGAGGCTCCTCTCATGTCCGGGCGCAGCAAACACAAAGGAACAAATCCGTTCATGAGCCAAGAGGGCGGGCTAGAAAGGGAGCGTTTGCCTGGCTGTCTCCCCAATAGAAAAAAGTATTCGGCAGAATTCGAGAACTAACCCCATATTTAAGATTACTAAAAAAAACTATAATTCGATTGCTTTTCACTAAAATCAGTATTATATTATCAAATACTGAAACATAAGCGAAAATACGTTAACTGTAATCACATCCTCCACCTCCGTCCTCATTCGTTCACATCACCGGTATGCCGACACAGTGGCAATGCTTTTAACAGCAAGCTGTTTTCGCGAAAAGAGCTGCAATGAAAGCTTATAAACACTGAGAATGCCGAAAAGGAGAGCCCAATGATGCAAGAAATTAAATTTGAAGTCGGTGAGAAATACGAAAACATGAAAGGGGTATTCGAAGTCATCTCCAAAGGAAAAGACTCCATGGATATTCGATGGGAAGACGGAGAGGAAATCTCCACCCCGATCGTTTTGCAATTGCGAATTATCGATCGGATGAGACGGGAAAAAGAGATTAAAGCTGAAGAGGCTGCGCAGAAAACAAAAAAAGCCAAAGGGTCCGCCTCGGGAGGCACGAAGGAATTTGATGGCTTGGAAGAGCATGATTTCAGCAATATGGTTTCCAAAACCACTTGGCGTGGTCGCGGCCAACTCGGGGGGGCAGTGAGTCGCCTGCTGAAATCCAAACAGTTTGACTTCAACTCATGGGTGGTGTTAAGAAAACCTGAAGTACATTGGCTGGACGCAGCGCGCCAAAAGCAGAAAGATCTTTTGTTTCAAGTGAAATTTTATGTCGCGGTCGACGAAAACACCCTCTGTTTCGGCTTCCACATCCCGGCTGCAGACCCATCCGCCTCTGGGAGCAACGACCGGCATGTGCTGCTGAAATGGCTGGATCGGCCGGAAAACGATGCGTGGCTGCTCAAACAATGTGCGTCTCAGGATCTTTGCCTCTTGGATAGAGGGCTGAAGGGATTTACCGGTACGTTGAAATCAGATGTACATCAGTGGGTTTACCGATCGGAACAGGACGAAGCACCGGAGAAATCGCTGTCCTCTTTCTTCACAAGGATTAACAATTCCGACAAAACAGATCTCCTCATTGAAAAGCGGATGACAAAAGGCGATGCCATGGAGAAAGAACAAGGGATTGCCGAAGATATTGCGGGGCTTTTCAACAGTCTGATGCCGCTGTATGCGGCCGCCACTCCCTTGAATGCCTAAGCCCTTCTAAAAACAGTGTGATCTGAAAAAGCCGGCATTTGCAGCCGGCTTTTTTATGACTTCCCCTTCCCGCTCAACATCAACAAAAAGACCTCATACATCCCTTTTCGCACGCACTTTTCAAGCCCATACGATATTTTGTGGTATTTATCGTTGGTAACGGTTTGTTTTGGTTTAAAATGAATGCGATTATTGTATCAATAAAAAACATTGACAATAAATTACCTTAATGATAGATACTCGCCTAATCGGGTCTGAAGAATGCTTCGCTATCTCTTGAATGCATATCAGGAACCGAGTTTTTTTTGGCTATCGTTATGTCAAATATGATCGATATGGCATTTCCCATGTCTTTCCATTGCACAACCTTCATAAAATGCGGAGACCCAACCATTTGGCGATAATCAACCACAATTTCAGGAGGGCGTGCTTCACGATTCTTATCGGATTGTGCCTCTTTACAGAGATAAACATTGTTTCGGGCGCCGATTCCGGAGCGCTGGAACAGCTGTTGGAGTTATTCGAGAAGAAGGGGGCTATCACCCCTGAAGAGGCGGCAAAAATCAGGCTCACCATTCAACAGGATCGTAAGCAACTTGAGGCGAGAGAAGAAGCTATCCAGGAACAAGAAAGAGCTCTTCTAAAAAGAGAAAATGCGCTCAGCGAAAAGGAAAAGTCCCTGAAAGAAAAAGAACAGGCACTCCTTCAAGAGCAGATGCCTTCCGCACCAGCGAAACCCCCGGAAATAAAAACGGAAACGGCGCTCAAGTCAGCGCCTCCCGAAAGTACTGCCGCCAAAGAAAGGAAAGCGAGCAGCGATTCTTCTTTCCCTTTAGAAGCAAAATACGACAACGGCTTCTGCCTGGCCAGCAAAGATAATAAGTATTCCTTGTGTATCGGGGGCCTGCTCCAGGCTGATTATCGTTATTTCGATTACAAGGACGCAAAAGATCCCGAAAAGAACCATTTCGATATTCGACGGGCGCGTTTACTTTTACAAGGCCATATTCTCGATCGATTTACCTACAAGTTCCAGTATGAATTCCAGGGAGCCGGGAGCAGACGTCTTCTGGATGCCTACCTGGATACTCGAATCCTTCCCTATTTTCTGGTTCGAGTGGGGCAGTTTAAGACGCCGTTCGGTTTTGAACAGTACTCATCCGACAAAAACATCCCTTTCGCGGAAAGATCCATGGGATATTATCTGACTCCCCGCCGAGATGTGGGCCTGATGGCCCATGGTTCAGCGTTTAGCGATCGAATTAATTACGGGATAGGCATTTTTAACGGAGACGGAGAGGACGACAGCGTCGGCGGTAACGTAGACTCCCCCGAGGTGATTGGGCGGCTTGTCCTCTCTCCTTTCAAAACACTTGGGATTTCTTTTGTGGAGAATTTCCAGTTAGGCGGATCTTTCAGCTACGCAAACATAGATCGAAACAATGTCAATATCACAGACAAGACTACCGGCTTAACGACCTTCTTTAATGTGAATTCATCGGCCAAATACAATGTTATTCTGGACGCCCAATCGCAAACACGGTATGGGGCTGAGGCCGCATGGTGTTACGGACCGCTCATGGCATGGGGAGAGTATGTGAATCTCCAGTATTCGGATGTTCAGACCAGTTCGGATCAGTTCAACATTAATATCAAGGAATATTACGGGGCACTGCTGTGGATGTTAACGGGTGAAAAACCTTTGATAAAGAACGGGAAGATCATGGCTATCAGGCCCAACAAGAATCTCTGGCAGGGGGGATGGGGGGCCTTGGGCCTGGCCTTTCGTTACGATGTTTTTAATGGGGGGGATAATGCATACGAGGATCTATTTGAACCCGGAAATTCCGTCCAGAAAGCAACGGCGTATACCATCGCCTTGAACTGGTATCTCAATCCCTATGTAAGGCTTCTCATTGATGCCACAAGGACCGACTTCGACCGGCCCCTGCTTATCGATCGGGATTCCCTCACGGGGCAAGCCATATACAGCGATCAGGAAGATGTATTTACCGGAAGAGTTCAACTGCAGTTTTAGGACATAAGAATAGATAACCCATAGCGAAAAAAGGAGGAAAAAATGAAAAAGGCGTGCTTTGTTTTGGCAGTTTTGTTCATGGCAATCGGACTGGCACTGCCGTCCTTTGCGGCGTACCACCACGAAGGGGAGAAGGATTCCCCCAATTTCCTGGCTCAGTATCCGGAAACAGCGGGGACCAAACTGGATCTTTGCGCCACATGCCACACCGGTGGCGAGCGTTTAAATAGTAAGGGAAAAATGGAAAGTCTCGGAAGCTGCCAGTGGTGCCACGTGACCTATGGGTATGACGGCAGTGGCATTATCTCGGAAACCCTGAATTCCTATGGGAAAGATTACTTCACCAACGGCCAGAGCGTGGCGGCGCTGAAAGCCATCGAGGGCCTGGATTCGGACGGTGACGGATACAGCAATATCATTGAAATCGAGGCAATCAGATACCCGGGAAATCCTAATGATGATCCTTCCAAGATTCCGGCGCCCAGCCGCGTCTATTCCAAAACGCAGTTGGAGTCCATGGCCCAGCATACCCAGTTCCTGTTGATGAATGCATCTCGAAGCGATGACGAATATGTGGAATATAGCGGCGTACCGGTCTGGGATCTCCTTCAGAATGCCGGAATTCTGGATTCGGCCACGGGAATCACGGCGTATTCACCGGATGGCTACTCTAACTATTATCCTCTCGAACAGGCCCCCGATCCCTCACTCTATCCCGTGAAAGGGACATATCCCCAGTCCCAGTACTATTATGACGTCCAGGCGGATATGGCGCTTAATCCCGAGTCAGGATGGTGCGATTACAGCGCCCCGTCTTGTGATGGTCGAAATCCCGGAGATCTCATCACGAATCCGAATGGCTTGAAGATGATTCTCGCCTTCAAGCGCGATGGGCAGGACTTGACCCCTGGTATTTTGGGGGAGGACAATAAGCTTGACGGAGAAGGACCGTACCGAGTGGTTCCACCGCAAAAAGCGCCATGCCCTCCGGATCAGCGCGCCACCGCGGCGGTTCAGGACGTAATCTGGCCTTACACAAATGACTGGGATCACAATGCAGGCTTTTCGGCAAGGACGGTCACAATGATCCGGGTAGAGCCCCTTCCCGAAGGAACCACGGACATCGATGTTCTGGAAGCCGGCTGGAGCTATGTGGACGACGAAAAGGTCGTGGTCTACGGCGCTATCGCGGACTTGAACGCCCCGGTTGCAAGCATCAGGGCCAATGGTCAGGCGGGCGGCATTGCGGTTAACGCGGGAGATACGGTATCCATCACTATCAGCCTGGTTTCCGGAAGCCGAATCGGCCAGATAGCCGATTGGTGGGTCGCGGCCAACTATGAAGCCGGCGCCGAATCAGGCTGGGTTTCCTATGTGTATCCGAACTGGGAATCAGGGCTATCGCCTTGTGTACAAGGGGCACTTGCGGATATCTCCACGCCTTTTTCCGTATTCGAAGGAAAGCTTCCCAAAGGCACCTATGATTTTTATTTTGCCGTGGACAGTAATGCAGACGGCGTTCTCAACAGCTCGCTATGGTACGACAAAGTAACCGTGACCGTCCAATAAAACCTATTATCCGTAAAGGATAAGAACCAAAAGCGGGGCCGGAGTCGGCTCCGCTTTTTTTTGGCCGCTTTTCATCCTGCCAAGATAGCGTAAAATGGCGG
The DNA here is from genome assembly GCA_963747555.1 of uncultured delta proteobacterium. Classification (GTDB taxonomy): domain Bacteria; phylum Desulfobacterota; class DSM-4660; order Desulfatiglandales; family Desulfatiglandaceae; genus DUZB01. The sequence goes on from CAVVFZ010000012.1 coordinate 6,324, forward strand.
AATCCTGTGAGAAGAGAAATTATGATGGTCTTGAATCGTCTTCAATGATAAAGTGTAAATGTCTTATAAACAGTGGTCAGACGAAAATGGGATGTGGCAAGGTGGTGAAAAGTTCCCGGTTTTCCGATAAACGCGGATATACCTTTGTAGAACTGATGGTGGTCATCGTCCTGATCGGACTGATGCTCACCCTGACTGTTCCCCGGCTCAGAGAATCCCTGCTCACGGATACGCTGAAAAGCACGGTCCTGAAAATGGTGGGAACCATCAAGTACGTCAGAAACGAGGCAGTAAGAGAACATCGGTCCTACGTGCTCCATTTAGATTTTGACACGGGCATTTCCTGGGCCGATTACCCGGACATGACGGAAGAAGAACGGACAAAGGCTAAAAAGCAGGCCTTTTCTTTCCCGAAAGAAGCTCCTCTCATGGATGTGTGGTTAAAAGGAGAGGGGAAAAGAGGGAGCGGCGAGGCGCAAATCCTCTTCAGCGAAAGGGGCTATGTCAAGCAGTCCGCCATCCATATAGGTTCGGAAGAGGGCAAAAAATTCACCATTGTGCTGAGCCCCTTCTTAGGAAGAGTGCAGGTGCTTGAAGATTATGTAGAATTTGAGAGTTCATAGGACCCGGGATATATCTTATTCAAATTTCCTGGTAACTTGTTGAAGATTTAGAACAACCATTCCGGATTTTCGAATCAAATACCCTGATATTTTGGGCCGCGGTTCACGGTAACAAGAGATGAAGGATAAAAAGAGAAATAGGGATCTCGGGTTTACCCTTCTGGAAGTCATGGTTTCCCTCGCTATCATCGCTATCTCCTTGATGGCGGTTTTAGGATCCCAGTCCCAGGGATCCTCCCTGGCCAATGAATCGAAATTCGATACAACGGCGGCCTTACTGGCCCAGTCCAAGATGGCTGAAATGGAAGTCCGCGCCCTGAATGATCTGGGGTCGAGCTCCGGTGATTTCGGAGAGGATTTTCCGGGATACGTCTGGGAGGTGTCGGTCCAGGGCCTTGCACTGGAAGAACTATCCATGGTATCGGAAAAGGTGAAACAAATCGATGTAACGGTCTCCCTGAGCCATGATCCGCAGAGACAATTCAGGCTCAGGGTTTATCGCTATTTTCCGGCAGAGACATAGCAGATGGAGGGCATTCAGCAAAGGGATGGGGATAAACACGGTTTTACGCTATTGGAGATTCTGATTGCCATATTCTTGTTCGGCATCATTTTTTCGACCATTTTTGTATCCTATACCGGGACTTTCAGGATCATAGACAATACAAGTTCCCAGGCAGATGTTTATGCCATGGCTCGCATAACCATCGAAAGGATCTTGGAGGATCTGGGTTCTGTTTATGTTCCCGAGGAGAAACCCGGCGATGTTGCCGCTGCCCATGTCCCTTTTGCAGGAAGCACCAAAGAAATTGACGGGAACTATTTCACTTCGCTGCGTTTTCTTTCCACAGCCCATCTAGACTTTGAGCAGAAACAGACGTTTCCGGCTCCTGCGGAGATTGCCTATTTTGTACGCGAGATGGCCGGAGAAAAAACACTTGCTCTTTATCGCTCGGACACGCCGATGCACCAATCGTCCCCCGAAGAGGGATCGGGAGGCCTTCTTCTCTGTGACGGACTGACCGATTTCAAATGTACCTATTATGATGTCGACGGGAGTGAAAAGGAGAGCTGGGGAGCGACGGATACGTCGGCCAGGAATGCAATTCCTGCCATGGTATCCATTTACCTGGAATTTAAGAACAACAGCAATCCCGAGGCGCCTCTGAAATTCAGGTCGGCAGTGGCCCTCCCTCCGGCCGGAAACAAGGATGAGAGCTCTTCTTAAAGACGACAGGGGTTTCGCATTGATTCTCACTCTTCTTGTTATCAGTCTGATTGTCATGCTGACCCTGCAATTTAACGTTTCCATGAGGGAAGATCTCACCTCCTCCGTGAATTTCAAGGACGGCGTTCTGCTCAACGCCATTGCCAGATCGGGTTTCAACTGTGCCACGGGACTTCTTGCGGAAGATGGCGCGACAAATGGATTTGATTCCCTCAATGAAATGTGGGCCCAGTCGCAGGGTTTTTCCGAGATCTCCGGTTCCATGTTTATGGAAGGCCGGTTTGTGGTGGAGATTTCTGATCTTTGCGGAAGGATACAAATTAACCAGCTTGTGGACGCGAATGGAAAGGTGATCCAGGCCCAAAGAGATCTATTGGAAAGATTCCTTGGTTCAGAGGAGTTCGGTATGGATCCGGAGGCCGTAACAAACCTCGTTGACGCCATCAAGGACTGGATAGACCCGGATGATGATGTAACCCGTTTTGGAGCGGAGAACGGATATTACGGTTCCCTGGATACGCCCTATTCCTGCGCGAACGCGCCCCTGCGGTTCTTAAGTGAGTTGCTTCTCATAAGGGGAATGACAAAAGAACTTTTCTATGGCACAAAAGAGAGACCGGGCATCGCAGGATATCTATCTGTCTGCGGCGATGGTAGGATCAACATGAATACGGCCCCCCCGCTGGTTCTCAAGGCCCTTTCAGAGGGGCTGAACGATGAGATGGTGGGAGAGATGCTGTCCTATCGAACGGATGACCAGAATGACCTGGCAAAAACTGACTGGTACAAAGAAATACCGGGAATGGGGGATGTTGTCATTGATCCATCTCTGATAAGTACATCGAGTTCCTGTTTTGAGATAAAGTCCACAGGAATAAAGGACGCCATGAGCCGGATTTTAACAGGTACGGTCAGCAGGGAGAATGGAAGCAAGGTTCGCATCCTTTCATGGAAGATTGAATAATGCCGTCTAAAATAACAGGCCTCCATATGGATGGAGATGCCATCGTAGCGGTCCAGGCGCGGGCCGGGCTGAAAGGATTTGAAATCACCTCCTGCGCAAGAATTAATGGCCGGGAAGGCATCAAACCGGAGGAAAATTTAAAAGCGCTTTTGGAAGCCGGAGATTTCCGGAGCGACAGATTTGTGATACAGATCCCTGATAAGGCCATTTTTTTCAGAAACTTGTCCATGCCTTTCAAAGACCGTAAGAAGATCAGACAGACCCTCCCGTTTGAAATGGAAACACTCGTTCCCCTGCCTGTTGAAGAGCTTGTGACCGATTTTGTGGCCACGGATAGTTCTGATAACGCCCGGGTCCTGACAGCCTCGGCAACAAAAGAATCCATTGCAGAATTCCTTTCCGTGCTTCAACCATTCGGGATAATACCAGATATTTTGGAAGTGAGGGGTGCGGCGCTGGCCTCCTCCCTTGTCAATCAAAGGGCGACCGTCGATCACGGCCTCGTGCTTGACATGGGTGCCGCGTCGGCGTGCATGAGCCTCTTCATACACAGGCAGACGGTTCTGATCCGTGTTCTGTCGTTCCAGGAGGCTTTTCTCCCGAAGATCCCGATCTCTCAAAACGGGACGATTGCTCAAGCCTTACAGGAAGAAGAAGTAGAAACCTATTTCAGGTCCCTGTGTACAGCCATAATCGATACCATGCATGACTACCGGTACACCTCCTCTGGGTTTTCCGCCCCGGAAAAGGTTTTTTTTACCGGTCCGGGGGCCCTTTTACCGCATTGTGAGGACTTTTTAAGCCGCTTTCTGGAGATTCCTGCGGTGGAGATTGACCTGTGTGCCGAGAACAGGATTCGAATAGCGGAAGAAACGGCCGAAAACTGGCATCCGGCGTTGATGAGCACAGCCCTTTCGCTGGCCATGCGGGGCGCCGGAAAGGGGGTCGGGTTTAACCTCCTTCAAGAAGAATTCAAAATAAAAAAGAGCCTGTTCAAAAATACAAAACAATGGCGAACAGCAGGCATCTTTCTGCTCGTTATCCTGCTTTTTCTTGGCGCCGACATGGCCGTTGAATACTATTCGCTCGAAACCAGGTACAACGCCCTGAACAGCGAAATTGTGCGGGTTTTCAAGGAGACCTTTCCTCGCATTTCCAGGATTGTTGACCCGGTTCAGCAGATGAAAGTGGAAATTCAGGGATTGAAACAAAAAGCGGTCAATGAACTCCGGATGGAATCCAATAAAGGTGTCCTCGATCTATTAAAAGAGATCTCTTCCGGCATTCCGAAAAACCTGGACCTGATGGTAACCCGCATGGTGATCGATCCTGAAACGGTGAGTATAAAAGGTCAAACCGACACGTTTAATTCCGTAGATAGGCTCAAAAACGGTCTGAGCCCTTCCAATCTGTTCCGTTCCGTAAACATTAGCTCCGCCAATCTCGACCGAACGGGGAAAATGGTCACATTCGAAATGAAACTGGTCAGGAAATAGGGATAAGATGATTCTTGGAAGACGCGAAAAACTTCTTGTATGGTTTTCCATTTGTGCTATTGCCATCTTCTTGCTGTTGCAGTTCCTGGTCTTTCCGGTTCTTGAAAAGAAAAGTTTCTTGGAAAGGGGCGTCCAGGCAAAACAATCAGCCCTTCGTGAGATTCTCAATCTCAGAGAGGAATATGACACTTATAAAAAGAATACACATGGGATACAGGATATTCTCAGGCAAAGAGACCAGGGATTCACACTCTTTTCATTTCTCGAAAAGGCGGCGGGTGAGGTCGGGGTGAAAAGTCATATCAAATATATGAAACCCTCCGCCTCTAAAGGAACCGGACCTTTTAAGGAGTCGATGGTCGAGATGAAACTGGAAGGGATTACCCTGCAACAGTTGGTGGATTACCTGTACCTGGCACAGTCGCCTGAAAACGCCGTAACAGTCAAGAGACTTTCTATTACGGAAAGCAAAGAGGCATCCGGATATCTGAACGCCATTTTGCAGGTATTGACGGTCGAGAGTTAACTGCTCAAAGAGGTTGCATGAAACAGCTTTTTTATAAAAACAGAAAATGGTTTGTCTATTTTCTCTATTGTCTTTGTGTAGTTGTCACTCTTTTATATATCCGCTTTCCTTCTGCCATATTCAAAGATTATCTCGAATCTGAAGCGAACGGGATGGACAACAGCGTGGATCTTTCCATCCATGAACTGCACTTGGCTTTTCCTCCCCGCATAGTGCTTACCGGTGCAAAGCTCACCCTCAGGAATGACCCCGGGAGTGCTCTTTTTGATGCAAAAAGCGTCACCATTCGGCCTGAATGGGTGTCTCTGCTTTCAGGAGACAGGACCTATCATTTTAAAGCCGAAGCCTATGGCGGGCGATTGGAAGGGTCTGTTTCCTTTGCTACAGGCAATCCGGCAGCCCCCTGCAGGGCTTCGCTCCGTGCAGATCATATTCAGGTTCAACAGGTTACGTCGCTTTCCCGATTGCCGGAGGTCCATTTCAAGGGAGATTTCAATGGCGATATCCTGTTCCAGGGCCGCTTTGACCAAATGATGGGGGGGGAAGGAGAAGCGCAATTATACGTGTCGGGGGGGAATGCGAAATTGGGAACGCCCTTTCTGGGCGTTGAATCCATTGATTTTGACCGACTTACCATAAACATGCACTTGGAAAACAGAAAGGTCAGGGTTGTTCAGGTTGATCTGAAGGGCAATACCCTTCAGGGAGCCTTATCTGGAAGCATAAGTCTTGCCGGAGACCTATTGAAAAGCCGGCTCAGCCTCAAAGGAAATATGGAACCGTTAGAGGGGTTCATGAGCGGCAACCAGGGCATTCTGCAGCTTTTCAGGCAGAAGACAGGGTCCATGAAGAGAGCCTTCACCATTCAGGGAACCCTTGGCGCCCCCAGATTCTCCTTTACATAGGCAGGGCATGTTGCAAGAAAAACAGATTTATAGAGGGATGGAACCGTTTTGACACTGAACAGAGCCTATATGACCTTGATACCCTTTGTATCCCTCTTTATCCTGAGCTATTTGGCGGTGGATATCTTTTACGGAATTGTCGTGACACGTTTCCAACAGGTGGACATCCGTGAAGAAGAGACAAGGAAGGCGCCGACAAAAAAAGCCATGAAAAAGGTCACTCTGAACGATTTCAGGGTGATCGCCGAAAGAAATATCTTCGGTGCTTCAGGGAAACCCGCGGAGGATACCAAGGAAAAGGAACCGAAGGTGGCTGATATTGAAACGCTGAAACCTACGTCTTTGAAGATCGTCCTCATTGGAACCGTTACGGGGCCAAGAGAAAATTCTTTTGCTGTTATTGAGGAGACTGCCAAGAAAAGGCAGGGGCTTTATAAGACAGGCGACAAAGTCCTTGATGCCACGATCCGAAGAATACTCCGGGAGAAGGTGGTCCTGCGCGTCGGCGACAAGGACGAGGTCCTGGAAATGACCCAAAACGATCTTGCGTCCGGAAAAAATAGAGGAGCCTCCCACAGCCCCTCCGATGAAGGGTACACCATAACCGTTGGCCAGAAAGACCTGCAGGATTCCATCAAAAATATCAACCAGCTCTTAACGGAAGTGCGCATCCGCCCCAATATGAACAGGGGGAAACCGGACGGATTGGCCCTCACTTACATCAAACAGGGGTCTATGTTCATGAAATTGGGGCTGAAAAATGGTGATATTATCACGGGCCTGAACGGCAAGCCCATAAACTCGCCGGAAGATGCCTTTTCCTTTTACAAGAGTCTTGAAACGGGATCCGATATCTCTTTAAGCATCAGAAGGGACGGCAAACAGGAAGTGATTAATTATCAATTCAGATAAAGGATGTTCTCTGTTATAGATCCCATGTCGAATCTTAAACCGTAAACCGTGAACTGTGAACACCCTATGTATACTGCTTTTTTTGGATTAAAAGAAAACCCCTTCAATCTTACACCCGATCCCCGCTATCTGTATCTCAGCCGTTATCACAGGGAGGCACTGGATCATCTGCTCTATGGGATCAATGAACGAAAAGGCTTTATTGCCATTACCGGAGGAGTCGGCACAGGCAAGACCACGCTCTGTCGCGCTTTGTTGAACCGTGTGGATCAGACCACCAAGAGTGCCCTCATTTTCAGTTCGTTCCTTTCAGATCTGGAACTTCTGCGAGCCATCAACCAGGAATTCGGCATTGAAAAGGGTTCCGGAGAGGGAACCAAAAAAGAATGTATCGACGCCCTCAACCGTTTTCTTCTCCAAACATTCAGAAAAGGGGGCAATGCACTGCTTCTGATAGATGAAGCACAGAATCTTACGCACAACCTTCTGGAACAGATCAGAATGCTCTCCAATCTGGAAACGGAGAAAGAAAAACTGATCCAGATTATTCTTGTCGGCCAGACGGAGCTGAAAACCCTCCTTGCATCCCCTTCCCTGCGGCAACTCAGCGACCGCATAACCGTCCGATACAATCTGAGACCCCTCGATTCAAAAGACATCCGGGGATATGTTGAACACCGCCTCTCCGTAGCCGGGGGGGCAGGCTCCGTTCATTTCACCGACGGGGCATTTAAGAAGATTTATGCCTATTCCGAGGGAAACCCGAGACGGATAAACGCCGTTTGCGACAGGGCCCTTCTCATAGCCTATTCCGGAGAAAAGCATACCGTTTCTAAGGCCATTATCAAGAAGGCTGTCCACGACCTTTACGGGGAATCGGAAATGATGCCTATTGCAGGCGTGGGAAGCTTCAGAAAAAACCTTTTCGTTGCAGTGATGGTTCTTTTGATTGCCGCGGCCGGACTTGCCGCGTGGAACTTCCGGGGCGACATTTCCGGAATCCTGCATCATAGCAACTCAAATTCCAAAACGAACGCTTCTCACCCTGGTGCAGATGCGGTGGTGCTGGATCGAAAGGCAAGTTTGGCAGGCCTGCTGGAACTATTCTTTTCGAATCCCGGAAAAAACAACGCCGGCAGCGATCAGGAGGATATCAGACTATCGTCCATCCACTTGGCCCCGGAATATTTTTCCATGTTGAAAAGACCCTTCAGGGTAAAAGTCGCTTCCGGGCGTGAAAACGCCCCTGTTCCCGATCGCTACCTGTTGATTAAGGATGTAACACCGGATGGCGCCATCTTATTGGATGCAGAGGGGAAGCAGCGACCTGTAACCAGAGATTTCATCCTGAAGCACTGGGGAGGAGAGGTTTCCTGGGTTTACCCGGAAGAAAACGGCATTCCGTTAAAAATGGGGATGGCTTCCGCGAAAGTTCTCTCGATTCAGCAGGGATTGATCCAGTTGGGATACCTCATGAAGCCTACCGGAAATTATGATAAACAGACGGCAGAGGAAGTGAAAAGATTCCAGGAAGATTTCGGGTTGACGGCAGATGGGGTCTGTGGACCCCAAACCATGGCCCTGCTGTACCAGATGCAGGATGAGTGATATGAGCTATATCCATGAAGCGCTTAAGAAAGCACAGGTTGAAAGGGAGGTCCGATCGCCGAAATACGAGGGCATAACGGCGGCGCCGAGAAAAAGATTTGTGAGCACCTGGAAGCGTGTTGTCCTTTGGAGCCTCCCCCTCTGCTTGATTATTCTACTGGCCGCTTTAACTTTTTCCCGGCTGTACTTTAAAGGAGAGTCACCGAACGCTCCGAAAGGGAAAATAGAGAAGGGGGGGGTCGAGGAACGGAAGGCAGTGAAAAGATCGGCCGAAGATGTTCAAAAACTGTTCCTCAAGGCAAAGACTTTTCAGAAAAGCGGCCGCATGATGGAAGCGGAACAGTGGTATAAAAAAGCGGTGGAAACAGATCCTGGTTACGTGCCCGCATTGAACAATCTGGGCGTTGTCTATCTGCACGGGGGAAAATTTTCCGACGCGAGGATCTATCTCGAAAAGGCCATTCGTTTGAATCCGGGATATGTGGACCCCTACTACAATCTGGCCTGCCTTTTTGCCATGACAGGCAATCAGGAGCAGGGACTTCGGTATCTCAAGAAGGCCATTTCCATGGATTCTCAAGTGAAGGACTGGGCGCTCAAGGATCCGGACCTGGAAAATCTGCGATCCCTTCCGGCCTTCGGGGATCTGCTGAAATAGGAGATTTTTTTTGGACAATAATCCCTTTGCTGCCCTCATTTGAGGAAAAGTCGTTCGAACAGCAGACTGGGAGGTGTTGAACCTGGGCAGACGCAGCCACGAGATAAAAACAGAGAGCCTGACACGTTTCCTGGTCTATATCCTCGGTCACAGGCCTGATGAATTCGGGCTTGTGCCAGACAGGGAAGGATTCGTCCCTTACAAAGAACTTCTCCAGGCCCTCCATGAAGAAGAGGGATGGAGATACGTTCGAAAGTCCCATATCCATGAGATCTTGATGGGCGAAAACAGGGAGATGTTTCAGGAGGGAGATGACCGGATCAGAGTATTGGAACGGCGATGGAAAAACGATGTGTGGGATACGGACATTTCCCTGCCAAGTCTTCTGTTTGTCCCTGTAAGGAGGAGAGCCCATCCTGTGGTAATCGAAAAGGGCCTGAAGGCGTCTCCATCAGGATTCCTCGTTCTTTCTTCCACAAAGGAGATGGCAGAAAGAATCGGCCTCCGCCGTGATCCCGATCCGGTGATTATGGAGATCCTGGCACAACAGGCAAACAGGCAGGGCATTGCATTTCACTCCTTCGGAGACCTTTTCACGACCGACCATATACCCCCGGAGTTTATCGCGGGCCCTCCCGTGCCAAAAGAAGTGATGGAAAAGAAGAAGGACCGGGCAGAACAGGAAAAAAAGGCACTGAAAAAGGCGCGGGTTCCGGAAACCGGCACGTTTCTCCTGGATCCTTCGAGAGATCCCGACCCCTATCGCAGGGCAAAGGGGGCCAAGGGAAAGAAACGAAAAGGGTGGAAAGAGGAGGCAAGAAAAGTCAGGCGGGGGAGAGCGAAAGAAGCACGAAGGATGAAGGACGAAGGATGAACAGGATTTAATGGTCAAAACATTGCAGATCGGTGCCTTACAGCTGGAAAATCGCTACGTGATGGCGCCCCTTTCAGGCATCACGAACCTGCCGTTCCGATTGATCGCCAGAAGGATGGGGGCCGGCCTGGTGACCAGCGAAATGATCAGCGCGGCAGGCCTCAGCCGGAAACAGGAAAAAACCCTCCATTACCTGAAAAGCGACGACAGGGAAAAGCCGTTTGCTGTGCAGATCTTCGGGGCCGATCCAGGGGACATGGCGGCGGCCGCGGAAATTGCCGTTGAATCGGGCGCCGACCTGGTGGACATCAACATGGGGTGTCCTGCAAAAAAGGTCCTCAAAACAGGTTCGGGAGGCGCCCTTTTACGCAGTCCGCACAGGATCGGAGAACTGGTGCAACAGGTTCGCAAGGCCTGCAGCGTTCCCCTCACGGCGAAAATAAGGCCTGGCTATTCTCCGGAAACGGATTTTGCCGTAGAGATTGCCAAAGCGATAGAGGACAACGGGGCGGACGGCATTACGGTCCACCCCCGGTTTGTGAACCAGGGATTTTCCGGAAAGGCCCAGTGGCGCATCATCTCCCGCATCAAACGCCATGTCCACATTCCCGTTATCGGCAATGGGGATGTGCTCCGGCCGGAGCAGGCCATGGAAATGATCCATGAAACGGGATGCGATGGGGTTATGCTTGCCCGGGGGGCTATCGGAAACCCATGGCTTTTCAGGCAAATCCTGGAACTGGAAAAGGGATGCACCCCCACAGCGGCTTCCTTTAAGGAACGCAAATCCATAATGCTTGAACATTTTGACCTGCTTTGCGAAAGCATGGGAGAATATAGGGCATCGAAAGTGATGCGGGGTCTTCTCCTGTGGTATACAAAAGGCCTCCCAAAGAGCAGCCGGTTTCGTGGCGCCTTTACAGGGATCAGGGATCTGAATACGATGATTTCCGCCGTGGATGAATATTTCAGCGAACTCGAAAACGAGCATTTGAAAAACCTATGAAAGTCATTTTAGCCAAGACTGCAGGTTTCTGCATGGGGGTTCGCCGCGCCATGGAAATGGCCATGGCGGAGGCCAACAAAAAAGAGGGGCCTCTTTTCACCTACGGCCCGCTGATCCATAACCAGCAGGTCCTTGATCTTCTCAGGTCAAAGGGGGTCCAGGCGGAAGAAGACCTGGAAAGCCTCAAGGCGGGACGGATCATTATCAGGGCGCACGGAATACCCCCACAGAAAAAGCTGGCCCTTGAAGAGACAGGCCTTAAAGTCATGGACGGCACATGCCCCAAGGTAACCAGGGTTCAGGCAATCATCGGTCGTTACTCCAAAGAGGGGCGGCAGACAATCATCGTCGGGGACCAGGACCACGCGGAGGTGATCGGCCTCATGGGATACAGCATGTCTCCCGTACATGTAATACAGAGCGCCGACGATGTTCCCGGTCTTCCCGAAATGGATCGTCCGTTTGTGGTAGCCCAGACAACCCAGAATGAGCAGAATTTCAACCTCGTGGTGGACGCCTTAAAAGAACGGTTTTCCGATCTCCTGGTCTTTGACACCATTTGTGATGCAACCCACCTGCGACAGGGGGAAGTGCGGAAGTTCAAAGGGCTGGTGGATGCAGTAGTTGTGGTAGGCGGATATCACAGTGGAAATACCCGGCGTCTGGTTCAGATATCCGAAGAAGAGGGCATGCCCACCATTCATGTGGAAACGGAAAATGAACTCAACGAACAGGATCTCTCGGGGTTCAAAACCGTAGGGGTCACCGCCGGGGCTTCAACCCCTCACTGGATGATCAACAACGTTCTGAAAAAATTAGAAGACATGAGCGAACGGGATGAGTCCCTCATCGTCCGCTTTTTCAAAAGAGCGGCCCGGTTCGTGGTCCTCAGCAACGGGTTGGCTGCGGCAGGCGCTTTCTCTCTTTCTTACGCCGCATTAAGAATCTCGGGAAGCGGTCCGGGTGCTGTCTTTCCTTTTCTCACATTTTTATACATTTACGCCATGTATGTCTTTAACCGTTTCCTGGACAGGGAAGCAAGCGCCTACAGTGATCCTGCAAGGGCGACTTCCCTGAACAAATACAGAAACCTGATAGCCTGCACAGGGGCAGGCGCTCTGGTGGCTGCCATGATCCTTGCTTGGTTCCAAGGGCTTGGCGCCTTTTTCATGCTGATGGGATTAAGCGTCGTGGGGATTATTTACAGCGTCCCGGTTATTCCTGAAAAACTCAGACCCAGATACCGCTACGCCAAGATAAAGGATATCCCGGGTTCGCGGGCCCTGTCCGAAGCCCTTGCCTGGGTGGCGGTTATTACCGTTTTGCCGATTGTTTCCGGCAGGGTCGGCAACGCAGGCTCATCGATCATTTCCGGAATGCTGGTTTTTTCTTTAAGCTACGCCCGGGCGATTTTTCTGAGTATTTTTCAGGTGCAGGGAGATCTCATGGTGGGCCGGGAGACCTTGCCCATTACCCTGGGAGAAGAGCGGACCCTGCTCATCCTCAAATGCATCTTAGGGGCAGTGGCCGTTCTCCTCGTCACCGGTCCGGTGTCGGGCTTGACAGGACCTTTTCTGTATATGATGTTCTGCCCACTCCTCACCCTTTCCCTGTGTCTCATGGCCTACGAAAAGAAATGGTTCCAGCCCGGCCTCGGTCTTGAGGCCATGATTGAAGGCAATTTTCTGTTGATGGGGGTGCTGGCGTTTCTCTGGCAGCATCTGTGATGGCGAAAATCAGCGTTATTATACCCACATTCAACCGGGCCTTAAAAACCGCAAGGGCCGTGGCTTCGGTCCTTTATCAGGGATACACCGATTATGAGATCGTGGTGGTGGATGATGGGTCGGACGATGATACCCCGATTTTTCTGAAGCAATTCGGGAAGCGGATCAGGACGATCGTACACAAAAGGAATCGAGGCGTTTCAGCGGCAAGAAATACCGGCATACGAAACTCGGATTCCCCTTTCATCGCGTTTCTCGATTCCGACGACTACTGGCTGCCGGGAAAGCTGGAAAAGCAGATCGATTTTTTTTCGAAAGAACCGGAGGCCGTTATCTGCCAGACGGAAGAGATATGGATCCGGAATGGACGGTTTGCGAATCCGGCCAAAAAACATCGGAAACCCGCCGGCGAGATTTTTGCACCTTCCCTGAAATTGTGTCTGATCAGCCCGTCCGCCGTCATGGTGAAACGAGCGCTCCTTGAAAAAGTGGGGCTCTTTGACGAGTCGCTTCCGGCCTGTGAAGATTACGATCTCTGGCTCAGGATCGCGTGCGGCTATCCCGTACCTCTGATAAAAGAGTGGCACGTGGTGAAAGAAGGGGGGCATGCGGATCAACTTTCCGCCAGGTACAGAGGCATGGATCGTTTCCGGATTGAGGCCATGGTGAAACTTCTGAAAAGCGGGGTTCTCAAACCGGGACAATATGAAGAGGTCATGACCGAGCTTTCCCGAAAGTGCACCATTTACGGCAAAGGTTGTCTGAAAAGGGAGAAGGCCGAAGAAGGACGGTATTATCTCAACCTTCCCGAATCGTTGGCCAAGGAGACGGGCCTACACCAGGGGAGCGGATGACATGCTGACCATCCTCGTTCTTGTGGGCGCTTTTATCTGGCTGACCATCCTCGCAGCGCCGTGGCGTCCCTGGTCCACCGCGGAAGTTATCCATACCGCACCCTGGGAGAAAATGGAGGATTTGAGCAGCATAACGGTGCTGATTCCGGCAAGAGATGAAGCCGAGGTCATTGGAAAGACCCTTGCAGGTCTTGCAATGCAGGGCGAGGGGCTCAAAGTGGTTCTGGTGGACGATCAATCCACCGATGGGACGTCTCTGATCGCAAAGAACACGTCAGGGATAGATCTGTTGATTGTCCATGGAGAAACTCCTCCCGCGGGATGGAGCGGGAAGCTCTGGGCATTAAACCAGGGGCTGGAACATGTGCATACCGACATGGTGCTGCTCCTGGATGCAGATATAGAGCTGAAACCGGGCCTGCTTTTGGCTCTCACGAAAAAGATGCGAGAAGAGGGTGCGGCCTTTGTCTCCGTTATGGCTTCTCTTCGGATGATCACCTTCTGGGAACGGTTGCTGATGCCGGCCTTTGTCTATTTTTTCAAACTCCTCTACCCGTTTCGGCTTTCCAACTCCCGCTTTCCCTGGGTTGCGGCCGCTGCGGGAGGGTGCATTCTCATGAAAATGGAGGCCCTTCAGAAGATCGGAGGGTTTCATTCCGTGAAAGGCCGCCTGATTGACGATTGCGCGCTGGCCAAGCAGGTAAAGAAGGCCGGGTACAGGACATGGATCGGTCTTTCCCATTCAGTGTGCAGCATTCGCTCTTACAGCCGTCTTTTTACCATCTGGAATATGGTGGCCCGAACCGCGTTTCACCAACTGCGGTATTCGGTAACCCTGCTCCTGCTCTGTTCGCTCGTCATGATGGTCATGTTCTGGGCCCCGGCCGCGGGTCTACTCTTCTCCGGGGCCGGCATAAAAAGTTTGTCTTTGTGCGCTCTTGCAGGCATGATCGTGACCTATCTCCCCATATTGGCCTTTTACGGATTTTCCCGTTGGTGGGCACTGCTGCTTCCTTTGGTAGGAACCCTGTTTCTTGCCATGACCTGGACTTCGGCGATCCGTTTCTGGCAGGGAAAAGGATCGGAGTGGAAGGGAAGATCCTACGGACGGCAAACTTGACACTTTTGGATAGTAGACGAGAGGCATCCCATGGAATATAAGGCAGTTATTTTCGATTTAGACGGAACCTTGCTGGATACGCTGGAAGATCTTGCGGACTCGCTGAATCGCGTCTTGCAGGATAGAGGGTTCCCGACACACCCGACAGAGGCTTTCCGGCATTTCGTCGGCAATGGATTGGCCATGCTCGTGTCACGCGCATTGCCGCCGGAGAGACGGAATGATGCGTTGAAAGCCGATTGTCTGGCGGCCTTCCTCGAGGAATACAATCGAAACTGGAACAAAAAGACCAGGCCGTACAGCGGCGTACCGGAACTGCTGGATGCGCTCACTGAGAAAAAAATCCGGGTGGCTGTTCTCACAAACAAAGCCCAGCATTTCGCCGAGCTCTGCATCCGGGAATTTCTCTCCGGCTGGAGATTTGCCGCAATAATCGGGCAGAGGGAGGGATTTCCCCTGAAACCCGATCCTGCGGGCCCACGGGAGATAACCCGGCGTTTGGACATGCCGCCCACGGAATTTCTCTACCTTGGCGACAGTGACGTAGATATGAAAACGGCTGTCAACGCCCACATGTTTCCGGTCGGTGCGTTGTGGGGCTTTCGTTCGGAGAAAGAGTTGCGAGAATCCGGTGCCGTTGAAGTCATCGCTCGACCTACGGATCTTCTGAAGTTTGTGAGCTGATCGTATGGAAACAGGTGATATTTTTAAAATCCTGAGGTATCTTATTCAAAAAGCCTGGCAGTAATGGAGTCACAGGGTCTTTTTGAATCCTCAGGGACGTTTTCTCACCTCGCAGAGCAGTGCCTTATAAACCGGGAAGCCTGAAATCGGATCGCGATTCTCAAAATCGGTTAAATAGTTGGTATTCGCCTTCCGCCAGGCCTCTGCCTGGATAGGGCTTCCGCCTCCTACGTTCACCTCCACCTGTCCCGTCATCACGTCTTCCGTCACCCTGGCCCACAAGCCCACACGACCCCTCGGGGATTCCACCCAGACCTTGTCTCCATCTCCAATGTCGCGCGCTTCGGCATCCACGGGATGAATCAAGACCAAGGGTTCGGGCTGCATCTTTACAAGCCCCGGAATATTCAGATGCTGCGATCGAAAGGCCGACTGGATCCTGGCCCCGCTGTTAAACACCAGCGGGTATTTCTCATAGAGTTCTGGACTGCCCAGTGGACCTTCTACGGGCTCCACATAAACGGGCAGACCCTCATGACCATACTTCGTTAACAGGCTCGATACGAGCTCTATCTTCCCGGAAGGCGTATCGAATCCCGGTTCTCCCCCTTTTCGCAGCAGCCCCTTGGCGTATTTGCGGTATTCCTGCCGACCGGCGTCATAGGCGACACCTTCCGGACGTGCTTTCAGATCCTCCAGAGATACGGGCCCGCTCTGGAAAGAAAATGCCAGGCGATCTTCCTCAGTTGCAGGAATGAGATTTCCATACCCCAGGCCCTTGGCCAGCCCGGCCAGAAACGAATACCCGGACCTTGCCTCCCCGATCGGTTCGATGACCTTCCGCCGCAACTGACAATATCCCCCGGGATATCTCTGATACCCCGAATTTTCGTATTGTGTGGTAGCCGGAAGTACAATATCCGCGTACATGGCGTCGGCCGTCATGAACCGGTCGAATACCACCATGAAATCGAGTGCTTTGAAACATTTTTTCCAAAGATGGGGATCGGGCAGGCTCGTCAGGAGCGAGGCACCGAAAATCAACAGGGTCTTGACCGGATAGGGTTTCCCCTGCAAAATGGCCCGAGGCGCTTCCATGAACTGTGCGGCATGGAGTGTGTCACAGAAATAGGGATACCTGTCCGCACCGATCGGTTTCACCCCCTGGGGCGGCTCCAGCCTGATACGCGGAAAATTCACCGGACTGCGCTGTCTGAACAGCACTCCGCCGGGCACATCCAGGTTGCCCGTCACGGCCCAGAGGCACAACACGGCCCGGATGCTCTGGACACCGCCGTTGCTGTATTCCAGTCCCGTATACATGAGGAGGGAAGCCCCCCTGGCCCCGGCGATGGACCGGGCCAGCTCCAAGATGGTTTCCCGGGGCACGCGGGTAATCCTTTCCACCTTTTCCGGGGGAAACTCCCGAGCGTATTCGCGAAGCGCCTCAAAGCCCGTTGTCCAGTCCCGTACAAATGCCCCGTCATGAAGCCCTTCGTCGAAAATGACATGCATCAGGCCCAAAGCCAGGGCGCCGTCCGTACCCGGGCGGATGCCGATCCATTGGTCTGCCATTTTTGCCATGCCGGATCGCATATGATCGATCACCACCACCCTGGCGCCCCGCTTTTTGGCGGCCAGGATCTTTTTCACTTTGTTAGGGGGTGAGTCCGTGGGCGGATTGGCGCCCCAGATCACCGCCAGATCCGTGTTCTCAAAATCCGGGTAGGTCCCGTGCATAGACGTTCCGATGGTGGGTATGGCGGCAAGAAGGTTATAGGACACCGAACAAACCGATGAGACGCCCGTACCGTTGGGGGAACCAAAAGGGTACAAAAATCCGGAGACGCCTTTGCTGGTGGGATCGGGAGTCCCGAAGATATCCACAATATTTGAATCGAAACTGCCGCGCCCGAAATAGCTCATGACGGCCTCGGCGCCGTATCCCTCCTTTGTCTTTCGGAACCCGTGGACAATGCGGTCCATGGCCTCATCCCAGGTGATCCGCTCGAATTTTCCGTCGCCCTTTTTGCCAATGCGGAGCAAGGGGTACTTCAAACGGTCCCTGGAATAGATGATCTCCTTTGAATGGATTCCCCGAATGCATACAACCCCGATGGGATGGTCCTTGATGGGCAGATATTTTCTCCACCTTGCCATCGACGACCACCACATTTACACCGCATCCGCCGGGGCAAATGCCGCATATGGATTTCACGGTTTCTTTACGCATTCCAAATCTCCTTGAATGAATCTTATTCAAAAGCAATGGCACGAATGGAGTCATGAGGTCTTTTTGCAATCACGATAAAACTCCACTGACCTTAAAGCCCTACCCACCTGCTGCCGCAGGAATCAGATGAGACAGCAAAAAAGACCTCGTGGCGGAATGGTTTTCCTGATGCCGTTTTTCGCTACCACGGTTTTTGAACAGGATGCTCGTGAATGATTTTACTGATGTTCTCCTGGGCATGCCTCCCTCTCGAATCGAAGTTATCATTATAGTCGCTGAAAGGCCTTATTGACATATTTTTTGTTCCGAAATAGATTCCCCATGATTAACATCGCCTCTATGGGAGAAAACATGTCCAAATCCTCCACCTCGGAAAGCTCTGTAATCTGGGTTACGACCCTGGCCTCTTTTGTAGGTCCGTTCTTGATCTCTTCCGTCAACGTGGCGCTGCCGGCCATTCAAAAGGAATTTGCGGCCGATGCCGTCATTTTGAGCTGGGTAGCCACATCCTATATTCTGGCGTGCGCCATCTTTCTGGTCCCGGTAGGCAAGTTGGCCGATATGTACGGTCGCAAGAAGATTTTTCTTTTGGGTCTGGTGCTCTTTGTACTCTCAACTCTGGCCACTGTCTGGGCGCCCTCCATGGAAATCCTGGTTGCTTTGCGGGCATTTCAGGGAGCGGCATCCGCCATGCTCATGACCACAGCCATGGCCATTCTCACCTCCGTGGTTGCCCCCCGGCGCAGAGGCCGCGCCATCGGCTTTTACGTGGCTGCGGTTTATATAGGTCTTTCAGCGGGACCTCTGGGAGGAGGGGTGATCATCCAGCACCTGGGCTGGCGCTGGATCTTTTTGAGCGGCGCCGTTCTGGGTGCTGCCTGCATCTGGGTTACCCATAAGGGCCTCAAGGGCGAGTGGACCGGTCCTCCTGGGCAGCGCCTGGACCTGATCGGCACCCTGCTGTATGCCTTGGCCCTTTTTCTTCTGGTGTACGGCGCAGGTCTCCTGCCTCAAAAGCAAGGGTTCCTGCTCACAGCCGGGGGCGGTGTTCTTCTGGTGATCTTCTTTTTCTTCGAGGCCCGTACGGCCCAGCCTGTTTTTGAACTGGGCCTGTTTTTGAACAACCGTCTCTTTGCCTTTTCCAGCCTCGCCGCCTTGATCAATTATGCCGCCACCTTTGCGGTGACCTTTCTCATGAGTCTCTATCTACAGTACGTCAAGGGCATCGGCCCGCAAGGCACGGGACTGATTCTCATTTCCCAGCCGGCCGTTCAGGCCCTTCTTTCTCCTCTGACCGGGCGTCTTTCAGACAGGGTGGAACCTTTGCGCCTGGCTTCTTCAGGCATGGCCGTCACGGCCTTGTGTCTGTTGCTGCTCTCTTTTATTGGTGCGGCCACCCCCCTTTACTACGTCGTTGCCATCCTGTTGCTTCTGGGATTGGGTTTTGCCCTGTTTTCCTCCCCTAACATGAATGCCATCATGGGGTCGGTGGATGAGGCCTATTATGGTCTTGCCTCGGGCACGGTATCGACAATGCGTCTTTTGGGGCAAATGGTCAGCATGGCCACAGCCACCCTGATGTTCGCCCTCTTCATCGGCAGGACCCAAATCGGACCGGAAAACCTGGGAAGCTACCTGTTAAGCTTTCAATATACTCTTTTAATCTTCTTCGCCTGTTGCGTTGTAGGCATCTTCTTTTCTTTGTTGCGAGGGGATATGCGGCAGGTGAATTCACAGAGATGATGACGATCCGAACATGAGGAGATCCTGATGTACACCCTAAGCACAAAAAAATACCGGAAAGAGCTGAACGGAGCGGCATCCCTGGCCCACCTTGCCGGGAGCGTCATGTTACACTACTATGATCTTGATTACCGCGTGTTTAAAAAAGAAGGAGAGGACAGACCTGAAGGCGCCATCCTCACGGAAGTGGATGGAAAAATCGACGGCATCGTACGCAACTATTTCACCAAAATCTGGCCTGAGGACCAACTGCTGACGGAGGAAACGGCCCCGGAGGAGGATTGGTACAAGGCAAGGCGTATCTGGATGGTCGATCCCATTGACGGCACCATGGGCTACAGGAAAAAAACGGGATCCTTCGGCATATCCATTGCGCTGATCGAAGACGGGCGACCAATTTTGGCGTTCTCTACGCTCCCGTAAAGGACCTGCTGGCCTGGGCGGTGAAAGGAGAAGGAGCCCATCTGAACGGGATACAGGTGGATTTGAATCAGGAAACTTCTTTTTCCACTATTCTGTGCAGCAGCAACGCCATTGACCGGCCTTACTACAGAAAGGCCCTCGCACGGATCGACCCAGGGCAAAATCTCCATATTTTGACCGCGGAGTCCGCGGTAGTCAAGGCCTTGCTTCTGCTAAGGCGAAAGGGACAAGTTTATCCCATACTGCCGATCTCGGAGGAAAATCGATCGGGACCAAAATTCTGGGACATCGCGGCGGCGGATATTATCCTTCATGAAGCCGGCGCCATGGTAACGACGTTTTTCGGGGAGGAATACCGATATAATGTTTCCGATTTCAGATGCGTTCAAGGCGTCTTAATGGGCACAAAAAGCGCCCACCATATTACCCTTTCAAGACTGCACCACGAAGGCCGTCAAGCATAAAGAGACCCAACCGGTTGATAAAACATTTAAGTCCTAACCTTCCAGCCAGGCCTCGGCTTCCGCCTCCTCATCGAGATCGAACGACTTGATCTTAAGTCCGGGAATCAGCGCACCCTCCATCTCGCTCATCCTCTTCAACCAATCCTTACCGGCCATAACCGCCGCACGGTCGAATTTCAGAATAAATCCGATCATTTTCGGGAAGAGTGACAGCTCCATCGTCACGGCACCGAGCGTAGGCAAATCGAAATCCTCGATTCGATACAACATTCGTCCATGCGCGATGCCTTCCGTCTTGCTGATCAGTTCATGAAGCGCCACTTTCATCTCATCGCTGTTGAGCTTTCCGCTCAATTCGATGTCTATGCGGTTGTCACCTTTTCGTGTTACCTGGAACATAATGCCTCCCTTATACAACTGCAGCCTCACCCCTTACTTTAGGGCCGCGGAAAAGATGTATTATCCCAACTTCCATCACCTCTTCGGTCCGTTTTGCCCGCTCTTCAATCGTCAAGTCCTCAAAATAGTGCGACTATTCTTGCGGGTTGCCGATTTCAGATCGAACAAACCAAACTCGAATATGCGCGTAATTTGGAACAAATCATTTTTTCCGCGGCCCTTATGCCGATTTCAATCGGCGCTTTCCAAACGTCCCCATATCCCTATTATTTTTGCGGAAGCTGCCAGAAGGAACCCCAATTCTGTAGACCACCGACCAACTCCTTCATATATTCGCGAAGGTGGGAAACGTAATCCGTGTCCAAGCGTCTCTGGAAAAAATTCCCGGAAAAGGCCTTGGCCATTTCAAGCAGTGGAATAATCCCTTCTTCAGTACCGGGCTTGAAACCGCTCCATCTGCGAACATCCTCTTCCGACCGGAAGAGATTCATGGTGCTTCAGGCATAGGGAATGTCATTGAACCATTTTCGAAAGGGAACAGAGGTATATGCGACAAGGCCGTCGGGTTCCGTACTTTGCACAACGCCATCTTGCATCTCCACCGCAATCGGCGAGCCACAGTCAAGACATGGAGCATCGATCCGGACGGTATTTTCGGGAAAAAGCCAGCTGACCGCCAGCGATTCAAACCCTCATTGTCCGAACCATTTCTGATGACCGCCAACGGTGACACGGTATTGGGTTGGAAGGTTGTTGAAAGGAGGGAAAGAGGTGATGTAATCGGTGTTTGGATAAAGCCACCCGGGGAACCCGGGAAGTGCAAAAAGCTCATGAACAGCCTTTCGCCCTTCTTCGATGGAGACTCCGAGCCCGGCGGCCACCTCAGTGTAGTGGGGCGCCTGCCCTGTCTCTACAAACCTCTTCATAATGATATGAAATGTCCGATCCATTCTGTTTGGCCCACTCATAGGAACAGCCTCCTTTATTGATGGTTAATGTTTTCTCACAAGATGCGCGGGTGTACCTTATTCAAAAAAACCTCGCAGTAATGGAGTCACAGGGTCTTTTCAGCTGCCGGTGTGGATCCGGTTTAACCGTTATAACCCGATTTCCGCGGCAGACCAGTTGAGTGCTTTTTGCCAGATTGTATTTGGTTGCCAATTATCAAATATAATCAGCTTCGATTTTATTTCGCACGAATTAAAAACTTTTCCGAGATAATGATACATGAATATGGACACACGATAGTTCATGATGCAATGAACAAAGACCTTCTCATCCGACAAAACTGACATCATCCCACAAAACTGCCGTACATGCCTCGGTGTCGGCCTATCAAAAGGAACGGGGATATGAATGTAACTCATCCCCTGTTTCGTAACCAATGCACCCTCATTCGCAAGGGAATCCGGATGATCGGGCATTGCCAGATTTATGACATGCCTATAACCATTATCCGCAATAATCTTGAATTGTTCCGCCGTTGGTTGGCCGGCGGTGCCGATTCTATCCGTTAACGCAACAAAATTCCGAATCGTTTCCATGTCATCACCAAAGGTCATTTAGAACCAATGCCTACCGCCCGGCGAACAAACATTCCACGCAATCGAGTCAGCATTTTCCTTTTGAGGATAGTCAATTTATCCAACTCTGTTGGATAAGGAGTCAGATTTTCACACCCGTCCTTTGTCACAAGGAGAGTATCGGAATGCCGAAATGCGCCCAGGTCAGGCACATAGATACCAGGTTCAATGCTGATAAACATGTTTTCCTCTAAAACATCTTCACTGCCCTTTGCAACCCACGGGCCTTCATGATTTCCCAATCCGAATCCATGACCGGTGCGATGCAGCAGATAATCCCCCAAACCTTCCTCTTTTAAAAAACCATTGGCTGCCTGATCAATTTCTTCACAAGGGATTCCAGGTTTCACGAGTATGAGGGCGCGTCGTCTGGCTTCCTGCATCGTTTCAAACATTGCCTTCATCTCATCGGTCGGCGTCTCAACAAAAAATGTCCGTTCACACTCCGCTCCATATCCGTTCACACGCATAAAACTCAACGCAATGTGAGGCCCATCTTTCAGCCGATCATCAATCAGGGGTATCCCATGAGGTTGCAAGCCCAATCTGGCCGGCCATGCAGCGGTAAGAACGTTCGTATTTAACGGGTCGAAGGCTGTCTTTCTGATGATTTCCATTTGGACCGACCGTCCAAGAGAAAAAATTTCGATTTCAGAAACACCATGGTAACTTGCCTTGATTATTGCCTCCATTCCTTTTTCGGCAAAATAGGCGGCCTGGCGGAGCATCCTCACTTCAGCGCGAGATTTCACCAATCGCAATGTTTCAACCAAAGGATGAACAACAGGGCCGAATGGTGACAATTGGACGGCAATCTCTTGAATCAGACTCGGTTCAATACCTAAATGCCTTATATCGTTGACAAGATCATGCAGCTTCTCCGGCCAGCCCTCTCCTTCGGGTGATGGATAGTCCCAATATCGGTGAACTGTTCCCACATTCGGGACAGTCCGGAGATGCTCTTGATCCAGCGCCGGGGTTAATAGCACCGATTCTCGATCCGGATACACCAAAAGAAAAAAAGGGCGTTCGAGGGGAACGTAAGTGACTCCCGTAAGATAGTAGATGCTATCTTGCGAAGTAACCAAAAAGGCATCCAGGTCTTTGCTTCGAATAATGCCCTGCAGATTCTTCATTCTTTCAAGATGCTCTTCTTTGGAAATCATTCTAAATCCTTTCACTCTTATCTATTCCATCTATTGTGCCCATAAACTCCCGCAGCTGCGAATTGTATGCATGGGGATGTCGGAAACGTAGCCTCAGATCTTCCGAATCGGCGCCATGCTGCCCCCTGTTAAACGGCGCAAAATCCCTGGTGCGAGCTCAATTTGCAGTCCCCTGCGACCCGCGCTCACAAATATGGTCTCAAAATCCGTTGCAGATTCATCAATGACCGTGTTCAGCTGCTTCTTTTGACCAATAGGACTTACCCCACCGAGCACATACCCAGTGGTTTTCTCCACGACTTTCCTATCCGCCATAACCACCTTCTTTGCCCCAATAGCCTTGGCGAAGAGTTTCAGATCCAGTTGATGAGATACGGGCAAAACCGCAACAAACAAATCTCTGCCATTCTGGGAAACGATTAGGGTCTTAAATACTCTGCCGGCATCCACGCCCATTTTCATAACGGCCTCTTCTCCATAAGCTTCGGAGGCAGGATCGTGATCGTATTCGTGGATACGAAAATCGACTTTGGCCTGTTTGGCTTTTCTAATTGCTGGAGTCATCGTTTCACGTTTCAGGTTTGGGGTTTCAGGATATCTCGTTTGTCATTCTGGTTTTGAGGTCATAACCACCTGGGTTCCACTTCCGTCGGATTCCCCGTAATCGTTACCAGCCGCCTCCCTCTCCGCCACAGTCAATACGTTGGCAAGCGATCCGGAAAGCCGCCCTTCGAGACGCGCCTTTTTGGCTACGTCACCTTCCTCGAGGCTTTGCGTTCTGAGCTCCGTTACCCTGGCCAGCAGTTCACGCTCGTGAACCATGTACCCCTGACCGTTTCCAGCAGGTTGGGGACCAGGTTGGTGCGTCGCTTAAGCTGGACATCGATCCCGCTCCACCCCTCTTCAACCATATTGCGCAGCCGAACAAGCTTGCTGTAGATGACGACGACAAAAAGCACCGCAATACCAACCACCACAGCAATAATCGTTGGGACCATTTTTTGTCCTTCCCTCCTTACACAGTTTCCGCGGTCTCCGTTGCCTGCTGCGTCCCTAAAAGGCGATGCCCTGCAAGGCGGTCTCGATCGGGATTACGAGTAAGATTATGAGTATGATTATGAGTATGATTATGAAGCAGGGAAGTATACCCTATTGATCTATTTCGTCAAGGTTCAGTCAGGGATGTCTTTGTCTGACACCCAGGCTCATTCGCGATTTTCAGCCGGCTCGAACTTGTGGTTAAGCCGTATTCCTTTCCGTGCAGGATAATAAGATGCTTGACAGATTGAAATGCATGGCTTTTTTCACCTCATTGGGGCGACGGCCCTAAGGTGACCTGCACCAGCGCGTCAGGACGTATCCATTTGGCAAAGGCTTCCCTTACCTGCTCGGCGTCGACAGCCAGGTAATGATCTCCGGCGATTATATGCTCGTCCAGCGGCAGATCCAGCATAGAATAATTCAGCAACTTTCCCGCTATCTGAACCGTGCTGGATTCCGAGAGCGGAATATCCCTGATCAGAATGATCTTGGCCTGCCTCAGTTCGTTTTCTGAAACAGGGGAGTTTTGCATTTCTTTGAGATCTTTTTCGATGATCGCCCTCGCTTTCGACACGTTCGCAGGTTCGCAGGCGTAAACCACCTCGAAGGCCCCCCGTGTCTTGTTGACGCTGAAAGCCGACTCCACCATATACACCAGCCCCCTTTCCTCGCGAAGATCGCGGTAGAGCCTTGTCGCGTAAAATGCGCCCGAGAGTATGTGATTCCCCACCTGGAGCGTGTAGTAAGCGGGATTGGAACGGGTCATTCCGAGCGTCTGCGCCAATACAACCATGTCCTGCACCCGGGTGGGATCAGGAACGGCGGTGGCCGCCTGTTGGTTCAAGGGAACGGGCGGCAGCTCTGTTTCAGGTTTCGATCCGGTCGCCTTCCAGCCGCTGAAGTGCTTTTCGATGAGGGATTTCGCCTCCTCCGGGCTGATGTTTCCGATCACGACGATTGTGGCCAGATCAGGTCGAAAAATTTTTCGATGGTAATCTCTCACATCTTTCAACTCGATCGATTTGACCGTTTCGGGGGTGGGCTGCCGGAGAGTCGGGTCGCCTTTGGGGTAAAGGTCTGCCTTTAGCGCCCGTCGAAAGAGGTGATCCGGACTCTTCAATTGGCCCTCTACTTTGCTGAGCGTCTCCTGCTGCACCACCTTGAAGGCGGCATCGGGCAAAGCCGGATGAAGGAGATCGTCGGCAAGAAGTTCGACCCCTCGATCGAAGTGCTCCTCAAGGACCGCTAAAGAGAAAGAGGTTCCTACAGACGCTATGGCTCCGATTTCGTCGAGCGCTTTCTGGAAGGCCAGACGATCCATGGAAGCCGTGCCATAAGGGAAGAGGTCCTCCAGGATGTCGGACACCCCTTCCCGACCTTTGGGTTCCTCAAGGTGGGGCTCATTCTTGATCTCTCCGTACAAGGCCACGGTCGGACTGATGGTTTCTCGCTGTACGATCAGACGCAGGCCGTTGGAAAGCTTCATGTCCGCAGGGTTGATGCTTGAATGGGGCTTTTGGGGCAGCGCCATGGCTTTCTTCGCCCATTCGGGAAGGGAAACCTCTTCCACCCGTTTCGGCGCAAAACTCTCTTTTCCTCGGGCTCGGTTCAACGTGGTCGGTTTTCCCGACGTTTCAGGGGTCAAGATTCCAACGATTGCCGTATCGTTGACCAAATAGTTTTTGGCCACCCGGTTGACCTGCTCGACAGTCACCGCCTTGAGGCGCTTCAGTCCAGCCTCAGGGGAATCAAGTCCTTTCAGAGAAAGGGCATCGGACCACTCGGAGGCCAGACCCGAGATGGAGTTTTTACTGAACTCGGCGGAGGTCGTCTCCTGCAACTTGGCCGCTTTTACAAGGTCTGCGGGAATCCCTTGCTTCACGTAATCAGAGATCCTTTTCTTCATCTCGGAAATCAGACTCTCCCCGTTGCCTCCCCGCGGAAAGGCAGCCATCGCGAATCCCAGGCCAGCCCGAGGAAAGATGCTGCTTTGAAAGTCGTACATGAGTGCCTTTCCCTCGGGCACCAGCGCGTAGAGATTTCCTCTTTGGCTTTCCAATACGTCGGACAGAATTTCGCCAGCCGCGTAATCGGAGTCCTGATAACCGGGCAAGCGGTAAGCTACCACCGCCAATCCGTAAGGGAGATCGCTCTTCAGTTCGATCTTTGTCGGCTTGAGCGGCTGAAGATTGACCGTGGGACGTTGAGGGATTTTTTTTGAGGGAATGCTCTCGAACAGTTTTTTCACTTTTTTCAAGGTCTCTTCAGGTTCCACGTCGCCTGCAATCACGAGGATGGCGTTGTTGGGTGCATACCATTGGTCGTGAAAGTCCTTGAGCATGGCTCCAGTGGTTTGCTGAAAGGAACGGTGCGTTCCAAGCGGACTGTGAGCGTACGGGGTTCCTGCAAAAATGTCGGCAAGGAGCCGCTCATAAAAGATGTACATGGGGCTGGAAAGGTCCTGGGCCACCTCCTGTTCGATGGCGCCGCGCTCTTTCTCCCAAAGTCCTTCCGAGTCGAGTGCCGCTCCCATTCGGATCGCCTCTATATGAAGGGCGATGTCAAGGTCTGCGGCTGGAACGGTAAAGAAATATTGTGTAATCGACTCTTGGGTGTCAGCATTGGCGTTCCCCCCCATGGATGCGATGAGGTTTGCAAGTTGGGCCTGGGAGAGCCCCGGACTTCCTCGAAACATCATGTGCTCCTGGGCGTGGGCCATGCCGGGAAAGCCGGGAGGCGCTTCATTGGATCCTGCAAGATAATTCATCACCGTGGCTACGACCGGCGCAAGGGTGTTCTTGACGACGACAACCTTCAGTCCATTCGTCAGGGTTTCACGGGCAACTTCCGCGCTTGCGTCCGTCCTCGCAACGAAGGCGCAACTGACTGCGACTGAACACGCGCAAAAGAAAAAATATCGGGCCAAGCGTTTCATTTTAATCCTCCTTTTTGGGTCCGGAATGTATGGGTGGCTTAATTTATCAAAATAACCTCCGGGAGGCGCGGGGGATAGTAGGTCAGGAGGGTATTGTTGGGGATGGAAGAGTGTATTTAACGGAAATCCTAACGCTCCAAACAGTCGGCCGGATTAGAAGAATAACGTTGAATATACCTTTCCAGTCTAAGTGAGTTCAGACAGATATTTCCCGCCCGTGGAGGACCCCCAAAATCATTCAATCTGGAAGCGCCCGAGAGAAGATCCTTAGAATAGTTCCCGGAACGAAGCACCATTTGCCCGATATCAAAAAGGCTCATGGGAGTATTTCCGCCACAGTGAAAAATTCCTTCTGCGCTGGTGAAAGCCAAAAACAGAACCTTATCCGCCAGGTCCTCACAGGAGATACAACTCCTGATCTCATCATAAAACATGGTGACGGGAAGGCAGCGTTTGAACCTGCTTTCGATCCAGTCCACGGCCCCTTTCCCCCCGTTGAAGGAGTCCCCCAGCGGAAGCCCCACACGCACAATGCAGCTGTTTTTGCTTCGGGATATTTCAGCTTCCGCCGCAAGATAGGTCTTTCCCACGACGCTCACAGGCTCCGGCATATGGTCCTCGGCATATCCACCGGGAGGAGGCATGGTGCCTGAAAACACCAGATCGGAGCTGACGTAGGTAATGTGACAGGTGTTGGAAAAAATTTCGCGGATGGTTTTGGCGCCGCCCACATTCATTAAACGCGCCCAATCCGGTCGATCCTCGCAAACATCCAGATCACAGACACCCCCGCAATGAATCACATGACTCGGCCCGAATGAGGCCATCTGCATTTCAAGCCAGCCCCTTTCCGTGATACATACCTTATGGACATTTGCCGCACATGGCTCCATGGTTTTGGGCGGAGCAACGCCCAATATTTTTTCAGCCGGAAGAATCTCCATCAACTTACGGTAAATCGGCCATCCATGAATAGAGGTGATGCCGGTGATCAGCACTCGAACATCTTGTTCAAGAAATCTCAATAGATCCAATTCAATAGCACTTTCTTTCAATAATCTTCATAGTAACCAGTCACTTCAACTGACTATCCTTGCTGCCGGCTCGATTGAAAAGGGCGAAGGCCTTTTGTCCCTTTTCGAGCTCTGATTGACAACTGACACAAAGACGAACTCCTGGGATGGCCTTGCGGCGAGCATCCGGAATAGCCATTCCACATTCCTCGCAGTGCGTTAAGCTTTCGCCCTTCGATAACCGGCTCCGGGCTAATTGAACCGCGGATTTTACGGTGGCGTCTATTTGCCCCTGTACATCCCCATCTCGGGACCAACCTACCGCCATAATTCGCTCCTATGTACTTTACCCATTGGGTGTATCTTATTCAAAAAACCTGGAAGTAATGGAGTCAGAGGGTCTTTTTTGCTGCCGCATCTTGGATCGACCTTCACTGACCGTTGAGAGGTCCTTTCAGGCTGGTACAAAACTTAATGCCGAGTTTTCAAGGACCTCTCCGTACCAGCCTAAAAGGACCAGTGCTCCACAGGAATCAGATGCGGCAGCAAAAAAGGCCCTGTGGCGGAATGGCTTTGCCGAATCCAAACATAGTACCAGGGAATTTGAATAGGATACCATTGGGTTTAATTTAACCATCAGAATTTTGGGAAATTGCTCCAACTGCGTAAAAGCCTTCCGATTCATCTCGCCACCTCTCATTATCACACGCTGCCCGCTTGGTTATTCTCTTCCTTCCATTTTGAGGGAATGTCAATTAAATTACCAGTGCGGATGCCAGAAAGCAATTTTCGAATCTCATCAATAGCGTCGCCTTCGAAACGGAAAGGCGGGAGGAGACCGATAGCCAATTTGCGATTCTCGATTTATGCGATGATCCGCCCTCGTTTTTTTTCGTTGATGTGTAACCTTACGCTTCTTATAATCGATTATAAGGATAAGAAAGTTTTATCTGCTCATAAAAAACAACCCGCAAGGCGGCGTGAAGCGCCGGGGAAGAAGATTCGAAAGGAACGGTGATCCCTATGAGTCATAGAAAAGCAGTTATACCATGGAGCATTCTGATATTTTTAATGTTGTCATTATCGCTGCCCGCCGTTGCGCGGGCTGCTGAAGAGCAGCCTCCGGCAGCGGAAGTAACTCCGGACAGGTGGCCCAAGACGGAAGTAGTTGAGGGCGACAAGTATACCATATACGAGCCGCAACTTGAAAGTTGGGATGGTTACCATTTTGAGGCGAGCGCCGCGGTCTCGCTTCTTCCCGCGAGGGATAAGCAACCAATCTTCGGTGTGGTCAAGGCGACCGCGGTTACTCAGGTGGACCGCCTGTCCCGAAGCGTGGAATTCTATAACGTCAAGATCGTTAATGTCAATTTTCCTTCGGCCCCGGACAAAGAAGCCCACATTAAGAATGTGTTGCAGACGATGCTCTCCGGTAAAGATTTCGCTCTTTCCCTTGACAGGATGGAGGCCGCGCTCGCCGTGGGAAAGGCGGAGGAAAAAGGACGCGGCGTCCCTGTGGACAATGAACCGCCGCAATTCATTTTCACGCAGCCCCCCGCGGTGCTGATCCAGGTTGATGGAGAACCTGTCTGGCGCACCGTGGAAGGCTCCGAGCTTGTACGGGTTTTGAACACGAGGGCGCTCATTCTGGGCGATAGGTCGGGCAGCGTGTACCTGCACCTCTTTGACGGCTTTCTCGAAGCCCCGTCTCTTTCCGGGCCCTGGAAAGTGGCGACGGAGTTGCCGGCAGGCGCCGGAAAAGTTGCCCGGGAGCTTGCCGAGGAAAATGTTGTGGATTTGATGGTGGGGCCTCCCGATGAGCAGACGAAAAAAGAGCCTTCCCTCAAAGACGGCGCGCCACGGGTTATGGTCGAGACCTCGCCCACGGAGCTTATTGTGACGCAGGGCCCGCCGGACTGGGCGCAGATCACCGGCACCATGCTCCTTTACGTGCGGAACACCACCGGCAACATTTTCAAGGACCTGAACGACCAATCCATGTATGTGCTCGCTACAGGCCGGTGGTTTAAGGCGCCCGGTTTCGGGGGTCCATGGCAGTATGTGAAAGGAAGCGATCTTCCTCCGGACTTCTCCTCCATCCCTGACAACAGTCCCAAGGAGAACGTGAAGGCTTCGGTGCCGGGAACGCCCCAGGCGCAGGAGGCCGTTATTGCCAATGAAATTGCGCACACTGCAAAGGTCTACCGGGCAAAAGCCGAGTTTACGCCATATATCGATGGGAGCGCGGAGTTGAGGCCGATCCCGAACACCACGCTGAGCTATGTTTTTAATTCGCCCATACCGATTATCATGGTGTCGCCGACCCGATGGTATGCGGTGCGGAGCGGCGTCTGGTTCACCTGTTCCTCGCTCAACGGGCATTGGGTTGTGGCGACTTCGATTCCGGCGGTTATCTACTCCATACCTCCGAGTTCACCTGTCTACTACGTCACCTATGTAAAGATCTACAGCGTAACGCCGGATTATGTCGTGGTCGGCTACACGCCCGGCTATATGGGCGCCATTGTGACCAGTGACGGTGTGGTGGTGTACGGCACCGGGTATACCTATGTTCCATACATCGGGACGACGGTTTGGTACAGCCCTCCCGTCACCTATGGGTATTGCGCGAATCCGACATGGACGCCATGGACCGGCTGGGTTATCGGCTTTGGAATAGGCTGGGCCTTCGGTGCGGCAACCTATGGCCATTATTGCTATGCGCCCGCTCCTTACTGGGGTCCCATGCCTTACGCCCCTTACGGCGGTTACGCACGTGGTCCCTATGGAGGCGCCGCGGTGTGGGGGCCCAGAGGCTGGGCGGCAACCACCGGCAATGTGTATCAACACTGGGGACCGACAACAGCGGTCTCCCGTTCGTCGGCGGGATACAACG
The DNA here is from genome assembly GCA_963747555.1 of uncultured delta proteobacterium. GTDB lineage: Bacteria > Desulfobacterota > DSM-4660 > Desulfatiglandales > Desulfatiglandaceae > DUZB01. The sequence continues at coordinate 37,405 of CAVVFZ010000012.1, forward strand.
CATGGACGGGAAATGCATGGAGCAGCAAGGTCGCCAGCTCCTATAACTCCACCACCGGCAGGATTTCAGCAGGCCAGAAAGCGGCGGTTCAGAATGTCTACACCGGCAACTACGCCTATGGAAAGCGAGGCGCCACATATAATCCGAACACCGGTGTGACCGCAAGGGGCGGAACGGCAACCCGCGGCAATGTTTACTCAGGCAACCAAGGGACGGCCACGTGGGGAAGGGCAAAAGGACCTGGCGGTCAAACCGTTTCAGCCGCGAAAGTGAATAACAACGTATATGCCGGCCATGACGGCAACGTCTATAGAAACACAGGCAGCGGCTGGCAGAAATACGATAACGGCAGTTGGAATAATGTACAGAAACCAGCGCAGTCCTCACGTCAGGGCCGAAGCCAGGTTTCAACGGAGTCGCTCGACTCTCAGAGGCGGGCGCGTCAGGCTGGAGACCAACGGTCGGCGTCGTCCTCCTGGGGATCAAACAGCTGGGGAGGCGGGTTCGATCGCAGCGGCAGCAGCAGCGGTGACGGACGGCCATCTCAGAATCTTGAAAGACGCTCTCAGCCTGTAGAGCAACGCCCGCTCGGGGGTAATGAAAAAAGTTTTGGAGGCGGCCAAGAACGCTCTTTTGATGGCGGAAGGAGTTGGGGCGGCGGAACATTCGGGGGCGGCTTCAGAGGCTTTGGCGGCGGCCGGGGCGGCGGTCATCGTTAGCGGTGCGGAATTCCATAACATGAATAACGTGGGGTCAAGTCTGTACGTAAAGGAAGAAATCTCAGGCTATAGCCCATCAATCGATACCGTTAAAGCATTTGACCTTTCAGCTTGTCTTTGCTCTAAAATCAGTAATAGATCGTGGTCTTCGATTCCTTCTATTAGCGCTTCATAGGTTTCAGCGGGGATCAAATAGGCCGCATAAGGAAACCTGCAGTTTGACGCCGAGGTTGTGGAGAAGGGCCAAGGGACTCAGGGATATCATCAGTCATCATTACTTTGATGTTAACGGCGAGGTCATATTCGAAGTATGCAAAACGCATATCCCGGTCCTTGGTAAAACAAATGCGAGAATCATGGATGATGTCGGCAGGCCTTCTGAAGAAGCCTAAAGGATAAGATGAAGACAAGGATGATTTTGTCAAACGATTGGACACCATCTTGTCGGAAACAAGGACATCCCGTCAGGCCTGGCCGATTATTCCAATTTATTTTCGCGTGCTACTTTGAAACGAAAAGGCATCCATCGGCACGGTCGTGCAAAAGTTATTGCTTGGATACCCCGTTATCTACAAGCGCCGCCACCAGACGAATTTCCTGACATGAAAAGTCATTCATCAGAAAAGCTGCTTCTTTTTTCTGGGTCTTACGCTTGGCATGTGGCCGCTGTTTTCCTCGGCTGTGTTGCCTGATGCGAGCGCTGAAAATCCTGCGGAGATGAATTGCCGTAAGCAAGCCTTTCAAACCTTGCCGGAGCGCATTTCCCCGCTGACAATCGCTTATCGCCGACTCAAGGCAGTCCTTTCAGCCCATGGCATTCCGAAAAACATTCCATTTGTTTTATCCGACACTACTTGTGCGCTTTCAGATCCCCTTTGCCTTCCGTGGTTGGCTCGGAGTCTTACGGAACAAACCAACAGTTTGACTCCACAACCCGTTTCTGATCTGTTTAAAGTCCAACCCCGGGAAATTATGCAGGGATTGCTTTTAAAGGCGGCAAAGGCCTTTTCTGTTACAGCCGATCTGAAAAGCCCGATGGAATTTTCGCCTTTTGAGGGCGAGGGCACACCGCCCATCGAGACGCTCGTGGATCGAATGGTCGCTACAATCGCCTCGGCCGATTCCATGGTGAAAGAGGCATTTTCAGACATTTCATCGAACAAAATGGCCCGCTTATTAAATTTGTTTCCCGGGGCATTGAATCATTTCTTTAATGATGACAACTTCTCTGACAGAGATGCAAACCTCCTAACGGCTTCGGCAAAAAAGGTCCATATGGAAGATCTTTTGCATGGAGGTTCCATCCTTTTAAACCTGTTTTCCGATGATTTTCTGCACACGATCCGCCTGGCATGCTCCAGCGCACAGACCGTCGCTTTGGACCACAAAAAATATCCGGGGTTGGAAGGGCGATTTCTTTTAATTCGTGAAACACCGGTCGGCCTGGTGTTGATCGGTGATGAGGGGCCGAATGTTTACGGCGCCAATGCTTCCCTGATTATCGATCTGGGGGGAGATGATCTGTATATGAACAATGCAGGGGCGCCGATTTATAAAATTCAAGAAAAAGCGGTTTCAGGGATTCCTTGCGCTACCGGCGTTGTGATTGATTTTGAAGGGAACGATCGATATATAAACCCCGGATTTGCCGGCGTGGCCTCCGGATTCTTTGGTCTGGGGGTGGTCCTGGATATGTCCGGCAATGATGTTTATGACGGGGGCCAACTTTCATTGGGGGCTTCTTTTTTCGGCATGGGGTGTTTGATGGATATGTCGGGAAATGACACATACATGTGCTCGGAGGGAGGACAGGGGTGCGCATTTTTCGGGGCGGCTTGCCTGTTTGATGGGAAAGGAAACGATCTTTATTCAGGCGCCAAATACGTTCAGGGTGTTGGCGGACCCATGGGCTTTGGACAGCTTTTAGATGCAGCGGGGGAAGATCATTACCGTGCGGGCTGGAAACACGGCTCAAGCTACGGCACAAAAGGGATTTACCAGGCTTGTTCACAGGGGATTGGATGGGGCTTTAGAAAACACGCCGCCGGCGGTATGGGCATTCTTTTGGATTCCGCCGGAAATGATATCTATGAAGCCGGTAATTTTGCCCAGGGGACCGGGTACTATTTTGGTCTGGGTGTGCTCAGGGACAATGGGGGAAATGACATCTACCGGGGCAGCCGGTACTGCCAGGGCGCCGCTGCCCATCAGGCTGCAGGGGCTCTTATAGACCTTGCGGGCAATGATGTCTACTCGGGGAAAATCGCTGCCAATCAGGGGGCGGCCTGGGACCTTTCCGTGGCCTGCCTGGTCGATTATGCCGGGGATGATTGCTACGAAGGAGCAGATCTTTCTTTGGGGGCCGGAGCCCAGAACGGCGTGGGGCTGTTCCTGGATGGTGAAGGCAACGATCGATATGAAAGCGGGGCGGGGTCATTGGGGTTTAGCGGCGACCTTTCCTACGGGGGCGGCAGAAACATCGGCAACATGGGGATATTCCTGGATCTTGGCGGTGGAACAGACTTTTTCGCACTGAAAACCAGAACGAACGATGCCTTTTATGCCAAGGACAACCTATGGATTTTTCTGGATGAATGAGGCTCCCCTCTCAAAGATTTTGCTGAAAACAGCATTTATAATCACTTGGCAACCCACCCCTTCTGGTGTACATTTCCGAGGACGTGTACGAAGAAATCTCATGAAATCCGGCATTTTCGCGGATTTCAGGAAAAAAGGCTTCCGGGTTTATTTTCGGGGCAGAACATGGGGAAACACCTGGCTATTTGCAGCGTGGCGAACCAGCTTCTTCCCCGGAACGGACCGGCATTCAGAAACAGTGGGCGATGCATAATGACTCTTCCCCCTCCCCCTAACCTCCATGCCCTGGCGGTGCTGCTGCTCACGGCTATCGCACTGATCCTGTTCACGCGCGAAAAGATACCACTTGAGACCTCCAGTTTCATGGTTCTCATCGGCCTGGCCGTGGGTTTCGAACTTTTCCCCTTTAAGGTGGATGGTCAGGTTCTGCACGCAACTGTTTTCTTCCACGGTTTCGGACACGAGGCGCTGGTGGCAGTCTGCGCCCTCATGATCGCCGGTCAGGGAATTGTGCGTACAGGGGCGCTGGAACCGATGGGGAGAACCTTGTCGCGACTTTGGAAGGCCACCCCCAGCGTTTCCCTGCTCTTGACGCTTTTGATCAGCGCCTTCATCAGCGCCTTCATCAACAATGTTCCGGTCGTGGTACTGTTTCTCCCCATACTGGTCCATGTTTCCCTCAGAACCGGCACACCGGCATCCTCGGTCCTGATGCCCATGGGATTTGCCACCCTCCTGGGAGGAACCTGCACCAGCATAGGAACCTCCACAAACCTGCTTGTAGTCTCGGTCGCCGCAGATATGGGTTTAAGACAATTCGGGATGTTCGATTTCCTGCCGCCGGCAGCCATTGCCGGAACCATGGGGATTGCTTATCTCTGGCTCCTGGCCCCAAGGATCTTACCCAAGCGGGAACAGCCCCTGTCGGACTCCTCTCCGCGGGTTTTCACGGCCCATCTTGCGATCCTGAAAGGAACGGCCGTGGAGGGTAAAACCCTGGCTGAAGCCATCAAAAAGACCGACGGCGCCATGAAAGTTTTAAGTGTGGAACGGGGAATCAACAACTTTATACTGCCGCTTCCAAGCGTGGTGTTGAAGGCCGACGATCACCTGGTCATCAGGAACACCCCTGACCGGTTGAAGGAGTTTGAAAAGGTCCTTGGAGGGACGCTCTATTCGGAAGATTCCGCGGATATTCCCGTTGACAAGGAACATCCCCTGAAGGCGGAAGATCAACAGATCGCCGAGGTAGTGATCCTGGAGGGCTCTCTTCTTCACGAAAGGACGCTCAGCGAGATGCGGTTTGCGGACCGGTACGGAATGATCATACTGGCCATACACATACCGGGAAAGCACCTGGAAATGGTCTATGATGAAATCGGGGATATCCCCCTAAAAGCCGGAACCATCCTCCTGGTTCAGGGACCTCGCGAGCAGGTCGCCACCTTAAAGGGCGACAAGGATTTCCTGGTACTGGATGCTACCACGGATCTGCCGTTCGCCCGGAAGGCTCCCATGGCATTGCTCATCATGCTGGGCATCGTCCTTTCGGCGGCCCTGGGATTCCTGCCCATCGCCATCAGCGCACCATTGGGGGCGTTGTTGATGATTCTTACCGGATGCATCGGATGGCGTGATGCCACAAGCGCCCTGAGCATTCAGGTTATCCTTATCGTGGTGGCCAGCCTGGCCCTGGGGGTCGCGCTGCTCAAGACCGGCGGCGCGCACTATCTCGCACAACTTTTCGTCGCCTTGGCGGGGGGCGCCCCTCCGGCCTTCGTGATCAGCGGCCTGATGCTCTTGATGGCGGTTCTCACGAACATTGTATCCAACAACGCGGCTGCGCTGATCGGCACGCCAGTCGCGATTTCCATCGCCAACCAAATGGGGCAACCGGCCGAACCGTTTGTCCTTGCCGTGCTGTTCGGGGCCAATATGAGCTATGCTACCCCTATGGCGTACAAGACCAACCTACTCGTCATGAACGCCGGGGAATATACGTTCAATGATTTCCTCCGGATTGGCATCCCCCTGGCACTGATCATGTGGATTGCACTTTCCTTTTTGCTTCCGAGGATGTACGGCCTGTCGTTTTTTTAATAGATCGTGGAAGGGAAATTGTAAAACGCCCGATCCGGCGGGGTTCATCTCATCATTCGATAAGAACAAATCCATAGCGGTTTTGAACGTCGTTTGGGGCTTGAAGGACATCGCAGGGCAATCCCTGGTTTTTTGCCGTTTGGTATACATCAATACCAAAAGCCTGATCACAGGGTCTTACCTTTTCCGGGGTCGGACACGGTTTTCCCTGATCGACCGCACAACTCTTGCACAACTTGCAATACCTGATCGCAAAAGAAAGATAGTGCCCATCTAAAAACGCAGCTCTTTCAATTGCAAGAACGGCGTGGCTCAATGCAGCGGCATCATGGGAGTGAACCAACAAAATCCTCCGGTATGCACGAACCATTTCCATTCGTTCCTGATTGGACGTGTTTCTCGTATTGCATTTTATCGTTTGGCTGAAGAAATCCTCACACCCCCACCGGCATTTCAATATGGCCCGGATATCGAAACAGATATCTTCAGCAGGGATAATCCTGGCGTCGGCCATCTCCAGCTCTTCGGCCATCCGGACATATTTATCGAAATCCGTCAAAACTCTTCCCTTTGTTCGGTCGAACCGGCCTGCCGCATCTCGTCGCCGGGAAGCAGAAAGCTTTTGGATTTGCGAACAAGATAGATGGCTATGGCTAAAATGAGCACGGTAAGGGATAACAACCCGATTTCCACCATGTCCTCCCGGAAAGAGAGCCCTGCGCCCACTTTACCGGCCGTGCCCGACATCAGAGCTGTCAACACCAGGATGCGCCGCACGGAGGCGATAATGCCCACCACCAGAATCGGTTCCACCTGAAGCACGCCGACTTTCAGGAAGGCGACGGTGGTGTAAACAATCTGGGCGATCATGAGCGTCAGCAGGGCCTGGTCGAAGAGCTTGATGGTTGCGCTCGCAATTTCTCCCTGGAAATAGCGGGGGAAGTTGCTCAGGATAATAAAGACGAGGAAAATAACCGCCACGAAAATGAGCAGCACGCCGACAGCCCAGTAGATTCCCCTTTCCGCCCGTTCGGCCCAGTATAGAGCATCTTTCTTCATAGGATTTTCCTCTCTCATTTTTGAAAAGCATTTCAGGGAAATGTCTTTTGAATCTCACGAAGACCTTACGACTAATCTATAATAAACTCAATAAGGTTTCAAGGCATCTGACCCAAAAATCCGGCATGAATGGAGTCACGAGGTCTTTTTCGCTGCCGCATCTTGGACGAACCTTCACCGACCGTCGAGAGGTCCTTCTATGCTGGTACAAGGAGGCCGTTATCATCCAGCCGGTTTTCCGTACCGGCATAGAAGGGCCGGTGAACCCACAGGAATCAGATGCGGCAGCAAAAAAGACCTCGTGGCGGAACGGCTCGTTGGTCACGAACTCGTCTACCAGGAGATTTGAATAGCATACGTTTCAAGGCATATTGAGGCCGATACCCACGGAGCCCACGATCTGATGAACGACGTGAAATAAAGGGGGTTTAAAGGGTAAAACAAGAGGAGGGCGGGGTTTGACATGGATTGGTGGATTCACAAGGTCATTAAGAACCTATCTGCCCTTTTACGGGCTCACAAACCAAAACGTTTCTCTCATCCAGTTCGAAGGTGCACTTTTGTTCAAGAATTGATTTGAGGCCCTTCCTTGCCCGGTGCAGCCTGACCTTGGCATTCTCTTTGGTGATATCAAGGATATCAGCGATTTCCTCGTGGTGAAAACCCAGGAGGTCATAGAGGATGAGGACGATTCTCTGTTGTTCGGGAAGCAGATCGATCTGCTCCTGTACGCAGGCTCCCATCTGCAACTGTTCCAGTTCTTTCTGGACCGGCATTTCCATGAAGGGATTGGGCAAACTCTCGACGTTGCCGGATTCACTGTGGTCCCTCTTCCGGGATTTGAAATGGTCCTGGCACAGATTGTAGGCAATCCGGAACACCCAGGACGAAAGCTTTGCCGGATCACGCACCGTATCCAGATTCTTCTCCACACGAATAAAGGTCTCCTGGACGAGATCCTCCGTAACCCATTCGTCCTTGACCAGTCTCCTGATAAATTTCTTCAACCGGTCGTAATAGTCGTCATATATCTCCAGCAGTTCCATTTTCATTCCCTGTCTTGTTATCCTGCAATATGCGCCGGGCGCCTCGCTTAAGCCGTTGGGCGCCAGAATGCTGAATTTCGGGTTATCTCCTTTAGCCTCTGAAAGAATGCAGGGGCGTATTGCGGGGCGGAGGAAACGTAGCGACCGCTCAATTTCGCACTGTGCCGGGATATAGCCACATGGGCATCATATGTGTGTCGATCAGATCATTAAGGAGCTTTTTTCCCGTATCCATTTTCATGCCAAACCTATCAGCTATTTCCGTGTAGTGTGGTGCATGGCCTCTTTCGACAAATGTTTCCATGATATAGTGAAAGGTCTTATCTAATTGTCCTTTATCTTCCATATACTATCCTTTATCTATTTGAGATACAATATCAAATCCATTAAAACGGTCCGGCCGTTATCAGCCACAGCATGTGGAGGTTTCTCCGCAGCAGGTCTTTCCGGACGCGGAGTCCGATTTCATGGTTTTCTTAATGGCCCCTTTCATGACCATGTGCGCCCCGCCCCGAACCTTGACCGCGATATCCACGGCTCTTTGGATTTCCTCTTTACCGATACCCAGGCTTTCGGCCTTTGAAAAATAGTGTTCAAAGCAAGGGACGCAATTCGCCGCCGTAGCGGCCCCAAGGGCAACAAAAACTTCCGCATGTTCATCCATTCCGTTTACCTCCTTGTTTCCATTCTGTTTATCATACGGGATCTTCAGGGCAATTCACAAAAATCATGGTTTAATCCAGCAACACCATGACGTACCAGACCGGAAGAAATTCTCCATTCTTGTCAAATTCCACCTTGAATCCCAGGGGTTCCAGTGTTTTTCCGATGTCCACTCCATAGCCATCCATGGAAGGCCTGGCCAGGTGGGGAAACCGGCACGGTTCGGGGAAGGCACATTTCTCGCACTGTACGCACATGGCCATGGCAAATGCAAACATGCTGCCGTGGGAGAGCATGGCCTCTTTTTCAATGCCTACCGCGATTTCCTGGCCCAGTTTGGGATCGGGCACTTTAACGTTTCATACCCTTCCTTCATCCCAATATCCTCCCTGGGTTTTAAAATTTGCGACACTACATATCCACAACATCCATCCCTCACGCCACCTTAACTTTCCGATTCTCCAAAGAAAACCTGGTCTCTCCTAAATCGACAGACTCGATTTTCGTCCGGCTTAAATCCGTCCCGCTCATGTCGGCCATGCGAAAGGCTGTCTTCAGAACATATGCATGATCCAACCGTGCATCACGAATCGTTGCATTTTCAAAATCCGACATGGTGATCTGGGTATTTGAAAGATCCGATCCGCTCAAATCGGCCCGGATCATCTTTGTCGCGGCAATGACTGCGCCCGACAGGTTCGCGCCGCGCAAACTGCTTCCATTCATCTGGGTAAATCGAAAGCATGCGCCGCGAAGGTCCGCGGAATCGAGCGTTGCCCCATGGAAATAGGCATTATGAAGAAACACATTTTGCATCCGCGCCCGGGTGAGGTCGGACTTGGAAAGATTTGCAAAGTGGAGGTTGGCCCTTTCGAGGCAGGCTTCTCTGAGATCCGCCCCCAAAAGAATGCTCCATTGAAGATCGGCTTCCGCCATGCCGGCCCCATAAAGATTGGCCGCCCTGAAATTGGCGGTTCGACAATTCGTCCGGTACAGATTCGCCCCTTCCAGAATCGCCCTTTCAAAATTGACTTGCTGGAGATTATGCCCTGAAAGATCGCGGCCCCTCAAATCGGCCCTTGCCCCCTGTTCTCCGTTGGACTTCAACCATTTCCCGTGATTTTCAAGCACCAGGCCCAATTCGTCCCTGCCGATCTTGTCTTTTTGCATAATGGTCGTCTCTCCCTCAATTTGGTAGTTGTAAAGAATTTCGAGTGTTGGTAAGACGGAAGTGGTGGGCAAAAAGTTACATCATGGAGTCGATTTCAAAACTATTTTGCCTTCTATTATTTATTTCATTGCATAATTTCAAAAAAGGACTATCTTTAAAAAGATCCATTAAGTTAAGTAGAAGCAAGTTTCCCTTCAGGTTGTCCTTCTTAACCTCGTTGTTTGCCACACATCGTTCACTGCCGATGAAGTTTCTGCTGATCACTTAAACCGGAGAAACAGTAGTAGACTTTATGTAGGAAAGCTTCAAAACTTCATTTTCAGTTTCCGCATAAGCAAGCCTGTGCCATGATAGCCTGTCTTGTCTGGATACCCAGAGTCAAAGTCGACGCAGCAGATGATGCCTCGGCTGAATAACAACATGGTTCCCCTAAGGGACCTAACAAAGAGGAGTAGAACAAGATGGCTGAAGGTACAGTAAAATGGTTTAACGATTCAAAGGGTTTTGGTTTTATTGAAGAGGACGGCGGAAAAGATGTGTTTGTTCATCACAGCGCAATTCAGTCCCAGGGTTTCAAGTCCCTGCAGGAAGGCGCCAGGGTGACCTTCGATGTCGTGGCCGGGGCCAAAGGTCCCGCAGCTTCAAATGTTGTCCAGAAGTAAGAACGGGTAGTTGACATTGCAAAGACCCCCGCATGCCGCGGGGGTCTTTTTTTTACCGCAATGTCTTTCACCCCGAACACGATAGATGAATAAAGGAGGGACTCTTGGCCAGAACAAACTATTCCTTTGCAAAACGCCAGAAAGAATTGGCTAAGAAAAAGAAGAAAGAGGCAAAAATACAGCGCAAGCTGGAAAAAGAAAATAAGCCGGACGGGGAAAACGAGGAGATCCTCCCTCAGGAAGAGGAAGAGGCGCAGCCTTAACCCCTGCTTTTTGTAAACCGAACAATCCATGCCACGGGGATTTTCCTTGTGGCTTTTATTTTGAGGACACCACCATGATAACCGCATCCAATGTTGCTCTCTCCTATGGCAAGAGGGTTATCTTCCAGGACGTCAATATCAAGTTCACCCCCGGCAACTGCTACGGCCTGATCGGGGCGAACGGCGCCGGCAAATCCACCTTTCTGAAGATCCTGGCCGGTCAGCTTGAGCCTGACCGGGGCGAGATCAGCAAAGGACCGGGAGAACGCATCGCCATGCTTAACCAGGACCAGTTCGCCTTTGACGAACATACCGTTTTCAATACCGTGATCATGGGCCATAAAAAGCTCTACAAGGTAATGGCCGAGCGCGAGGCCATCTATGCCAAGGCCGATTTCACCGAGGAAGACGGCATCCGTTCCGGAGAACTGGAGGTCAAGTTCGGCGAAATGAACGGCTATGAGGCGGAGGCGGAGGCCGCCGTGCTGTTGAACGGACTCGGCATCCCGGAGGAGATGCGCCAGAAAAAGATGAAGGAGCTTGACGGCGGCGACAAGGTGCGGGTGCTGCTGGCCCAGGCCCTGTTCGGCAACCCGGATATCCTGCTGCTGGACGAGCCCACCAACCAGCTGGACCTGAAGACCATCAACTGGCTGGAGGAGTTTCTCTCCCGCTTCCAGAACACGGTGATCATCGTCTCCCATGACCGTCATTTCCTGAACCAGGTCTGCACCCATATGGCGGATATCGATTACGGCAAAATCCAGGTCTATGTCGGCAACTATGATTTCTGGTATCAGGCCAGCCAGCTCCATTTCCGCCAGAAGGAGACCGAGAGCAAGAAGGCCCGGGCCAAGGCGGAGGAACTCAAGGAATTCATCCAGCGCTTCAGCTCCAACGCCTCCAAGGCCAAGCAGGCCACCTCCCGCAAAAAACTGCTGGAGAAGCTCACCCTCGAAGACATGCCGGTTTCCTCCCGCAAATATCCCTACATCGTCTTCAAGCCGGAACGGCCCTGCGGCGACGTCATTCTGGAGATCAACGGTCTTTCCAAAGCGATCGACGGGGTTCCCATGTTTAAGGATCTGACCCTCACGGTCAACAAGGGCGACAAGATCGCCTTTGTCGGGACCAACGGCCTTGCAAAAACCACCCTGTTCCGGATTCTGGCCGGGGAGCTTGCAGCCGGACAAGGGCAGCTTCCGCTGGGGCGTAACCATCAACAACGCCTATTTCCCCAAAGAGAACAATGCCTATTTCGATAATGAGGATCTTGATCTGATCGGCTGGCTGCGCCAGTATGCGCCGCCCAAGGAGAACGAGAGCTTTGTCCGGGGCTTTCTGGGCAAGATGCTTTTTTCCGGCGAGGAGGCGATGAAAAAGACCTCGGTCCTCTCCGGCGGCGAACGGGTGCGCTGCATGCTTTCCAAGATGATGCTCTCCGGCGCCAACGCCCTCATTCTGGATGAACCCACCAACCATCTCGACCTGGAATCGATCACCTCCCTGAATAACGGCCTGATCGCTTTTCCGGAGGTGGTGCTCTTCGCCTCCCATGACCATCAGTTTGTCTCCACCGTGGCCAACAGGATAGTGGAAATCACTCCGGACGGCATCATCGACGTGATGATGGATTTTG
>CAVVFZ010000013.1:0-11790 GCA_963747555.1 uncultured delta proteobacterium
CAAATAGGCCGCATAAGGAAACCCGCAGTTTGACGCCGAGATTGTGGAAAAGGGCCAAGGGACTCAGGGATATCATCAGTCATCACTACTTTGATGTTAATGCCGAGGCTATATTTGAAGTATGCAAAACTCATATGCCGATCCTCTGTAAAACAAATCCGAGAATAATGGATGATGTCGCCAGGCCTTGGAAGAAGCCTAAAGATAAGATGAAGACAAGGATGATTTTGTCAAACGATTGGAGACCACCTTGTCGGAAACAAGGACATTCCGTCAGGCCTGGCCGATTATTCTATTTTATTTTCGCGTGCGACTTTGAAACGAACGCATCCATCGGCACGCTCGTGCAAAAGTTATTGACCGAATACCATTATCACAAGTGCCGCCACAATACGAATATCCTCATATGAAAATCATTCATCAGAAGAGTTGCCTATTTTTTCTGGGGCTTACGCTTGGCATATGGTCATTGTTTTCCTCGGCTGTTTTGCCTGATGCGACGGCGGCAAATCCTGAAGAGACTTCGTTGCCGCGAGCAGGCCTTTCAAGCCCTGCCGGAGCGCATTTCCCCGCTGACAATAGCTTATCGTAGACTCAGGGCGGTTCTTTCGGCCCATGGAATTCCGAAAAACATTCCATTTGTTTTATCCCCCACTAATCTGCTCTTTCAAACCCTCTTTCCCTTCCCTGGCTGGCACGGAGCCTGACGGAAGAAGCCAACGGTTTGACGTCCACAATCCGTTTCTGATGTGTCTAAAGTCCAGCCCCGGGAAATTATGCAGGGATTGGTCTTAAAGGCGGCAAAGGTCTTTTCTCTTACACCCGATCTCAAAATCCCGTGGATTTTTCAGCTTTTGAGGGCGAGGGCACACCGTCCATCGAGACGGTCGTGGATCGAATGGTCGCTACAATCGCCTCGGCCGATTCCATGGTAAAGAGGCATTTTCAGACATTTCATCGAACAAAATGGCCCGCTTATTAAATTTGTTTCCCGGGGCATTGGATCATTTTTTTAATGATGACAACTTCTCTGACAGAGATGCAAACCTCCTAACGGCTTCGGCAAAAAAGGTCCATATGGGGGATCTTCTGCATGGAGGTTTCATCCTTTTAAACCTGTTTTCCGATGATTTTCTGCACACGATCCGCCTGGCATGCTCCAGCGCGCAGACTGTCCCTTTGGACCACAAAAAATATCCGGGGTTGGAAGGACGATTTCTTTTAATTCGTGAAACACCGGTGGGCCTGGTGTTGATCGGTGATGAGGGGCCGAATGTTTATGGCGCCAATGCTTCCCTGATTATCGATCTGGGGGGAGATGATCTGTATATGAACAATGCAGGGGCGCCGATTTATGAAATTCAAGAAAAAGCGGTTTCAGGGATTCCTTGCGCTACCGGCGTTGTGATTGATTTTGAAGGGAACGATCGATATATAAACCCCGGATTTGCCGGCGTGGCCTCCGGATTTTTTGGTCTGGGGGTGGTCCTGGATATGTCCGGCAATGATGTTTATGACGGGGGCCAACTTTCATTGGGGGCTTCTTTTTTCGGCATGGGGTGTTTGATGGATATGTCGGGAAATGACACATACATGTGCTCGGAGGGAGGACAGGGGTGCGCATTTTTCGGGGCGGCTTGTCTGTTTGATGGAAAAGGAAACGATCTTTATTCAGGCGCCAAATACGTTCAGGGTGTTGGCGGACCCATGGGCTTTGGACAGCTTTTAGATGCAGCGGGAGAAGACCATTACCGTGCGGGCTGGAAACACGGCTCAAGCTACGGCACAAAAGGGATTTACCAGGCTTGTTCACAGGGGATTGGATGGGGCTTTAGAAAACACGCCGCCGGCGGTATGGGCATTCTTTTGGATTCCGCCGGAAATGATATCTATGAAGCCGGTAATTTTGCCCAGGGGACCGGGTACTATTTTGGTCTGGGGGTGCTCAGGGACAATGGGGGAAATGACATCTACCGGGGCAGCCGGTACTGCCAGGGCGCCGCTGCCCATCAGGCTGCAGGGGCTCTTTTAGACCTTGCGGGCAATGATGTCTACTCGGGGAAAATCGCTGCCAATCAGGGGGCGGCCTGGGACCTTTCCGTGGCCTGCCTGGTCGATTATGGCGGGGATGATTGCTACGAAGGAGCAGATCTTTCTTTGGGGGCCGGAGCCCAGAACGGCGTGGGGCTGTTCCTGGATGGTGAAGGCAACGATCGGTATGAAAGCGGGGCGGGGTCATTGGGGTTTAGCGGCGACCTTTCCTACGGGGGCGGCAGAAACATCGGCAACATGGGGATATTCCTGGACCTTGGCGGTGGAACAGACTTTTTCGCACTGAAAACCAGAACGAACGATGCCTTTTATGCCAAGGACAACCTATGGATTTTTCTGGATGAATGAGGCTCCCCTCTCAAGGATTTTACGGAAAACGGCATTTATAATCACTTGGCAACCCACCCCTTCTGGTGTACATTTCCGAGGACGTGTACGAAGAAATCCCATGAAATCCGGCATTTTCGCGGATTTCAGGAAAAAAGGCTTCCGGGTTTATTTGCGGGGCAGAACATGGGGAAATACCTGGCTATTTGCAGCGTGGCGAACCAGCTTCTTCCCCGGAACGGACCGGCATTCAGAAACAGTGAGCGATGGATAATGACTCTTCCCCCTCCCCCTAACCTCCATGCCCTGGCGGTGCTGCTGCTCACGGCTATCGCACTGATCCTGTTCACGCGCGAAAAGATACCACTTGAGACCTCCAGTTTCATGGTTCTCATCGGCCTGGCCGTGGGTTTCGAACTTTTCCCCTTTAAGGTGGATGGTCAGGTTCTGCACGCAACTGTTTTCTTCCACGGTTTCGGACACGAGGCGCTGGTGGCAGTCTGCGCCCTCATGATCGCCGGTCAGGGAATTGTGCGTACAGGGGCGCTGGAACCGATGGGGAGAACCTTGTCGCGACTTTGGAAGGCCACCCCCAGCCTTTCCCTGCTCTTGACGCTTTTGATCAGCGCCTTCATCAGCGCCTTCATCAACAATGTTCCGGTCGTGGTACTGTTTCTCCCCATACTGGTCCATGTTTCCCTCAGAACCGGCACACCGGCATCCTCGGTCCTGATGCCCATGGGATTTGCCACCCTCCTGGGAGGAACCTGCACCAGCATAGGAACCTCCACAAACCTGCTTGTAGTCTCGGTCGCCGCAGATATGGGTTTAAGACAATTCGGGATGTTCGATTTCCTGCCGCCGGCAGCCATTGCCGGAACCATGGGGATTGCTTATCTCTGGCTCCTGGCCCCAAGGATCTTACCCAAGCGGGAACAGCCCCTGACGGACTCCTCTCCGCGGGTTTTCACGGCCCATCTTGCGATCCTGAAAGGAACGGCCGTGGAGGGTAAAACCCTGGCTGAGGCCATCAAAAAGACCGACGGCGCCATGAAAGTTTTAAGTGTGGAACGGGGAATCAACAACTTTATACTGCCGCTTCCAAGCGTGGTGTTGAAGGCCGACGATCACCTGGTCATCAGGAACACCCCTGACCGGTTGAAGGAGTTTGAAAAGGTCCTTGGAGGGACGCTCTATTCGGAAGATTCCGCGGATATTCCCGTTGACAAGGAACATCCCCTGAAGGCGGAAGATCAACAGATCGCCGAGGTAGTGATCTTGGAGGGCTCTCTTCTTCACGAAAGGACGCTCAGCGAGATGCGGTTTGCGGACCGGTACGGAATGATCATACTGGCCATACACATACCGGGAAAGCACCTGGAAATGGTCTATGATGAAATCGGGGATATCCCCCTAAAAGCCGGAACCATCCTTCTGGTTCAGGGACCTCGCGAGCAGGTCGCCACCTTAAAGGGCGACAAGGATTTCCTGGTACTGGATGCTACCACGGATCTGCCGTTCGCCCGGAAGGCTCCCATGGCATTGCTCATCATGCTGGGCATCGTCCTTTCGGCGGCCCTGGGATTCCTGCCCATCGCCATCAGCGCACCATTGGGGGCGTTGTTGATGATTCTTACCGGATGCATCGGATGGCGTGATGCCACAAGCGCCCTGAGCATTCAGGTTATCCTTATCGTGGTGGCCAGCCTGGCCCTGGGGGTCGCGCTGCTCAAGACCGGCGGCGCGCACTATCTCGCACAACTTTTCGTCGCCTTGGCGGGGGACGCCCCTCCGGCCTTCGTGATCAGCGGCCTGATGCTCCTGATGGCGGTTCTCACAAACATTGTATCCAACAACGCGGCTGCGCTGATCGGCACGCCAGTCGCGATTTCCATTGCCGACCAAATGGGGCAACCGGCCGAACCGTTTGTCCTTGCCGTGCTGTTCGGGGCCAATATGAGCTATGCTACCCCTATGGCGTACAAGACCAACCTACTCGTCATGAACGCCGGGGAATATACGTTCAATGATTTCCTCCGGATTGGCATCCCCCTGGCACTGATCATGTGGATTGCACTTTCCTTTTTGCTTCCGAGGATGTACGGCCTGTCGTTTTTTTAACAGATCGAGGAAGGGAAATTGTAAAACGCCCGATCCGGTGGGATTCATCTCATCATTCGATAAGAACAAATCCATAGCGGTTTTGAACGTCGTTTGGGGCTTGAAGGACATCGCAGGGCAATCCCTGGTTTTTTGCCGTTTGGTATACATCGATACCAAAAAGCCTGATCACAGGGTCTTACCTTTTCCGGGGTCGGACACGGTTTTCCCTGATCGACCGCACAACTCTTGCACAACTTGCAATACCTGATCGCAAAAGAAAGATAGTGCCCATCTAAAAACGCAGCTCTTTCAATTGCAAGAACGGTGTGGCTTAATGCAGCGGCATCATGGGAGTGAACCAACAAAATCCTCCGGTATGCACGAACCATTTCCATTCGTTCCTGATTGGACGTGTTTCTCGTATTGCATTTTATCGTTTGGCTGAAGAAATCCTCACACCCCCACCGGCATTTCAATATGGCCCGGATATCGAAACAGATATCTTCAGCAGGGATAATCCTGGCGTCGGCCATCTCCAGCTCTTCGGCCATCCGGACATATTTATCGAAATCCGTCAAAACTCTTCCATTTATTCGGTCGAACCGGCCTGCCGCATCTCGTCGCCGGGAGGCAGAAAGCTTTTGGATTTGCGAACAAGATAGATGGCTATGGCTAAAATGAGCACGGTAAGGGATAACAACCCGATTTCCACCATGTCCTCCCGGAAAGAGAGCCCTGCGCCCACTTTACCGGCCGTGCCCGACATCAGAGCTGTCAACACCAGGATGCGCCGCACGGAGGCGATAATGCCCACCACCAGAATCGGTTCCACCTGAAGCACGCCGACTTTCAGAAAGGCGACGGTGGTGTAAACAATCTGGGCGATCATGAGCGTCAGCAGGGCCTGGTCGAAGAGCTTGATGGTTGCCGTTGCAAATTCTCCCTGGAAATAGAGGGGGAAGTTGCTCAGGATAATAAAGACGAGGAAAATAACCGCCACGAACAATGAGCAGCGCGCCGACAGCCCAGTAGATTCCCCTTTCCGCCCGTTCGGCCCAGTACAGAGCATCTTTTTTCATAGGATTTTCCTCTCTCTTTTTTGAAAACATTTCAGGGAAATTTCTTTTGAATCTCACGAAGACTTTACGATTAATCTATAATAAATTCAATAAGGTTTCAAGGCATCTGAAGAAAAAATCCGGCATGAATGGAGTCACGAGGTCTATTTCGCTGCCGCATCTTGGACGAACCTTCACCGACCGTCGAGAGGTCCTTCTATGCTGGTACAAGGAGGCCGTTATCATCCAGCCGGTTTTCCGTACCAGCATAGAAGGACCGGTGAACCCACAGGAATCAGATGCGGCAGCAAAAAAGACCTCGTGGCGGAACGGCTCGTTGGGCACGAATTCGTCTACCAGGAGATTTGAATACATACGTTTCAAGGCATATTGAGGCAGAGACCCACGGAACCCACGATCGGATAAACGGCTTGAAATAAAGGGGTTTTAAAGAGTGAAACAAGGGGAAGGCGGGTTTTGCCATAGATTAAGGATTCACAGGGCCATTAAGAACCTATTTGTCCATTTACAGGCTCACAAACCAAAACGTTTCTCTCATCCAGTTCGAAGGTGCACTTTTGTTCAAGAATTGATTTGAGGCCCTTCCTTGCCCGGTGCAGCCTGACCTTGGCATTCTCTTTGGTGATATCAAGGATATCGGCGATTTCCTCGTGGTGAAAACCCAGGAGGTCATAGAGGATGAGGACGATTCTCTGTTGTTCGGGAAGCAGATCGATCTGCTCCTGTACGCAGGCTCCCATCTGCAACTGTTCCAGTTCTTTCTGGACCGGCATTTCCATGAAGGGATTGGGCAAACTCTCGACATTGCCGGATTCACTGTGGTCCCTCTTCCGGGATTTGAAATGGTCCTGGCACAGATTGTAGGCAATCCGGAACACCCAGGACGAAAGCTTTGCCTGATCACGCACCGTATCCAGATTCTTCTCCACACGAATAAAGGTCTCCTGGACGAGATCCTCCGTAACCCATTCGTCCTTGACCAGTCTCCTGATAAATTTCTTCAACCGGTCGTAATAGTCGTCATATATCTCCAGCAGTTCCATTTTCATTCCCTGCCTTGTTATCCTGCAATATGCGCCGGGCGCCACGCTTAAGCCGTTGGGCGCCAGAATGCTGAATTTCGGGTTATCTCCTTTAGCCTCTGAAAGAATGCAGGGGCGTATTGCGGGGCGGAGGAAACGTAGCGACCGCTCAATTTCGCACTGTGCCGGGATATAGCCACATGGGCATCACATGCGTGTCGATCAGATCATTAAGGAGCTTTTTTCCCGGATCCATTTTCACGCCAAACCTATCGGCTATTTCCGTGTAGTGTGGTGCATGGCCTCTTTCGACAAATGTTTCCATGATATAGTGAAAGGTCTTATCTAATTGTCCTTTATCTTCCATATACTATCCTTTATCTATTTGAGACACAATATCAAATCCATGAAAACGGTCGGCCGTTATCAGCCACAGCATGTGGATGTTTCTCCGCAGCAGGTCTTTCCGGACGCGGAGTCCGATTTCATGGTTTTCTTAATGGCCCCTTTCATGACCATGTGCGCCCCGCCCCTAACCTTGACCGCGATATCCACGGCTCTTTGGATTTCCTCTTTACCGATACCCAGGCTTTCGGCCTTTGAAAAATAGTGTTCAAAACAAGGGACGCAATTCGCCGCCGTAGCGGCCCCAAGGGCAACAAAAATTTCCATATGTTCATCCATTTTGCCTACCTCCTTGTATTCCATGTTGTTTATCATACGGGATCTTCAGGACAATTCACAAAAATCATGGTCTAATCCAGCAACACCATGACGTACCAGACCGGAAGAAATTCTCCATTCTTGTCAAATTCCACCTTGAATCCCAGGGGCTCCAGTGTTTTTCCGATGTCCACTCCATAGCCATCCATGGAAGGCCTGGCCAGGTGGGGAAACCGGCACGGTTCGGGGAAGGCACATTTCTCGCACTGTACGCACATGGCCATGGCAAATGCAAACATGCTGCCGTGGGAGAGCATGGCCTCTTTTTCAGTGGCTACCGCGATTTCCTGGCCCAGTTTGGGATCGGGCACTTTAACGTTTCATACCCTTCCTTCATCCCAATATCCTCTCTGGGTTTTAAAATTTGCGACACTACATATCCACAACATCCATCCCTCACGCCACCTTCACTTTCCGATTCTCCAAAGAAAATCTGGTCTCTCCAAAATCGACAGACTCGATTTTCGTCCGGCTTAAATCCGTCCCGCTCATGTCGGCCATGCGAAAGGCTGTTTTCAGAACATATGCATGATCCAACCGTGCATCACGAATCGTTGCATTTTCAAAATCCGACATGGTGATCTGGGTATTTGAAAGATCCGATTCGCTCAAATCGGCCCGGATCATCTTTGTTGCGGCAATGACAGCCCCCGAAAGGTTCGCGCCGCGCAAATAGCTCCCATTCATCTGCGTAAAGCGAAAGCTTGCGCCGCGAAGGTCCGCCGAATCGAGCGTTGCCTCCTGGAAATAGGCATTGTGCAGAAAAACATTTTGCATCCGCGCCCGGGTGAGGTCGGACTTGGAAAGATTTGCAAAATGGAGATTGGCCCTTTCGAGGCAGGCTTCTCCGAGATCCGCCCCTGAAAAATGGCCCATTGAAGATCCGCTTCCGCCATGCCGGCGCCATGCAGATTGGCCGCCCTGAAATTGGCGGTTCGACAGTTCGTCCGGTGCAGATTCACCCCTTCCAGATTCGCCCTTTCAAAATTGGCTTGCTGGAGATTATGCCCGGACAGATCGCGGCCCCTCAAATCGGCCTTTGCCCCCCGTTCTCCATCGGACTCCAACCATTTACCGTGATTTTCAAGCACTGCGCGCAATTCATCCCTGCCCATTTTCTCTTCCCATGATGGCCGTCTCTCCCTTCAATTTGGTGGTTGTGAAGAATTTCAAGTATTGGTAAGACGGAAATGGTGTGCAAAAAGTTACACCATGGAGCCGATTTCAAAACTATTTTGCCCTCTATTATTTATTTCATTGCATAATTTTAAAAAAGGACTATCTTTAAAAGATCCATTAAGTTAAGTAGAAGCAAGTTTCCCTTCAGGTTGTCCTTCTTAACCTCGTTGTTTGCCACACATCGTTCACTGCCGATGAAGTTTCTGCTGATCACTTAAACCGGAGAAACAGTAGTAGACTTTGTGCGGGAAAGCTTTGAAAACTTCATTTTCAATTTCCGCATAAGCAAGCCTGTGCCATGATAGCCTGTCTTGTCTGGATACCCAGAGTCAAAGTCGACGCAGCAGATGATGCCTCGGCTGAATAACAACACGGTTCCCATAAGGAACCTAACAAAGAGGAGTAGAACAAGATGGCTGAAGGTACAGTAAAATGGTTTAACGATTCAAAGGGTTTTGGTTTTATTGAAGAGGACGGCGGAAAAGATGTGTTTGTTCATCACAGCGCAATTCAGTCCCAGGGTTTCAAGTCCCTGCAGGAAGGCGCCAGGGTGACCTTCGATGTCGTAGCCGGGGCCAAAGGTCCCGCAGCTTCAAATGTTGTCCAGAAGTAAGAACGGGTAGTTGACATTGCAAAGACCCCCGCATGCCGCGGGGGTCTTTTTTTTACCGCAATGTCTTTCACCCCGAACACGATAGATGAATAAAGGAGGGACTCTTGGCCAGAACAAACTATTCCTTTGCGAAACGCCAGAAAGAATTGGCTAAGAAAAAGAAGAAAGAGGCAAAAATTCAGCGCAAGCTCGAAAAAGAAAATAAGCCGGACGGGGAAAACGAGGAGATCCTCCCTCAGGAAGAGGAAGAGGCGCAACCTTAACCCCTGCTTTTTGTAAACCTGAACAATCCATGCCACGGGGATTTTCCTTGTGGCTTTTATTTTGAGGACACCACCATGATAACCGCATCCAATGTTGCTCTCTCCTATGGGAAGAGGGTCATCTTCCAGGACGTCAACATCAAGTTCACCCCCGGCAACTGCTACGGCCTGATCGGGGCGAACGGCGCCGGCAAATCCACCTTTCTGAAGATCCTTGCGGGTCAGCTTGAGCCTGATCGGGGCGAGATCATCAGGGGACCGGGAGAACGTATCGCAATGCTCAACCAGGACCAGTTCGCCTTTGACGAACATACCGTTTTCGATACCGTGATCATGGGCCACAAAAAGCTCTATAAGGTAATGGCCGAGCGTGCGGCCATCTACGCCAAGGCGGATTTTACCGAGGAAGACGGCATCCGTTCCGGAGAACTGGAAGTCAAGTTCGGAGAAATGAACGGCTATGAGGCGGAAGCGGAGGCCGCCGTGCTGCTAAACGGCTTGGGCATCCCGGAAGAGATGCGTCAGAAAAAAATGAAGGAGCTTGACGGCGGCGACAAGGTGCGGGTGCTGCTGGCCCAGGCCCTTTTCGGCAACCCGGATATCCTGCTTCTGGATGAGCCCACCAACCAGTTGGACCTGAAGACCATTACCTGGCTGGAGAATTTTCTCTCCCGCTTTCAGAACACCGTGATCATCGTCTCCCATGACCGCCATTTCCTGAACCAGGTCTGCACGCATATGGCGGATATCGATTATGGGAAAATCCAGGTCTATGTGGGCAACTATGACTTCTGGTATGAGGCCGGCCAGCTCCATTTCCGCCAGAAGGATATGGAGGCCAAAAAGGTCAAGGCAAAGGCGGAGCAGCTAAAGGAATTTATCCAGCGCTTCAGTTCCAACGCCTCCAAGGCCAAACAGGCCACCTCACGGAAAAAGCTGCTGGAGAAGCTCACCATCGAGAACATGCCGGTTTCCTCCCGAAAATATCCCTACATCGTCTTCAAGCCGGAACGGCCCTGCGGGGACGTCATCCTGGAAATCAACGATCTTTCCAAAGAGATCGACGGCGTTTCCATGTTCAAGGATCTGACCCTCATCGCCAACAAGGGCGACAAGATCGCCTTTGTCGGGACCAACGGCCTTGCAAAAACCACCCTGTTCCGGATTTTAGCCGGGGAGCTTGCACCGGACAAAGGAAGCTTCCGCTGGGGGATTACCATCAAGAACGCCTATTTCCCGAAAGAGAATAATGCCTATTTCAATGATGAAGACCTTGATCTTATCGGCTGGCTGCACCAGTATGCGCCCCCCAAGGAGAATGAGATGTTTGTCCGGGGGTTCCTTGGCAAAATGCTTTTTTCCGGAGAAGAGGCGATGAAGAAAACCTCCGTCCTATCCGGTGGCGAGAGGGTGCGCTGCATGCTCTCCAAGATGATGCTCAGCGAGGCCAACGCCCTCATTCTGGATGAACCCACCAACCATCTCGACCTCGAGTCGATCACCTCCTTGAATAACGCCCTGATAGCTTTTCCGGAGGTGGTGCTTTTCGCCTCCCATGACCATCAGTTCGTCTCCACCGTGGCAAACAGGGTTGTGGAAATCACGCCGGACGGCATCATCGACGTGATGATGGACTTTGACCAGTACCTGGCCTTGAAGGAAGCGGGTTTGTCAGGCGAGGACAATCCGCCAGGGGCGTTTTGAAATCATGAAAGAGGCTTGACAGCCGAAATGCCACAGGCTAAAATGACCTTAATTCTGGTCTACTACAATAGAGGTCTTATTTATGGAAACGCTGTCGCTCTCCGAGGCAAAAATCAAACTCAGCCGGCTCATTGACAAGGTGAATACGACCGATGAGGAGATTGTTATTACAAAAAACGGTCGACCCGCCGCGGTCCTGGTAAGCCCCGACGAATTTGAGGGTTGGACCGAGACCCTTCTCATTCGATCTGATCCTCAGTTTTTACGAGAGATTAAAAAAGGGATAAAGGATCTGAAACAGAACAAGGCCGATCTTTACACCCTTGAAGAACTCTTCGAAGAATAAGTAGAATGACCTTTTACAGCCTCAGAGCTTCTGATCGCGTGGTCGAATTGATTCGCGGTCTCCATCCTCACATAAAGGGAAAAATCAAGGGTTCGCTCAGCATGATCGTTGCTGATCCCAATACCGGGAAACCCATGAAGGACGAATTGAAAGGGCTCAGAAGCTTCCGGGTGGGCAGATTCAGAATCGTTTATCGCGTAGCCGAACCCAAGGAGATCCAGATTGTTGCCATTGGCCCGCGGGATCGAATATATGAGGAGACCTACCGGATGATCAAAAAGGACATCAAAGGAGTGAAAGGCGAGCATCGGGCTGAAGAAAAAGACCATCGCTATTAGCCACGAACCCACACAGAATATCCTCTCCTAACTTGAGGAAA
>CAVVFZ010000014.1:0-310654 GCA_963747555.1 uncultured delta proteobacterium
CATCATTCATGTCAATAATGCCTTCTCAAATTTCCTTATGTTTTCCTCAAAAAACCGCTTGACCTGATTCCAGTCATGGGTTTGCATTTCATGTAACAGAACCGGGTCCGGCTCATTTTCGGCATCTTCAAAATAAACCAGACTTTATAATGCTCGATCTGCAAGCACCTCCTGACGCATCATGTTTCCTCCTTCGAAGACAATCCGAAATAGACCGACCAAAAACGCCTCGTGATCGGCAAAAGGCCTTTCTTCTTTCGAATCACCTCCATCAGAAGCGTGTCCGGGTAGATTTCTCTCAGTATTTTCAAGTCGTTTTCATCCCCGAAATCGAGCACCCTTGCGATAATGTAAGGGGCATGACGTTGCAGATCGATCTTCCTGACGTCCCAGAAAAGGGTGGGTTCAAAAATGTCTTTAGCGTTCATCGAGTCGGCCATTCGCGATAACCTGTCCTGTATTCATCTCTTTGGCCTACCAGATAATGTTCACTGGATAGTCGCGGAATGCTTTATCACTGGTTACGATCGGCAATCCTTCAATCTGCGGCGATCCGGTCGAAGTCTCGGCTTCCAGTATCGTGCAGCTTTGTGGGCGAGACTTCAAGATGCACGGTCGAAGGGATGTCGAATGATGTATCAATGAGGAATTTTGAGGCGGTCTCTATTGCGCCCATAACTCCAGCTCCTCTTCGGGCAAAGGCTCAAAAAAGGCATCGTCGACTTTGCCCTCCACAATCCCGAAAATTCGGGGTTTGTGTCCCAGAGGCACCAGGCGTGCGTAAGGTTTTCCAGCCTTCGCAAGTACAATTTCTTCCCCGGCATGGGCCCGTTCGAGCAGACGAGAAAGCTGTGTTTTGGCTTGATGTACGTTCACCATTTCAGGCATGGTTCACCCCTTTCCTTTTTCAATAATTATATGAATGGCGATATAGCGTCGGATGGGGTTTCTCTCCTATAACATGCTGATCCAAAAACGAATTTTAAACATGGTCGAGCTTTTTTTCCGCAAAACGATCCATTCTGTAACTATGACAATGTAAGCAGTGGGATATTTTCAACTTTTCGTGGATATTATAGTGACTTATTATACCATAAGTCGCGGAATTACTATACTTTAATCTCATGGTTCCAATCTCCAGCTTGGGAACCCATTGCCCTGTTTTCATGCAAGTTGACAATTCAGATGGAAATTATGCTACAATAGGAGTCCAGGCACGTTAAAAAACGTATCTCGCTAATTGGAGGAGTATAATTATGACTGTGCAATCAACTTTGATCACAATTCCAGAGGTGAAACTGAGTGTTGATCAGCTCTTTAAGGTGGTTCGGCAACTTGACGATTCCTCTCGCATTGAATTAGCACGTATTCTGATGGAAACTGAAATGGATGCGAAGCTATCCAAACTGATCGAGAATCTAGCTAAATCTCCGCCTGCCACCGATATTGGTGACGAGGATATTGAAACCGAAATCAAAGCTGTTCGTAGAATGGACGGATAGCTTACGATGCTGAGAGTCGTTATTGACACAAATATATGGATAAGGACATTAATACATGGACGGGCTAATGCCATTGTATCCGGGGATGCAGATCTGAGGGATGATGATAAACTCCGAAAAGAAATGAAAAGCTATGGGATTGAAATCTGGGGTGTTGATTCTTTGTTGAAGAATATACCACCTGGATGAATCCATCCAATCTGTTAAATCCCCAACCCAACTCGTCTCCTTAACCCTTAAGGAGGTTGAACGCTGCAAAACTCGCAGCAAATGATTCGTAAATCAATTCACTCCTTCATTTTTCACCTTGTTCACAAGCTCCGGCCTCCCGTCAAAAGAAGATTAGGGCGTGTACAGGAAAAGCCCAGAGATTCTGCCTGTTCGTCCGATTTGTTCAATTCGTGGTCAACCGTCCCTTTTCCTGGACTTAAACAAATTTATCCCCTTCGCTTTTTTCAAACCGCAACTGGCTGATCTGCTCAGAGATCAAGCCCAGCATGAAAATCAAAATGGAAGTGGTAAAGAGAAGTGCGCTCATGTTTGTAAATCGGCCCGTTGTGAAAAAGGTGTAGAGATAATACCCTAATCCGATGAGAAAAAGAAAGAAGCTGATGGGGAGAAATATTCTGAGGGGTGAGTAGAACGTGCTGATTTTGGTGATGATCATGAAAAACCGGACCCCATCGCGAAAAATTTTGATGTTGCTCTTTCCCGTTGTTCGACCTTTAACGTCAATGCTTACATATTTTACGCTCCGTCCTGTCCGAAGCAGTCCCAATGTCAGAGTGGTGGGATAGGAATAGGTGTTTGGAAGAAGATAAAGAAGATTGCGTGCGATATCTGATTTTATGGCCCGGTATCCGGAGGTGAGGTCTTCAACGGGAAACTTGGTGGCGTAGGATGCCAGGCGATTGTATACGGTGTTGCCGAATGTCCGAACCCAAGATTCCTGTTTGCTTTTGTCTCTGGCGCCAACGACCATATCGAATGCAGGGAAGTGTTGCAAGTAATCTATCTATATCTTCTGGATTGTGTTGACCGTCTGCGTCCATAAATACCAGGACTTTTCCCGAGGCGATACGGATGCCGCTTTTTATGGCCGCGCCGTTGCCGATGTTATACGGATGGCGGTAAACCAAAGCTCCCTGGTTTTTTGCTTCGTCACCGGTCCCATCGGTCGAACCGTCATCGACAACAATGATTTCAAAATCGGGGTGAAGAGACCGGATATTGGAAATGACAGCCCCAATACTTTCCACTTCATTGTGTGCGGGAATGATAATGGATACATCCGAGTCTTTCATTTTTGTTATGGCCTCGTGTGAACTTTTTTTAAATTGAACCACAAAGTCGCGAAGGACGCAAAGCCTTTTTCGAATCGGGACGGACGATTCGAAAAAACAGCCATTATTTTCTTCAGCGTGATCCTTCAGGATATAATTCCGATAACTTAAACGTTCTCTAAAACGCCCACAGGGCTGATTGGTTTATCGAATCGTCCGTTCCGATTCGGTAAAAAAAACTAAATCTTCGCGTTCTTAGTTTACCCCGTAGCTCCGGAAGATGGTACTGGGGCGTCTTGAGCGTAGCGGGCGGTGAATAGTCGTTTGCGAAGTTTCTGTCTCGATTTGAGTGATCCCCGGGTCACAGGCCCCGCTCATATGAAACTTCAGTATTTTTTGGCGCGGATTTCGCGGACCCGCCCGCCTCGCCCGTCCGCCTCGCTCTGCATGGCAGGAGGGCGGGCGTTGCGAAGCATTGCGGGCAGGTGACACGGTTTCTTTTTTGCACAAAGAATTCAGACGCCCGAATTTTTCGTGGGACAATCCTTCGGAAGCGAATAGAATTGGAGGACACGGATCTGCTCAGATAGACGCAGGCCAAAACCAGCTTACGCAAAAAGCTTAAGACGTGAAATCCTTGAAAAATGTGCTGTATTCCTTGTTATCAGGGGAAGATCCCGCGCGATGCATATCCCTGCTATCAGGATATCCTGGTTGCCGATCAGGTCTCCAGTCTGCTTCAACTCATTATATATCATGGCCGCAGTTTCAGCCTCCTTTTTATCCAGGGAAAAAACCGGTATTACCGAAACCAGATCGTCAATCTGCGCCAATCGTTTCTTGCCGATAATGCCGGCATACAGCTCAAATAGCGTTACGGATGTTAAGGCCAGTTTATCCCGTCTGATTAAGTCTGAAATAGTGGTGGAAACAGGCTCTGTACCGGAAAAGAAGTCAATTACGACATCGGTATCCGCAATTACAATTGTTTCCAATTTTCCCTCAATTCAGCCAGATTAGATCTGATCGCTTCTGTTTCTTCTGCCTTCCACGTCTTTTCCATTTTCAGAATCTCACTCTTTTTCTCAGCGGTCTTGCTTTGATGCTCAATGTAGTAATCCAACGCTTCCTTTATGATACCTGAGTATCCTCTTAAACCCTTTTGAGCCGCCAGAGCCAGCAAGATACTTCTATGTTTGTCGGAAACTTCAATCGTGGTTCTCATTTGACTTATCCTCCTTTCTACATTGCAAATACTCTAATATTCAAATCCAAATCTGTCAAGAATTCTCGTTGCAAGTCCTATGCAGTATGGAGGTGTCAAAAAGAGGATTGAAAATAGTTTGATTGACTTGGGCCTTTTTATACGTGTACTATACGTGCATAGTTGAAGGAGAGATGAATTATGCAAAAAAAACTTACAGTGACCATAGACGAAGAGGTTTATAAGGGCCTCCGGGAAGTTATAGGTCCCGGAAAAATAAGCCGTTTTATCGAGGATTTAGTTCGACCTCATGTGACTGAAAGAAATATCTATGCCGCATATAAAGATATGGCGGCTGATAAAGTTCGAGAATCTGAAGCCTTAGAATGGGCTGAAGCCACCTTTGGGGATGTGTGTGATGAAGAGAGGTGAAGTGTGGTGGATTAATTTTGACCCATCCGTTGGAGGCGAAATCCGCAAGAAAAGACCTGCCGTTATTATAAGTAATGACGCTGCAAACCATTTTCTTAACAGAGTTCAAGTCGTCCCCTTGACAAGCAGTGTCGGGAAACTTTATCCGAGCGAGGCATATATTACTCTGCAAGGAAAGAAGGCTAAAGCCATGGCTGATCAACTCACAACCGTGAGTAAAAAAAGGATCATTAACCAGGTTGGAAGCCTATCGCAAACTGATCTGGATGGTATAAAACGAGCTATTATGCTCCAACTTGATCTCTGATTTGAAGACATAGAATCTGATGAGCATACGCTGGAATTTATGGATGGGATGAACACTTTCGCTCGTTCCAATGCAGAGAATATTTCACATGAAAAGTCGCCAAATTTGAAAACCTGAATCCTATTCGGAGGTAAGATGATGGCATCTGTACAAACCAGACTTTTTAAGAGCAATCGAAGTCAGGCGGTTCGTCTTCCCAAGGAGATTGCCTTTCCGGAATCGGTCAAGGATGTTGAAATCACAGCAATAGGTAGCAAGCGAATTATTGTACCGGCAGGCCAATCGTGGGATGATTGGTTTGAAGGGCCAGGCGTTTCCAGTGATTTCATGGCGGAACGGAAGCAGCCGGAAGACCAGATTCGGGAGCTTTTGTAATGTTGAAGTATCTTCTGGATACCAATATTGTCATTTATACTATGAAAAACCGCCCGTCTCAGGTGAAAAGACGTTTTCAGCAACATGACGGTGAAATGTGCATATCTGCCGTAACCCTGGGTGAATTGGTGTTTGGCGCAGAAAATTCACAGCAGGTGGAACGGAATCTGGCGGATATTGAGGCAATGGTCGCTCGACTTGAGGTGCTACCCCTTGACAGCAAAGCCGCTTATCATTTTGGACAGATACGGGCAGCGCTTTACGCTATGGGGCAGCCGATAGGACCTTACGATATGATGATCGCCGGCCACGCCAGGGCATCCGGTCTGATATTGGTAACAAATAATGTAAATGAATTTGCCCGGGTGCCGGGATTGTTGATTGAAGACTGGACGAAGCAGGCAAGTGCTTAGTCAAGAGAGTTGATCACGGGGCGTAAAAAACTGGACTTATCTATCTGGCTACGTAAATGGGGGGCAGTTTCTTTTCCTTTTGTGTGGATTGAAAATAACGACGGGTTACGGAAATTACTAAAACGATGGAGACTCGAAAGGAAAAATTGGAAGCAATAGCTCGCACCTTTGATTTGGAAATCATGTATGCCTTTGGGAGCCACGCGGAGGATGCCCTGAAATGGCTGGAAGACGAGCAATCTTCTCTCTCGATTTTGTCTCCGTCGGATCTGGATATTGGCGTGAAGCCCTCTTCAAAAAGAAGCGTTATCCGTCAAAGAAAAGGTTCAGCTTTCCTTGGCTCTGGAGGATCTGTTTTCCGTAAACAGGGTGGATCTCGTGAGCCTTCCCGAGGCAGATCCTTTTCTGGCCGCCAATATTATTCGGGGAGAGAGAATCTTTTCAAAGGATACCTACCTGGCCGATGAATATGATCTTTATATCCTCAGGCGTGCAGGGGACTTGATCCCGTTGGAAAGAGAAAGAATTAACCTGATTATGGGAAAGAAACATGAGCCCGAATAAGATTTCAAAAAGGATCGTGGCGGATCGTTTGGACTGGATAGAAAGAATGGTGAAAGAAATTCAGAAACTACCCCTGGGGGATTACTCGTCCTTTATTTCGGATCGAAGGAATGTCTGGTCGGCAGAATCATGCTTAAGACGCGCTCTTGAGGCGCTCATGGATTTGGGAAGACATATCGCGGCAAAGAGTTTCGGAAAAGGCATAACGGAATACAAAGAAATTGGGTCTGTTTTGATGGACGGGGGAGTCTTTGATGACGGCGCTTGCCTTATGTTCAAGATCCTTGCTGGTTACAGAAACAGGATGGTACACTTTTATAATGAAATATCAAATGAAGAACTCTTTGAAATCTGTGCCTGCCAACTCTCGGATATTCTTGAAACGGCAGCAATCATAAAAGCCTGGACTCATCATCACCAGGAACTGATGGATGGAACCCTCTGAATCGGGGGACAGGATACCGTTCCCAATGGGATGAGGAAAAGAAACAGGCTGATGGGGAGAAATATCCTAAGAGGCGAGTAGAACGTACTTATTTTGGTGATGATCATGAAAAACCGAACCCCATCACGAAAAATTTTGATGCTGCTCTTTCCCGTTGTTCGGCTTTGAACGTCAATTCTCACGTATTTTACACTTCGTCCCGTCCGGAGCAACCCCAGCGTCAGTGTGGTGGGATAGGAATAGGAGTTTGGAAGGAGATAAAGGAAATTGCGTGCGATATCTGATTTTATGGCTCGGTATCCCCGGATGTGAGGTCTTCAACGGGAAACTTGGTGGCGTAGGATGCCAGGCGATTGTATACGGTGTTGCCGAATGTCTGAACCCAAGATTCCTGTTTACTTTTGTCTCTGGCGCCCACGACCATATCGAATGCAGGGAAGTGCTGAAGTAGTCTGTCCAGGTCTTAGGGGTCGTGCTGACCGTCTCCGTCCATAAACACCAGGATTTTTCCCGAGGCGATGCGGATACCGCTCTTTATGGCTGCCCCGTTGCCGATGTTATATGGGTGTCGTTTCGGTACACCAAAGCCCCCTGGTTTTTTGCTTCTTTACCAGTTCCACCGGTAGAACCGTCATCGACAACAATGATTTCAAAATCAGGGTGAAGAGACCGGATGTTGGAAATGACGGCTCCTATACTTTGCACCTCATCGTGTGCGGGAATGATAATAGAAACATCCGAGTCTTTCATTCTATCCATTTGCTCCTGTGAATCTTTTGGCACGGATTACACTGTTGTTTTTTTATCTGGGGCAGCCAAAAGAGTTTTGATGACAATGGACAGGAAGCCGGAGCTTCCAGTGCAAGTGGGTTCCCAATCTAAAGCTTGGGAACCAGATCCCTATTCGTTTGATTCGCGGGATTCGTGGTCAAAAACGTTCTTTATGATGAGATATCATAGTATTCAAATCCAAAACTGTAAAGATTTTTCATTCTTAGGGGTAGGGAACGCCCACCGAAAGGAATGCTTATTGATTTGATGCTGAATGAATTTCGGATAATATTCCTTGACACGATAGATTATCTAGATAAAATGTCCAGCTATGAAGAATATTGTAACACGACGATTGCAGTTGAATTTGCCGAGAGGGCAATCGGCTTTTTTGTGGGGGCCGCGAAAGATAGGGAAAACCTATTGGATTAAAAAACATTATACCGATAGCCCGCTGATAGACCTGCTGAAAACGGATGTTTTTGCCGATTACGCCACTCGCCCCTGGCTCCTCAGGGAGCGGTATATTGAGCATACAGGTCTGGTTGTTATCGATGAAATACAGAAGGTCCCGGATCTGCTCGACGAAATCCATTGGCTCATCGAAAACAGTCCTGCCTGCTTCCTGATGACCGGTTCAAGCGCGCGAAAACTGCGGCGAGGACATGCCAATCTCCTTGGCGGCAGGGCGTGGCGTTACAGTATGGCCCCCCTCACCTATCTGGAAACACAATATTTTCATCTCGAGCAGGTCATGGTTTCCGGACTTCTGCCGCCCCATTTCATGTCACCGAACCCCTTGCAGGATCTCAGGTCTTACGTCGCCGATTATTTAAAGGAAGAAATTGCAGCTGAGGCAAACATACAGAGCATCCCGGCATTTGCTGAATTTTTGAGGGTTGCGGCGCTAACCTCCGGGGAACTGCTAAACTACACGAACGTGGGGAGAGAAACCGGTGTCAGTGCAAAGGTCGTGAGAACCTACTTCCAGATACTTGAAGACACATTGCTCGGCTACAGAATTGCACCCTGGAAAAAGGCCAAAAACAGGCGATTGATAGAAACTGAGAAATTTTACCTTTTTGATGTGGGCGTGTCCAATTACCTCGCACGCAGGGTGCCGAAGATAGGAACCCCTGAATTCGGTCATTCCTTTGAACATTATATTTTGATGGAACTGAAGGCATATCAGGCTTATCGGAACCCGGAGCTCGATATTCGTTACTGGCGGACAACTACTGGATTTGAAGTGGATTTTATCCTTGACGACATGGCCGTAGCCGTTGAGATCAAGGGGTCTGCAAAGGTACACAGCGCGCACACCCGAAGCCTGATGGCCCTTTTGGAAGAGCACAAGGTCAAACGAGTGATGGTCGTGTGCCTGGAACAAGAGCCGAGAAAACTCAGCCATTCTATAGAGGTTCTGCCATGGCAGATGTTTCTTGAAATGCTGTGGTCAGGGGAATTCGGCGTTTGAAGCTATCTATCCGATCACCCCAAAAAGCATTTTCTTGAAAACTTAAGTGTTTTTTCGACAGTCTAACCGTTCATGAACCATTGCGGAAGATTCACCCTAGCGCAGGAAAATAAGAACAGCGGATTCATTCGGAGATGCTGGTATGCATTCCCACGGTGGACCATGGAAGCGAGGTGGAAAGCAGAAAACATCTATTCGACTGATTCGTTTGATTTGTGGTCTAAACTGTGCAGCCTGATTTGTTTTCAAAAGCGAAGGAGTGCAAGGATTATCAGAACGATGCAAACGCGAAAAGACAAACTGGCAGCAATAGCCCGGGACTTTGACCTGGAAATAATTTATGCTTTTGGGAGCCATGCAGAAGACACTCTGAAATGGCTGGAATGAGGAAAAAGATTGAGTCGTCGGTTTCTGTCTCCCTCCGATTTGGATATTGGCGTAAAGCCTGCGTCAAAAAGAAACTTTATCTGTAAAAGAGAAGGTTCAGCTCACCATGGCTTGGAAGATCTGTTTTCTGTAAACAGGGTGGATCTTGTGAGTCTTTCGGAGGCAGATCCTTTTCTGGCCGCCAATATTATTCGGGGAGAGAGAATTTTTTCAAAGGATACCTACCTGGCCGATGAATATGATCTTTATATTCTCAGGCGTGCAGGGGACTTGATCCCGTTGGAAAGAGAAAGAATTGACCTGATTATGGGAAAGAAACATGAGTCCGAATAAGATTTCAAAAAGGATCGTGGCGGATCGTTTGGACTGGATAGAAAGAATGGTGAAAGAAATTCAGAAACTACCCCTGGGGGATTACTCGTCCTTTATCTCGGATCGAAGAAATGTCTGGTCGGCAGAATCATGCTTAAGACGCGCTCTTGAGGCGCTCATGGATTTGGGAAGACATATCGCGGCAAAAAGTTTCGGAAAAGGCATAACAGAATACAAAGAAATTGGGTCTGTTTTGATGGACGGGGGAGTCTTTGATGACGGCTCTTGCCTTATGTTCAAGATCCTTGCTGGTTACAGAAACAGGATGGTACACTTTTATAATGAAATATCAAATGAAGAACTCTTTGAAATCTGTGCCTGTCAACTTTCGGATATTTCTAAAATGGCAGCAATCATAAAGGATTGGACCCACCGTAATCCGGAAGTACTGGATGAAAAACTTTAAACTGGAATCTCCAGACGCCAAGAAACCAAAAAGGAAACCCCGATCTGGGTTTCATATGCTCGGGATGTAACAGTGTTCCTCACAACAGTCATAGGCCGATAAAGTTTGAAGTGAAGAGTCCAAATATTTAAAAAATAGCAACTATTTCCATTTTGGCTCTTTGCCTCTCGTTTTGTGCTATTCTGCAGTTCTATTATTTCGGCCGGAACGATGATCAAGGCGCGCAGTCAGTTGGACCAGATTGGCCAGATCCGGGCAAAGGGGTAATTGTTCTCGGTATGCTTCTATTTTGTCGGATAGATGCGGGTGAACCGGGAATCTTTGAAACGCTGAAATGAATGTGATAGGATGCACAAAATTAAGGATCAATTAAGCGCTTGATGAAATGAGGTGAGCATTATGGGATTAGCATTACTAAAGGAACCTGTCCCAATTGAGACCGATTTGGACGGTACTGCACGTTTAAGCGGATCACGCGTAACCCTTGATTCTGTTGTTGCCGCGTTCAACGCAGGCGCTACTGCTGAGGAAATCGTATGCCAGTATCCGACGTTACAATTGCCCGATGTATATGCCGTAATCACATATTATTTAAGGCAGCAGATAGATGTTGACACCTACTTGCTTGAGAGGCGGAAGGTATCGAACAGGGTTCGACAGCACAATCAGGATCGATTCGGCATGATTGGAGTGCGCGAACGCTTATTGGCTCGTCAGAAGAAAACAAAAAGGGCGAAAGATGCTTAAGCTTGCTTCTGACGAAAATCTCAATAATAACATTGTGCGCGGCCTGCTTCGCAGGAAGTCTCACTTGGATATTGTGCGTATTCAGGATGCCGGCCTCACAGGTGCAGATGATCCGACAGTTCTTGAGTAGGCAGCCCAGGAAAATCGTGTTCTGCTAACACATGATGTGGCTACCATGACTCGATATGCTTATGAGCGTCTGGATGCGGGTCATACAATGCCCGGGGTATTTGAAGTAGACCCTTTTGCGCTAATGGGCCAGGTCATTGAGGATATCCTGTTGTTAGCTGAATTGAGCTTTGAAGGGGAGTGGGAAGGCCAGATTGGTTACATCCCGTTGAAATGAATAGTCGTTTTTATCGATCTTTCGGCATCGTGCTGAGCGTCTCCGTCCATGAATACCAGGACCTTTCCCGAGGCGATGCGGATGCCGCTCTTTATAGCCGCGCCGTTGCCGATGCTATACGGATGGCGGTAAACCAAAGCTCCCTGGTTTTTTGCTTCGTCGCCGGCCCCATCGGTCGAACCGTCATCGACAACAATGATTTCAAAATCGGGGTGAAGAGACCGGATATCGGAAATGACAGCCCCAATACTTTCCACTTCATCGTGCGCGGGAATGATAATGGAAACATCCGAGTCTTTCATTTTTGCCGTGGCCTCGTGTGCGCTTGAATTTATTTGGAAGTGAACCATTTCCTGTGGCTGATTCTCCCTGACATCCGAACCTGTCTTTAGGGGCTTTCTCCGTTTGATGCTCAACGTAACAATTTAAAGGTTCCTGCAAGCTGTCCTTACCTTATGCACTTGGATATTATATTATCAAACCCTTACGTGCAAAGACTTTTTGCTGAAGGATTTATGAAGCCCGGAAGTGCTCAATCAAGGATTGAAAACCGTCTGTTTGACACGCCTCCTTCCGTACATGCGAAATGCCTGATTATAGGGCGGGAATGTTTCGTGAGATCGAGCACAGAGAGTGGCATCCCAGGAGCTTGTGAAGAAGGAGAAGTTTTCATTTAAGTTAATGATACTATATCTTTTGCCATGACATAAATTCGCGTGGAAAGCTTGAAGTGAGAATTCCAAATACCCAAAGAACTGTAACGGTTTTTATTTTATCCCTTTGTCTCCTGATTTGTGCGGTTCTACAAATTTATCATTTTACATTGAAACAAAACGGATATGATTTCTATAATTTCTGGATTTATGCGCAGGAATTCAAGCATCCAATCGTGCGTAACTTCTATTCAAATGAGTTCGACAGAATCGTTGCACAAAAGTATCTTGAAAAAGCACTGAAAAAGGAGAAAAACTCCAAATTCAGGAAGGCTGCTTTATGGAGTTCTGAAATCTACGGGAAGGGTCATGTTTCGGCGGCAACCCCTTTATTTTATGCAATACTGTCCACTATTGTTTCAGACGACTATGATACCGATTTGGCTGTCTTTCAATTTCTATCCTTCCTTATCTTTGGCCTCACCATCTATGCGGTCAGCCGCGCTTTGGGAAATGATTATTCAACGGTTTTCTTAACAATTTCGTTTTTATTTCTATTTTGGGCACCCTTTCATGCTGATATCGAGGTGGCCAATCTGGCCAGACTGCAGACAGGTTTGTTGGGCAGTTGCATCCTAATCTGGCGCTGTCTGAATAATCGACTTGGATTTGTTCTTGGAGGTCTGTTACTGGGCGTTAGTGTTCTATTGAAACCGAACATCGTCGGAGTGCCCATTTCATTGGCCGATAATCTGGTTTATGCAGAGACGCTATGAGAAACTGCTTTTTATCCTATTGGGTGCTTTTCTGGGAGGATTGATTTCTATAGCCTATTCCTCTATCTACATCGGTTCTTGGAATTGTTGGTCAAACTGGTTTCAGGCCTTAATGGCTCTGCAGCAAAGCCCCCTCCCAGTCAGCTATCATAATTTGAGTCTCGCACGTCTAATCGAACATTATTTTGGAATGGACATTTCAATACCAATCTTGTTGGGATTATTTTCCTCTTTCATTTTATGCTGTTGGCTCGCAAAGAAGAGACGAGTTCAAATCCGTTCTCATGTATCTGAAAGTGAATTGATTGAAGACATATTGGGAATGGGGATAGGGCTCCTAATGATTTTCATGGCTTTTAAAGTAGTCTGGAATCACTACTTATTGCTGTTAGCGCCGGTATTCGTCGCTCTCATCAGCACGGCTCAAATTCCTGATCAAAACACTGAAAATAGCATTGGCGTAACAATGCAACTCTTCGCCGGGCTTTTGTTCATTATTTACGCTCTATTACCTCTTCGATTACTGATCCCCACGGTTTCGTCATACGATATCGCCACGACATTAGGGATTGCTTCATTAGCCCTTTGGGCCCTGCTGATTTTTCGCCTTCGGGTGGAACTTAAGAGGTGAATCCTTCAAAGCTGTTTTGAGCTCGGAACGTTTGGAACAATGATATTGCAGAAAGAAAATTCGGTCCCGATCCCTGCTTCGGCCATCGTAGACCCCCTGTTCGATGATGGTGCGACCCGGTTATGTGATCATTATTTTGAAGCGAGACCTTTGCAAAACATCCCCTTTTGCCCAATCTCGGCGTCAGGATCAAATTTTAATCCTATAAATATTCAACATATTCCTGTGGTTGAAATTATCGCCATCCTTGACCTTGACCAAAATTAAACATTTTTCAAAGGTCTCGAAGCGGGGGGAGTCTCTTGAAAATATCCTTTTGTCGGCAGAATGAGTAGCAGATGTACGCAGCAGTCATTAAAAGTGCCGAAAATATTATCTGGATTTCTTCTATCTGCCTTATCTCGATCGGTGTGGGCAAACTGATGCTTCTCCGAGCCGGCATGAAAGGAAGCGATTCAGGGGAATTGGTTATATTTTCAGCAGCCGTCGGATTCGCTGTTATAGGCTATTCCATATTTATCTTCAGCATCTGCCAAATGCTGTATCCCGTAGTCATCTATTCCTTCACTGCTATATGCGCGATTCTGGCCCTCGCAGGATGGCTCTCCGCAAAAAGGATCGGAGTCGAATCCTCCTTTGTACCACAAACCGAATCTGTTAAACCTCCTGCACCGGATAGACGATTGGTGGTCGTAATAAATCGATGCTGCTTTATCATTCTGGCCATATCCCTGTTAGCCTGTATGATGCTGGTTCTGACGCCGGAAATCGGAAAAGACGCCTTAATCTATCATATAGGTGTTCCGAAGATGTTTTCTGGAACATCACGGGATTTATTTCATTCCTGGTAACGTCTTTGCCAATTACCCATTTTTCGGCGAAATGCTATACATCTGGGGCCTCTCTGTCAGAGGGGAAGTGGCGGCCAAGGGGATCCATTTTGCCATAGCCCTTTTGATCCTGTTCAGCATGTGGAAATTCGGCAAGCGCTATTTCCCTGACAACCGATTCACACCACTTTCGCTTCTCCTATTCTTTACCATCCCCTCTGTCTTTCAGAATGCTCACATGGCCTACTGTGATCTTATCCTGGCCTTTTACGCCTTTGTGGCGGCATACGCATTTATAAACTGGTTCAACACCAAAGAGACGCTGTGGATTATTCTGTGCGGCGTCTTCTCCGGCATTGCCATGGCTATTAAGTTCGGGGGGCTTTATCTCCCGCTTTCAGGATGTGTTGGAATTCTATGGGGATGCAGGCAACACAGGATACCGAATAAAAAGGCCGTCGGTCTTTTTTCCCTGTATGTTCTATTCACCTTCATCACCGGGGCGCCTTTCTACCTGAAGAATTGGGTCATGACCGGCAATCCACTGTATCCTCTCTTCTATCAATTTTTTGGCGGCAGGGGATGGAGCGCAGATCAGGCCGGATATTATGACTTGTTTATTAGAAAATTAGGCATGGGCCGTAAACTGATCGACTATCTCCTTCTGCCATGGAACTTGAGCTTTCGTGCCCGAATGGACAGCCCCGTGTTCGATGGAGTGATCGGCCCCGTTTTCATTCTTGTACTTCCCTTTGCCATCGGTATGCGTAGAATCGCAGTGGAGATGAAAATCGTGTGGGTCTATTGCCTGATGGCGTTTGTTTTCTGGGCGTCTTCAGCCCAACAAATACGATATCTGATCCTTCTTTTTCCATTTCTCTCGATAATGGCGAGCCTTACATTTTCCTATTTTATCAACAATAGAATAATCTCTACCTTGCTTTTTATCTTTATTGCGTCGGCACTTTCGTTTAACGGATATTATATCGTCCAGGATTTCAGAAAAATACGTCCTCTGAGCGTTCTCACGGGCCAGGAAGATAAAAATGCATTTTTGACCAGAATGATCCCATCTTATGCAATCCTCAACTATGTGAATACAAAACTTCCTGAAAAATCCTATGTATTTACGATTTATATGAAAAATCTTGCATACCTCTTCAACCGGCCTTTTTATTCAGATTCCATGTTCGAATCCTATACGATCGAAACCATATTGAACAATTCAAAAACACCTGAGGATGTCCGCCTTGCTCTTAAAAGGAAGGGATTTACGCATATCCTATATGATATCAACTATGTTTTCGGTGATGCAGGCACATTTTCCAGAGAGAACAAGAAACTTTTTCTGGCATTTCAAAACAGATATCTTGCGCTTGTGAAAAGTGACAAAAAACGCTATTTTCTTTATCGCCTTGTGAACGTTGAAGATCCGTCTGCATTTTGAGATGCATAGGGCTTAAAATTGAAACGACTGTCTGAAGAGGCGCTGTGTACAAAGATAAAAAAGTTGTTGTGGCAATGCCCGCCTATAATGCGGCTAAGACACTCAGAAAACCTATGCCGAAGTAATGGACCAGGGAATCGTCGATCTGGTCGTCATTGTCGATGACGCGAGCCAGGATGAGACGGTTCAGATCGCTCAAACACTGCCAAATACGATCGTTCATGCGCATTCCAGAAATCTGGGCTACGGCGGCAATCAAAAGTCATGCTATAAAATCATCCTGAAGAAAGAAGCCGACATTATCATCATGGTTCATCCTGACTATCAATATACGCCAAAACTGATTCCCGCAATGGCTTCAATGATCGGTAATGGCCTTTATCATTGTGTTTTGGGGTCCAGAATCCTCGGGGGATATGCATTGAAAAGCGGCATGCCGGTATGGAAATATGTGGCCAACCGTTTTCTCACTCTTGTCGAAAACATTTTTACAGGCGCCAAACTATCCGAATACCATACCGGTTACAGAGCCTTTTCTCGTGAATTGCTGGAAAAACTCCCCATCGAAAATAATTCTAATGATTTCGTGTTTGACAATCAGATGCTCACGCAGATCCTCTGGATGGGATATACGGTGGCTGAAATCAGCTGTCCAACAAAATACTTTGCGGAAGCGTCTTCCATCAATTTAACCAAAAGCATAAAGTACGGGATCGGATGCCTGTCAACAGCAGTTGATTTTCGTATGGCCAAGATGAAAATCATCTCCTCAAAATTGTTCCCCAGGTCGGATAAGTGAATCCGATGCATCGAACCTGCAACGTGTGTAACGGTACGTTAACTCCCCGTTTTAATGAAGTTCGCGACCCGACAACAAATGAGTCTTTCACCATTTTGGCATGCACGAAATGCGGACTTGGACATACCGACCCCCGTCCGGCCGATTTGAGCCCATATTATGGTAGCCGTTACTATGGCAGCCGTCATGGCATAACCTCAGAGTTGTGTGCAAGACGATCCCTGCGCTTTGTCAACGTATTACACAGACAAACAAGAAACGATTGCTTGATGTCGGTTGTGGTGACGGCTCTTTTCTGCTGGCTGCAAGAGACGCAGGGTGGAAAGTCATGGGCACGGAACTTAATCCTCGCCCGGCGCGATCTCTCGGTCTCGATGTAAGGCATACGCTCGATCATATAGCCCATCCCGAGCGCTTTGACTGTGTCACCATGTGGCATAGTCTGGAGCATATGAAAGACACGAAATCAACGCTGCTTTCAATTGCAGGATTGCTCGCTCCACAGGGGCATCTGATTATTGCGGTGCCGAACAACGGCAGCCTGCAGGCAAAAATGTTTGGCTCCAAATGGCTTCATCTTGATGTTCCGCGTCATCTATACCACTTCGATCCGGGTTCATTACGCTTCAGTCTCGAAAATGCCGGTTTTCACGTTTGCCGTTCCGGATACCATGAAACTGAATACAATATTATGGGGTGGTCTCAAAGCGCTATGAACTACTTGAATCCAATGCCGAATGTGTTTCTCGATTTGCTTACAGGAAAGGGAAAGGGGCATTCGGGTTGGACTAAAACATCAAATCTTATCTTTGGCTCAATCCTGGCCCTGATTTTCTCGGCTATGCTTCCTGTTGAAACATTGATAGGGAGGAGTGGAACGTTTGTTATGACAGCTTGCAGAAAGACATAAATTTCGAGATAAAACGAGCTTCGAGGAACAACGAGTTGATCAATATGAATTGCCCGTGAACACTGACTGCTTTCTCGCTATCACTGTATTCTTGTTGGGAGTGGTCATTCTTGTGCTGTGCCAGTATCTCCCATTTTCCTTAGAATAATTTGGATATTGCGATTTGCATCTGTATAATCGGGTTTAATTTGAATCGCTTTAGAAATATGAAAAATAGCTTCCTTGATTTTTCCTTTCTTGAAGAGAACAACTCCAAGATTGTTGTGTGCTTCAGGATAGAGAGGTCTTATCCGCAATGCCTCAGAGTAATAAGAAATTGCTTCCTTATCTTTGCTCTGCTTCGCCATCATGCCTCCCAGTTCATAAAAGGCTTCCGCATAGTCTGGTTTAAACCGAACTGCCCTCAAAAAGCACAAAATGGCCTCCTCAAATTTGCCCTGTTGGCGTAAAATAAGCCCTAAATTATAACTTGCTGTTGCATAGATAGGAACTCTTTCGATTACCCAAGATAAATAAGGTATAGCTTCGTCAAGTTTTCCCTGCTTACCCAATATGGATCCCATGTTACTATCGATACTCTAAAGACTGGGGTCTGATCCTGATCGCCTCTGAGAAATGTAGCGTTGCCTCCTTAAGTTTCCCTTCTCGGCTCAATGCAAGAGCAAGGTTGTTGTGTGCCAGATGGTTATTGGAAGTGACCTTGAGAGCATGGCTAAAAAGAGAAATATCATTGCGCCAGTACTCTGTCTGAAACCATGTGCAAACACTAAAGATTACCAACAATATTCCCCCGAAAATTCTGAATGCCACCTTTTGGAAACTAAATATTTGCAGGGATTGATGCATGCCCCATGAAACAATAATAAATAAACCAATAATTGGCACGTAAGTATACCGATCCGCCATGGACTGCAGCCCCACCTGTACAAATCCGATTACCGGGAAAAGTGTACCTACGTACCACAGCCATCCCACTGTAACCCACGGAAGTGACCCAAGAGTCCTAAATGCGGTAAAAGTTATGCCCGCTAACAGGAGAAAAGAGCCGGCAACCTGCCACCATGCCGCCATACCTGGATAAGGATAAAAAACCGCTAAATTGTGAGGCCAAATTATTTTTCCGATGTAACTGACATAGGCAACCAGTGCATTGGCAATCCTTTCAGGTAGTGGAAATTCATTCAAGGAGCGCACTGCGCTTGTATTTTGTTGAGCCAGAAACGTTACAACACTGAGGGAAGCAGAAAAGAAGAAAAATGGTATTTTTTCCCGGACGAGGTGCAGAAACGTTGATATTCGGGGTTTGGCCGTATCAGAAGTTCCCAATCTTCCAAGGGGCCAGTAATCAAGCAATAGGAGAACAAAAGGCAGGGTTACCAGCATCGGCTTTGACATCATACCCAACACAAAGAAAAGAAGTGCCAGGAGATATTTCCTTATCCCCGGTTTCTCCACATACCGGGCATAAGCCCATATTGTGAGCATCCAAAAAAAGGTGCTGAGTACATCTTTCCTTTCAGAGACCCACGCAACCGATTCAACATGAAGAGGATGCACTGCGAAGAGCGCAGCGACAAGAGCGCTTCGCCAAACAGCCTTTGTCATTCTATTGAGAGCGATGAATAGCAATAGCGTATTGGCTAAATGGAACAGCAGATTATTGAAGTGATGCCCCCTTGGATTCAGCCCGTAAAGCTGGTAATCAACCATATGGGAGAGCCAGGATAAGGGAATCCAGTTTGGCCCTGTTTGAAAAAGGCTGAATGACCATCTGACACTTCTCAGGTTTAGTGGACTTTGAACATGCGGGTTCTCACTGATATACAGCGGGTCATCAAAATTAATAAATTCGTAGTTCTGTACCTTCCAAAATATGGCCAGCGTTATGATCGTGAGAAAGATACAAATTACAGGCTTTCGGTATTGTTGATCCACGTTATTGTCATCCATTTTTCATGAAATGCGAATGCATGTCGTCTCTCTGCGATTTTAAAAGGCACAAGGAACTTCCGATCACAATTCTCTTTCTGCCTTTTCATCCGATCGCAGAAGTCCTGCCCGAGTCTGCTCAAATAATTCCTTAATACCCTTTTTCCCCCATTCCGTTTCCGGGAAACCTTTCAAAACCGTCATAGCATTTTCATATTTTTTCATCTGGATGTAGATCAAGGCCAGATTTTTTCGTAGGGCGACGGAATCAGGAGCAATTGCCAACGTCTTCTCAAGCACAAGAGCCCCTTTTGCGTAATTCCCATTTGCAGCATGGGTACTCCCCAAGTTCGTTTGGTACTCGACGTTATCAGAACAAAATATAACCGCTTTCATAAAGTACCCGAGCGCTTTAGTATAATTTTTCAGCTGAAAATAAGCCACTCCGCTATTATTGTTCCATTGACCTTTTCTTCTGCGGCTTTTGATCATGGTTTTTGCGTTCTTCAGAGTTGCTAAAGCCACACGCGGACGACCGGTTTCCGTCAATAAAGCTGAATAATTCAAGTAATTGCTCGCCTCCCGGGGATAATTCTTGATCGCTATCTGAAAGAGCCGCTCAGCTTCCTGATATGCTTTTTTATCCAAAAGTTTATCGGCCAACCCGCCGGCATAATAATAGTTTTGAAAGCCCAACACTTCCTGTCTGAAAAAGCGCTCTTCATTCATCCATAAACTACTGTTGAGGAGATAGGAGTAACTTCCTATATAAACCAGCATGGGACAAAGAACGCCTATGGTAATAAAGAGAGATAACTTCAAGGACCTCCTAATAACCTGAACGCACGCCAAAGACAAAAAAGCCATTGAGAAATACAGCCATCTCATGGATACCAGGGTAATCGCCGAATGAGGAATGATATTGAGAGTGGGAAAAAGAGCCACATGAAATGAAAGCACCGAAAATATCATGAGCCTGTTTTTTCTCTGTTTCCAGATGAGGTACCCTAAAAGAAGACATAACAAAGTCCCGCTAGAGACTGCCAGTTTAGAAAGGTAGAGGGGTAATCAACCACAAAACTATGAAGTCCGTAAGGCAGAAAAATCAATCTCAGATTCCACAAGATAAGATAGGGGGCAAAACACACCCTGTCCCAGAACCCTGCCAATTCCGAGGATGAGAAGTAAGAAGCGGTTATCGTCTTTCTCAAGAAGAAGTAGGCTACTGCAACCATAATGAATGGCAGATAGCTGAGGAACTCCTTTATAGATATTTTGCCTTGTACGAGACAATAGTCTTTGATACAAAAAAAACAGAGGAAGTACCATAAAGCCCATTTCTTTGGAAAGAATGGCCAGCGCAAATGTCAAAACAGATGCTATCAACATAAAGCCCCTGCCCTTCCCAGCTTTTGATATAAAAAAAGAGGGAGGATATGGTAAACATGGTTACCAGGATATTGTTCCTTGAAGCAATCCAGGAAACCGACTCCGTATTTACGGGATGGACGGCAAAAATAAGGGTCGCCCATAAGGCGGCAGTTCCGGTCATTCACCAGGAATTGGAGAAAATGAAAAAGAACGAAACAGCAAATAATGTGTAGAAAAGAGGTTCGTCACCCTGAATCCAGCGGCATTTAATCCCCACAACTGATAGTCGAGTGAGTAAGTCAGGTTTATGAGAGGTCTGTAATAGCCGGTGTGGTAATCGCCGGTATCCAATTCATCGGTGACTCCATCTTCCTGAGCAAAATAAGAAAACGGCGAATGAAAGGTTTTAACATAGGGATTGTTTTGTATCAATGGCCGATCATCCAGAATGAAATCCCCCGAAAATGTGGGGAGGTAAACAAGCACAATCAAAACCGCAAATAAGATACGGCCAAAATATTAAGTATTTTTTATTAGATGTAACGTCAGCAAATTATACCCTCCAGAAAGAGGGCAAGGAAAATCATGAAAATGTTTGATCTAGACTCTGAAATGCGCCTGTCGTCATGCCGCAAAAACGTTTTTGCAGTTAGTCGCACTTTTTATCATCGTGTTCACAGTCTATTCCAACACGCTTTGATGCTTCATGGCATTTTGACGATGAAAATAACATCCTCAAAAACAAACCCCTTCATCTGACCGAATTAAACCTGGCAAAACATC
Source organism: uncultured delta proteobacterium (assembly GCA_963747555.1). Lineage (GTDB taxonomy): Bacteria > Desulfobacterota > DSM-4660 > Desulfatiglandales > Desulfatiglandaceae > DUZB01. The sequence goes on from CAVVFZ010000014.1 coordinate 21,161, forward strand.
AAACAATACCTTTTTTGCAAATTCGGAATGGAAGCGGTAGACTTTACAGGCCTGTGGCTTGTCTCAGTTTTGCACTCAACTACTATTTTGGCGGAACCGAAGTGTATGGCTATCATTTAATCAATCTCATTATCCATTTCTTGTCCTCTGTTTTTCTCTTCCTGTTCACTTATCACACATTACATCTTCCTGCTATAAAAGAAAGATATGAGCGCAAAAGCCTACTTTATTGCACTGCTATCTACGGTACTTTGGGCCATCAATCCGGTGCAAATCCAGGCCGTTACCTATGTGGTCCAGCGAATGGCCAGCATGGCCGGGATGTTCTGTATTATGGCAATGTATTTTTATGTCAAAGGGAGAACATCAGGGCCAAAGCTTTTGGGAAGCGCCCATTATTTTCTTTGCATCGTTTGTGGCATGCTGGCCGTAGGTTCAAAGGAAAATGCTGTTATGCTTCCCATGGTGATTCTCCTTTATGATCTCTTTCTCATCCAAGGTATAACGAAAAGAAATCTAAAAAGATACTCTCTTTTTCTATCGATTGCCGTCCTTGTTTGCTTTGCTCTCACCTTGCTCATTGCGGGTCCGTCAATATTCAATCCGTCAAACCTCATGTCAAGCTATCAAAATAGAGGTTTTACCTTGTTTGAAAGGCTATTGACGGAACCACGCGTCATTCTCTTTTATATCTCTCTGTTACTGTATCCGATGCCCGATCGACTTTGCCTTGAACATGGGATGACCTTGTCCACCAACCTGATCACTCCCATTTCAACTATTATGTCAATTGTTGTAATCCTGTTGATCCTTGGTTTAGCCGTTGCCGGAGCCAAGAGATGGCCGCTAATTTCATTTTGCGTCATCTTCTTTTTCCTCAATCATCTGATCGAAGCATCTGTTTTTCCGCTTGAGCTTGTTTTCGAGCACAGGAACTATCTCCCCTCCATGCTATTCTTTGTCCCTCTCTCCATTTTGCTATCAAATGGGATACAGTTTTTTTCCGGCAAGCGGGGATTGCAGGTGACCGTGATTATATTCGTCATTCTGGTTGTCATCGGGTGGGGTCACAGCACATACGCACGAAATAGGTTCTGGCAAAATGACGGGATTCTCTCATTTGACTGCGTGGAAAAATATCCGGATCTTGCGAGGCCCCACCACAACCTTGGACGTTTTTACGCACAGCAAAAACGGTATGAAAAAGCAATAAATGAATTTCTTATCTCGCTTTCCAAAGAGAACAGGAACAATCTTGCAGGAAAGAACTGGACGTATTATAATCTCGGGTCCCTGTGCCAGGAATTAGGAAAGGACGAAAAAGCATTGTTCTATTACAGACAGGCGCTGAAATATCAGCCTTCTTTTGCCCCAACACATCTTAGAATGGGCCAGTTATTTGCAAAAAAAGGCCTTTACGAAAAGGCCAAGGCAGAATTTCAAAAAGCGCTGGATGACAAAAAGCACCGTTCAATTGCACTGATGAACCTGGGTTATCTATCCCTCCGGGCAGGACAAACCGAAACTGCAATCGAGTATCTCAAATTGGCCCTCGAAGCTTCCCCTCAAAATCCCGACATAATGAAGCGATTGGGCCTTGCCTACAGAGTCGGAAACCAACAAGAGAAAGCCTTTCTTCTTTTTAAGGATGCGTTGAAAATCAAACCTGATGATCCATTCACCTTACTGGAACTTGCTATCCTTTATGAAAGGAAAGGGATGAAAAACGAGAATAAAGAAACCATGGATCAGTTCTTTGCAATTTTTGTCGGGAGTACTTTGCGCCTTAAGCGATTCATCGATAGCATGGGCGCCAATTCTGACTCAGAAAGTGCATTCGGCTCACATCAGCGAGAACTCCTCCGTTTTCTGGCAGTGGAGTGTCAAGGCAGATCCCGGAAGTATGCCGCCTTAGCCGAGGACTGCCTTCAAAAGCCCTTAGCCCATGAATTGGGCGAATAGCACGATAACTATGAAAAACTATCTTCCCACACGACGAGAACCCAAACAAGATTACACCCTGCACGCCATCGTCTTCATGGTTGCCATTTGCATCCGCATATTTTTTCTTGTTTATATTGACGAGCCCATTCTTTTCTTCAAATATCCTTTCTTTGCCGAAAAGCTTGCCAACGGTATGGACATCGGTGAGAGACTGGTCGACCTGAGCCCTTTTTACCTCTATTTTTTGACCCTTTTGAACAAGCTGTTCGGTGTAAGTTGGCAATTTGTCAAATGTTCACAGATATTTATCGGGGCTATAAATACCCTTTTAGTGTTCGTCATTGGAAACAGGCTTTTCCAGAGGGGGGCCGCCTTCATAGGGGCCTTGATCTTCGCTGCTTATGGGAATATGATCGTTCTGGAGACTACCCTTGAGCCCACTGTCTTCGTATTGCTTTTTAACCTTCTGTCCATTTACTTCCTGCTACTCTCCGGGACTGGATCAAAATCACGTTTTAGAAACATCGCCATTATCATCACTGCTGGTGTTTTCACCGGAATGGGCGTCATAACCAAACCAAATTTTCTGTTGTTTCTTCCTATAGGCGTTGTTTGGATACTCTTTTTCAGAAAGATCGATTCCGGTTTTAAGAAAGGTCTGCTTGATGCCCTATTGTTTCTCTTTGCAGCTACTGTTGTCATAGCCCCAATAACGGTCAGGAACTATCTTAAATTCCACGACTTCATTCTTGTGACAGCAGACGCCGGAAAGGTCTTCTTTCATGGCAACAGTAAAACAGCAACTGCTATAGTTGGCGCCGACCTTTCAGAAGATAGCCCTTATTTGAATAGTGTTCCGGAGCCTGACTACGCACACGTGGTGTTTCGAAAAACAGCTTCAAAGCTGACAGGAAAAACCCTTTCACCCTCTCAGTCCGCAGAATTTTGGATAAAAATAACACTGAAAGATATTCTTGATGACCCTCTCCTTTATGTGAAACGGGAAATTAAAAAGTTCGTTCATTTCTTTACGGACTATGAGGTTCACTATATTGCTTCTGCCCACAAGGAATATAAAAAATCCTTATTTTACCCCTTTCTGAGATACGGGATGATTATCTCTTTAGGCATGTTGGGCATTGTACTTTCCATGAAAAAATGGAAAGACCTTTTCTTATTATATGGAATGATATTTATATACATGGTTTCCTGTTCGATATTTCTTGTGCAATCAAGATATCGTATACCTGCGATTCCTTATTTCTGCCTTTTTGGGGGCAGTGCCATTTACAGCTTAATAGGGATGGTCAGGGACAAAAAATATAGATCCGCAGGAATGGCTCTTCTGTTATTTTGTGCACTTTACCTTTCAAGTCATCTGGTATTTAAAAACGAACTTCACAGACACGACCAATGGCAGGAGGCAACAAAAATCTGCTATGAAATGGATGGTAGAGAAGCCTTTAGAACCGGCAGGTATCAGGAGGCGATTGAGGCCCTCAACAGATGCATGTCAATTATTCCGAATTTTTATCCGGCATACAATCTGCGGGGAAAAAGCTATGTCATGCTGAGGACAATATAGAATGGCTGAAATCGATTTTAAAAAAGCTATCTCATTGAGACCTGAAAATCCGAACGGTTATAAAAACATGGGATTTCTCTATCTCCTTCAGGGTAAAAAAGCTGCGGCCGAGGTATATCTGAGAAAAGCTCTGATCCATGCTCCCAACGACAGCAAAGTAAGGAAAGCACTCGAAGATTTGAGTCAGAGATGAGGGGTAACCAGAATACAGCTTTCACATCTAAGGCAGCTAAAAAGCGGAACAAGCGTGTAGACTGTGCCGCCTGTTCCGCCTCCATAACGGTCAAGAAGATTAATATTATGGTGCGTATTAGTATGGTTATATTTCCATCATTGGATCAATAGTATAGGTTTTGTCGCCCGTTGTGTGTACTGCAGTTATTGCCAGGCTACTGTAGCACCCTAGCTGTCACCGTAACACCATGCGAAGTATTCAGACCATAAAGCAAGAGAATATCCGTGTTACAGTAGCAGTCGGGTAGTCTACAAAATACGCCTGGGCTGCCGTGTAGGCGTTTTTAACATCAGTATTGGCGGAGGCATTGATAAGCCCTCTTCCTATAGGAATTAAACTGAGGAATGGCAATGGCTGCCAGAATCCCGATGATGGCGATAACGATCATCAATTCAATCAAAGTAAAACCTTTTTGATCTTTTTTTGCATTAAATTTTGATAACATTTTTTTCTCCTTTCTGTTTTTGCTGAATTGTAAGCTTTCCCAAATTTCATTCTCAAACCAAGAAACTCCCACCCCCTTTCAAATGTTCCATATAAACACGTATAATCACTGTATCTGACTAATTGCTGGTCTAATGCTCCACCCGGTCCCGTAAGCGTGTATGTTTTATCGCCACTTTCGTGATGCGAAACAAGTGGTATATTCGATCATCATTAGCGCTGAGCGGTCAAGTCACATTTTGCGTCGAACTGAGGCCATACCCGTTCAAATGGTCTGTGCCGTTCGCGTATGTCAGATAATCAACGTAATAAGCTTCTTGTGCGGTGGCGGCATTCTTAACGTCCCAGACCGCTCCTGAGTTATATGCTCTTTTTCGATAGGAGTTAAACTGTGGAATGGCGATGGCAGCTAAAATGCCGATGATGGCAATAACGATCATCAGTTCGATCAGCGTAAAACCATCATCTTTCTTTAAGGTACTCATAGCAACCGCTCACTGTTCTCCATCGGTTCTTTGACCTCCGGCTTTTTGTTCCCAGCTGTCTGACCGTCCTTTGTTTCAATTTCTTTATGCGTTTGTGTTTGCCTTAGTATCATGCAATTAGCTTGCCATAACTATGAATTCTTTTTATGTATTAATTTATTATTGAGAATTCAGGCTGTTAGGATGCTCTTCTATAACTTCTTATGGACGCATCTTCCGATTTGTGCGGATGCGACTTGATCTGGTGACAATTATCGCGCAATGCGTGACAATTTTTGGCATTGTTTGGGTGGAATGTGGGATGGGTATCTGTGGTGGGATGGAGAAATTGGGGATGATTTGGATGATTGAGGGATGCTGGTATTAGGGATGATTGGGATGATTGGGATGGGGGGATGATTAGGAGGGATGGAGGGTTGGGACGGCCAGGCTAAGCCTGGAGCGTTGGGATAGGCGGCGAGAGAGCCGCGCTTGAAATTCGCTGTAGGAGTACAATGGGTTCGACTCCCACTCGGTAATGGCTGCCACCCACCGAAAGCGAGTCTTGCCGGTGTGGGAAAAGCCGAAACTGGAAGCGAAGACAGCGGGTACTGAAGCCTTGTGAATCAGCCACGAAATATCCTGTTGTGGTGGTCTTTCCTGGCGGAAGTGGCTCAACCGACGCTCCCGCGACAACGACATGCCGTGGGGCCGCGGGAGGGAAATCTCCCGGGTCTACCCGGACGTGGATAAGCTAAGGTATTTGCATTGCCATTTTGGCGTCATTATGTTAGCGGTATATTTAATAAGGAGGGATACCATGGCACGAACCAAAACAGAAGCAAGAATTCCTGCCCGCATGCCTCGGGAGGTATATGAGCGGATTGCGGCAGCCTCACAAACTGTGGGCGCGACGCTGAACCAGTTTCTTGTTCAGGCCGCTTTGGAAAGGGCAAACCATATTCTGGAAAGGGAGCGGGTCATCGCCCTGTCTCTGGATAGTGCTGAACATTTTTTTTCTCTCATTGAAAAGCCACCCGAGCCAAATGAACGGTTGAAAGAGGCTATGGAGCGACACGAGGCACTTTCGTGCCGGTAATAGTACCTCTTACGCGCAATCATGATCGCTCGGCCTTTGATTGCGGTGTCCCGGAATTAAATTCATTCCTCAAGGCAACGGCCCGGCAGCATGGGGGCAAGGGCATTTCACGGACATATGTTGTTTCTGAACCGGAGAAGCCCGATTCGATCCTGGGTTTCTTCACTCTCACGCTCTGCGAAGTCCGCCCGAAGCAGTTTCCGGAGCAATACGCAAAAAAATTCCCCTCGCACCCCCTTCCGGCCGTTCGGCTTGCGCGATTGGCCGTTGACCGCAAGGTCCAGGGTCAAGGATATGGAAGTCTGTTGCTGGCGGATGCTGTCGGGCGGACGGTCGCCATAACTGAGCATGCCGGCGGAGTGGGCCTATTTGTGGACCCAACAAGCGATGATGCCCGACGGTTTTATGAGAGATATGGGTTTGTCGCGCTTCGTGGGCATGGACCCGAGTTGTTTCTGCCCATTGAAACGCTCAGGGGAGCATCCCGATCAGGCAGGTTTGCCCAGTGAAACCTTTCTTGTGGTTGCCTTCAAGTCTACGAACAGGCAAAACGTTCCTGGTGGAAATGGTTAAATCACAGCTCCCGCGATAACGACATGCCGTGGGACTGATTCAACCGGCTTCTGGCTCATTATGTTTTGCCCAGGCCTCGAATTGTGCACAAATATGCGCAGTGAAACCATAATCCTGAAGAACCGTATGCGCTAATCGTGCTCGTACGGGTGTGGAGGCGCCGGGAGGGAAATCTCACGATTCTTCCCGGATGGATGGATAAAGGGATGAACGGATGCGGCAATTCTAAAATGTGGGGAAGAGTTCATGCGCCGGGCTTACTTCGTGCTAATCAGATCGAAGATCTCTTTGGCTGTGATAATTCCTTATTATCCTTTCCTCATACTTTGAAAGGTCGTGTAATGCTGTGATTGAAACCTGCGTAATCCGCGGATGCGGCTTGGCCTTGATCACAAATGTGTGTACGATGCCACATAAAACGAAAAGATCCGGAAAAGGCGTTAAAGGAATTTGGGTGGTGGTTTCTTCGTCATGGTGGAGGGCATGATATGTGGACCGATGGCAATAGGGAGTGTAGCGTTTATCTGAAAATGCCGTATCGCAGGATGCAGTATATGGCCTTGCAGCCATCTTTCCAATTGATCTTTTTCCCTTCCTCGTACGTCCTTCCGTAGTAGGAAACACCCACTTCGTAAATGCGACATCTCAATCTTGCAATCTTGGCGGTGATTTCGGGTTCCATGCCGAATCGGTCCTGTTCGATGACGAGTTGCCTTACTATCTCGGCGCTCATCATTTTGTAGCAGGTCTCCATATCGGTCAGGTTCAGATTGGTGAACATATTGGACAGCAGCGTCAAAAGCTTGTTTCCCATGTAATGCCAGAATAGATGTACCCTGTGGGGTCCGTCTCCAAGAAAGCGGGATCCGTAAACCACGTCCGCTTTCCCTTCCAGGATGGGGGCCAGCAGTTTGGGATATTCCATGGGGTCGTATTCCAGGTCGGCATCCTGTATGATGGCCACGTCTCCGGTCATATGTTTCAATCCCGATCTGATAGCAGCGCCCTTTCCCATATTTTTTTCATGGTACACAACTCTCTCCACTTGTTTTTCGATATGATCTCTTATCAACTCTCTTGTTCCATCCGTGGAGCAGTCGTCAACGAGGATGATTTCCATGCCCTGGACGGGCGATTTCCTGACCAGCGCGATCAATTCTTCAAGCGTCTTTCTTTCATTGTAACATGGGATGATGACGGATAGTTTCATTTTAGACCGTATAAAAACGTGGATCTCGCGCAGAGGCGCAAAGACGCAAAGTTGAGAAAAGAGTGATTATGGCCATTGTCTATTCTTGACCTTCCCTGATGATTGTCGGCAGCTCAAGGCTTTTCAGTCTTTGAAGTTCTCTTTCAGCCGTGAGATCGTAATGAATCGGGGTAATGGTGATTCGGCGATTCTTCAGCGCTACGGAATCATTTTCACGGTTTCCGTTCTCAATAAATTTTTCTCCCGTAAGCCAGTAGTAGAAGTTCCCTCTCGGATCTGTTCGACGTTCAAATCGCTCGATAAAACGTGAAGTCCCCTGCCTGGTAATCGATACCCCCTGAATTTGTTCGGGAGGGATGAGCCGGAATGTTCACATTCAAGGCGATTCCATCTTGTAAATTCGCCATCAGCATAAACCGGATCAGTTCTTTGCTGAAATTCGCGGCAAAGCTGAAATCCGGGTCTTTAATAGTATCCAGAGAGATGGCCGCGGATCGTATCCCCAAAAAAGCGCCTTCGGTCGCCGCGGATACGGTTCCTGAATAGAGGATGTTTACTCCCACATTGGCTCCTAAATTTATTCCGGAGAGGATCACATCGGGAGGAATTTCCAATAATTCCTGTACGGCGATTTTCACACAATCCGCGGGGGTTCCCTGCACGGCAAACCCGTAGTCCATCCCGTTTTTCCGGATTTTTTTAACCCGGATAGGGGAAGTCAAAGTAATGGCATGCCCGACCGCGCTCATTTCCGATTCCGGCGCAACCACGCACAAATCGTGCTCCGGTTTCAGTGCCTGATAAAGGGCAAACAGGCCGGGAGCGTGTATTCCGTCATCATTTGTGAGAAGAATGAGCATGGATCTCCAAAATATCATGAGTCATTGGTCTTGCTTGAAAGCCTTTCATGTGAAACATAAATCCAGGACAACGGGGAGAATTTCTCTTTAATTATTGATTGTCCGGTTCATGTACTGTATATTGATTTCCACTAATTTTTCAAGTTATCAAAAAATATGCGCAAAGTAAACCTGCCTGTAAAAGCGAAATTTGATATTCCGGATCTCGGAACTGGTCAAATTGGGGGAGGCATTATGAACGATAAAGGGTCCGTTCGCATATGGCTGCTGGTAGTTCTCGTGGTCGCTCTGGGTGGCCTTGGATATTATCTGTACTCGTTGAGCCGGTCCGGTGCAGCCAAGGAGGAAGTGGCCGTTGAAGTGGTTGCGGTTGAAAAACCAAAAATCCCGTCTGAAACAACAAACGAGCCTGAGGCCCAGGCAAAAAATGAGAGTGCGCCTTCCATCTCGGAAAAACGCGGGTCTTTATCCAGAGAGGAAGCCAGGCAAATCGTCAAAGGAAAAATAGGAAATGAGCTCCTTTCGGCCATTGAGCCCGGATTGCCGCCGGGCCAGGGGGAAGAATACTGCAAGAAGCTGGAGGAATATGTCGTAGATTATTTCAAGTATCTGGATGAAAATAAGCAGACGGATTCCGGCAGCAAAAAAATGGAATCCTTCGATCACTTCAAGCAAGTCCTCAAAGATCTGGAGAAACGGCCACCGATTCCCGCAGGTGAAGGAAGCAGCCCAACGGTGATGATTGCCAATATATTTTATTTCAGTCGTGCTCTGGACAGGAAGGATATCGAATTTATAAGAGAAATAATCACTTCAGATAAAGACACCGTGGAAATTAACATGGATATGTTTTTCCGGTGGCTTATGCTGGAGGGGCATTGTCCCGATTCTAAGGGATTCAGGCCTTCTTTTGATGCGCTATATAAATATGCCGGGTTTTTTCTGAACACTACCGGCGGACGCGCATATATGTTCAGGCGGTCAACGCCCATCCGTCTCCTTACCACCTATTATTCTCTTCTGATTATTCACAAGGCAGACAGGCTTGGTTTGAATCATTATGGCATAGATATTCTTCCTTTTATAAAGAGAGCCAAACAGGATATTGGTTTTTATCCCGATTTCGAATTTCAAAATGAATATATGAGCAATCTCCTGTCGATGGAAAAATATTATTTGAAAAGGCGGTAGTCGCCTCTGAGAAATGACGGAAAGGCGGTGTGGCAATGGAAGAAAATTTTCTTGATTCCTCATTTTTTGCATTGAACAGAGTGATAGACGTGGTTTATCGCGATGAAGAAAACCTTTCCGATATCCTTTATTTTGTCGTATCCCTCGCGTCGGAGATCACCGGGGCCAAAGGCAGCACCATTCGTGTACTCGAACAGGGAACCTTTGCCTTAAAAGTCGTGACTTCTCATGGCCTTTCAAAGGAATACCTGGGGTCCGGCGCCATTGACTACGGAAAGAGTGTTACAGAGATCATGCAAGGGGATACCATGATCATTAATGATTTTGAAAAGGATTCCCGGATACAAAATCTGATGGCGGCAAAGAAGGAAGGGGTGAGTTCCGTTATCGGTATCCCTTTCACCGTGAACGAGACTACCTATTCTATTTTGCGAACCTACTATTCTTTCAAAAAGCTGCCTACCCGGGATGAAATCGCCTTCCTGAGCAGTCTTGGAAAACTTAGTTGCCTGGCCATTGAACGTGCTGCAGCGAAAAGCCGATTGGTGTGAGAGGGATAAGGAGCAATTAAGCGTTGATTTGGGGCATTTTTTTGGATTGGTGCCCCCGGCGCGACTCGAACGCACGGCACCCAGATTAGGAATCTGGTGCTCTATCCACCTGAGCTACGGGGGCTTAACTTTTTCTTTTACCATATTTCTTCCCGATGTCAAATAATTTTCTTGCACGCTCACGTACTTTTCAATCGGTTGTACGTGAAATAGCCTGTGCAGCATTTTTTTTAGAGGTCACATTGTGATTGCAAAAGTGAATAGCAGAAACGCCTTGCATCAGGGGCGGGTCTTCAGACTGGATAAAGAGAATATCACCCTCGGTAATGGGGTGAATATTGATATGGATATTATTCGTCACCCCGGGGCTTCCGCAATTGTCCCCCTGTTGAAGGAAAACACGTTGCTGATGATCAGGCAATATCGGCATGCCGTGGGAGATTTTATCTGGGAAATACCGGCTGGAACCCTGGATATCGATGAGGCGCCCATTCAGTGCGCGCGACGAGAACTGATTGAAGAAACGGGGTATTCAGCCGATTCCTGGCAGGATCTTGGAGAGATTTTCCCCTTGCCGGGATATTCGGATGAGAGGATTCACCTTTTTCTCGCTTCGGATCTTATCCCCGCCAGACAACACCTGGACGTGGATGAAGTACTGGAAGTCCATGAGGTGGACTTTGCAAAGGCGATCGAGATGATTCTGAAAGGTGAGATACGGGATGCCAAGACCATCGCGGCCCTTTTGATTGTCAACCTGAGATCTCAATCTGATAGGAAAGGCAGTCGATGACCAATTTAACAAGACTGCTTGAAGAAGGGCCTATTAGGGCATCCGCCCCCTGCAGAGTGGATGCGGGAGGGACATGGGATATCAAGGCGTTGGCCCTTCCATTTGAAGGGATGCTGCCCACGACAGTGAATATGGGGTTGACACTCAGGACGTCCGTAGTCCTTACACCTTTCCCCGGAAACGGGGTCAAGATTTCTTCCAAAGGGTTTTTGCAATCGGAGGTGTCTTCGGCGGATCAGATGCCGTTTACTTCCCCATTCGGACTGTTTTTTTCCGCCATATCTTATTTCGGTTTTTCCGGGCTTGAGGTGGTGATCGATTCAGAGGCGCCTGTACGGTCCGCTCTGGGAGGATCGAGTACCGCCCTCGTTGCGCTTATCAAAGCCCTCTCAAAGGCGGGGGAAAGGCTTGGTGGAAAAGGTCTTTCAAGGAAACGAATCCTTTATCTTGCCTATCATTTAGAAGATGCCGTCAGCGGCGGCAACTGTGGAATTCAGGACCAGGCTGCAGCCGTATACGGTGGTGTGAACCAATGGATCTGGCGTTATGGAGATGGCGGTCTGTTCCGGAAAGTCCAGCTTCTGGATAGAGAAGGGCAGGAGCAGCTTTCAAAAAGAATGCTTGTGGCCTTTAGTGGAAAAAACCATACTGCGGCCACAACAAACCGCAAATGGGTTCAAGCGTTCTTATCGGGCCAAACCAGGTCAGGCTGGATGAAAGCCAATGAATTGGTGCATCGATTCGCCGACGCCTTAAAGGAAAGAGATTGGGGTGGTGCGGCATCGCTTCTCAGAGAGGAGGCGGCTCTGAGAAAGGAGATTACCCCCGAAGCCCTGACGCCTTTAACCGATCGCCTGGTAATGGAAGCCGAAAAAATCGGTTGCGGAGCCAGATTTGCCGGTGCGGGTGCAGGAGGTTCAGTATGGGCATTGGGAGAGATTGATGCCATCGAAACCCTGCGAAAAAATTGGCGTGATTCCCTTCGGTTCATCAAAGGGGGCGAAATTTTGAACTGCAGGATTGATGGGAAGGGGTGCAGCTGAGGCCCTTAGTTGAGCGGATATCCTCTCCACGCTGTTCCAAGCTTTCCAGCCTCAAAAAGTATCTTAAACTCCGATAGCAGGGCATTTGTGGCCTGCTCCAGCATGAGCACATCCAGTTCGGAAATCAGGTTCATGTCCAATGCCTTAATGGCTTCTTCCAGATCCTGGAATTGGTCCAGAGATTCTTCCACCTCATATTGATTTTGTATCATACTATGTACATCGATGATGGTCCCAACGCAGTTCTGTACTCGGAGTCGATATTTATCCGATATATTCATTTTGGTCCTCGGGAATCTGAAATATTCCACGTTTCCTTTCAACATTAGATTTTGCCAAGCTCTTCAAGTGTATCTAAATAAATTCTGTAAAGCAGTTGATTGTCTGTGATGGCCCGCATCAGGAAGTCTGCCATTTTATCTAAATCCCGGCTGTTTACGACAATGTTCGCACTCATGGTAAAACCCATCATTCGATCATTGCTTTTGAGGCTTTTGCCATACAGAGCAAAAATTAGATGCCTGCGCACGGACATGGGCAGGTGATTCAAAAATTCAAGGACAGGATTGCTTTCGAGCGGGATATCATTGAATGTATGCGGCATGATGACAAGGTCAAACGTGTTGAACCGCATCAGGTTTATTGCTTTTCTCGGAGTCTCGGCATGGACGAATCTGTATCCCAGCTCTTCGATGGATGACTTCAACACATTTGTTTCATATTCACTATTGCTCATCACAAGCGCCAGTTTCTTTCCTTCTCGTGACGAATCGAGAATGACATCTTCATCATGATCCTCATAATCGGGATTCGAAAGCACTTCCTGTTCTTCCCGGGAGTCTTCCATGAGGATCGCTGTCTCAGGCGCCGATGGAGTCGTATCAAAGATAACTTTTTCATGGCATCTCGGACAGTTGACACGCACTTTCTGTCCCTTTGGAATCTTATCTTCCGGAATATTCAGCTTGGCAGAGCAGTTTTGGCAAAGAATTTCCATCGATCATGTCCTCAAGAGGTTTGATGCATTATTCATCTTCCGTATTCCATGTCAATCGCCAAATCCTGTATGGTGGTGGTCTTTTCTCCTCTTTCCGACTTGATTGAATCAATAGCCCTGCCCATCAACGCGCGTCTCGATGAATAGGCCATGGCTGTTTCTTCATTCACATATCCATCCCTGTACAGTCGAGCGATGCATTGATCAAAGGTCATCATTCCGAACGCGTTGCCGGATTCAATAATTTCGTAGAAGGTCTTGCCTTCCGATTCCCCATTGATAATCGTATCTTTTACCCGCAGGGTGGATCCCATAATCTCAAAGGCCGCTATGCGACCGCCTCCGATTTTTGGCAAAAGTCTCTGGCAAACGATCCAGCGAACCGTTTCAGACAGTCGTGTCCGTATCTGTTGCTCCTCTTCCTGTTCAAACATGCCAACAATTCGGTTGATGGTTTGTCCGGCATCCACGGTATGCAGGGTACTTACCAAGAGGTGTCCGGTTTCCGCGGCCGAAAGACCGATTTCCACGGTTTCTCTGTCTCTCATTTCGCCTACAAGAATGATTTTTGGTGCTTGTCGCAGTGCGGCTCTCAGGCCGGATGCAAAGGAGTTGAAGTCTTCTCCAAGCTCCCTCTGGTTGAAGGTGGCGGCTTTCTGGGTGTGAACAAATTCTACAGGGTCTTCCAGGGTGACGATGTGAACAGACTTTTTCTCGTTGATTTCATTTAAGAAAGCCGCAAGCGAAGTGGTTTTCCCACTTCCTGTCGCCCCTGTTACCAGGATGAAACCATTCTTTTCCCCCGTCATTTTGGTGAAAGCCATCGGAAGCTTCAAGTCCGAAATGGTAGGAACTCGGCTCTGAAGCTGGCGCATGACAATGGAATAAAAACCTTTTTGAGAAAAGATGTTTACTCTGAATCTGGCCTTTCCAGCAAGCTGATAGGAAAGGTCGCAAGAACCTTCCGACAGCAGAAGTCTTATCAGGCGGCGATCTCCATTCATCAGGGTAAGGGCAATCATTTCCGTCTGAAAAGGCGTAAGCTTTCCAATGGGCGGATCTGTCTTCACCGGCAGCAACTGCCCGACCGATTCCACCTGCAGTTGTTTGTCCACAGTAAAATTGAGGTCTGAAACCTCATTGTACGACCTCAACATGGTGGTCAGTATCTTATCCAACTGATGTCGTTTCATTTTTAGAACCTCTTTATCAGTAAGCGGCTCTCCAGCCCCTATACGTCCGTGAAGTCTGCCGGTGGATTCTTGAGAAACGGCACGAATTTCGTCTTATCGTTTGCTTTGGCATAGGCATCATCCGGGCTTATGATTTTTTTGCTTAAATGTTGCATGATGGCATCATCCAAAGTCTGCATTCCGTATTTCATCCCGGTCTGAATCATGGAGGGAATCTGAAAGGTTTTCCCCTCTCTGATAAGATTCCTGACTGCCGGATTGGCAATCATAATTTCAAGGGCGGCGACACGGCCCTTCTTATCGATCCTCTTGAACAGGTTTTGGGCAATGACGGCTCTCAAGCCGTCTGAAAGGGTATTGCGTATCTGGGCTTGCTCATTGGATGGAAAGACCTCTATAATTCGGTCGACGGTCTTGGCCGCGCTGCTTGTGTGAAGGGTTCCGAAAACCAAATGGCCGGTAGCCGAAGCTTCAATTGCGAGAGAAATGGTTTCCAGGTCCCGCATTTCACCGACAAGAATGATATCCGGGTCTTCCCTCAATGCCCCTCTCAATGCAGCGGCAAAGGAGCGTGTGTGTAACCCCACTTCACGGTGATTGATGATTGCCTTGTCGCTCTGATGAACAAATTCAATGGGGTCTTCGACTGTGATGATATGATCTTTTCTTGTTTTGTTGGCCTCATCAATGATTGCTGCCAGCGTGGTCGATTTTCCGCTGCCGGTAGGTCCTGTGACCAGCACCAGCCCCCTCGGAAGTGAAGCGAGCCTTCTGATGACGTTAGGCAATCCCAACTGCTCACAGGTCAGAATATCTGAAGGAATTTCTCTGAAAACCGCTCCGACACCGTTTTTTTGCTGGAAAAAATTGGCTCGGTAGCGGGCAAGGGATGGGATTTCATAAGCGAAGTCAACGTCGCCTGTTTCTTCGAAAACCTTCACTTTTTCTTCCGGCGCTATTTCGTAGATCATCGCCTTGAGACTGTCGTTCTCCAGCACCTTGTATTTGACTCTTTCCAGGTCTCCGTGTATCCGCAGGGCGGGTTGTTGGCCCGACATAAGATGAAGGTCTGATGCGTTTTGGTCATGCATCAGTTTAAAAAAGGCATCTATTTGTGCCATGATACCCTCCAATCCATACGGCTTAACCCTGAAAATGAAATAAGAAATTTCCGCTTTTTTGTTAGCGCTTTCCGACCGAAAGTGCCACGTTACCCGGAAAGATCGAACCTTTCAAATGGGACCCATTATACACAGCAAGGAACTTGGTTCAACAACAAAATGAAACGAGAGAATTTCCTTTCCCTTTTCTTTTTGTTGACAAAGGGTGGTCTATTTTATACCTTTTATCGCATGGAGCCTGAAAGGTGATCTGATAATTTTGACGACATCTATTCTGTGGCAGTTCTTTTTATATCCGCAATGTCAACCTTTTGAGGGTTATCCGCCTGGATCGATTGCGAATGGGACGGGTGCTCTGAAAGGTCTTTTTTTGACTCGTTGGAAGGGCAGGAGTTTTCCAGCAGGTTTTTGTTTGTTATTGAAAAGGTCTTTCACTCTACACGGAAGGCCTTTTTTTTTGCCGTCCATGGAAAGGAGATCTTTGGCGCCTTATCCATAGACTAACCAAGAATTCATCGATCCGGTGACCGACAAATATTTAGAGGAGAGTGAACGATGGCTATAAAAAAAAATACGATCAGTTATTTATTTGAAAAAAAAGAGAGTGGAAAGAAAGTAACGATGATGACGGCCTACGATTATCCTACAGCCAGGCTGGTGGATCAGGCCGAAATGGACACTATTCTGGTGGGAGATTCTCTGGGGATGGTTGTTTTGGGGTATAATTCAACGGTCCCGGTTACCATGGATGAGATGATACACCATTGCAAGGCGGTTTGCAGGGGTACGGAAAGAAGCTTTGTCATAGGGGATATGCCGTTTCTTTCTTATCATGTAAGCGTGGAAAAGGCCGTCGAAAATGCAGGCAGATTCATAAAGGAAGCAGGTTGTGAAGCGGTAAAACTGGAGGGGGGATCGGAAATGGTTCCGGTGGTGGAGGCGATCGTAAAGGCCGGCATTCCTGTTTGTGCCCATATCGGTCTGACCCCACAGAGCGCTACCAAGCTGAGCGGCTTTAAAGTCCAGGGAAAGGATGCGGAAAGCGCGAGGGAGCTTGTCCAGGCAGCCAGGGATCTGGAGAAGGCCGGGGCTTTTATGATTGTCCTCGAATGTATTCCCGATCTTGTTGCCGAGAGAATAACAAGAGAAGTGGGTATGATCACAATCGGAATCGGTGCAGGCAAGTTTTGTGACGGGCAGGTATTGGTCTATCATGACCTGGTGGGACTGTTCGAACGTTTTACACCGAAGATGGTGAAGCAATATGTCAATCTGGCTCCTCAGATTCGGGAGGCCCTTGATTCAATACCGGATTGATGTGGAGAACGGTGATTTTCCCGGTCTTGAACATACGTTCGTCATGAGTGCGGAAGAAGCTGAAAAAATTTAAGAAAAGAAAGTGCCCTATTCAAAAAGACCTTGTGACGGAATGGATTGCCGATACGTATTTTGCTGCTTGGAATTTGAATAGGATACAAAAGAAACCATATCGACCTCCTGAATAGGCCGATCAACCGTTTAAGGAGGTCTGAAAGGGAAAAACCATGGAATTCGCAGTTGTGGGACCCGGGGCCATGGGATTGCTTTTTGCCGCAAGCCTCAAGAAAGCCGGCCATGGTGTTACGGTGGTGGATTACAAACCGGAAAGGGCTGCTGCAATCAGTGAAAACGGGATACGCATCGAGGATGGGTCCGGCGGCTATCGGGTGGATGTGTCTTCGGTAACCGAGGGAAATGGGCTTCTTCAAGCGGATGCGGTAATCCTGTGCGTCAAGTCTCATAAGACACGCGAGAGTATGCTTGCGCTTTCCTCCCGGCTTGATCCTCAAACGCCTGTGCTGACTCTCCAGAACGGACTGGGCAATCTGGAGATTATTGAAGAGATCTTCGGCCGGGAAAGGGCTCTGGGAGGGGTGACTTCCGAAGGGGCCATACTTCTGGGGCCTGGTCACGCAAGGCATGCTGGAAAAGGACAGACGACCATCGGCCCTGTGGGAAAATCAGCCCGAATGATCGTGACCGCTTTCAAGCAAGCCGGGTTTGAAGCCTCTCGAGGCGGAGTCGGTGGAGAATCTCATCTGGGGAAAGCTGATTGTAAATGTCGGCATCAATGCGCTGGCTGCCATTACAGGGCTCAAGAATGGTGTTTTGCCGGGCTTGTCGGGAACGAGAGCCGTCATGGAAGAAGCTGTCAAAGAGGCAGTGCAGGTGGCCGGAAAAAAGGGGATAGATCTGCCTTACGACGACCCCCTTGGTCGCGTGCTGGAGGTGTGTCGGGGAACGTCTGATAATGTTGCTTCCATGCTTCAGGACATATTGAATAAACGGGTTACGGAGGTGGCATACATTAACGGCGCCATTGTGCGTGAAGGGAAAAAGATCGGTGTCCCTACTCCGGTAAACCATACCCTGACCTGCATTGTGGAGGCATTGCAGGAAACCTACGACAGAAGGATCTATCAATAAGCCTTCTATTTTTAAACCCTGAATATTGCAGCCATTTCCTATGAAAGTACTCCATAAGTAAAATACTGGCACTAACCAACGATCCATTTACCTATCTGCGCTATCCCTTTATGAAATCTGCAAGTTCTCCGCAATTTTTGCCTCCCTGGAAGTTTTCGAAAAAACTCATATATTAAAAAGGTTTTTGGATCGATTATCTGACCACGGTCAGTATTTTTTTAATGGGGTAAGGAGTAGAAATGATGCATCGTTTGCCATTGATCGGTATAACCATGGGAGATCCTTCCGGGATTGGACCGGAAATTATTGTAAGGGCATTGAGCATGAACAACAATATGAAGGATTTCTGTCGTCTTGTGGTTCTGGGGGACCGTAATGTCCTTTCTTGGGCCATTTCGGCGTCGCCGTTTGAAGATTGCAGAAAGATGAAGATCCGCAACATTTCAAGCCCTGGGGAGGCTGAGGCGAGAACCGGCATCATCGATCTCATCTCTGTTTCCGACCTAAAAGAGGGCTCTTTTGTTCCTGCCAGACCTTCCGTTGAGGGAGGGAAGGCCATGGTCCAATATATTCTCAGGGCGGTTGAAATGGCCAGGGCAGGGTGACATAGATGCCATGGCGACCTGTCCCATCAGCAAGATCCTGATGCAAAAGGCCGGCTACAGATTTGAGGGGCACACGCAATTGATTTCCCACTGCACCCGGACAACCGAATATGTGATGATGCTTGCGGGCCAACGGTTGCGCGTGGTGCTGGTGACGATCCATTGCGGACTGAAAGAAGTCCCCCGTATCCTGACTTCGGAAATGATTCAGAAGACGATACGGATTACGTCAAAGGCGCTGGAGAAGGATTTCGGGATGGAAAATCCTCGGCTTGCCGTGGCTGCGCTCAATCCCCATGCGGGTGAGTCCTGTCTGTTCGGTTCAGAAGAGAAAGAGGTTATTATTCCTGCTGTTGAGTGGGCGAGGAGAAATGGATTTCATGTGGAAGGGCCGTTTCCGGCGGATACCCTGTTTTACCGGGCGGCATCCGGAGAATATGATGCAGTGGTGTGCATGTATCATGATCAGGGATTGATTCCCCTTAAGCTGCTCCATTTTTCAGATGCTGTAAATGTGACTTTGGGGCTTCCGATCATCAGGACTTCGGTGGATCACGGAACGGCCTATGATATTGCCGGAACGGGAAAGGCTGATCCGTCAAGTTTGCTTGCCGCAATCCGAATGGCTGCCGAAATGGCGGGAAACAGGGCAGTGTCCGGGGGGATTCAGGGATAGAAGATGGCGATTGAAACATTAAAAATACGCGGGGCAAGACAGCACAATCTGAAGAATATTTCGCTGGATATTCCCCGCAATAAACTGGTTGTTATTACCGGTCTGTCAGGATCGGGCAAATCTTCTCTGGCGTTTGATACCATCTATGCCGAAGGACAGCGCAGATATGTGGAATCGCTCTCCGCCTACGCCAGGCAGTTCCTGGAACAGATGGATAAGCCCGATGTGGATTCTATTGAAGGGCTGTCTCCGGCCATATGTATTGAACAGCGCTCTTCCAGCCGCAACCCGCGTTCGACGGTGGGAACGGTGACGGAAATATACGATTACCTGCGTGTGCTTTTTGCAAGGGCAGGTCAGCCTTACTGCCCCGAATGCGGTCTTGAAATCAGTTCTCAGACTACCCAGGAAATTGTGGACCGGGTGCTGGAATTGGAATCGGGAACCAGGATCCAGATCCTGTCCCCGCTCATTGAAGGGCGTAAGGGCGAATACGTTCAACTTTTCAAGAAATTACGAAGAGACGGTTTTACAAGAGTCCAGGTGGACGGGGAGATCCGGCTTCTTGAAGAAGATATTGCCCTTGAAAAGAACAGGAAGCATACGATTCGGGTGGTGGTGGATCGACTCATTGTCAAGGATTCCATCCTCAGACGTTTAACGGACTCCATGGAACTGGCGTTAGGGCTCTCCGACGGCAGGGTTATGGTGGATGCGGTGGGGATGGGGGAATTCTTTTTCAATCAGAAGGCCGCGTGTGCCAAATGCGGTCTGAGTCTTCCCGAAATGACACCCCAGATGTTTTCATTCAACAATCCACAGGGGGCTTGTGACGAATGCAATGGTCTTGGCACAAAGCGGTATTTTGATCCTTCACTCGTAGTGCCGGATCCCGATCTCTCCCTCAGGATGGGCGCCATTGCTCCCTGGGATACCAGGTATTCAGGCTATTTCAACCAGCTGTTGGAGTCCGTATGCCGACATTACGGCGTGCGTATGGATACCGGGTTTCAAAGATCTCCCCGAGAAAGTCAAAGAGATTCTTCTTTTTGGCTCCGGGGAAGAGCCTATTCAGTTTGCTCTTGCAAACGGTGAACGGAGTCATTCCTATACCCGTCCTTTTGAGGGAGTGATTCCTAATCTTGAAAGACGCTATCACGAGACGGATTCCAACCACGTCCGGGGAAGAATCGAAAAATTTATCAGTATGAGGCCATGTCCGGTCTGTCGCGGTGCTCGATTGAAAGCGGTCAGTTTGGCGGTGAAAGTCGGGACGATGGCGATCCATGAAATTACCGCCTTGTCCATTGAAAATGCCCACGAATTTTTTCAAAAACTGGACCTGGATTCCCGGAAAAAGGCCATAGGGGAAAGGGTATTAAAGGAAATTCGTGAAAGATTGAGTTTCTTGAGGAGTGTAGGGTTGAACTATCTCAGTCTCGATCGTTCATCCGGAACCCTTTCAGGCGGGGAGGACCAGCGCATCAGACTGGCTACGCAAATCAGTTCAGGACTGGCCGGTGTGCTGTATGTGCTGGATGAGCCGAGTATCGGGCTTCATCAAAGAGATAATCTCAGGCTCCTTGAAAATTTGAAAAAGCTCAGAGATCTTGGAAATTCCGTGCTGGTTGTGGAGCATGATGCGGAGACGATCCTTGAAGCGGACCATGTGATTGACATGGGGCCGGGCGCGGGCATAAGGGGCGGTGAGGTGGTTTTTGAAGGCACTCCAAAAAGGCTTCTGGAAGATGAAACTTCCCTGACGGGCCAATACTTGTCCGGAAGAAAGAATATTTGTTCCTCCAGGCCCAGGAGAACAGGAAACGGGACTGCCATCATTGTGAAGGGGCGCCAAGGAAAACAATTTAAAGGATATTACCGTGGAGATCCCCCTCGGCGTTTTTTCCTGCATTACAGGGGTTTCGGGGTCCGGAAAGAGCAGCCTGATCAACGGAATTTTATACCCCGCCCTGTCTCACCGATTATACCGGTCCAGTCAGAGAATCGGCCGTGTCGACTCTATTAAAGGGATCGAACACCTGGATAAGGTGATCAGTATCGATCAGAGTCCTATCGGGAGAACCCCGCGGTCGAATCCGGTCACGTATACCGGAGCCTTCACACACATCCGGGAACTGTTTTCCATGCTCCCCGAGTCAAGGGCCAGGGGATATAAACCCGGGCGTTTCAGTTTCAATGTGAAGGGGGGCAGGTGCGAGGCATGTCAGGGGGACGGGATAAAAAAAATTGAGATGCACTTTCTGCCAGATGTTTATGTGACCTGCGAGTCATGCAGGGGACTTCGATATAATCGGGATACCCTGGAAATCAAATACAAGGGAAACAATATCTCCCATGTCCTCAATATGACGATCAATCAGGCTGCCCAATTTTTTGAAAACATCCCTGCCATAAGGAATAAGCTGGGGAATTTGATCGATGTGGGGCTTGGCTACGTAAAGCTGGGACAGCAGGCTACGACCCTTTCGGGCGGTGAGGCCCAGAGAATCAAGCTTTCCAAAGAGTTAAGCAAAAGAAATACGGGAAGGACCCTGTACCTACTGGATGAGCCTACGACGGGACTTCATTTTGAAGACATCCAGAAGCTGCTCGATGTTTTGAACCATCTCGTGGATCTCAAGAACAGCGTTGTGGTCATAGAACATAATCTGGATGTAATCAAAACTTCTGATTATATCGTTGATCTCGGGCCGGAAGGGGGCGATGAAGGCGGATATGTGGTGGCTACGGGATCTCCTGAAGAAGTTGCGGAGAACGATGCGTCGTATACCGGACGGTTTCTGCGAAAAATTTTGAAAAATTCGTAAAATGGTATCCTATGCGAATTCCCTCGCAGCGAAAAAGACCCCGTGACTCCATTCGTACCATTGTTTTTGAAAAAGATACGCGAAAATTCGAAACGGTGCAGTTAGAGAGTCACTCCTAAAGGCTGCGGTTGGTTTTTTCTGGGTTCATTTTTTTCTTTTTGGAAGTTGTTCGATATGATAGGCAAGATGTTCAAGCTTTACCGAGAAATCCATATTTTCCACAATGCAGCATTCCGGTGTTCTGACATGTATGGGGGCGAAATTAAGGATCGCTTTAACGCCGGCGTCAAAAAGAATGTTTGAAACCCGTTGCGCCATTTGGGGAGGGGTCGTAATCATGCCTATCTCGATACTGCGTTGTGCGACTATTTCCCGTATTTTTTCTACCGGCTCAATGATCAAACCGTTCGGGAGCTTGGCCCCCACTTTCTCAGGATCCACATCAAAGGCTGCTGCAAGCACATATCCTCTTTTTCTCAGATTATCATTCTGGGCCAGGCTCTTCCCCAGGTTTCCCATCCCCACAATGCACAAGGTCCATTCTCGGTTGGTGGCAAGAATCTTCTTTATTTCATGCAGAAGATCTCGTACCTCATAACCCACGCCTCGAACACCGAATTCTCCAAAATAGGCCAGATCTTTTCTGACCTGTGCAGGGTTCACACCGCATAATTCCGCGAGCCGCTCACTGGAAATGACAGAGGGGCCGGTGTCGACAAGCACCTCCAACGGTCTCGAGTACAGGGCGAGACGCTCGATTGTGGGATTGGGTATCTTGGCTTTTTCATCCATTACGCGAAGCACGGTATAAACAATATTGTGAAATAAGGCACATGGACAAAGAAAAAAAGCGAGGACCCGGAAACAGGTCCTCGCTCTGTTTTATAGGATGATTATGCGCCCAGGGATTTGACGATAAGTTCGTGCATACCGCCAAGATCCGGAATCTTGAAAACAAGAATAAAGCAGATGACCAGTGCATAGATACAGAGTGACTCGATCAGAGCCAGACCGATAATCATGGTGGTCATGATTTTTCCGCCTGCTTCCGGGTTTCTGGCTGTTCCCTGCAGAGCACCGTTAATGGCATTACCCATGCCGATGCCGGTACCAAGTGCAGCCATACCGATACCGATACCACAAGCAAGAGCGATTCCAAAAAATACCCACAGACCGGCGGCCTTAACTATGGCGTCACCTTCGGCTGCAAATGCCATGGATGCCCCACCGAGCAACAGTATGGATGAAAGTACCCCGATAAAAGTTTTCTTAGACATGTGATCCTCCTTTCATTAAATTTATTGGTTGGCCTTCTTCAAAAAAACCAGGTCCATCCGAATGGAGACGGACCTTTTTCGCTAATGTGCATGTTCCATGGCGCCTACAAAATACATGGTGGAAAGAAGCATGAAAACGAGCGCCTGAATGAAGCAAACTAAAATACCGAGGAACATGATGGGCAACGGTGCAAGGTAGAGTCCCGCAAGTCCGAAAAGGATGGCGAGAACCATCTCCTTTCCGAAAATATTTCCAAATAGCCGAACACTCAGGGACATGATACGGGCGAAGTGACCGATTAACTCAATGGGGAGCATGAGAGGCGCCAGCCACCATACAGGTCCCAGAAAGTGTTTGATATATTTTACACCATGAAACTTTATCCCTATGGCATGGGTATAGATGAATGTGCATAAGGCAAGTGCCAGGGTTGTGTTCAGATTTGCGGTAGGGGAAAACATCCCGGGGATCAGACCAATCATATTTGCAACGAGAATGAACAGGAATATGGTTGCAATATAAGGAAAAAAGAACCTTCCTTCCGGTCCGGTTATCTCCACCATGAAATTTTCAAGGCCGCTTATGATGATTTCGAAAAAGTTCTGCCCCTTTGAGGGAATAATTTTGACCTGTTTGACAAGAACAAGGGCGCTGATGATAAGAATAAGCATGGTCAGCCAGGTGTAATTCACATGGGAGTATGCTTTTGCAAAGTGCTCCAGCCCCATGGCAGATAAGATGGCATCAATGAAAAAAATCGGATGTTCCATAAATTATACAGCCTCCCGCGATGATGTTCTGAAAACAGCCTGTATTCCCACGTATAAAATAGTAATTACAACGATGGAAAGGCCCGCCGTCAGTCCAAGAGGATTGACCCAGCCATTGGTGATAAGCATATAGATAATCAGGCCCAAAATGGCAAGCCTAAAATAGAATTTTATGATAATTGTCCCTTTATTTCTCTTCATACCCCCTTGGGTTGGAAAGGCCGCGCGGATGGTGTTCTGGAGGAGGCGGAAATTTCCGATAATCATGAGGCCACCGAGAATCACGCCAAGGGTAAAGGTCGCGCTCATGAAAAGAAAACTCAGGGAACCGGTGATCATGAGAATGATCCAGTTGTAAAATCTGATCTTCTGGAGGAGTTTATCGGGATTCATTAAAGATCTTTAGCTTTCTTATAGAGGATATACAAATTTCTGAAGGCTGCGGCAATGCCCAATCCCAGAAAAATATAAAATCCCCATGGTTTGGTTCCGAAATATTTGTCGAAAAAATAACCCGCTCCGGCTCCGATGGCGATGGAAAAGGCCATGGTCATGCCGATGGTGCTTAAATATCCTAAGTCCTTGATGGATTTTTTAAGGTCTTCATCCATTTTGTGTCCCTGAAAGACCTCCATCTGTGTATTTAGGAAAACTGGATAACCTCCTATCACAGGAATTTATGGGAAGTCAATAAATATTTGCAGATGTTTGTTTGCTGTCAAAAACCCGGCCGGCAGGGTCAAGGTCATGGGAAAAGAATGCTACCGCATCTCTTTAAACACATTGCTTGCACAACGGATTGTCTTTTCGATCATCTCCTCTGTATGAGCGTGACAAACGAAACTTGTCTCGAATGGAGAAGGCGCAAGGTAGATCCCCTGCTCGAGCATCCCTCTATAATATTGGATAAATCGTTTTACGTCACACGCCTTGGCAGACTGAAAGTCGGTGACGGGAGAAGTCGTGAAAAAGAGTGTTCCCATGGATCCCACACGATTTATTTTGACGGGGATGCCGGCTTCAGAGGCGGCCTTTTCAAGGCCCGAAAACAGAAGGTCGCCCTTTTTCTCCAGTGTCTCGTAGATCTTCGCGTCTCTTAAAAGGTTGAGGGTCGCGATTCCCGCGGCCATGGCCAGAGGGTTGCCCGAAAGGGTTCCAGCCTGATAGATCTCTCCTTCCGGCGCCATCCGGGACATGATCTCCCTTTTTCCTCCATACGCGCCCACCGGCAGGCCCCCGCCTATGATTTTGCCGAGGCACGTCAGATCCGGCCGAATGCCATACAGCGATTGAGCGCCCCCCGGAGCTACCCTGAATCCCGTGATGACCTCGTCAAAGATCAAAACCGTTCCCGATTCTTCGGTAATCTCTCTGAGCCCTTTAAGAAAGCCGCCTCCCGGCAGAACCACGCCCATGTTGCCCGGTACAGGCTCTACGATAATGGCTGCGATCTGATGGTCAAATTTCTCAAAGGCCTTTTTCACGGCCCTCAGATCATTAAACGGAAGAGAAATGGTGTGGCGTGCCAGGTCTTCCGGCACCCCCGGACTGCCTGGTATTCCAAGGGTGGCGATTCCCGACCCTGCCGAGACCAGGAGGCTGTCCGCATGCCCGTGATAACACCCGTCAAATTTGACGATCTTTGTTCTCCCGGTAACTCCCCTGGCAAGCCGTATGGCGCTCATGGTGGCTTCGGTTCCGGAGTTGACCATCCGCACCATCTCAATGGAAGGAACCATGTCCACAATGATTTCGGCCATATCCACTTCCATCTCGGTCGGCGCGCCATAGCTCGTCCCCCTTTCCGCACTGTCCTGAACAGCCTTGACCAGATCGGGATGTGCATGCCCCAATATCATGGGGCCCCAAGAGCAGACATAATCGATATACTCGTTTTGATCGACGTCCCATATCAAGGCCCCCTTGGCCTTTTCAATGAACGGAGGGTTCATCCCCACCGATTTTCCTGCGCGTACCGGGCTGTTGACGCCCCCGGGGATAACCTTCAGCGCCCTCTTGAAAAGAGTTTCCGATTTTTCTTTCATTAAAAATACTCCATGCTGGTTTTTTTAAATTCTTTTTCGCTGAAGAGCAGGCTGTAATCAGAGATGCCTGAATCGTGCGACATTTTCTCGGCGATCCGGCGCGCATTCTTTTTTACTGCTGCCGTGGATCATGGTGTAAAGATTATACGGCCAATCTTTCCTTGGAATCCTGTTGTAGCAGTGGGTTACTTCCCGGAACTGGGACAGCATCATCCCCGTTTGCTCCACTATATCCTCGGGCACGATCCAGGCTACCATCGCGTTGGAATGAAAACCGGCTTCCTGATGCCGGAGGGTTGCCCCGAAGCGTCTCAGAATGCCCCTTTCTCGAAGATCTTTTATCCCGTTGATGAATTCTTCTTCTTCCATTCCGGCCTGTTCAGCCATGATGGCGAACGGCCTTGCATCCAGCGGGATGTCTCCTTGAATCAGGCTGATGATCTTTCGATCTTTTTCGGTGATCATTTTTTCCTCTACGGAATTTGAAATAGTGGAAAAGGCGCTTCAACGCTTCAGCAATCCGGCCATTTCCGCTATGGGAATAGCCAATGGAGTTGGAGTTGTCAAGTCGCAACTTACCCTGTGAAACATTTTCAAGGCAGAATGACGATTTCCCTGAAACCAAACTCTATGCTGTTGTCCAGATAATAGATTGTCCCGGTTCGAATTTGTACAAGCCCACTCTAAATCGTTCAGAGAAAGTCTCCATGGTAAAAGATTGTTTCTGATCAAAAAATTGTTTGGTAAAACGGAACTTATTAAGATATTTTGCGATTACGGAAACGGCCTCAATGTTTTTTGATACCCGCTCGACACGGCCATCCATCTGTATTCCCCGAATTTCCCGCCATGTGTGTACTTCCGGATGTATGGCCGCGGATGCGCGCACACTTTCCATGGACTCCCGAATATGCCTCGATTCAGGGGAGGAGAAAAAATAGAAACATGCATCGTGAAAGACATAGTACACAGGCGCTGCCCAGGAAATCCCTCCCCTGGCAGTGGCCAGCGTCATGGCACTTTGTTCGCGGACCAGTTTTTTCGCAAGCTTTGTGAGTTCCGATCTATTGGGTCTTTCGCTGTTTTTCTTATCCATTGATCCCGTTTTTTCACATCTTTCCTTTTTTCAGGGTAGATAGGAGAAGCCAGAAAGCCATGATTGCCGAAATGATAAAACCCAGGAGGCCGATGACGGGGATTTCATGCCAGGTTGGAGGAATTCCCGAAAAAACAATGATGGAAGACCCGATCACCAGAGATGCCAGTACAATAGCGAATGCGATTCGATTGCTTAGCCGGTCCATGGTGGAAAGCATCGGGTTCAGACCACGATGCTCGAATGCGATTTTTACTTTCCCTTCTCTGAACTGTTTCAGGATGCTCTCAAATTCTCCGGGAATTTCTTTGAGCAGATGGGCCAGGTCGGATCCTGCACTGAGTATCTCCACCCCTATTTTTTCGGGATTCAGGCGATCGATCTGAACCTGCCGCATAAAGGGTTTGGCCTGCGCGATAATGTCCAGGTCGGGGTCCAGTTTTCGGCCGATTCCTTCCACGGTACTGAGGGCCTTGATGGTCAGGAACAGATCCGGTGGAACGCGAAGATGAAATTTTGCCACCACGGCAAAAAGCTGGTGGAGAAGATTTCCCAAATCCAATTCCTTAAGGGGGCGGTAAAAATGCCGGTCGATTAATTCCCCCGCGGCCCTTTCCAGAAGGTAGCTTTCCGGTTCTTCTTCATGACTTGTAAGCCTTATCAGGGCGTTGGCCACTTTGGTTTCATCGCGTTGCACGATGCTCATGAGCAATTCGGCAAAGTGATCTCTCGTATGGGTATCGATGCGGCCCATCATTCCGAAGTCGAGATAGCAGATAATATTCTGGGGGAGGACAAAGACATTTCCGGGATGGGGATCCGCGTGGAAAAATCCGTGGATGAAGATCTGTTTCATGATCAGGTCCAGCCCGGAATGAGCGATGATCCGTCTGTCCAGGCCTTCCTGTTCCAACCGTTCAATATCGGTGATTTTGATGCCTTCAACATATTCCATGGACAGTACGCGTCTGGTTGTTGCTTCGTGATAGATCCTTGGAACATAGATGGAACTGTCGTGATTGAACTGCATGGCAAAGTGTTCCGTGTGGGCTGCCTCCATGCCATAATCCAACTCGTTTTCAATCGTTTTGGCAAATTCCTCTATGATTTTAGTAGGGCGCTGCGTATCCCATCCTTCCAGGTGCTTTTCCATCAGGGTGGCGATATGCAGGATAATTTCAAGATCGATATCGATGATTTTTTGAATCCCGGGCCGTTGAATTTTCACGACCACATCTTCCCCCGTGATCAGCCGGGCGCGATGGACCTGTCCGATAGATGCGGAGGCTAATGGTTCTATCTCAAAGCTCTCGTATATTTCGAAGAGAGGTTTTCCAAGCTCGGTCTCAATGATAATTTTGGCCTGATCAAACGCAAAAGGGGGCACATGATCCTGCAGTTTCTGCAATTCATGCAAAAACTCCGGCGGCAGCAGGTCTGGTCGGGTAGAGAGTAGCTGCCCCATCTTCACAAAAGTGGGCCCCAGTTCTTCCACGACCATGCGCACCCTTTCTGCGCGCGTCAATGTTTCAATCCGTTCGCGCCTTTTTCTGGAAACCATCTGGAGTCCGATTTCCAGATATTGTTCAATCTTGAGTGTATCGACGATGTCTCCAAACCCATACTTGAACAGTGCTGTCAGGATCTGGCGGTAACGCTGCATGTGGCGGTATGTTTTTCCGATTACGCCGATTTTCTGGATAAACATTCCTGCAATCCCCTCCTGCAAAAGAAGCCTTTAATCGTCCCATGTGTGAAAGGCGAGCAGCTTATCTCGTACGCTCTCTTTGTTCACAAAAAAATACGCATACCATAATATACAACATTTTTCAGGGGTTTCTTTCTAACGAGGGGAAAAAAATCATTCGCCCGAATCTGTGTCTGGAATGCGAATTTTCTTTAAAACGCTCGCAAAATAAGATAAAAAAGATTTGATCTTTGACAAGCGTATTTCGCATTGCTTCGAAGGATTAACCGGTAACTTTAATATATATTCGTTTCCCAGATGAAAATAGATCAAGCAGGGTAGCTCATGTTCGCTTTCCAGAAAATTGTTGAAAAGAAGATCAAGGAAGCGCAGCAAAACGGGGAATTTGACAACCTTCCCGGTCATGGTAAACCCATGAGCCTGGAGGATGACAGTCATGTCCCCGAGGAACTGCGCCTGTCTTATAAAATACTGAAGAATGCCAACTGTCTGCCCCCGGAACTCCAGCTCAGGAAGGAAATCAGGCAGATGGAAGACATGTTGGACCGGATTCCGGATGAAAAGGAAAAATATCGCCACATGAAGATCATTAATTACAAGATCATGCAGTTGAATATGATGGGGAAGAGTTCTCCTCTTCTGGCTGAAACGGAAATTTACTACGAAAAGCTGGTTGACAAATTGGGCCAAAAATGATTGGTAGGTGTTGCTGTCCGGCCTTTCAGTTTCCATCGGTGATGTTTGGCGTTTCCTCTATAGATTGCGATAAGCTCTTAACCCATTCTGGCTTCAGGAGAGTCTGCGTATGGATATGAAGAGGGACTACTACGAGGATGTTCGGCTTTTTTCGTCCGGTGTTGTCCTGTTCTGGTTTCTGCTTTTGCTCGCATTTTTGGCCGTTCTTCCCTTCCTTGTAAAAAATTACTACATTTATATGGCAAACTATATGGCCATCAATATTATCGTGGCCGTAGGCCTGAATCTCCTTGTAGGGTACACGGGGCAGATCTCTCTGGGGCATGCCGGGTTTTTCGCCCTGGGAGCCTACGGGACCGTTATTTTGATGTCGAAGGCCCATCTCCCCTTCCTCCTTGCCCTTCCGGGTTCAGCATTGTTTGCCGCGCTCCTGGGTTTTCTTTTAGGGCTTCCCGCCCTGCGGCTGGAGGGACCCTATCTTTCCATTGCTACACTGGGGTTTGGATTGACCATCACCCAGGTGATCGGCCGGATAGAGTTTTTTGGAGGCAGGCAGGGACTGAACACCCCGGATTTAAATATCGGTCCCTGGCATCTTGAATCGGATAGGGATTTCTATTACCTGCTGATGATCATTACCGTTGTGCTGGTTCTCGGCGCTCGCAATCTGATCAAGACAAAGGTGGGGCGGGCGTTCATCGCCATTCGCGACGCGGATATCGCCGCCGAGACCATGGGTGTGAACCTGACTTACTACAAGACGCTGGCGTTTGCCGTAAGTGCTTTTTATACAGGCATTGCAGGGGGGTCTGTTCGCCTTTGTCCTGCGGTTCATCGAGCCTGAGATTTTCGGAATGATGATGTCGATTATTTTTCTGGCCATGGTGGTGGTCGGAGGGCTGGGTTCCCTTTTCGGTTCCATAGCAGGGGCCTGTCTGCTCAGTTGGCTGGACCTGCAGCTCAGAAATATCCTCAGCATCCCTTATTTCGGCGAATGGCTGGAGAGTCTTTCGAAAAGCTATTTTTCCATTACGGGAGTGTCCAACATCCAGTTTATTGTGTATGGCCTGATCATGGTGTTGATTATGATTTTCGAGCCTCTCGGTATCTATGGTTTCTGGATACGGACGAAGATATACTGGAGGACCTGGCCGTTTTGATATTTATTTGACCACGAATAACACGAATAGCACGAATGTTATTGTATCCGAACATACTTTAAGGAATGTAGGCCATGCTTGATTTTTTGCAGACGATTGTCAGCGGTATAGCCGTCGGGAGTTCCTACGCACTCATGGGGCTTGCCATGGTGCTTATCTACAAGACCTCCGAGGTGGTGAACTTCGCCCAGGGAGAAATGGCGCTTGCTTCCTGTTTTCTTACGTATATGGTTCTCGAATTTTATGGGTTTCCCTTCTACGTAGCTTTTCCCGGGGCATTGGTTTTTTCGGCCATCCTGGGGTGCATCCTGGAGTTCGCCGTGTTGAGGAGGGCCAAAGAACCTACGATTCTGGGAATGATCATTATCACCATCGGTCTTGAGATGATTCTCTTGGGGCTTGTCTCCTGGAAGTTCGGGGCGGACCCCAAGACGATGCCGTTTCCCATCTCTCCCTATGAAAGCGTGGCCATAGGCGAGGTCTTTGTGAGTTCTCTTGAGGTCCTTACATTCTTTACGGCCCTGGTGGTCATGGCGATTTTATTCTTCTTCCTGCGGTACTCAAAACTGGGCGTTGCCATGAAGGCAACCCAGCAAAACAATATGGCCGCCCGCTTGATGGGGATCAGGACCAACCGCATATTGATGTTTACCTGGGGGATTTCCTCCGTGGTGGGTTGCCTTGCAGGGCTTCTCATTTCACCCACGACCATGCAGCCCTACATGATGTGGGATCCCATGCTGAAAGGATTTGCCGCGGCCGTTCTGGGGGGGATGACCTCTCTTCCCGGTTCCGTATTCGGCGCGTATATGATCGGTATCATTGAAAATGTTTTCGGTGGGTACGTGTCCATTGAATTCAAATCCGTCGTGGCGTTTGCGATTGTTGTTCTGGTGCTCTGCATCAAACCCAGCGGGCTTTTTGCTCGGCATTACGTAAAGAAAGTGTAGGAGTTAAACCATCACCAAATAAAAAGGAGCGGGCTATGAAGATGAAGGGATTGTTTGTGGGAGTTTTGGCGGTTGCTTTGACGTTTGGACTTTCTTTTGGAGTCATGGCTGAGCAGGGAGTGACGGATACGGAGATCCATATCGGCCAGTGGGGTCCGCAAACAGGCCCCGCGGCCCCCTGGGGCGCGGTAGCAAGGGGGACGGATGCCTATTTCAAGATGATCAATGCCGAGGGCGGCATTAACGGCCGCAAGCTGATTCATCATATGTTTGACGATGGATACAATCCCGCCAAGACAAAGGCGGGTGTGAAGGACCTCCAGGAAAGCATCGGCATGTTCGCATGGGTGTCCGGGGTGGGAACGGCGCCCGGACTTTCCGTTGTGGACTATCTGATGGACAGGAAGATCCCCTGGGTGGGGCCTTCGTCAGGATCTCTTCACTGGATCGAACCTCCTCGAAAATATCTCTTTGCGGTTTACCCACTCTACTATATCGAGGCCAAGGGACTGTGTGAGTATGCCGTGAAAACCCTTGGGAAAAAACGGGTCGCCATTGCCTACCAGAATGATGACTACGGAAAGAACGGTGTGAAGGGCGCCGCGGAGCAATTGGAAAAATACGGGATGAAACTGGTGGCTCAGATTCCCGTGGAAAAATCCGATACGGATATGAAATCCCATATTATGCAGCTTAAAAAGGCCGATGCGGATGTGGTCTTGTTGTGGGTGACGCCTGTTCATGCCGTCCGGCTTGTGGGAACCGCCAAGGCCATGAAGTTTGAGCCCCAGTGGATGAGTACCAGCACCTGTTCCGACTTTCCGCTGATGCTTGCTATCAGCAAGGGGTTGTGGAAGGGGGTCATTGCGGCTTCGTTCGGGGAACTTCCCGATTCCACGAATCCGCTTATGCTGAAATACAAGAAAGATGCCTATGGAAAGTTTGCGGCCAAGGGGGAAAGATGGGGAGTCTTCTACACCGCCGGCATCCTGTTTTCCGAACCCCTTGTTGAAGGGATCAAACGGTGTGGAAAGGACTTGACGAGGGAGCGCCTGGTGACCGAAATGGAAGGGATCAAAGACTTCCAGGGCATTGGGGGAAAGATCAGTTATGGTCCCTTGGATCTGGCGGAACCGTATGAATGCAGACAGGGGCAAAAAGAGATTTTTCTTGTTAAATGCCTTGATGGTGGGAAAGCGGAAAAATTGACCGGTTGGATGAAATTAAAATAGGGAAAAGTTCGATCCTGAGGGCTGAAGATGTTTGCTGCTTCAGCCCTCCAGACTGTCTTTCACAAGGCTGAACATACCATGGCATTTTTTCAGGTCGAAAGTTTATCCATGTCGTTCGGGGGTCTTGATGCCCTCAGCGATATCCATTTTCAGGTCAGCAAAGGTTCCGTTTTTGCCATCATCGGTCCGAATGGCGCCGGCAAGACGACCCTTTTCAACTGCATCAATGGAATCTATAAGCCGACAAAAGGGCGTGTCCTCTTTAAGGACAGGGAGATTCAAGGAAAAAAGCCCGATCGTGTGGCGAAGCTTGGGATTGCCAGGACCTTTCAGAATATTGAGCTTTTTTCTCACATGAGCACCATGGAAAACTTGATGGCCGGACGTCATATATTTATGAAAACCGGTCTTTTCAGAGGAGCTTTCATGTGGGGGCGGCGTTCTTTTGCGGGCAAGGAAGAGGTGAGCCACAGGAAGAAGGTGGAAGAGATTATCGATCTCCTTGACTTGCAGTCCGTCAGAAACAAATTCGTTGGCGGCCTTCCGTACGGGATACAGAAACAGGTGGAGCTGGGCAGGGCACTGGCCCTTGAACCGGAACTGCTGCTGCTGGACGAACCTTGCGCCGGGATGAATTCGGAAGAAAAGCAGGATATGATCTTCTGGGTGAAAGATATCCAGGATGAACTCGGTGTAACCATCTTGCTCATCGAACATGACATGAAGATGGTCATGGATATCTCGGACAGGATTTTGGTGATAAACTTCGGCAAATCGATCATTGAGGGTACTCCGGAAGAGGTGCAGCAGAACCCCGAGGTACTGAAAGCCTATCTGGGAGAGGATGAAGACGTTGACCTCGATGCTTGAAATTCAGAATATTGAGACGTTCTACGGCTTGATTTATGCCCTGCGAGGGGTTTCCCTCAGTGTAGAGGAGGGCACGGTGACGGCCATCCTCGGCAATAACGGCGCCGGGAAATCGACCATTTTAAAGACCGTCATGGGCCTTTTGGAGGACCAGCCGGACAAGGGCGCGATAGAGTTCTTAGGGAAGCGAATCGACGGAAAAGATCCGGAAGTAATCGTCCGGATGGGGATATCGTACGTACCGGAGGGACGGGAGGTTTTCGAAGAACTCAGCGTGAAAGAGAACCTTCAGATGGGCGCCTACATTCGAAGCGACCGCTCGGGCGTAAGAAAAGACATGGACAAGATGTATGGCTATTTTCCCGTGCTGAAACAGCGGGAAGAGCAGTGGGCGGGAACGCTTTCGGGCGGCGAACAACAAATGCTTGCCATTGGCAGGGCCTTGATGAGCCGTCCCCGACTCCTTTTTCTTGATGAGCCTTCCCTGGGACTTTCGCCCCTCCTTGTTAAGGAGATTTTTAGGATCATTACAACCATTAACGAAGCGGGCGTTACCATCCTGTTGGTGGAACAGAATGCACGAATGGCTTTGAATATTTCAGATACCGGCCTGATTTTGGAAAACGGTCGATTCGTCATGAAGGGGAAATCAGAGGAGTTAATGGAAGATAAGGATGTTAAGGAATTCTATATGGGCATCAAGTCGGAAGAGTCCGCCAAGGGATTTCAACGGTGGAAACGGAAGAAACGATGGAGATAGGCTATTTGGGCTCAGCGTTATGGAACCTTTTGAGAAAATAATTGTGGAATGGAATACGGCTCAATGATGACCCTCGAAACAGCTCCCAGTTTGTTCAGAAATACGGCCCTGAAATATGGCGACCGAATTGCCATGCGCAAGAAAGAATATGGTCTCTGGCATGACATATCGTGGAAGGAATATTATCAGGCGGCAAAATATGTCGGTTCGGCTCTCATCTCCATGGGGCTTGAAAAAGGGGATTGTGTCTCCATTATAGGGGATAACTGTCCCGAATGGGTCACCATTGATCTTGCCATACAGTCTTGCGGCGGAATCGCAACCGGGGTTTATTCCACAAACGCCTGGCCCCAGGTGGAGTACGTAATCGAGAATTCCGACTCTAAATTCTTCTTTGTGGAAAATGAAGAGCAACTGGATAAGTGGCTAAATTTCAGAGAGAATGTTCCGAAGCTGAAAAAGGTCATTGTGTGGGATCTGGAAGGTCTGCGGCATTTTGAAGATCCGATGGTCATGACCTATGATGAATTGATCGAACTGGGGAAAGAGGTTGTCAGAGAGACCCCTGACCTCTTTGAGGAGCGCATCAATCAGACCGATCTTGAAGACGTGGCGGTCCTGATTTATACATCCGGCACGACCGGTCCTCCGAAAGGAGCGATGCTAAGCCACAGAAACCTCGTGTGGATGGGCAGCGCGATTACTCTCGAAAATCCCATGTCCGATGAAGACGAGGTCCTTTCCTTTTTACCGCTATGCCACGTCTTCGAGCAGCTTTTCTCCGTCATGGGACATATTACACACGGATATGTGGTCAATTTTATCGAAAACATGGAGACGGTGAATGACAACATGATCGAAGTGTCTCCTACCGTGGGTTACGCCGTACCCCGTATATGGGAAAAATACCTGTCTGCCGTTTACATCAGGATGTCGGACGCCACCTGGTTTAAGAAAATGGTATTTGGCCTGGCGCTCAATGTAGGAAAAAAGCGCGCCACCCTGATGATGAATTTCAAGCCGGTCCCGGGCTATCTTGAAATGCTTTACAGATTGGCCCATTTTACCGTCTTTCGAAAATTGAAGGAACGGTTGGGTTTCGACAGAATGCGGGTTGCCTATTCCGGCGCCGCTCCCATATCGCCCGATGTCCTGCATTTTTTTCAGTCCGTGGGGGTAAACCTCATCGAAGGATATGGACAGACGGAAGCTACGGGGGTTACCTGTGTATCGAGGGTAGGAAAAGTGAAGTTTGGAACGGTGGGGCCGCCCTTGCCGGGGACGGAGGTCCGGATTGCCGAGGATGGCGAAATCCTGGTGAAATCCCCCAGCGTGTTCAAGGGATACTACAAGAATCCGGAAGCTACGGCAGAAACGATTAAGGACGGATGGCTCTATTCGGGAGACGTGGGTGAGATCGATGAGGATGGGTATGTGAAGATTACGGACCGGAAGAAGGATATCATCGTTACGGCCGGCGGAAAGAATATTACCCCCCAATTCATAGAAAACAAGCTGAAATTCAGCCCATACATCAATGATGCGGTGGTCATCGGCGACAAGCGGAAATTTATTTCCAGCCTGATTCTGATTGATGAAGACAACGTGGTCAAATTTGCGCAGGATAACAAGGTGCAGTTTTCCACCTATAAGGATTTGACCCAGAGCCCGGAGATCATCAAACTTATTCAGGAAGAGGTAAACAAGGTCAACGATACGTTGGCCCGCGTGGAGCAGATCAAGAAGTTTACCATTCTCCCCAAGAAGCTCTATGAAGAAGACGGGGAAGTCACACCCACGATGAAGGTGAAAAGAAAGTATGTCAATGAGGCCTTTGGGGATCTGATTGAGGCCATGTATAAGAGGAAAAGTGCCTGATTTAAATCTGCCCTAATGTCTTTTCTTTCATCTCCAGGAACCCCATTTCCATCAGCGGTTGCAGGTTGACGATATCGGCGTTGTTGTACTCGATGAGAGTATCCAACGCCTTTTTGTTTCCCCGCTGATAGGCGTACCACAGACGGATGGCTTCAAAACCGTCGATGCCTTCGACCTCTCTCTCCCGTGCAATTCCAACGTCTTTCTCAATCCTCTTGAGGCCGCCGGTGAAACCGAGTTTTTTCAAGACGAAGCGCAGATCAATATGCCCGCCGGGAAGGGTGATGCCGGGAAAACGGCTTCGTATGAAGGGCAGATCGAAGGAGGCGCCGTTGAAGGTGATTACCAGATCATAGGCGGCAATGGCCGTTTCAAAATCTTCCAGGTTGATTCCGTTTACAAAGGTCTGGATGGCTTTTCCGTCATATAGTCCGATGACCGTAATATCCGCCCCATCCTGCTGGTAGCCGGTCGTTTCTATGTCCAGATAAACCGCCCTTTCCCTGAAGGCATCGAATACCCGCCACATTTCTCCGGAAGAAAGCCTGTTGTTGAAAAAAGAGACATCATCCCTGTGTTCCAGGGATGCCTGGAGGGTCTGCTCCATCAAACAATGCATCCCTGGTGAAAGATGTCCATGGCCGCGTTCCATATAATCCTGCCATGTATGAATACCCCGGGCCCAGAGTCGCTGCTCTGTTTTGGGCCCTATCCCTTGAACGTGTATAAAGGTTCTTTCAAGCATGCTTTCAGTTTTTCCGTACCCGCGATAAAGGCCCTCCAGAGGAATTATACGGCGGAAAAAGACCTTGTCGGAATGGATTTCATATGCGGTTTGGCTTACAGCGTGAAGATGCCGTTTTCATAGATCACGACCTCTTCTCCGGTGGAGAGATGGGCCGTGACCATTTTCTTCTCGGTATTCACCAGGTCCCAGTGCAGGGCCGAATCGTTAAATCCCAGTTGGGTCTTCATTTCTTCCGTGTCAGTTCTGAGGGGTCTCCATCGTAGGTGTCCGTGTAAGACATGCCGACGGCGAGGTGGCAGTTTCCATAACGGCCTCCGTAATTTTCATCAAAGAGGGTGTTGGCCATGAATCGGTTGATCTTGGAGAAGCGTTTGTCCGTCAGCGAAAATTCACCCACCTGCTTCGCCCCCTTGTCCATGGCAATCTGTTTTTTGGTGAACTCCTCTCCCTTTTCGGCTTCCACTTCCACGGCAACGCCCTTTTTGAAGACAAGGGTTACGCCCTCTACGTAGTTTCCGCTCCTATAAGAAGGCTGGTTGGCGACATATTTTCCTTCGGTTCCACGCCAGTCGGGGGAGATGAAGAGTTCAAAACTGGGGATATTATGGCCGGATACGCCGATCCACTTTCTCTTTTCGCCCGGGACGATCTTCAGATCGATGTTTTCCGATTCCACCCGGTAATAAGCCACATCCATGCTGTTCAACCAGGTCTTAATGGCGATGGCGTCTTTGAACAAGCCTTTCCAGACGGCTACGGGATCCGGTTTGTCCAGATAGCATGCCTTGATGATCTGATTGGTATATTGTTTCATGGTAAGGCCGGCCTGACGGGCCAATTCTTCTGTCGGAAAGGTGCAGAGCGTCCAACCCAGATCTCCCCGATCTTCCCTTTTTCGCATGATATCCCGCAGCGGTTTCATGGCTACCGCGTTTTTCCCTAACCGTTTCGGATCGATGTCCGCCAGGTGTGTCAGTGAGGCCGGGGCGTGCAGAAAGATTCTCCCATGGATTTTACTGTACAGATCCTCCTGCCACGATCCGATGAACACAAGCTGTTTGTGGTTCGCCTTTTGGTAAAAATCGTGCTCCATTACAGGGGTGAGTCCGGAACGCATGACGGGGTGCACCCCCATATCCAGCAGCTTTCCATGGACGGCTTCGGCAAGTTCAAGAGCGGGAATTTGGAACTGTACAAGGACGATATCTCCCTTTTTAAATATCCCTGTCCTTGCGGTTTTCAGGCCCCATAACAGGACATTGGCATATTTATCGAGTTGTTTCTTGGTCAGCATGATGAAACCTCCTTTTTAATAGCATGGAAATTCGTGATGATGGTGGTTCTGAGCTGATTTTCGGGAAGCTGAGAGCGAATCTTTCCGTGGATAAAAAATCCCAGCCCCAGGATGCAAGTCCGATTGACTGCGAGGA
This sequence comes from uncultured delta proteobacterium, assembly GCA_963747555.1. Taxonomy (GTDB): domain Bacteria; phylum Desulfobacterota; class DSM-4660; order Desulfatiglandales; family Desulfatiglandaceae; genus DUZB01. Next base: position 59,660 of record CAVVFZ010000014.1, read on the forward strand.
TGACATACCCCTTTTCGTAGTCTTGATCGACAGGGATCTGCTCCCCGGCTACCAGTCGCAACAAGTCATCGGGGCTTACCTGACAAACCCTTTTGGTGGCAAACTTTCCGAAAGTCTGAATAAATCGTGTGGTGGGCTTGACGAAATGTCCCACTTTGCGAAAGGCCTTCAGCCCCACCCGTGAGACTTTGATTCGTGAAATATCTTCTGTCAGGACTGAAGCAGAAGCACGCAGTAGATACCACCCCGATTTTTGATTGAAAAGAAGATATTCCTGAAACACCTCCCCTGGAATGCCGAACCTCTCGTAAAGATAAGAGAAAAGAGCTGTCCGTTCATCTTTTCCGGCCAATTCCGGCCATGAAGAATCCCACCGAATCGACTCGGTGGGGATAATATCTCTTGGCCAGTCTGAGTCGCTTGTCATAGATCTTTCCTTTCCATTCCGAGATTCCCGGGTCAACATCCACGCTTAGGTCGAAGGGAAGAAGATCTGCATTTCTTTCATTGAGCAGATGGTCTACTACGGCCTCATTTTCGTCAGGGTTGTAGGTGCAGGTGGCATACAACATCCGCCCGTTTTCTTTGAGCAGATCGAATCCTCGGAGGATGATCTTTTTCTGCAGGTCCGGCAGCGCCTCACTCCTTTTTCCTTTCCTGTATCGTACATTTTCGCCGGTTCGTCGGAATCTTCCTTCTCCGGAGCAGGGAACGTCCGCCAGAACATAATCAAAACGTTGTTTTAACGGAAACTCCTGAGCCTGGTAACCCGTCAAAACGGCATTGAGAACCCCCAGTCTTGAAAGGGTATGTCCCAGCGACACATGCCGGGTGGCATAGAGGTCGTTGGAAACGATAAGGCCTGTGTTGTTCATGATCTGAGCGCAATGGGCGGTTTTCCCCCCGGGAGAGGCACACATGTCCAGGAGGCAGCTCCCTTTCTCCGGAGCAAGGGCATAAGAGGCCAGCGCGGAAGTAAGGGTCTGGGGGTGTATGTATCCCAGGAAGTATTCCAGCAGATTTCCCGGAAAGGAGAGATCCGGCGCCAGATAAAGCGTGTCAAATTTCCGGGAGGCCCGAATGAGAGAGATGCCCTTTTCTTTCAGCGTTTCGACCAGAGATTCAGGGGTCGTCCGGAGACGGTTGATGGTTAAATAAGTGGGCAGAGGGGACAGGAGACTTTCCTGAAAAAGAGTGAATTCGGGGATGATCCGGTCGTATTCATCGAACATGCAGGTTTCCGTTTCTTTTGAATCTGTGCGGTCAGCTGTTAGCGGGCGGGTTTCTAACTTTGCCCAATGGATATGGTTCCTTACTCATATTCCTAATCGTAATCCAAACTCCAGTACTACAAATCTCCAACACTCCTGGGTTACACCAGTGTGGTACATGTATTGAATGAACCGGTGCGTTGTCAAGCAAAATGGTTGTTTCTCATCTCATCATGCAGAGTCGTTGGGGAGCATGGATTTTTTTCTTGACGAAATAAGTATGAATAGAATATTCCCTCATGGAGTATTTTTAAATCCGATTCAGGATAAACGATATTGTGGGAGAGGCCATATGAAAGACAAGCCGATAACGGAATTTGTTCTACTCGGGGCCCTCATGTCGGGACCCATGCACGGATATGAAATCCTGCGATTTTTGGATGCAGACCTGGGATCTGCCTGGCGGGTGGGCACAAGTCAGCTCTATGCACTCCTTAAAAGGCTTGAGAGCAGCGGCGTTGTGACATCGACCATGGAATCCCAGGATACACGGCCGTCCAAAAGGGTCTTTTCTCTAAACACAGCCGGTAAAGAGGCCTTTATGGATTGGCTGAAAAGACCAAGCCCCTATGTTCGAGATCTTCGAACCGAATTCCTGACCAAGCTTTTCTTCTTTCGGAAGCTCTCCCTGCAAGGATGCCCGGCACTGGTGCGGGACCAGATCAAGATTCTGGAAAAAGTAAGAGAACGGCTGATCACCTTGCAGGACGAAGAAAAGGATCCTTACAAAAGAATGGTTTTCGGTTTCAGGATCGCTACTCTCAACGGATGGCTCGTTTGGCTTGAGAAAGAGGCCGTGCCGTTTGCGAAGGGGAACGATCAAAGCTCTGCTTTGCGTTCCCAATGAATTGATTATGTTCAGGAGTTAAGGTATGTCTAACAAGTTTAAATCATCCGCGACAGTTATTTCCGTCGATCAGGCCGTTGGAACCATCCTGGCCCATGACATTACGGAGATCAGGCCGGGCAACTTCAAGGGGCCGGCTTTTAAGAAGGGACACATTGTTACCGAGGAGGATATCCCCCACCTCAAAAGAGTTGGAAAGGAACATCTCTATGTGCTGCATCTGGAGCCGGGTGAGGTTCATGAGGACAATGCAGCGCTTGCCCTTTCAACCGCTCTGTCCGGGACGGGTGTTGTATTCGATCCCAATCCCTCGGAAGGAAAGATTTCCCTGAAAGCGAAGCACAGCGGACTTCTAAAGGTAAATGTGGACGCCCTGACCGCCATTAATCTGGTTCCGGATATCAGCTGTTCTTCCAGACATAATCATTCGGTTGTGGGAAAGGACGAAATCATTGCTGCGGTCCGTGCTATTCCTCTTGTTATCGACGAAGGTCTGCTGAAAAAGGCCGTGAAATTGGCGGAAGAGGCGGAAGGGATTTTTTCCGTAAAGCCGCTTTCCGCACCATTGACCGGGATTGTGATTACCGGGAATGAAGTTTATAACGGGCTCATCGATGACAAATTCGCGCCGATTATCCGGGGAAAACTTCATTCTTACGGGTGTGAGGTCGATCGGAACTGCTTTTTCGCCGGATGATAAAGCGACGATCATCAAGGAAATTCACCGACACCTGGAGAACGGTGCGGAAATGCTTATTGTGGCTGGCGGCATGAGTGTGGATCCCGACGATATTACCCGGGTGGCCATTGCGGAAGCGGGCGCGGAGGACGTGGTGTATGGAACGCCGGTCATCCCCGGCGCCATGTTTCTTGCAGGACGTATCGGCAACGTTCCGATTCTGGGATTGCCTGCCTGCGTCCTTTTTTATCGGGCAACCGTACTTGATCTGATTTTGCCAAGGGTCCTGGCCGGGGAAACCGTTACACGGGAAGAACTGGCCGCCATGGCCCACGGGGGATTGTGCCTCAACTGCGAATCGTGCCATTTCCCCCGGTGTTCTTTCGGGAAGTGAAGGGCCACTTCTACACGTGCCAGTTCTTGATTTTCAAGGCCCGTCCCCTCGCCCTTTCCTGAATGAGCTCGGCAACAATACTCACGGCGATTTCAGCAGGGGTTTCTGCTTGAATGTCAAGGCCGATGGGCGCATGAACCTGGTCGATCCGCTCTTGCGTTACCCCTTCTTCCAAGAGCTTATCGAAGATCATCCTGTTTTTTCGACTGCTCCCGATCATGCCGACATACCTGGGGGAGCTTTTGAGCGCCTGGCGAAGGATGTCCAGGTCGTGCATGTGCCCTCTGGTTACAATGACCACGTCATCATGGGGACCGAAATTGATCCCTTTGAGCGCCGCATCAAAGGGTTGGACCCGCACATGGGTGGCCATGGGGAAACGTTCCCGGTTGGCAAATTCTTTTCGATCGTCCACCACAATGATTTCATCGCCCAGACGGTGGGCGATCCAGGCCAGATCCAGTGAAATGTGCCCGCCTCCGAATATGTGCAAGACGTTGGGGAGTTCAATGGGTTCCACATAGAACCGCTCTTCTCCGCCGGTCAATGGGAAGAAAGCAGGTACTGCGTCCCTTTTCTACGGAGGGCAGATAATCCTCAACCGCTGAAGGGATGGTCAATCCTCCTGAAATGATCTTTCCTCTTGCCCAGAGCAGATGGCTATCATTGAAACCGGCCCTGAATCCGGACAGATGTTTCCCTGATTGCGGTGACGAAGAGAACCCCTTCCAATCGAGAAAATGATGAGGCAAGTTCTTTCAGGAATGGCAGGGCATCGTCTGTGATCGTTTCGAGATAAACCTTGACATTTCCTCCGCAGATCATCCCGGCGGCGGCTACCTCCTTCCCGGAAAGGGAAAAGGAGAGAAGCTCGCGCCCCTTTCTCTTTGAGGTAATGGCCTGCTGCCTTCATTACATCGGCCTCCAGCTTACCTCCCCCGACGCTCCCCAGGGTAGTCTCGCCTTCGCTGATGAGCATTCGGCTTCCGGAACCTCTCGGAGCAGAACCTTCCTGACTGACCACGGTAGCCCAGACAACAGGTTTACCCTCTTCAAGCATGCGAAATGGTCGCATCAATGATATTCTTCATTTTTGATCTCTCATATGTTGTACGTTCTGAGGATGGCTTCCAGTACCGCCCCGCAGACGGCACGGGCTTTTTCACTGATGGTGTGCACATAACCGGAATTGGCCCGGGGATCAATATCGCCGATCTTGAGTCCCTTTTTAACGGATATGCCCGGACGAATCAATCCCCTCAAGATACCGTCCACCTTTGCAATGACCGGTTCATCTCCCACTTTCGCCAAGGCTTTTCCCTTTTTTACCCTGTCTCCTATTTCGTGCCATGTTTCAAAGATTCCTTCCGTCGGGGCGCGCAGGACGCGTTCATACGTTACCCCCCCCATTTCCCCCGGTACGCCGGTATTGGGTTCGGCCGGTCCATCCGTGAAAAGACGTCCCAGATGATGTCCTCGGTTGGTTTCCACCACATAGTGCGCATCACGTCCGGCTTCATAGCCCGGACCCAGAGCTATAACCAGGGGCGCGTCCGTCATGCTTATGCCCGTATTATGTTTGCTCAATGTCGCCTCCAAAAGCACATCCGGATTGAGCGCCCCTTTTATTTTCATTTCCGGGTCAATAATGACAGGCAGTTGCTGCTTTTCCCATGCCTCTCGGATCTCCTCGATCCCCGTTGTCAGGATTGCTTCGACTCCCTCTACCTCCTTCCTGCCATCGTAGATCACCTCACAGAAGGATACGGCTCTTCTGACGGCAATGGGCCTGGCGACCTCTGTCATGGCGACTTTGAAATGACACTGATGGAGCCGCCACGCGATGCCGCTGGCCATCTCGCCGGCTCCCTTAATAAGAACGATGATATCCTTTTTCATTTTCTTTCCTTTCTGCAATCGGGCTTGGCTCTATTTCTTACGCAGACAGGCAAACTCTCCGGATAGATGGTATTGTTTGGGCAGATCCTTAGAATATTGCGCCCCATGGCAAGCAGGATAGCTTCCCAAAAAATCTCTTTTTCGCACCATTGCCGTTGGCTGTCAACCCCTATCAACAGCAAACGGAAGATCTACTTTTGCCGAGGTTCGATTTTTTTTGTGTTCATGCTGTCCTCCTTGTGGTAGAAATTGCCGGTGCGATAGAAACGTTAGAGGAGAACGGGATGAAACCAATCATTGATCTGGTGGCGGGCGCCCGTCCTAATTTCATGAAGCTGGCCCCCGTCTTGCGGGCCCTTCAGGAACGGGACGAACTGGAACCGAGGATTGTCCATACGGGACAACATTACGACCACAGGATGAATGCGGTATTTTTTGAGGAGTTGGGCATTCCCAGACCCCATGTGCACCTCGATGTGGGGTCCGGCTCCCACGGAGCGCAGACCGCCCGGATTCTTGAACGCTATGAGTCGCATGTGATGAAAAATCCACCGGCGGCTTCGGTGGTTTTCGGAGATGTGAACTCTACTGTTGCCTGTGCCCTGGCAGCAGTTAAATTAGGGGTCCCGATTGTTCACGTGGAGGCGGGGTTACGGAGTTTCGATCGCACCATGCCCGAAGAAATTAATAGACTTTTAACGGATGCCATGGCTGATCTTCTACTGGTGTCCGAACCGAGCGGTCTGGTCAATCTGCATCGGGAAGGGGTGGAAGAACAAAAGATAAAGTTCGTGGGAAACGTTATGATTGATACGCTGGTGCATGAGCTTTCTTTTGCGGCGCAATCTTCGGTCCTCGATCGTTTGAATCTGACAGGGCGGGAATTTGGGCTCATGACCATGCACAGACCATCCAATGTGGACGACCCTCGGATTTTGAAGGGACTCCTTGAGGTCACGATGGAACTGGCGAGAACAATTCCTGTGGTATTTCCGGCTCATCCAAGGACCAGGAAGGCCATGGAACAATCGGGTCTGTGGGATCGATGGTTCGGGAAATCGGATCTTCTCTTTATGGAGCCCGTCCCCTACCGAGATAATCTCTGCCTCATAAAAAATGCGCGATTGGTCCTTACCGATTCAGGGGGAATGCAGGAGGAGACCACTTTTCTGAAGGTCCCTTGTCTAACGTTGCGTGGGAATACGGAAAGGCCTGTGACCGTCCAGAAAGGGACAAGTCGGCTGGTCGGCAATGAGCCTGAACGGATTCGAAATGCCTTTGAGGACGTGCTTGCTGGAAAATGGCCTGCAGGGGAAGACATCGAACTTTGGGATGGGCATGCGAGCGATCGCATCGCAAAAGAGTTGGCGGTATGGATGAAAGTGAAGGGAGCTGTTTAATAAGGAGAGCGGGAGTCATGAGACCCGGGTCGGCCCTCAGGGCCAATCCCTGAGGGTCAGTCCCGTGTTTTGAAGGGATAACTTAGCTGTAGGAGGTGCCAAGTTCTGCTTTTTTCAAAAAAGCAAGATGCGTGCCGTAAAAGTGCGAGCCTGCGCCGACATGAACTATATGATTTGAAAACGGTTCGAAAAGATGGTACTCTGATTTTGGTAGAAACAGAACGGTGCATATGTAAGAATTTGATTTCATAAATATTCTTACCAAAAATCAGGGCCTGTTATATTATTGAAACGATCTGAAAAAGCTTGAACAAAATAAGAAAATTCGGAAAAGAATATCTGAACTTTGATTTTTCCCTTCTCCTTCTCCCAGACCCGTTTATCCGGAATACCTGTTAACCGTTAACATCTGTTTATGTTTATCTGTAAAGGTGGTGTAAGATGCATGTCATTCACGGTTTGGGAACAAGGAAAAGACCGGTATGGTCGCTCAAGAAACCTTTTTTGTGGCCATAGGGAGCAGGCTGAAAGGGATTCCCGAGGTCCTCACGTTAGGGGTGAAACCCAACTTTCAGGATTACAACCAGGCAGAAAAAGAGGCCTTGTTTGGTGCGCCTTTCGTCCTTTATCCTACATTGAACTATGCACAGTTCCTCACCACCATGGGTAAGAAGATATTTCCCAGTCTGGAAACGTATCTTTATGCGGATGAGAAAATAAAACAGACGACCCTGTTTTATATGACGGAAGTTCCTCATCCACGCACGAGGTTTTATTATGCTCTTCACCGAAAGGATATTCTGAATGATTTCAAGTTCCCTTTTATAGGAAAACTTCCCAGAAGCAGTTCACGGGGGCGAGGGGTTTTTCGGATAGAAAACAATGAGGGGCTTGAGGGTTATCTCAATCTTACAAAGATCGCATACATTCAGGAATACCTTCCCCATGAGCGCGATCTGAGAGTTGTTGTTATTCAAGGTGAACCGGTTCTGGCCTACTGGCGGGTCAGTCGGCCTAATGATTTTCGGACGAATCTGTCCCTGGGAGGGGAAATAGATTTCAAACACATCCCCCGAGAGGGGGTGAAGGTCGCTTTGGAAGCAGCCGGGAAATGCAGATTTAATGATGTGGGGATGGATTTGATCTACAGTAAAAATCGGTGGCTTGTTATTGAAGCCAACATGAAATATGGCCGCAAGGGGCTTAAAATAAAGGGTTTTGACTTGAAACAGGTCTTGCGGGAACGACTTTTGTCAGGGAAGATTGCAGTATGAGATGGAAAAGAGTGAAACGGGTATTTTTTTGGGCCATTGTTATTCCTTTTATTTTTCTCGTGGGGTTTTTGGGTTATTTTTATTATCAAGTTTCCAGGGAAACCGCCCTGCGTATAGAGAAAGGGGCCATTGACCGGGTTATTGCATCGGAAAGCCCCGTTTACTATAAAGACGGGCACACGCCGATTGGTGTTTTTTTTGAAAAGACCCACAGCAAATACATCCCCTACGAGGAGATTCCAAAGGTGTTTGTAAAGGCCTTGATCGCTTCGGAGGACAGCAACTTTTATCATCATTTTGGGTTCGATCCAAAAGCCCTGTTGCGAGCCTTTATTGCAAATATAAGGAGCAGACGAATTGTTCAGGGAGGCAGTACCATAACGCAGCAGACGGCAAAAAATATTTTCGTTCGAGAAAAGAGGTCGTACGAGGCAAAGTTGAAAGAGCTGATCCAGGCATTTCTTCTTGAAAGGCGATACAGTAAGGAAGAAATTATTGAGATGTACGCCAATCAGTTCTTTGTTACGGGATACGGAAAGGGGTTGAGGATTGCTGCCCAATATTACTTTGATAAAGATCCCAAGGACCTTGATCTGGTGGAAGCGGCTTTTATTGTCGGTTCCGTAAATGGTCCAAACATGCACAACCCTTTTTTGAAGAAAAGTGAAGGCGCTAAGGCCAAGGCCAGGATGTCGGCCAAATTGCGAAAGAACTATGTGCTTTCAAGGATGCTGGCGCAGAATTTTATTACAAAAAAAGAATATGAAGAGGCTGTTGAAAAGGAGGTTCCCTTTAAAGAGGGGTCTATTACCTTCAGACTGAATGTGATTATGGATTACGTTCGGGAGCAGCTTGGCTCTGACTACTTCCAGAAAATACTGCACGAACAGGGTGTGGACAATATCGCAACCTCGGGGATCAGCATCACCACTTCAGTGGATAGGCAGATACAGGAGTCTGCACTCCTGTCTTTGAGGGAAAAACTGCAATCGCTTGATATTAGGCTTGAAGGGTATGATGCGTTAAAGGAAACGGATGAGAGGGTAGGGTTCCTCGCCAAAAAGCCGGACAGCGGCGAAGGCAGTCTCCCGTTTCTTGCAAAGATTGAAGAGGTAAGGCCGGAGAAAGAGGGCGGAAGTCTCAGCGTGTCATGGGATCAGGGCGAAGGACGGATTGATTATGAGGGGCTTAAACCGGTGGCGGAAGCGTGGCTGAAAGGACGGATCGGTCCCGGAGCTGTATTGGGAAAGGAGCACCTGTCTCTGTTTTTGAACCGGTTCAAGAAAGGCGATTTTGTCCCCGTGAGACTGCAGGTGGAAAAGCAGTCGGAGACCGGATCGGAAAAACGCACGCTTGTGCTTTCCGATATCCCCAATCTGGAAGGAGGGATCGTCGTCCTTAAGAACGGGATGATCAAGGCCATGGTCGGAGGGTATTTCAACCGCTTTTTCAACAGGGCCATTGATGCCAAGAGGCAGTTGGGTTCTATTTTTAAACCGTTGGTCTATGCAGCGGCCCTACAATTGAAATGGAATATTCTGGATCCTCTCACAAACATCAGGGATCTTTTTCGTTTTGAGGATACATTCTATCTGCCCAATCCGGATCATGAGCCGCAAAGCGAAACGGTCTCCATGGCCTGGGCCGGGGTGCGATCTGAAAATCTCGCCACGGTGTGGCTTCTTTACCACCTGACGGACCACCTGAACATGGGCGAATTCAGACGGGTTGCGGATCTTGTGGGGCTTGGACAGAAGGTAGGAGAAACCTACGAGGCCTATAAGGACCGAATCAGAGATCAATACGGCATTGTCGTAGATAACCAGGCCATTCGGGAAGCAGCCTTTGAAGAGGCAAAAAGGCAAGCCAGATCCGATGTCATTTTCAACGGATACGAAGAGATATTGGATGCTCTTGGGCGAATTCATTTTGATTTGCCTAAGAATGTTTTGAATGATGGGAAGCAGGACGAGTTCCAGATAAGGAGGCGAAGCTTTCAGCGGCTTGTGGCCTTAAATAAGGATATGAAACGGAAGGTGGAGGAAATCAGGAAGAGCCTGGAACAATCCGTATTACATGAAGATGCACGAGGTTTTGCCGGGCTATCTGAGTCCTTGATGCACTTTTATCTGAGAACCGGAAAAGGGGCGGAAAAAATGTTGGTATACACGGACTCTCCGCAGCCGGCAGGTTCTCTTACGCTTACCCCCTTGACTCCCGATTTGGCTGTCTCGGAGGCATCGCTCTTTTCCAATCCCGGCGCGGTCCGGATTGACGGATGGTTGCCGTCTGAAACGATCGATCTTCTGGAACGAAATACGGAGAAAAATTTCACGGAGATGTCGGTTCACAAGCGATACGGTTTCGAGACGCTTTTCCGGATCAGTGATTTCCGAACCCTTGTAAATCTTTCCTTTGTGGTGTATCTTTCCAAAAAACTGGGCATAAGCACGGAATTGGACCCGGTCCTTTCTTTTCCTTTGGGGCCGAATTCCATCAGCATCATGGAGGCTGCACTGGCCTATGAAACCCTGTTGACCGGAAACCGGTTTCCTTTCCCTGTCGGCAATAAGCAGGACGGGGTTCCTATTATTCAGAAAATCAGCGACAGGGAAGGAAATATCATCTGGGAATACAGGAGTGAGCCGGAAAAGGTGGTTTCAGACAGGGTGACCGTGCAAATATCCGAGATCCTGAAAAACGTGATGGAAAATGGGACCGGGAGCAGCGCCAGAGATGCCGTTAAGGTTTTGGATATTCCCATTCCTTCCTTTGGCAAGACCGGGACAGCCAACAACTATACCAATTCCAGCTTTGTGGGTTTTATCCCCGGATATGATAAAAAGGGTGGCCAAATGAGCATGAAGGACGGGTACGTGATCGCCAGTTATGTAGGTTACGATGATAATCGCCCCATGAAAGGCAAATATCTTTCGGTTTACGGGGCGGCCGGGGCTCTCCCTCTCTGGGTAGATACAGCAAAGGCCGTGGTTGCATCTCCCGATTACGCATCGGGTCTTCAGCCCGCCGATCTCATATTTTCGCAGATGATCCTTCCTGAAAATATCAAAGGAGAATTCAGCAAGGTGCGTGTTTCGCCTTTGACGGGCCTTCCGATGCAATCCTTCGAACGGGATCAGTCTCGGTCCCAGGGTCCCGATCTGCTTGCACCCGTGCAGGATACGGGGGGGAAACGGCAATTGATGAGGCATTTCGAACCATGATCAAAAAAATCCTCTGCGGTTTTTTCATTGCATTTATTCTCCTCTCGGGTTGTGCGCCCAAGATCAAGAAGACGGTGGAGCCGGTTGAACAGATTCGTTCCCAGGCCGGCCTGCCTATTGAACTTGTTGACAGAAAAATAGATCTCTTGCTGGCGATCTTGGCAAAGGACCAACTCTCAAACACGGACAGGGAAGTTGCCCTGCAGCTACTTGATTCGTACAAGCTCCTCAAGAAGAGTTTTGCCGGCCATACGGATGACGAGCAGCTGCGGGAGCTGGTCTCCTCTCTCTCAAAATCCCTTTCCAATGTGGACGAGTCGTTTTTTTCCCGTGAGCGGATCTTGATGCCCTCCGAAAGAGAAACCGCCACAAGGTTATTGAAAGAAAGGGATCGAATCATGGAGCTGTACCGGCAAGGGGATTATCGAGGCGTGATCAGAGACTGTCTCGAGTTGCGATCGGAGTTTGGTTCGGATGCCATTTCCCTGGAACTTGGATTGGCGTTTGCATTGTCGTTAGGGGAAGAGGGCAAGCTGCAGGAGGCGATTCAATTGGGAGAGGGAATCGCGAGGCAGCTGGAAAAATCTCCGGATCTGACGGTGTTGAGAACCCATATTGCAAGGTGGCAATTACAGCTTGGCAATAGAAACGGGGCGCTGACAACCTATGAGCAACTGACCGGGGATCTGGATGAAACCGAAGCCCTCTTGAAATCGCTCAAAGCGGATATGGATAGCCGCGTTGCCCCCGAGAGCGAAAGGGAGAAGATAAAGAGTGAAGAGGCGGGCCCGCCGCCTTCCGGCAGAGGGGATGAAGGAAAAACCACGGAGCAGGTCATAGAGGAGTCGAGATCGCTGGTTCGGGAAAACAGATATGATGAGGCAAGGCAGCTTCTGTTGAACAAGAGGAAAAACGTTGAACAGGGGCCTGAATCCCAAGAGCTTGAATCGGCCTTAATGGAAGTGGGGGAGGCCCAAAAGAAATTCGAGGAAGAAAAGGCTATTCGGGATGCCTATGTAAAGAATACCCTTGATGCGGTCAGAAAGCTCATTGAATCTGATAGATTCGAAGAGGCGATTCAAAAGCTTGAAACCATCAGCAAGGTCCAGGAAAAGAGCAGTGAAGCGACACTCCTGAGGGAACGTGCGGTGGAAGGAATTATCAACAGGGACAGAAACAAAGCGGCACAGCTCTTTCTGTCTGCAAGGAAAGCCGGCGATGTCTCTAAGAAAGAGGCATTGCTCAAGTCCGCTCTTCTAATTCTTGAGAACCTGGTGGAGAAATACCCCTCGTCGGATCTCAAGGATAAGGTCTTGTCAAACATCTCCAGGGTAGAGGACGAGCTGAAGAAATTGAACACAAGTCAATGATCATGGATGGGATCTTTGATCCTGAGGCAAAGCAAAGTGGAGAAGATATGAACGAGATTAAGATGGTCATGGTCGGGTTTTTGATGTTGTCAAGCCTGAGTCTTTTGTCATGTGCGGGTTTGAGTTCTGAATCCAACCCAGATGGATGGCGATATGCACCTTTTGATGATACCCCGCCATCGTGGGAGAATGATATAGGACGTCCTCCGGATGATCAGGGGTACTACGGGGAGGAGTCCTGGTAGATCAGGGGTATGGCTGTTTTTTATGCGGAGAATGATCCCGCCCTGCGGCGTGGTTTTTGAAAAAAGAAACCCGCAGGGCGAAATTCAGCATCCGGTCTTGTTAGCCCTGATGCACGGATACTTCCTGGGCATTTGTGGTGTCCAGGATCTCTTTGGCTTTTCTGGCATCCTCTTCGGTGCCATGAACCAGAACGAGGAATTTATCTGCCTTTACCGCGGTTTCATATTTGATGACGCTGTCTTTTGGAATTCCGATGCTATAAAGACCGGCGCCGAGAGCACTTAACCCACCGACAATAATGGCGTTTTCAAGTGCACCGACAATCATGCCGCCGACAGGTCCCAATGCGACAACATGTCCCACGCCAGGAATGAAGAAGAGGGCTGACCCAAACAGCAGCCCCCAGAGCCCTCCCCAGAAAGCCCCCAGTTTGCCCCAGAATTTCATGCGATCCCCGGCATTGTAATACCCCACTACATTTTCTTCGGCATGATAATCCCGCCCGATAATGGAAAGTTTTTTCATGTCGATTCCCGCTTTCTGCAGTTCCTTTATGGCATTTTCAGCTTCGGTATGAACGTTGTAGACGGCTACGGCAGCATTTTTCTTTGACATTTTGTTTCTCCTGTAAAAGATTTAAGGTAAATTTCTGACGATCATGATAATCCTTATCGAATAAAGGAGGTCCTTCACCTCATTGAACCAGGTCTACACCTTTGGGTCACGCAACCCCTTTTTGTATATTTTTCCGGAGCCTGTCCTTGGAAGAGATTTCAGAAAATCGACACTCTTGGGGGCCTTGTAGCGGGCCAGTTCTTTCTTGCAGAACGCGATGATTTCCTGCTCTGTCGCATTTCGGCCTTCTTTCAAAACCAAGAAGGCCTTTACCGTTTCGCCCCAGTGACTGTCCGGTACGCCTATTACAGCGGCTTCCAGCACATCCGGATGCATGTATAGGACGTTTTCCACTTCGGTGGAATAGACGTTTTCACCACCCGTTAATATCATGTCCTTTTTCCGATCCACAATGGTGACGTACCGCTCACTATCTATCACGGCCAGGTCTCCGGTGTACAGCCATCCGTTCTTCATGGCCTTTTCGGTTTCCTCCGGCAGATTCCAGTAACCGGGGGTCACACTGTCTCCTTTTACAATGATTTCGCCAACCTGCTGATTGTCGGCAGCCACGTCGTTATTCTTCTCGTCTACTACGCGCAGATTCACCGTAATAAACTCCCTGCCGGTTTTTGCCTTGTATTTGAGTTGCTCTTCCGGGGGCAGCTCCTTCAGATGTTCTTTGAGAATGGACATGGTCAGGTAAGGGCTGGTTTCAGTCATGCCATAGGTTTGAATATAGTCGCATTTGAACGCTTCAATAATTTTCCTCACCGTTTCCGGGGCGATGGGCGCGCCTCCACTCAGAATTACTCTGAGAGAGGAATAATCAAATCGATTCAGCTCCGGATGATTGACCATGAGGTTGAGCATCGTGGGGATCAGATTTGAAAGGGTGATTTTCTCCTGCTCAATGAGCTTCAGAACAGTGAATGCCTCAAAAGTGGGTTGAATAACATGTTTGCCTCCCACCCAAGTAATGGCAAAAGTGGCCCATGCGTCGGCCAGGTGAAAAAGGGGCGCCACATGAAACCAGTTGTCTTTGTCCGTGAGGTGCAGTTCTGCGATGGTCCCGAGCGCATGACTTCCTACATTTTTATGGGTCAGGATAACCCCTTTGGAACGGCCCGTGGTTCCACTGGTGTAGTAAAGGTGCGCAATGTCGCTGTCCTCAATGGATAGTTCCGGCGGGGCTTTGGGAGAGGCTCCGGCAAGCAGAGTTTCATAACTCATTTGAGAATGAGATTCGGCAACCTGGGTGGTCGTCTGGGTAACGATGATCTTTTCCACGCAAGATGCCCGCTCCGGGATATCTTTGATGATATTAGCGAAGACTCCCTGGGCGATCAGGATTCTTGATTGACTATCCTGAAGGATTATGGCAATTTCTTTCGCAGAGAGTCTGAAATTGAGGGGTACCAGAATGGCCCCGATATGTGCAGCTGCAAAATAGGTTTCCAGGAATTCGTTGGAATTCTCATGCATGATACCGACCCTGTCCTGCTTGTTAACGCCCAGATCCAGGAGTGCCCGGGACAGTCTCCAGACCCTTTCGGCGAATTCGGAATAGCTCATCCTGATATCCCGGTATACGACCGCTTCTTTTGAAGGGTACAGGCGAAGCGCTTTGGGAAGAATTTCGTTGAGTCCCATGGGTATGACTCCTTTTGTTCAGAATTTCCAGTTCAATATTCGATACTCATCATTGCATACTGGGTCGAAAATATAGGGGATCTGTCCTGTTTTGACAAGGGATAATCAGGGTTGAAAATGAAATTGCCGCGATAGATCCAAACGTTTTTTCGTTTATGCAGGCTGATCCGGAGATTACGGGATGGGACAGGTTATAGCGATAGTTAGTCAAAAAGGTGGGGTGGGAAAGACAACCACGGCTGTAAATCTTGCTGCCGCCCTCGCTGCTGCTGAGAGACGGGTGCTTCTTGTGGATATGGATCCCCAGGGGAATGCTACCTCCGGGCTGGGCATTCACAGATCGGGGGTCAAAAAAGGTATTTATAGTGGATTGGTTGGGGATGTGCCATGTCATGAGATTGTAGTGCATACACCCCTCGAATTGCTTGATGTGGTCCCTGCCAGGGCTGATCTTTTTCGGGCTGAAACAGAACTTAAGACGAAGAACAACAAAGAGAAATGTCTCCTGAATTTCATAAATCCGGTGAATGAGGACTATGACTACATTATTGTAGATTCGCCTCCTTCCCTGGGTATTCTTACCTTCAATGTACTGACTGCTGCCGATGCCCTTGTGATTCCGCTACAATGCGAATATTTTGCCTTTGATGCGGTTTCCCAGATGATGGATGTGATTGCCATTGTTCAAAGGAAACTAAATCCCGGCCTTCAGATCGAAGGAATCCTGTTGACCTTATTTGATCCCCAGGAAAAAATTTGTGTGCGGATACAGGAATCCGCTAAGGAGAAGTTCGGAGATCTTCTCTTTAAGACGGTCATTCCAAACAGGAGTGAGTTTAAAGAGGCGCCTTTGACAGGGGTCCCCGTTCTACTTCGAAGCCTCATGTCCCCCGGATCCGTCAGTTATTTTGACCTGGCCAGAGAGATCCTGAAACGCCTGTCGCGAACGCCGGAATCATCCCGGGCTTTTGATTGAAAATTGTTAAGGAGGACGTCTGATGAAAATTGCAAATTCCGAAATTATAAAGAAGAGAGAGCAGGAATTGATTGGGGCTATTGCGACAAATCTGGATTGGAAAGCCATCAGGCAAATCTTGAGAGAAAAGCACGGTTTGAACATCGGAGAAGAGGTGAAATGCCGGCGTGCGGAGATTGATGCCAAAGAAAACAAGATACTGTATTCCATCGATTTTGAGGTGAATATCTCGCTCTCCATCCAGTTGGATAGAGATGGAGAACTGATCGGTGTAAGGAGTTCCCCCTTGGAAGATCCTGAGACGGAAGATGTGGAAAACAAAGATCGTCAGATATCCCGAAATGAGGGGATCAGTACATCAGATATTGAAATGGATGACCCTGAAGAATCCGGTGTGATTGCGGAGGAGATTTCGAGAGCGGGTGGAGATAAAGTGGCCCCGGATGAATCAGAGGGAGGATACGAAGATGTGTTGATGGAATTCGGATCAGATTCGCATGACAAACCGGATAAGTAAGGCTGTTTTTGATTCCGCACAAAGATCGCAGGGTTGAAAAAGTCCCGGCACAGATCAGACTGTGCCGGGGAGGATTATCTATTTTACGGCTTTTTCCACTAAAAAGCCATGCTAAGTGTTACTCCTCCAAAAAGATGGGATGCGTTGTCGCTCAGGCTGGTAGCCTTGAGCAGGTTGTCGGCCGCGTTGCCCAGAGGAAAAGAATAGGCGATCATGGGAACCACGGTAAAGTATTTCCAGAAGGGGACGGTCAACCCTACGGAAACCAGACCGTTCTGAAAATTTCTGAATGGGTCGTTGGTCGGTTCCATTGCATCGTTGTAGTTTACAATATTGGTTCCACTGGAGTATTCGTAGGCGATGGAACCGGCCAGATCCAGGGTCATATTCATTGGCAGCTCAAAAGAGTGGGATACTCCCAGGTTGAAATACCATCCGGGGTATTCGTCCACGTCCCAGTAGATGGTCAGCGTGGGTGCAAGGATCACGTCGCCGCCGATGCTCAAGTAAAACTCCTGGGTGTCCCTGGCAGCGTCGAGGGCGTAATAGATATATCCCGCCCCCAGACCTATCGGCCCGAAACTGGTTTCATAACCGATGGTGAAATCGGTTTCCGTCCATTTGGATTGTCCTTCCTGGTCTCCCGCATAAACATCGGTATCCAGATTTCCCCAGATATTCATACTGAAACCTTTGTAACTCGCCGTTACGGCGGGTTCAATCACCAGGCTGTCCTTGCTCAACTCATAGCCCCTCCAGATATATTGGCTCAGGAAGGATACATCTGCGGAAACACTGGGACGGTCAGTATCTTCCGCCACTTTTTCCATCGTGGTGCCTTCTCCCGGGGCAAGTCCGGTTTGCTGTTCGGGCATAATTTTGGCCGGTTCTTCTGCAAATGTATTTATAGGCCCGCAAAACATTGCAACAATCGCCAAGGTTACGCAAATCTTCACTATTCCGGTTTTCATTTCTTTCCTCCATTTCTTTGATCGTTGATAAATGATGCTATTGAACTTTAAATACTTAGTCCTTATCAGGCGCCCTAAGGCTGCCCGCGTCTATCCCTGTGTATAGGTGGAGATCTCAAAGTCGGGATAGGCATTTCCACCATGCTCGCCAAAATCCAGACCTTCCGCTTCTTCCTGCGGGGTTACTCTCAGGCCCATCGTCTTGTCGATGATTTTGAACAGGACGAAGGCCGTCAAAAATGTCCATACGAAACACGTGGCGATTCCCAGCACCTGAACACCAATGATTTTTCCCGAGGTTCCGCCAATATTGAAAAGACCTGCTGCAAGGGTTCCCCATGCGCCGTTTACTCCGTGAACGGAAACGGCGCCGACGGGATCATCCACCTTGATTCTATCAAAGAAAACGACCGAGAAAACCACGATGATTCCAGCGATTGCCCCGATGATCACCGAGCTCAAAGGCGTCACATTCGCACACCCGGCGGTAATGGCCACAAGGCCTGCAAGTGCACCATTCAAACTCATACCGATGTCAGGTTTGCCAAACCGTATCCAAGAGGTGAACATGGCCAAGACGCAGCCGGCCGCAGCAGCGAGGTTGGTATTGACAAAAATCATGGCGATGTCCGTGTTGGCCGTGGTTGTGGAACCGGGATTGAATCCGAACCAGCCCAGCCATAGAATGAAGACCCCTAACGCGGCCAGAGGGATATTGTGTCCCAGAATCGGTTTAATGCCCCCGTCTTTTGTGTATTTGCCCAATCGAGGGCCCAGGATAATGGCGCCTGCAAGAGCTGCCCATCCTCCTACGGAGTGCACCACAGTGGAGCCGGCAAAATCTATGAAGCCTAATTTTTCCAGCCATCCTCCCCCATGAAAGAGCCCCCCCCAGGCCCAACTCCCGAATATAGGATAGATCAGTGCGCTTACAAATACGCTGTATACGAGATATCCCGAGAACTTGGTCCGCTCCGCCATGGCGCCTGATACAATAGTGGCGGCGGTGGCGGCAAAAACAACCTGAAACATCCAGAATGCCAGGACCCATGGATCGCCACCGATCTTGAAGTCACTTAGAAAGAATCCCGACGTTCCGATCCAGCCGGATTTAGAAATGCCGAACATCAGGCCAAATCCGATTGCCCAGTAAGCCAGGGAGCCCATGGCAAAGTCCATCAGGTTTTTCATCATAATATTGATGGCATTCTTGGCTCGAGTAAAGCCTGTTTCCACAAGGGCGAATCCCGCCTGCATAAAGAAGACAAGGGCTGCCGCCACGAGCGTCCAGACATAGTTTGCATTGGTTTGAACCAGATCAATGGCCTCTTTGTTGGTCAGCGCTGTGGGGGGCCCATCTCCCGCCGTTGCGATGGAAACGGTTGTAAGAATCAGCATAAAAAGCAACACGATCGTTTTCATTTTCTCTCTCCTTCCTATAAATCTGCCGTTTATCTTAAATGGCGTCTTTTCCGGTTTCGCCGGTTCGAATGCGAATGACTTCCTCAATGGGTATGACGAAGATTTTTCCGTCGCCGATTGCTCCGGTTTTTGCCCTGTCTTGTATAACGGCCAATGCCTCGCCTGCCATGGAGGCATCAATAACCAGTTCAATTTTTACTTTGGGCACGAAATCCACCTGGTATTCAGCACCCCGATAAATCTCCTTGTGCCCCCTCTGCCGCCCAAATCCCTTTACCTCACTGACGGTGATGCCCTTTATGCCGATGGAAGTGAGGCCGTCTTTTACGTCATCCAGCTTAAAGGGTTTGATGATTGCCTCAATCTTTTTCATGACAGCTCTCCAAACTAAAATGTTTATCTGCTTTCCTGTCGTATTGGATCCATGGCTGGCTTAATGGCAAGATGTATGCCGAAAAACAAATATGGGAATTATTTAAGCATATGATTTTGAATTTACAGCATATATTGTATCTGATAACGGTTTTGCGGAGCGTCCAATGCACAATTCTTTTTTGTATTAATGCGAAGTTATAAATACAAAAATGTATTATAAGAGGCTGGGCAATCCTATAATGTATTGTGGGGGCACTTCTGGATGGTGGGGAGAGCTCCCGGTTCAGACGCTTTTTCAAATAGGGAATGTTTGGGCAGGGGTTCGTTAAGAGATGTATGGCGAGGATCAGTGATGACGTGCCAGCCGGCAAGGTGTGCTATTTCGCTGTTTGAGGGAAGAAAGTTCCTCTCGGCCCATGAGGGAGCGAGCGGGGACGTCGGTGCGACGTCCCCGGGCTCCAGTAGCTCAGCCGCTGTTTTTTATCCGGCGTATAGAGGTCATAGTCGGCCCGAAGGCCGCAGTCGGAAATCTTAGCGCGCCACCGAATCGAGGATCTGAGAGAACAGAACATTGAGATTAACGACACCTACAATTTCTTCTTTTTCGTAAATAAACTGCTGCCGCACGTCTTCTTTGAACATGACATAGATCGCCTCGGTCATTTTGTCGTCCAGCTGGAGAACCGATTTACGGATCGGTTTCATGATGTCGCCGACCATTTTGTGGGATTCCTGCTGGACCAGTTCTGAAAACGGATTGTGAAGCCATTTGAAATGTTCCTGGGAATCACCAACTTCGTCGAGTACCTCCAACGACCGCGATGTCAACATGGCATGGTAGGCTTTTGAAAGCTCGGGCGCTTTGGCCGGTTCAGGGACCAATCCTCTGATAAGATCGTACATGGACAGCTTTCCTGCTATCTTTCCGTCTGCAAATTTAATGAAAAGCGTCTTGTGAAAAGGGTCTGAAGTGCTGCATGAACGTTCCCAGTTCTCTTTGAGTATACGCAAAACCTCTCCCAGCTTCACATTGATCTCCACTTTATTATATTCTTCAAAAGGGATCATAATGTCTTTCACGGTTTTTTCTTTGGCCATTTGGTTTCCTCTCCTTTTTTGACTTTTCCTGACCTCTCGGTAATGTAACGCAAAAAGCCCGGATTTAGATCGGTTTTTTGTGTATTAGTTGATCCCATTTTTTCTTTTCTTCACGGAAGAAAGCGGAAATGGGATTATGCAGACAAGACATTTTACCATTTCTCCGGACAATCTTTTATTATAATATTTGCTTTGGAATCTCAAGGATTTTATTTGTCCTGAGTGCCTTGGCTATGATACCCTATTTCCAGCAGAAAGCAGGATAAAAAAAGGCAGAAAGAGACCATGTTTCTACGGCTGAATTATTGTTTTGCGGGAGTTTTGGCAGGAGGCGGGGTTTTTCTGAACAGAAAACAGCAACCATACTGAGGGGGTGTCAATGGATCGGAAAGCGTGTTGGAAGATGTTGTTTCTTTGTGTGTTGGCCGGTCTGATCGTTGCCGGGTGGCAAATGGCGATGGTTGCAGCGGAAACGGATAAGGTTGAGGGAATTTCGTCCGGCGATGAAAAAAAGGGGGGAGCAAGAAATCTCAATGTTATTCTTTTGAATAACCAGGGGTATAAGAAAAAACGAAAAGGACCGGTCGAATTTACCCATAAAAAACATGCATACGAATACAGATTTCTTTGCTGGGATTGCCACCACGACTACAAAGATGGGCAGAATATCTGGGTTCCCTGGGGAGTGACGAAGAGATGCAGTCAGTGCCACGATCCAAGGAAAATGGAACCCAATAAGATCATGCTTCAGAAAGCGTTCCACTACCAATGCAAGGGATGTCATAGAGAGCTGGAAAAAATCGGGAGAAAGGCCGGGGCCTATGATAAATGCGGGGGCTGTCACAAGAAAAAGGACGCAAAGTAAGTTCCCTCGGATGAAAGGCTCTTGACTTTTTCCTACTTATAAGATAACAAAATTCGTGTACTTCAGGTGTTCATATACGGAACTCAATAGGGAACACCGTGCAATTCGGTGACAGACCCTCTGCTGTAATCGGGGACAAACGCTGCGATATGCCACTGTTGGCCTTTATGGCTGATGGGAAGGCGCAGTAAGTAGGTTAATCCGAAAGTCAGAAAACCTGCCTGAAGTCAGAGCGCAACCTTAGCAGGGAGCGGGATTGCGCAAATGATTTTGGGATAAAAAAGGGCAATCCCCGGATCGAGAAATTTCGGTCCGGGGATTTTTTTGGGCCGATTTCCTGAAGGAGAAAGCGTATCCTTTCTTCTTGTGTATCCTCCCCGTTTGTTTTTAACCCCTTTCAAACATTATTAAGGAGGGAATCGATGGAAATGAGAATAAGATCCGTCTTTCAATGGAGGAAAAATGCGGGATTTCTCCTGCCGGTGCTTACCGCTTTCGGCCTGTTGTTTTGTTCTATTCCGGCCCATGCGGCTTCCACGCAGACCGGAGTGGTCGCCAACGTGGCGCCGGACTGGAGCAGCAGTGCCATCTCGACCATTACTGTAGACCCGGCAGGAGGTCCAAGAAAGGTCGTAAACAACCAGTTGTCGTCGCCTATTTCAGATATTACCGTGGGCGCTTTCGGGAGGTACTTTTACTGGTTGGGAAGGTACCAGTCAGACAGCATTGCCAAGGTGGATGTCAATGCGCCAAACACCCCCATCTGGAATTTTACGACCAATGATTCGGGGGAATCGGACAGCAACCCCTACGACCTGGTATTTGTCAGCTCTACAAAGGCCTATCTTCTCCGCTACGGCGCCACTAAGGCATGGATTGTGAATCCCTCCGCAACGACTCAGGGTGGATTCAAAATTGGGGACCTGGATCTCAAATCCTATGCGGATGCGGACGGGGTTCCCGAGATGGCAAAAGGGGTGATCGCCAATAACAAGCTCTTTATCATCCTGCAGCGTCAGGACGATATCTTCTGCCCCTCCAATACGGCCTACGTGGCGGTCTTTGACGTGGCTACCGATACGGAAATCGATACGGGCAAGGGGGAAGGGGGCAAGAAAGGCGTACCCCTGCCCATCAAAAATCCGCTTTCCATGCAGTATGTTGCCGAAAATAACAGAATCTATATTCAGGGCGTGGGAAGTTACCCCGGCACTTGTGATCCCAAATATGAGTACTCCGGCGGGATCATGAGCATGGATCCACAGACGTATGAAACCAGCGTTGTACTGGACGACGGAGATGCCCAGACGCACCCCTACGGGATGATTTCCGGTATGCTCGTCGATACCCCCACCAAAGGATATTTTGTGGGTTACGACGGTTGGGGAGACAATACCCTGTACCCGTTCAATCCTACGACGGGTGAAGTTGGCGAGGCTCTGAAGGATTTTAAGAACGTCAGTATCGCAGGGATGGAATCGGGAACGTATCTCGATAAGAACAACATGATGTGGGTGTGCAATCAGACGGACGGCACCGTGGATATTGTGGATACGGCGGATAACAGTCTGAATGAGAGTCTGGCTACCAATCTGAATCCGCAGTCTGTGGCCTTTTGTACTACCGGGGTACCTCTGGCGCCGACCCTCGGTTCCACCGTGGTCGGGGATGATGTTTCTTTCCACTGGAATACGGTTTCCGGCGCGGACGGATATTATCTTTTGGGTGCAACGCCCCAGGATGGAGGAATATCGGCCCTATATGACTGGGGAACCGGTACGAGCATTTCTGCAAGTCTTCCCAGCGGAATGACACTGTATGTAGCCATCATTCCCCGGAATATCGACGGCGCCGGAGAATCATCCAATGTGGTTCGCACTGGAGCTGCAGCGCTCCTTTCCGCACCGACCCTGAGTTCCACCATGGTCGGCGAAACGGTTACTTTTCAATGGGATACGGTTCCCGGAGCGGATGGGTACTATCTATTGGGTGCAACGCCCCAGTTCGGCGGAATTTCCGCCTTATACGACTGGGGAACCGGTACGAGCGCCTCTACGGTTCTGCCTGCCGGAATGAGTCTGTATGTCGCCATCATTCCCTATAATGCAGAGGGTGCCGGAGCCGCTTCTAAACTGGTTCGGGCTGAATTCATTCCTGCACAATAATATCTTAACTTTTAGCGCTCCCACGCCTGACGCGTGGGAGTGATCAGCATGTGTAACCAGTGAAAAGCAGACAGGGGCGATCCTGTATTCTGCATCGTGACTCCTGGCTCTTGTCCTTGTTAATACCGATACCCCACCGTGAAATAAAATGCCCTCCCCGGCATGGGATATCCGTTAAAATCCTCATAGAGTTCATTGCCCAGGTTGGTTCCCTCAACACTGAATAAAAAGGAGTGAAACAACCAGGAGACTCCTGCGTTAATCAAGGTCTTGTCTTTGGCCGGCAAGAGGTTGGCGCTGTCGTAATACATGCCGGTTTCACGAATGCATTCACCGAAGGCCTTGAATCCGGCATAACTTCCTTCCATTCTTGCCAGGTAGGAGGTCTGCCATCTGCCCGGCAGGATTTTGCCGTTAAAGGCCGTTACATCGCTTTCGTTTATCGGGTCCTGCCATGTGGCGTTTCCAACAAACCGGAAAAATTTCAGGAAATCGAAGGTAATCTGGCTCTCCACGCCGCGAATGCTGGCCTTGGAAATATTTTCCGCCCTGCCGATACCCCTTGAATCGTAGACGTAAGTGATGAGATCGTCCACGTTACTTCCGAAATAGGCCGCGCTCAGGGAAAGGCGTTTGAGCCATCGATTTCGGGTAAGCCAGTTCACTTCGAACCCCCCATCGAAATTGACCCCGGTTTCCGCTTTGAGGTCCGGATTCCCGACGATAAATCCCCGGTCACCGAACATCTCTGAAAAAGAGGGTTCGCGAACATACCTGGCCAGGTTCCCTTTGAGACTGAACCAGGTCAACGGGCTGTATTTCATCCCGATCTGAGGGCTCCAGTACCCTTCTTTCTTTTCCTCCCCCTCCAGGGGAGCGCCCCATGCAGTGGTGGCGCTTTTCAGTTCATCCTGGATGAATGTATAACGTAGCCCCGGCGTTATATTCAGGGTTTCCGCAAAAAGGAGAAGACTATCCTGAAGGCCGAAGGAAAGAGTGTCCCTGGAACTCTGGTTCGGGTCCCCCCGATCGTTCAGAAGATTTTCGGGGCTATAGGTTTCCTGATGAAAGTCGGCCAAAAAGCTCATGGTGTTCCAGTCTGCAATCCATTCCGCAAAAAAATTCCCTCCGTACCGGTCGGTGATGTACTTGGTTTTCTGCTTTCCTAAACCGATCTGCCCGTGGCTGTCATCATACAGTTCGTTTTTATAGGAATAGTCGATATTGGTGCGGGTGTTGATCCCAAGTGTGCCCAAGTTGTTTGCAAGGAAGCTCAAGGTGGTGATATTTCTCTGGGTAGCCAAGGTTGCATCCGTCTTGGGGCTGTTGTTCCAGCTGGGCAGCCCCTGTTCCTTGGAAAACCACTGGTTCACCAGGGCCAGACGCAGATTATCCGTGAGATCATACCCGAATTTCCCCAGGATATTTCCCTGGTCGAATTGTGCGTTGTTCCGGGTTTCCCATTTGTCGTCGTCGGTGTTCCACTCCGTGCCATTGTTGTTGAGAATTTTGAAGTCATTATGGCTGGCCAGATACCCGGCGGAGACAAGGTAATCCCATTTCCCCGATTTCTGGTTGACAAAGGCGGAGGCCTTTCTGGTATCAAAGGAGCCGTACCCTGCGGTAGCGCTTGCGTGAATTCCTTCTTTGGCGCGCAATGTCTTTATGTTGACGACGCCGCCGATAGAGGCCTTGTCAAAATTTATGGGACTAATGCCGCGATAGATCTCTATGGATTCCACGTCAGACAGGGAGATGGAGCTCAGGTCAACGCCCCCTCCGGAAGCATCATTCAACAGAACGCCATCCAGGAAAACCATGACCTGATCACTGGAAGAACCGCGAATGGAAATGGTGGAAAAGCTTCCAAGACCGCCTGATTGCCTCACTTCGACGGCCGCCTCATTCTGAAGCACATCGGCAAGGTCTTCCATTTTTCCCTCAAAGTCCTCCCGATGAATAACCGAAACGAAGCCGGTAGACTCTTCCGTTTCCACGTCTCCCGTTTCAAAGGGGGTTTCTTCCGAAGTGGCCGTGACGACCACGGTTCCCAGTGTTGGGGTATGTGTTTCGGATTCCGCGAAGGCCGGTGGCGTGCTCAAAGCGCAAATCACCAGGAACACAAAATAGGGGGGTGTTCGTTTGTTTTTTTTCATGGGGAGTGGATCTCTCCTGCGTTCCCCGTGGACCAATTGCCTTGGGGAGATAGCTCATAAGGAATCGCGCGAGATCCGGGAATAAAAAAACCCGTACCGAACGAATTCGACCCGGGGATTTCCGTTTTTTATCCTCAAGCACAGTCCAGGCATCCCTCCTTTCCGCGAAGGATGCCCAGCATATCCGTTCAGGCAGGTCTTCTGACTCCCACGCCCTTACAGCGGCCTTCCCATTCCATCCGAAACAGTGGCAACCTCTGCTGAAAGGTTTCTCCATTCTGCCAAACAAAAGACAGGCGAAGATCGAGGTCACAGCGGCGGGCCCGTCCCGTTTTTACGGGGTTCCCTATTGAGCTCCGTATGGAGCACCTGAACCTGTCGCTTTTTTATGATAAGAAGACCGATTAGTCAACAAAAAATAAGGAATTCCAGCAGTCCGCGTCCTAATGAAAATGAGCTTTTTTTTAATGTGGCAAAATGTTAGGTTATTCAAAAAGGTAGTTTTATGCGTTTGCAATCTCTGCCAAATCTTCAAATCCCCATTAAGGAGGGCATGGAATGTATAAGAATTTGTTTTCCGAAATTACCATAAAGGATGTGACATTGAAGAATCGTCTTACCATGGCGCCGCTCTATCTGGGCTACGCCGGCGAAGGCGGCACGGTCAGTGATATGATGCTGGAGCATTACCGATTGATGGCTGGCAGCGGCGTGGCGATGGTGGTGGTCGAAAATGCCACAGTGGATCACCCTGTCGGCAGCGGGTCAAACCGAACCCTGCGGGCCGACACCGACGATAACCTTGACGGGTTGAAACAACTGTCCGCAACCATAAAAAATGGAGGTGCGTTGGCCTGCCTGCAGATCAACCACGCCGGTCGTTTCGCTCATGCGACGCAAAATCCGCTGGCGCCATCTGCGGTGAAGACTTTTGGTCGGGTGCCCAGAGCCTTGGAAAATGCGGAGATCGATCGTATCATCGAAAAATTTGCCAAAGCGGCGGCAAGGGCAAAAACCGCCGGGTTCGATATGGTGGAATTGCACGGTGGGACCGGATATCTGCTGGCCCAGTTTCTCTCCCCGAGGACCAACAAACGGACGGATGAATACGGGGGCGTGTTGGCAAATCGGCAGCGATTCGCCCTGGAAGTGCTGGCGCGGGTCAAAGAGGCTGTGGGTGCCTATCCTGTGGGGTATCGATTTTTGGCCGATGAGTGGCTTCCTGACGGCCTGCAACTGGAGGAATCGCGTCAATTCGCCGGTAGCCTGAGCCGGGCCGGCATCGACTATATATCCGTCATGGGTGGTACGTATGAATCTTTCTCTCTGCCTGAAATCGTGGAAAAATCAAAAGAAGAGGGTTATATGCTTTATCTGGCCGCGAAGATCCGCGCGGAGGTGAACGTGCCGGTCATCGCCGCGGGCCGTTTTGCTACCGGTGCCTTTGCCGACCGGGCCATCGCCGATGGGAAAACCGACCTGATCGGTCTGGCCCGCGTACTCTGGGCCGATCCGCAATGGCCGAAAAAAGTCTATGATGGTCGGGAGGCCGATATTTTCCATTGCGATCCGGATTGTCCCGAAGGGGGCGCCTGCATGCAGATGGTCATGAAGGGTCGGCCGGCCTTTTGCGTGGCGTGGCCGGCGGAGAAAATGAAGGAGTGGAAGGCAAAAAGGAGGCAGTGATGGCCAATGCGCCGGTGCTATTGAATCGTTCCTTGTTGATATCTTCCCTTTGTTGTTTTATATTGGGACTATTTAACAGGCCCTTTCCGGTTCTCTTAATTGGCCGGATGGATTTGAAATGAACGAGACTTTGAAAATCGAAAAGGAGCAGGACAGATGCGGTATCTCATGATGATGGTCATGTTGGTTTTTGCTTTACCGTCTTTTTCAGAGGCGGGATCCAAAAATCCCCAGGTGGAGATAGAAACCAACAAGGGAACGATAGTTGTTGAATTGTATCCCGAAAAGGCCCCCAAAACGGTGGCCAATTTCCTCAACTATGTGCGGTGGGGACAGTATGACGATACGATTTTTCATAGGGTGATTCCGGATTTCATGATCCAGGGTGGAGGGTTTACCCATCAAATGAAACAGAAACTGACGGAGATGCCGGTGGAAAACGAAGCGGACAATGGACTGAAAAATGACCGGGGGACGATCGCCATGGCTCGAACCCAGGATCCCCACAGTGCAACCAGCCAGTTTTTCATCAACACGAAAAACAATACCTTTCTCAATCATAAGAGTAAGACCCCTCAGGGATGGGGCTATACGGTTTTTGGCAAAGTAATAAAGGGAATGGATGTGGTGGACGCCATTTCGAAGGTCAAAACGGGAACCAAGGCTGGCATGTCCGATGTTCCCATAGAGGATGTGGTGATCATTAAGGCGTTTATAAAAGAGTAGGGGCAGCACCCATGGAAACGGCAATCCCGCTGCCTTTGCCGCTGCGGGAGCAGTGCCTGGTGGAGCGCCTTTTTCAGGAGTTCCGATGAAGAGCATCCATAATGATGCCCAATTGAAGATCGATATATTTGTCCAGCGTAAGGCGCCGTTTGAAATGCCAGTGTTTCAAAATCCACATATGGGCCAACATCATGATATTATAGGCCATTAGATCTACATCCAAGCTTTTATAGGTCCCCTGCGCAATCCCCTCGCTGATGATCCCTTTAAAAACGTCCGCTACGTCCACTTCCAGTTGCATGATTCGGGCTTTTGCGGCTTTTTCCAGGGAACTTGACTTCTGGTAGATCAGGAGCAGCTTGTCCCGATGCTTCTCTATGATCCTCAGATACAGAATGATCGCGATGTGCAACTTCTCTTCCGGGTCGTGGAGGTCCTGAATTTCCTTGAGAAGACTGTTTTGAAAGGTACTCAAAACATCTTCCATGATCATCCGCATGATTTCAGATTTGTTTTTCACATAATGATAAGTGATGGGAAGATCAACGCCGGCCATTTCAGAGATTTCCTGAATGGAGGTAGCTGCAAAGCCCTTTTTTGCATAGAGTTCGCTTGCCGCATCGATGATTTTGCTCCTCACCTTATCTGATGCAGAGATCTGATCCAGTATCGTCAGTTTCCTCTTGACCTGCTCCATTTCAACTCCTCAACGATGAGACTCTACAAGGGGTAACGCAGGGGCCCTCTTTTATTTAACGTATTTAAAGGATAATGCCAGCCTCGCCCTATAAGATGTGACTTTTCCGTTTTCAATGGTTACGTCCAGTTTGGTCACCTCAGCGATTCTTAAATCCTTGAGACTCTCGCTTGCGGTTGCAACAGCGGTAGCCGTTGCTTCTTCCCATGACTTATCACTAGTTCCCACCAGTTCGATAATCTTGTAAGTGCTTCCAGCCATCTTCAATCTCCTTTCGTGCGTCTAAGGTTATCTATAGATGTCCAGTCAATTGGGTAAACCGTTTCACCTCCTTTCCACTGGTATCACTCTGCAGATTGCTTCATCTACAGTGTAGCAAAATGGTTATTTTTCTGCAATATTCATTTTCAAGAATTTGTTGGGAACCAGCGTAATTCTTTTAAAGCCGCCTAAGGGACTTTCATCTACGAGAAGCGGACACTCATAGATCTGCTCAAGCTTTTTGAACGTTAGGATCTCATGCGGAGCGCCGATGCCTTCTGATTTCCCTCCTTTAAGGAGGAGCAAACAAGTGGCGTACATGGCTGCAAGGTTGATATCGTGGGAAACCATGACGATGGTAAGCCCTTTTTCCTTTCGCAATTTTTCCATGAGATCCATGATTCTTATCTGATGCGTGAGATCAAGGGATGCAGTGGGCTCATCCAGAAGCATGATATCGGGCTCCTGACAGATTGCCCTGGCAATAAATGCCCTCTGTCTCTCTCCGCCGCTCAACTGGTCCATTTTCCGGTCCGCAAGACTCAAAATGCCGGTAAACTCCATGGCCTTTGTGGCCAGTTCAAGATCATTGTCACGTTCCAAGGCGAGAATGCCCAGGTGAGGGGAACGACCCATCAGGACAAGCTCCTTTACTGTAAAGGGGAAGTCTACTGGGGCCATCTGGGGCACAAGCGCGAGGGTTCTTGCCAGGGAGCGTCTGGAATAACTTTCGATGGGGCGTCCCATAATCTGTAAGGAGCCCTTTTTGATTCTCAGGAGGTTTGCGATGATTTTGAGAAGTGTTGTTTTTCCTGAACCGTTCGGGCCGATGATGATGAAAAAATCTCCTTTATTTATGGAGAAGGAAAGATCTTTCAGGATGATTCGGTCTCCATAAAAAAAATTGACATTCCCGATAACCGCGGCGCTGTTCATCTTTGGGACCTCTTCAACAAAATGATGAAAAGCGGCGCTCCTATCATGGCTGTAATCACGCCCGCAGGCATTTCACCCTGGTCAGGAAGTGTTCTCGCCAGAAGGTCACAGAAGACCATGTAGGTTCCTCCTCCCAGTATGCACGCCGGCGCCAGAACACGATGATCCGGTCCAAAAATAAGCCTGAGTAGGTGTGGCATCACCAATCCTACAAAGCCGATCGGACCACAATAAGAAACGGTGGCACTGACCATGAGAGAGGTTATCAGGAGGAGTACGGGCACGACGATTCGAATATTCACCCCCATGGATTGGGCCATTTCCTTTCCGATAAGGAGAAGGTTCATCTGGTTGGAGAAACAGAAAAGAAGCACGAAGCAGGGGGCAAGTATAGCGGCAAGCATTCCAACCTGGCCAAGATCGATCATGGACAGATCGCCCATGAGCCAAAAGATAATGTTGTGCAACCGAGCGTCCTGCGTGATGGAGATCAGGAACATGATGAGAGCGGCGCAAAAGGAGTTTACCATAACGCCCGACAAGAGGAGAGTGTTGCTCTTAAGAACGCTCTTTCTGGAGGACATAAGGAACAGCAAAAGGAGCGTTGCGATACTTCCCGCGAATGCGGTTAGGCTTACGCCCGGAAAACGGGGAAGTCCCGCAAGAATTCCCAGGATGGCGCCAATCCCCGATCCGCTGGATATTCCGAGGATGTATGGCTCTGCCAGAGGATTCCTCAAAAGGGCCTGGAAGACCAGTCCCCCCATGGAGAGGGCTGCGCCCACAAGTGCTGCAAGAAGTACGCGGGGAAAACGGATCTGCCATATAATCGTATGCAGCATGGGATCGCTTTCCCGTGAAGCGGCAAGGGAGAGTATGCCCTTTTTTATTCCAACTCCTGTGGAGCCCATCAAGATCCCCATGAGCATGGATGCCGCAAGGAGGGCGACCAGGAAGATGGCTGTCCACAGAATTTTCTTTAAGAGACCGGATCTTTTCATGCTACTCCCTTTTTGGGAAAAGATCAGGATGAATCAAGGTGGCGAGAAGTTCAAGGGCATTCACGAGACGGGGTGTTGGTCTGTCAAAAAGATTGGAATCCACTACGTAAATACGATTATTCTTAACTGCGGGAATGTCTGTCCATTTGGCCCATTCATTTTTTATTCGGGCAAACTGTTTGCCTCTGGCCATGGACGAGATGATGAAAACGTCTGGAGCCAGCATCAGGATCTGTTCCTGGCTGAAACGCGGGTATGGCACCGGGCCTTCTGATACATTTTTTCCACCGGCAAGAGAGATTAGTTCATGGATGTGAGTTGGAGTCCCAGCCGATACCAACGGAGAAATTCCGATCTGGAAAAAGACACGCGGTTTATCGGAAGCCTTTGCGACAATTGCCTTTACATGATTTACCCTGGACTGCATCTCTTCTACGATGGTTTTCGCGCGGCCTTCAGCATGGAGGATCCTGCCGATGCCGATTATTGTCTTCATGATGGATTCCAGATTCTTGGGGTTCACCACATAGATCGGTATGTGCAAGTTTTCCAGTCTTTCTATGATTCTTAAAGGATTTCCGTCCTTGGTGGCAATGCAAAGATCCGGTTTCAAGGAGACGATTTTTTCGAGGTCAAGATGAACATAGGAGCCAACGCTGGGAAGTTTGACCGCCTCGGGGGGAAAATCGCTGAACTGGGTGACCCCCTTCAGCCGACTTTCCTGATTCAGGGCAAAAATAATTTCCGTGATGCTGGGAGCGAGGGAGACGATTCGTCTGGGCTCATCCGGTATGTCGACCTTGCGAGCGAATTCATCAACCCATTGAGCGGTCCATCCCAAGGCCGGTGATATGGCCGAAAAACAGGCAAATGCATACAAAAAAATGAACGGTTTGAAATAAGAATTCCTGAAGTACAACCGTTTTATGCAAAGGAATAAACAGTGAGGAATGCTTGATAAGTCAAGAATAGTCATTAATATGGATTTCCGGTGATCTCTAAAAACTACCCATGGGCTCGCTCAGCGGACGGGGGGTGCCCGATCGCAGGCGCAGGATTCTTCCTGGTTGTGGGAAATGGTAATCTCTTAGAAGATTTTTTCAATCAATTTTCGTATTTTAGCCTGTTCGGCCATTTCTGGAGGAAATTCCAAGGAAATTCCAGGAAACCTCTTTCTGAAACTTGGTGAAATTACTTTTTTTTGTTGCAATGCATTCTGTTATTGTGTATCTTTTTAAAAATTTTGCCTCAACTAAGCGAACTCCGGGTACGACTGAAAACATGAAGAAGCTTGAGGCGGAAATTGTTGCAAAGAGTTTTTGCTGAATTGTACAGACAAAATTAGTCCATTTCCCATGAGGCATCTCTGTAAGTTGTTGGCCACTTCGGATGCCTTGTTTTCTTTGTTCGAGTTATTAACAAGAGATAATCATGGAAAGCATTGCCGTTCATTTAAAGAATAAACCAAGTGAATCGATCCGCATCGAATCCCTGCCTGCCTCCGAAGCACTCAAAAGACTTGAGGTTGGAGGTCTCGACAGGGTTGTGGCCGTGAAAATAGACGGCCTAATTTGCGATCTCTCCTGTCCCATCACATCGAACGCGGAACTTGATCCGGTATATGTGACCAGTGATGAGGGCATCCACATCCTTCGCCACAGTGCCTCCCATGTAATGGCCATGGCTGTAAAGGAGCTTTTTCCGGGAGTCAAAGTGACCATAGGACCGGCCATTGCCGAAGGTTTCTATTATGATTTTGACTATGAAAGGCCTTTTAAAGAGGAGGATCTGAAAGATATTGAAGAGAAAATGGAGGAGATTATTCGGAAAGATCTCCCTTTTATCAGGAAAGAGATGTCAAGCCGGAGCGCCATTGCTTTCTTTGACGGCCTGAAAGAAGAGTACAAGGTCGAGCTGATCAAAGATCTGGGGGATGAACAGGTTTCGCTTTACACACAAGGGAATTTTACGGATCTGTGCAGAGGACCGCACATTCCTTCCACCGGAATGATTAAGGCCTTTCATCTTACCAAAGTGGCCGGCGCCTACTGGAGAGGCGATGAAAAGCGTTCCATGTTGAGCCGAATTTATGGTACGGCCTTTCCTGATAAAAAGAGCCTGAAGAAATATCTGACCCGATTAGAGGAGGCCAGAAAGCGGAATCACGTGAAATTGGGTGGGCAACTGGGCATTTTCAGCACCCATGAAGAAATCGGCGCGGGGATGATCGTATGGCATCCCAAAGGTGCCCTGCTCAGATATATCCTTGAGGATTTTGAGATCAAGGAACATCTCCGGCGAGGATATGATCTTGTCCGGGGTCCGCAAATTCTCAAGACCGAATTATGGAAAAGATCCGGGCACTTCGATAACTATAGGGAGAACATGTATTTCACCGAAATTGATGAGCAGTCCTATGGGATCAAACCTATGAACTGCCTCTCTCATATGCTCATCTATGGTTCCAGCCTCAGAAGTTATCGGGAACTTCCGAAAAGGTATTTCGAATTGGGGACCGTCCACCGCCATGAGCGTTCGGGAGTTTTGAACGGACTTTTCCGTGTAAGGGAGTTTACGCAGGATGATGCCCATATCCTCTGCACTCCGGAACAGCTGGATGGCGAGATCAAGGGAGTCTTGAATTTCGTCAAGGAAGTAATGGCTGTTTTTGGGTTCGAGTACAGTCTCGAAATAAGTACACGTCCAGCGAAATCGATCGGCACGGATGAAGACTGGGAACTGGCAACCAACGCTCTTCTAAAGGCGATGCGGGATAATGAACTGAAATATGACATTAATGAGGGAGACGGGGCGTTTTACGGTCCAAAAATTGATGTAAAGCTGAAAGATGCCCTCGAAAGGGAGTGGCAATGTGCTACCATCCAGTGCGATTTTACCCTTCCCGAGAAATTTGATCTGACCTATATCGGGATGGATGGAGAAAAGCATCGGCCGGTAATGATCCACAGAGTCATTCTCGGGGCTATCGAAAGGTTTATCGGAGTTTTGATTGAGCATTATGCGGGGGCTTTTCCCACATGGCTGTCACCTGTTCAGGCCACCATATTGACGGTTACCGATCGGAACATCCCCCATGGAGAAAGTGTGTTAAAGAGTCTGATGGATGCCGGGATCCGGGCAGAGGGTGATTTCAGAAATGAAAAATTGGGGCTCAAGGTGAGAGAGGCTCAGCTGAATAAAACGCCGTATATGCTGATTATCGGCGATAATGAAAGTGAAAGTGGGATGGTGACTCCCAGGAAGAGGACAGGTCAGAATCTTCCTCTCATGGATGAGAAAGGATTTATAGACCTTATTAATGAAGAGTGTGAACAAAGGAGGTAATAACCATAGCAAAGAAAGCAGATGAAGTGAGGGTGAATGAACAGATCCGCGCGAGGGTTGTACGGTTGATCTCGGCAGAAGGGGATCAATTAGGTATTATCTCTCTCCGGGAGGCACTGGATCTGGCTGAAAAGGATGGGTTGGACCTCGTTGAGGTGGCACCCAATTCTGATCCACCGGTTTGCCGGATTATGGACTATGGCAAGTTCAGGTATGAAACGAGCAAGAAGGTGCAGGAGACCCGAAAAAAGAGCCGTGGCGGCCAGATGAAAGAGATCAAACTTCGACCATATACAGAGGAACATGATTTAGGTTTTAAAATGAAGAACCTGAAGAAGTTCCTGGAAAAAAAGCATAGGGTTAAGGTCACGGTTTTCTTCAGAGGGCGCGAAATGGCCTTCATAGGCGCCGGGGAACAGCTTTTGAACAGGCTGGCCGAGGAACTTGCCGAGGATGCAACAGTAGAGCAGCCGCCTACAAGGGAGGCCCGGAATAGAATGACTATGGTTGTTATCCCGAAATAGACCGTAGCGGTTCGTTGTCCATTGTTGTCAAGGTCTTTCGGGAGGTAAACTGTGTTTCTTGAGACGGATCCACGGAAGTGGACCGTTTTTTGATTTTTATTGATTTACATTGATGTGCATGGAGGAATGTTATGCCTAAAATAAAAACGAATCGGGCTGCGGCAAAACGATTCAAACTCACCGGATCAGGAAAAATTGCCAGAAACAAAGCCTATTCGAGCCATATTTTGACCAAGAAGAGTACGAAGCGAAAACGAAATCTCAGAAAGTCGAGCCTTGTGGATTCCGCAAATTTGAGGCAGGTGAGCAGGCTGATCCCCTATGGCTGATGAGCAGGCTGGGATCGACTGGGAGGTGAACAGGTGGGGCGGTTGCTGCCCGGAATTGTTTTCGGGTCATCTGTGAAGAATGGAATTTTTTCGGATGAACCAGGCTATTATTTAGATAAAGAGGGACAAAAATGCCAAGGGTAAAAAGAGGTTTTAAGGCCAGAAGAAGAAGAAATAAGGTTTTGAAGGCGGCAAAAGGATACCGTGGATCGCTGAGTAAGCAGTTCACGGCCGCCCAGACAGCGGTGACCAGGGCTGGAGTATATGCCTATCGTGACAGAAAGGTTCGCAAGCGGGAATTCAGATCTCTGTGGATTGTCAGGATCAATGCCGCGGCAAGGGAGAATGGGTTGTCTTACAGTCGGATGATCGGAGGTCTCCAGAAGGCCGGTATTGAGTTGGATCGCAAGGTCCTGGCCGATATGGCGATCCATGATCCTGCCGGATTTTCGCGTCTGGCAGGGATGGTGGCTTGAAATTCCAAAACAGAAAGCTGGTCATTCAGATCTGTAATAGTGGTTTTTTCTGCCCTCTTGTCTAAAGTCTGTACCTTCCAGAAAAGAGAATCTGATGAAAGACAAACTCCTGGAATTAGAAAAGCATGCCATAAACAAGATAGAATCCATCAAGAATTCCCAGAAACTTGAGGAGTTCAGGGTGGAATATTTGGGCAAGAAAGGTAAGCTAACCTCTTTGATGAAACAGGTTGGTCGTTTAACACCGGAGGAACGCCCCGAAGCCGGAAAACTTGCAAACCTGATAAAAATTAATCTTACAGAACGTTATGAGGCTGTTGGAAAAGTCCTCCTCACAGGGAAGGTGACTGGAGAGTGCGTTTTTGACGTCACATTGCCCGGGAGAAAGCCCGCGAGGGGGCATCTACACCCCGTTACCCTTGTTATTCAAGAGGTATGCAGGATTTTTTCCACGATGGGATTCCGGATTGTGAAAGGCCCTAACGTAGAACTGGATTATTACAATTTTGAAGCGCTCAACCTTCCAAAAGATCACCCCGCTCGCGATATGCAGGATACTTTCTACATCTCCGACAATGTTGTTCTTAGGACGCATACTTCTCCGATTCAGATCAGGACCATGGAGTCGCAAAAGCCCCCTGTGAGCATCATTGCCCCCGGGAAAGTATACCGGCGGGATTCGGATGTCTCTCATACGCCCATGTTTCATCAGGTTGAAGGTCTTCTGGTGGATAAGAATGTCAGCTTTGGCGATTTAAAGGGGACCTTGACCGGATTTATTCACAAGATGTTCGGCAGTGGGACAAGCCTGCGGTTCCGGCCAAGTTTTTTTCCTTTTACAGAACCCAGTGCGGAAGTAGATATCCGTTGCGTCATGTGCGGAGGCAAAGGCTGCAGAACCTGCTCAAATACAGGATGGTTGGAGATTCTGGGTTCGGGGATGGTCGATCCTGCCGTGTATCGTTTTGTGGATTATGATCCTGAAGTTTACTCGGGTTTTGCGTTTGGAATGGGCATGGAAAGGATCGCCATGCTCAGATACGGGATTGACGACATCCAACTCTTTTTCAAAAATGAAACGAGGTTTCTGGAGCAGTTCTGATTAACCATGCCTGTACATCAAAATGGGTTTGACAACTGATCATGAAAGCAAGTTTACAATGGCTGAAAGAATACGTACCGATTGATGTGAAACCGGAAGAGCTTGGTGATCTTCTTACCATGGCAGGCCTGGAAATTGAGGGAATGGAAACCATTGGAGAGGGTTTTGATCGGGTAATCGTCTCCAGGATTCTGGAAGTGCGGCCCCACCCCAATGCAGATCGGCTTTCTCTATGCATGGTGGACACAGGAAAGGACACCATACAGGTGGTTTGCGGTGCACCCAATGTGGAAGTAGGCGTCTTTTCACCTCTTGCGCTTCCTGGCGCAAAGCTTCCCGGCGGAGGAGTTATTAAGAAAGGCCGTATTCGTGGAGAGATGTCCGAAGGGATGCTTCTTGCGGAAGATGAACTGGGCCTGACGGGCGATCACAGTGGAATCATGATTCTTCCCGGCGCCTTGTCTTCAGGAACTCCTTTGATTAGCGTTCTTTCCATTCCGGACACGGTTTTTGAGGTGAGCATTACGCCGAATCGTCCGGATTGCACATGCATCATCGGAATCGCGAGAGAGATCGCCGCGGTTACGGGACAGATGCTAAGACTGCCCGAAATTGTTTTCAAAGAGAATGCACCCCCAATTGACGATCTAACAAGCGTATCGATTCTGGACCCCCAAGGCTGTCCGCGATATACTGCGGGTATG
Source organism: uncultured delta proteobacterium (assembly GCA_963747555.1). Classification (GTDB taxonomy): domain Bacteria; phylum Desulfobacterota; class DSM-4660; order Desulfatiglandales; family Desulfatiglandaceae; genus DUZB01. The sequence goes on from CAVVFZ010000014.1 coordinate 96,864, forward strand.
ATCCAGGGAGTGAAACAGGGAATCTCACCTTTTTGGATGCGATACAGGCTTTATCACTCGGGGGTTAGGAGCATCAACAATCTGGTTGATGTGACCAATTATGTGATGCTTGAGATGGGGCAGCCTCTCCATGCCTTTGATTATCACAGGCTTAGGGAAAACAGGATTGTTGTGAGAAGGGCTGAAGCGGGCGAAGAATTTACGACGCTCGATGGTCAAAACAGAAAAATGAGCCCTGACATCCTGATGATCTGTGATGGCGAAAGACCGGTAGCCCTTGCCGGAATCATGGGAGGTCTTAACTCAGAGGTGGTCGAGGAAACAAGGGATCTGCTTATTGAAAGTGCCTTTTTTGATCCGGTCACCATCAGAAGAGGGTCCAAGTTTCTGGGATTGTCCACAGAGGCCTCCTATCGATTTGAAAGGGGCGCGGATATGGGTGGCACAACGCGGGCCCTGAAGAGGGCCATGTCGCTGATTTCAGACCTTGCGGGTGGTAGCATTTCCAGCGGGATTATTGATAATTTTCCCGGGAAGACCGCATTGCCATCCATTCCCTTCCGCACGGAAAAGGTCAATGCCGCTTTGGGGATTTCTCTGGCGAGAGAAAAGATGAAAGGCATTCTGAAGTCTCTTGAGATGGAAGTAGAGGATCTCGGCAAAAACGACCTGACGGTGAGGCCCCCCTCATTCAGAGTGGATCTTCAGAGAGAAGTGGACCTCATAGAGGAAGTGGCGAGGCTCTACGGATTTGACAATATCCCGGTAACCTTTCCGAGCATCCGGCCATCTGACGAAAAAGAGCCGCCTGAACTTCAGCTCAGGGACAGCATCAGACCGATCATGACAGGGCTGGGGTTTTCCGAAATCATCACCTACAGTTTTATCTCCCCGGATTCCATAGATCGTATGGGAGCCGACAAGAACAGCGATTTGAGGGCATTTACGGTGATCATGAATCCGCTTTCTGCGGATCAATCGGTTCTCAGGACATCGCTCATTCCCGGCATTCTTGGCGCTGTCCGAACCAATTTCAATCATGGTGAGCACAACTTGAAGCTTTTCGAGTGGGGAAAACTTTTTTTTCAAAGAGAAAAAGACAAACAGCCGATCGAAAAGCTTTGTCTCACGGCAGTCATGACGGGTGCCTATGAGGGCAAGAAATGGTATAATCAGGAAAGGCAGGTGGATTTTTACGACATAAAGGGGGCTGCAGAAGTTCTTCTGGAGGAGATGGGGCTTTCGAAGCTGCATTTTGGAGGGTATGAAACGCCCGGTGCGTTTGATTCGAATTATTCCTGCGAAATTGCCTTTGCGGATACAATAATCGGGCGGTTAGGCAAATTGTCTGCGCGGGTGATTGATGCCTACGACCTGAGAGAACAAAACATTTTTATCTTTGAGTTAGATGTCGAAGCGCTCTTGACTGTTGAAAATGTAGAAAGAAAATTCCGTCCTTTTGCTAAATATCCTGCTGTATTCAGGGATATTTCCATCCTTCTGGATCATCGCATCGAAAGTTCCCGGATTGTCGATGCGATCATGCGGCAAGGCCGGGGTTTGACGGAATCTGTGGATATTTTTGACCTTTACGAAGGAAATAAAATTGCCGCTTCGGAAAAGGCGGTGGCCTTAAGGATCTGTTACCGATCGGAGAGCCGAACCCTTGACGGCGATGAAATCAATCGCCTGCATGATTCTATCGTTGAAGCGGTAAGATTGGAGACAGGAGGCAGGTTGAGGGAGGGGTGATTTTATGGGCCTGATTCCCGATGATAAACGATATTTTCGCATCGGAGAGGCGAGCCGGATCGTCGGCGTTGAGCCTTACGTCCTTCGATATTGGGAAAGTGAGTTTCCACAGCTCAAACCGTGCAGAGCGGATTCCAATCAGAGGACCTATCAGAAAAAAGATCTGGAGGCTCTTCTTTCCATTAAAAAGCTCCTATATGACGAAAAAATGACCATTGAAGGGGCCAGGCAATGTCTCAAACGACAGGCTTCAGCCGCGATATTCGGAGGACATGGCAGCTTTAGTGCCGATGAAATAAAAGAGGCTCTTTATGAGATACTGGAGCTTTTGGGGTAGTTATTAAGAGCGGGTCTTTTTTAAGAGCGTGTGATTCCCTGTTGTCAAGACCCGCAGAGTGCTTATTCATCTCAGTGTTCGGCATTATTGATTTTATCTCTGAAAACTCCCGATGTTTTAAAAACGACAACCCTTCTCGCCCTCAGTTGAAGATCTTCCGTCGTCTGGGGATTTCTTCCCCTCCTGGCGGATTTTTCCTTCACCAAAAATTTTCCAAAGCCGCTTATCAGAAGGTCTTCCCCGTCTGCCAGAGTACGCTTGATGATCTCAAGCAATCCTTCTGTAACAATGCGAGAGCTGCTTTTGCTGAGACCGACCTGATGATATACCGTATCTATAATTGCTTCTTTTGTGAGCGCCAATTTCTATCCTCCTGGTGGCTAAAGGGATTGGGATGATTTATCACAAAACTCTGTTTCTTAAAAGAATAAAACAAACGCATGGGCGAGCAGTTCACGATTGTTAAGATCTTGTCCAGTATATCCAGCTTCTTAGGGGAATATGTCTTATGGCGGCCGGTGTGTCAAGTATTTTTTATTTCTTTAAACTTTCTTTTTAGTTCTTCGTTTACTACATCGGGTACAAGCCCGCTGACATCCCCTCCAAAACTTGCAGCTTCCTTAATAATGGTGGAGCTCGTATAAAACCATTTGTAGTCAGTCATCAAAAAGATGGACTGAACGTCTCGATTCAGCTTTCTGTTCATGAGGGCCATCTGAAATTCATATTCAAAATCGGAAAGAGCGCGAAGGCCCCTTAAGATGACATTGGACTCTTTTGAAACAACATAATCTACCAGCAGACCGTCAAACGTATCAATTGTCACATGGGATTGATCAGGGACAGCCTGCTCAATCATTTTTATCCTTTCCTCTACCGTAAAGAGAGGAATTTTCTTGGGATTGTTCAAGATAGCAATGATCAGGTTGTCAAAAATTTCCAGCGCACGGGTTACGATGCTCAGGTGTCCATTGGTAACGGGATCAAAAAATCCCGGATAAATGGCTGTTTTATTAATCATTGGTTCCCTCGTAAACGTAGATGCTTATCCTGGTGTCGCCATAGGTCCTTGTTTTAAATATTCTGAAATCGCCGACAGTAGGAGGCAGTTTCCGATCCTTGCGCGTTTCTGCAACAGCCCTGCCGCCTTGAATGATACAACCTTTCCGGGTAATCTGTTCCAATAACGCAGGAATCAAATCATCCCGGTAGGGTGGATCAAGGAATACAATGTTGAATGGTTCCCCTGCGATGTTTCGGGATTGAGGGAGGCCTGACGTCAGGTCTTTTTTCAACACGATTCCCCTATTTTCAAAGCCGACTTGCCTGAGATTTTTTCGTATCAGGTCTATGGACTGTTCCGATTTATCCACAATTACGGCATGGGAGGCACCCCTGCTCAATGACTCGATAGCCAGGCTTCCTGTTCCGGCGAATAAATCGAGAACCTTTAGACCTGAAAGATCCTGTCCCAGGAGATTAAAAACGGCCTCCCTTACACGGTCCGAAGTCGGACGGATGCTAAAACCCTCTACTGTTTCTATGCGTCGGCCTCTTGCCTGTCCTCCCGTGATTCTCATCATGTGGAGCCTTCAATGTCCCATCATTCCGATGCTTCACTGGAGATAGCCGATGATCGTCTCTCCGGCTGTTACTTTTTGCCCCTTTGACACGGTGATTCTTGTGTTGGTTGGCAGGAACGCTTCAAGCCTGGAACCAAACCGGATCAATCCAAATCTTTGTCCCCTGTCGACGCGGTCTCCCTCCGCTATCCAGCAAACAATCCGTCTGGCAATGAGACCCGCAATCTGGATGACGACGATCTCTTGGGCATCGGGTGTTCGCAAGGTTACGCGGTTATTTTCATTTTGTTCGGAAGCTTTGTCAAGATTCGCGGAAAAAAATTGTCCTGGGTGATAATTAATTTTTTGGATGGATCCTCCCACAGGGATCCGATTAACATGTACATTAAATACCGACATGAAGATGCTGATTTTCAAACCAGGTGCACCAAGGGGGTTGTTGGAGTGATCGATCCGCTCTACCGCCAATATCCTGCCATCGGCGGGAGAAAGTACCGCATGGGGAATGTTTGGTTGTTCTCGCTCTGGATCTCTGAAAAAGAACACAACAAAAAAGGTGATCAGTAAGCCTATCGCAAAGAAGACGGAGTGCCCCAGAAATAAAAAAATCAAAGTCAAGCCGGAGCTGATTCCAATAAAGGGAAAGCCTTCTCTTGCTACGGGAAATCGGTTGTTTATCCGGGACTTATCCAATTCAAATGCTCTCCTGAAAAGGGGGAAGGGCGCGTCATATGGCGTAACAATGCAATGATTCAACGAACTCCAAAAGTACGGCCGGATCCTATCCGTTTTGTTCTACAATGTCAATGTCGGAGCAAAGGCATTTGATCTGATATCCGGTGGCCTGAGGTAAACGGGTTCGATTCCATACGGATCATCCAGGTCATTCCGGATGAGTTTCTTTAGACCCAGTGCTCCTACTGAAGACGCCCTCAGGCTCCAGAATTGAGCAGGCGCCAGAATGAAGGCAGGTCCGGTTTTGCTTCCGAACGCAGGCGCCTGCGCTTCAAAATTATCCCCTATGATGAAAGCCGGTTCCCGAATCATAGATACCAAATCAGTCAGTTTGATTGAGATAGGCTCTCGTTGCCTTTTCAGCTGATGAACATCCGTCAGAACAAATGTTGCAGTGAAGACTTCCCCTTTTCGGGAATGGAGAAGAGGGATAACCGGGGATTTGGCAAATGGGATCTGTGATGCCAGTGCTTCAAGGCTGGATACGCCTGCAAGGGGGATTTGAAGGGCGTGACAAAGTCCCTTTGCAAGGGAAATACCTATTCTCAGCCCGGTGAAACTGCCTGGACCGATTGCAACGGCGATACCTGACAGATCACCGGTCCGGGTGTCCGAAAGGGAAAGAAGGCGGTCAAATGCGGGCATCAGGCTGCCGAAATTGCCTTTCTTTCTGAACATCACTTGTTCCGCCACAATAGTGCCATCTTTCTTTAAGAGGGCAAGGCTGAACTGAAGCGTAGAGGTGTTGATAGCAAGAATCATTTAAACAAGCGCTTATTCAAAGAACCGGGTTACATCGTTGTAGATAACAACGATCATAAAAAGTACGAGGAGACTGATGCCTATTTTCTGGGCCAGTTCGCGCCCTTTCACGTTAAGGGGCTTTCCCATGATTAATTCAATCAGCAGGAAGAAAATGACGCCGCCATCTAAAACAGGAATCGGAAGCAGGTTTAAGATTCCCAGATTCACACTGATGATTGCCATAAAAGGAATCAGGTAGGTCCAGTTTTCCTGCGCCAGTTGACCGGTCATCTGGCCGATAAAGATAGGCCCCCCCACGGTTTTGAGGGGAATGACGCGCTCGATAAGTTTTACGATGGTCAGAAAAGTGAGTCTGGTGATTTCCCAGGTTTTGGCGAAACCTGTTTCAACAGCTTTCAGGGGGGTATAGTAAATTACCTTGAAGTTACCTGACGCCACGATGCCGATCAGCGGAGTTTTTATGTTTTCTCCGAAAATGTTCTTGGTAACACTTATTTCAGGCGTCAACCTGACGGTCTTGTGTTCGTTATTGCGCGTTATCGTCATTTCAACGGGCTCCCCCGTATTCTTCTCTATCAAGTCTTTTATTTCCGGCCAGGTCTCCGTCTGTTGGCCGTTAATGGCGACAATGAGATCGCCTTTGAGCAGACCGGCTGCGTAGGCGGGCGAATCTTTTTTCACCTCTCCGATTTCGGGGGAGAGGACATGGTTGCCCGCGAAAATGTAAAACACACAGAATGTGAAAAGGGCTAAGACCAGGTTGAATACCGGTCCGGCGGCAACGATAGCGATCCTCTGACCGACCGGTTTATGACTGTAGGATCTTTCTTCTTCTCCGAGACTGGTTGGTTCATCCTCCTCCTCATTCTCTCCCAACATCTTTACATATCCTCCCAACGGGAGAAGGGAGATAATGTAGTCGGTTTCCCCTATCTTCTTCCCGATGAGTTTGGGGCCAAAACCGAGAGAAAACTTGAGAACCTTTACACCAAAAGCCTTGGCAACAAGGAAATGACCTAGTTCATGGGCAAAAATCAAGATGCCGAGAACCACCACAAAAGGGAATATGTAATAGGCCAGGATATGTATGGACTGATCTAAGTGCATTTTATAACTCCGAATTCAACCCTCAACCAGGTAAAGGCCCCACGAGCTCTTCCAGGTGTTCTCTGGCTTTCCGCCTTGACCATCCATCTGCTTCCACAACCGCCTCAAGACTGTTCACGGGGATCGCGTTGTGGATCTCCATGGTTTTTTCAATCAGGGCTGGGATATCCAGAAAACCGATCCGGCCTTTCAGAAAAGCTTCTACGGCAATCTCATTGGAGCCGTTTAGGACCGCCGGCATGGTGCCTCCGATTTTTGCGGCTTCGAGGGCGAGGGAAAGGCATCTGAAACGCGACATGTCCGGTTTTTGAAATTGAAGGTCTCCAGCCGTCAGGAGGTCCAACGGGGGAAGATGGTTTTTAAGATGGTGAGGATAAGACAACGCATAAGAGATCGGTATTGTCATATCGGGAACGCCCAGTTGCGCTATAATGGACCCATCCACATATTCTGCCATGGAATGGATGATGCTCTGAGGGTGTATAAGGACTCCTATCTTTTCCAGCGGCAGATCAAATAACCATTTTGCTTCTATGACTTCCAGGCCCTTATTCATCAATGTTGCCGAATCTATGGTGATTTTTGGGCCCATATTCCAATTGGGATGATGGAGGGCCCGGGCTGCAGTCATCCTGCGCATTTCATCGAGCGATAGATTTCTGAAAGGACCTCCCGATGCTGTCAGGATAATCCTTTTGAGATCTGCCCTCGGATGACCTTGCAGGGATTGCAGTATGGCACTGTGCTCACTGTCCACTGGAAGGATCGACACTCCGCGCCTTTGGGCCTCGGCCATAACAAGACCCCCGGCCATGACCATGGTTTCCTTATTGGCAAGGGCAATATTTTTCCCTGACACGATGGCTTCAAAGGTGGGGATCAGGCCTGCAGCACCGGTCATGGCGGATATGACCGTGTCGGTCCCCTCCATGGCTGCGATCTGTTTATAGCCGTTCTCTCCGAAAAAAATGTTTGGGCCGGGTCCCTTCCCCAATTTTGTTTTGAGTCTCTCCGCAAGAGACTCGTCCAGTACGGCGACAGCTACGGGCTTGAATTCTTTGATTTGCCTGAGAAGGAGTCCGATGTTTTTAGCGGCGGAAAGGGCTGCCACCCGGTATTTCTCAGGATGTTGCTTGATTACCCTGAGTGCGCTGACCCCTATGGATCCGGTGGAGCCTAATATTGTTATGTTTTTCATGGTATAAGAAGGTATCCAAAAAGGACGGGTATGGCAAACAAAAGGCCGTCAATTCTATCAAGAATTCCTCCATGTCCTGGAAGAATGGAGCCGGAATCCTTGATGCCGTGGTTTCTTTTCAAAAGGGACTCCGACAAATCACCGATCTGACCCATTGCAGAAAGCAGCAGGGTAAGAAGGATGATTCCCGCATTCAAAGGGTGGAGACGGAAAACGAGCAAAAACAAAAAAGCGGCCCCCGCGCTGCTGACCAGTCCTCCAATAGCTCCTTCCCAGGATTTCCCGGGGCTTACTATTTTATGGAGCTTATGCCTTCCAAACTGCCTCCCAAAATAAAAGGCGCCCGTATCGCTGGCGAAGATGACCGTTAGAAGAAAAAACACCCAGATGTTCCCATTCGGGCGGAAATCAATTAATGCCAGCATGGCAAGGGGCAGGGCGACGTATACAGGCCCCAAAACCACCCGGCCAATTTCCGCCGTCAGCTCTTTGCCGGGAGTCGGATTATGCATCATCAGCCAGCTCATTGGAAGAAAAACCCACAGCACGATGATGATCGGTATAAACAATGCTTGTCTTATATATATTACAGCAAAAAGAAGAAAGATCAAAAAGGAATTGCCGCACAGAATGAATTTTGATGTTCCCACTCCGGTTATGTTACAAAATTCGATGAAGGATACGACAGCGGCTCCGCACAAAAGTGCGTTAAACAACCACCTGGGCCCAAAGCCAATGATATAGATCAATATGGGGATGGCGATCAGAGCCGTGAGCCAACGTTTCAAATGCATTCTCTGCCTGCTTCTCTAATTTTTCCCGTCTTCCCCATTTATGGTTACTTCTCCGAATCTTCTTTCCCGACGCTGGTAGTCTTCAAGAGCCCGGAGATATTCCTCTTTGCCGAAATCAGGCCACAGAGTGGACGTTATGTAAATCTCCGCGTAGGAAAGCTGCCACAATAGAAAATTGCTGATTCGATATTCGCCGCTTGTTCGAATAAGAAAATCCGGGTCGGGCATTTCCGCAGTGTATAGGCAATTGGAAATGAGTTTTTCGTCGATTGCTTCAACGGTCTTATCCCCATTTTTTACCATACGCGCGATCTTTTTACATGCATCCACCATTTCCTGACGGCTTCCGTAGCTTAAAGCCAAGGTGAGGGTCATTCCGGTGTTGTGTGCGGTTTGTTCTATGGTGTCAAGAAGGGTCTCTCTGGTATCCAGCGGGATATTTTCCGTTCGACCGATTGTCTTCAGCCTGATTTCGTTCTCGAGCATTTCATTTAGCTCCTTTTTCAGGAAACGCTTCAGGAGTTTCATGAGAGCCTGGACTTCAAGTCGCGGTCTTTTCCAGTTCTCTTCGGAGAAGGCGTACAATGTCAACCACTTAATCCCCAGTTCTCGGCTTACTGTTACAATCTCCCTAACTGCGTCCGCGCCTTTCTGGTGTCCTCTCACGCGTTGGAATCCCTTTTTCTTCGCCCACCTGCCATTTCCGTCCATAATAATGGCGACATGTTTCGGTATTCTTGTGCTGTCGATTGACATCCTTATCCCGTTTCAAGCTTCAAGAGTTCACTGCGATGGAAAGGCTGGAGGGTAGCGGTATGGGAGAACCGGTGGTTTGAAGTTTCGGAATCTGAACGATTCAGAATTCCATGATCTCCTTCTCTTTTTTTGCAGTAATCTCGTCAATTTTTTTTATGAATTCATCGGTCAGCTTCTGGACGTCGTCCTGAGACTTGAAAAATTCGTCTTCGGAGATTTCCTTTTCGTTTTTCAGCTCTTTCAACATCTCATTGGCTTCCCGTCGGAGACCGCGAATAGAGATTTTGCTTTCTTCGGCCATCTTCTTTGCGAGTTTTGCAAGTTCCTTCCGTCTTTCCTCCGTTAGTGGGGGAATGGCAATCCTGATGATTTTTCCGTCATTTGCAGGAGTCAAACCGAGATCCGACTTCAGGATACACTTCTCCACATTCCCAATGATACTTTGATCCCAGGGTTGTATGGTAATAAGACGGCTCTCGGGAACGGAGATTGTCGCAACTTGCTCAATGGGCATCAAGGCTCCGTAACATTCCACCTTCAATCCATCCAGGAGTGCCGTGGATGCCCTGCCCGTCCGAATTCTCTTGAATTCCCTTTCAAGGGCACTGGCCCCTTTTTTCATCTTTTCACGCTGTTCAGAAAGTATTTCATCTTTCATGACCGATCTCCTGAAACCATGATAATGAACCGGGGCCGCAACCCCCTTTTAAATCCTTTATCAGAACCGGAAAAAATCTGTATCTTCCGGTTCTGAGATCTATCAGCTGTCGGATTCTCCCAGTTGGAATCTGGCAAATCTTCGTACGACAATGTTCTCCCCTGTTTTGGCTATCAGCTCATTGAGAAGGTCCTGGATAGTGATGTCAGGGTTCTTCACAAAAGGCTGTTCCAGGAGACAGACTTCAGAGTAGAATTTTTTCAACTTTCCTTCCACGATTTTTTCAATGACTTTCTCGGGTTTGCCGGAGGTCTTTGCCTGGGAAGCATAGATTTCTTTTTCCTTTTCCAGGATTTCCGCCGGAATCGCCTCGCGGTCAACAGCTATGGGGTTGGAGGCAGCAATTTGAAGAGCCAGGTCCTTCACAAATTCTGTGAAGTCATCCGTTTTCCCAGTAAAATCGGTCTCACAATTCGCTTCCACCAGAACTCCGATTTTCCCACCGGCATGTATGTAGGACTGAACCTGCCCTTCCGAAGCAGTTCTTCCTCCACGCTTTTTTGCGGTAGCGATACCTTTCTTTCTCAGATGGTCGATCGCTTTGCCGATATCTCCATTACACTCTGTAAGCGCGGCTTTACAATCCATGATGCCAACACCTGTTTTTTCTCTCAGTTCTTTGATTGATGAAGCAGTAACAGTCATGTGGTCGTCCCTTTCTGTCAAATCAATTGAGGATCGGTTCCAACAGTTTCCCATTCAAATGGATCCTGCCGGGAAAACAATCCGGTTCTTTGTATCATTGTCCATTCACAGAGGTGAAGGATTGTTTTTATTAAGCATTGGATGAGGAGTCTTCAACCTGTACCTGGTCCTCTTCGATTGCCCCTTTTCTGGGCAGCACGATAACTTCCGGTCCCCCGGTCCCTCCCTCATCAGAGGGGGCGGGAGTTTCTGTAGCGGTTTCCTGCTCTTTTTGCAGTTTGGTTTCTTCTATCAGCCGCTGTTCGGCAAATTCATGCCCTTCGATACAGGCATCCGCTATTTTGGAACATATAAGCCTGATGGCCCGGATGGCATCATCATTTCCGGGAATTACAAAATCTATCTCGTCAGGGTCGCAGTTGGAGTCCGCTATGGCAACTACCGGAATGCCAAGTTTTCTGGCTTCTTTTACGGCTATCCTTTCTCTTCTCGGATCCACAACAAAGACCGCTCCTGGAATTTCATCCATATTTTTGATGCCGCCCAGGTTTTTCTCCAGTTTGGTAAGTTCCTTTTCCATCTTGAGGATTTCTTTTTTCGTATAACGGTTGATGGAACCGTCTTCTTTCATCCTTTCAAGCTCTTTCAGACGGGCAATGCTCTTCTTAATGGTCTGGAAGTTGGTTAGGGTCCCACCAAGCCATCGATTTACGACATAGAACATACCGCAGCGTTCACTTTCTTCTACAACCGAATCATGCCCCTGCTTTTTTGTGCCCACGAATAAAACCGGATAACCATCCGCGACGGTCTTACTGATGAAATTGTATGCGGCCTTTATCAGTCTTACGGTCTTTTGGAGATCGATAATATGAATTCCATTTCTTGCGCCAAAAATGTACGGTTTCATTTTTGGATTCCAACGCCTTGTCTGATGACCAAAATGAACGCCTGCTTCCAGTAGTTGTTTCATGCTGATTACTGCCATCTGTGTCCTCCTTGGATTTCGAGACCTTATCCTGTGGTCTCATGCCGGTTAAACCTCGGTTCGCGGAGCGTCCTAAACCCCTTGCAAAAGGGGCACCTGGCAACCATCCGAACCTGTGACGTTACGGGAAAATAGGTGCTTGAGCAAATTTTCCCAACCTGTTATGATTCCAGTGTGCAATTCCGACTGTATTGCCGTCTCAGCCTTTGTTCTTTAGAATTAAGGAAGACTGAAATACACAGGCTGCCACATCGATGGCACACTGACACAAAAATTTCATAAACGAATATTTATAGTGCCTTTTTGAATGAATTGCAAGCAAAAAAAGGGGCCATCATGGATGAAGAAACCAAAAGCGGTTTGAAAAGACTTGTTGAAGACGCCGAGGCAGGAATCGCAAAATCGATTTTGCGATGGAAATATAAAAGAGAAGGCCGTAAGGCGCCGTCCGAAGAGGTCATGGAGGCCAGATCCCGCCTGGCGGCCGATACGGCTCAGGACGTTCTGTCCAAAACAGGCAAGACAGTTTGGAATGATTTGAAGAAGATTTATAGGAAAGAGGGACGGGATGGGGAGGATTCCACAAAGTGAGAAACAACCGGGTGTTACATGGCGTCAGGGCCATCCTTGATGCAAAAGAGAAAGAAAGGCTTTCTCCCTGGGCGTGTCCCAGCACAAGCGCAGTGCGGGAAAAAGAGGAAGAAACGCTTGATAAAGGGCACCGGCAGCATTTCTCCGTGGATTCGGATCGCATCCTGCATTCCCTTTCGTACTCAAGATACATCGATAAGACACAGGTGTTTTACCTTATAAAAAATGATCATATCACCCACCGTGTTCTTCATGTACAGCTTGTTTCAAAGATTGGAAGGACCATCGGACGAATATTGGGCCTGAATGAAGATCTCATCGAGGCGGTGTCCCTCGGGCATGATATTGGGCATGCTCCTTTTGGCCATGATGGTGAGAAATTTCTTTCAGAACTGTGTGAATCATATGGTGCGGGATCGTTCCTTCATAATATTCAGAGTGTGCGCTCTCTTCAGAGCATTGAAAGAAAAGGGAGAGGGTGGAATCTGAGTTTGCAGGTACTGGACGGAATACTGTGCCATGACGGAGAGCTTCACTCCCAGTCTCTCGCGCCTGCAAGATGTAAGAATTTTGAAGGCCTTTACCATGAAATGAAAATGAAGAAGGAGGACCCGACCACCAACCTGTTCCCCATGACACTGGAGGGATGCGTGGTAAGGATGGCCGATACCATCAGTTATATCGGCCGGGATATCGAAGATGCGATACGACTGGGATTGATCAGCAGAAAAGATCTTCCGAAGGAATGCAGTGAGATTCTGGGGGCCACCAATGGAACAATCGTGTACACACTGGTGGAAGATCTGGTTTCCAACAGCTTTGAAAAGCCTTTCCTGAAGTTCAGCGATCAGGTTGGAGAGGCTTTGAAGATATTGAAGAAATTCAATGAGGACCACATTTACAGAAACAACATTGTAAAGGAGCAGATAGATAAGATCGGGCTCATGTTTAAACTGCTGTTTGAACGGTTTTACAAAGATCTTGAGACCGGCAAGGAAGATTCCGATATCTACAGTAGATTCCTGAAGGGAATGCAGCCCGATTATTTAGAAAAGACCTCGTTTGCGGGCGTTGTGCGGGATTTTATAGCGGGAATGACAGATGAGTATTTTCTTGAACAGTGCCACAGAAATTTGATACCTGTTATGAGATACGGGCTGATGAGCAGATCTCACACGTGAGAATTTTGATGCCATTTTGGCAAAACTTGTTGACAAAAAAATTATGACCGGGTAATGGTATATCCGAATTACGAAAAAGACTTGCGGAAAAATCTACGTTTTTGTGTGAATTTCCGTAACGCATTTCTATTTTTCAGCAGTAAGCAAAACACCTCAATATAGAAAACTATGAAAGACAAACCAAACACGGATTGAGAATTCGTGTTTTCAAGGGATGGCAGCAGTCTGGTTTCATCGTCATTTATGGTTTAGCCCCTTCAAATTTTAAGGAACCTGTTCAATCACTATGATCATTCCTTACCTTCTTATTAATTTTACGCAAAAAGCATTCTCAGCCAAAAGCCCTGATCAGAACAGGCGACTCTTCTCTTGGAGATTTACCGAGCATATCTGAAGTTGGCATCAGGGTGTGCTTTGCGGTATTTTATAATGCAGTAACCATCATAGAAAAATATCTGGAGGCCCGCGACTATGAATCAGGTTGGGGAATTAAATGAAGGCGATGTCATCCTGAAGCTTGAAGACGTTCATATGTCCTTTGGCAAGGTGACTGCCTTATCAGGAGTAAACCTGGAAGTTAGAAAAGGTGAGATTCATTCGATTATAGGGCCCAATGGTGCTGGAAAAACGGTCATGATGAACTGTATTAACGGTCTTTATAAGCCACAGCAAGGCAATATCTTCTTCAAAGGCCGGAAAGTGAATCATTTGCGGCCATGCAAAAGAGCTGAGTTGGGAATTTCACGGACTTTTCAAAAACTCGAACTTTTCGGGGGAATGACGGTCCTTGACAATATCCGACTTGGAAGACATGTTCACCTCAAAAGCGGCATTCTAAGCGGATCTATCTATGTGGGGAAGACGAAGAAGGAAGAGCTTTCTTCACGGAAATTTATTGAGGAAGAGATTATCGATCTGTTGGAGATCGAAAGCATTCGCGACAAGCCGGCTCACATGCTTCCTTACGGTCTCCAAAAACGGGTCGAATTGGGCCGTGCCCTTGCACTGAATCCTGAATTAATCCTGCTGGATGAGCCGCTGGCCGGTCTGAACCTGGAAGAGGTGGAGGATATGGCCCGTTTTATTTTAGACATCAATGAGGAGGAGCGTTGGAAGATTACCTGTATTCTGGTGGAACACGATATGGGTGTTGTAATGGATATATCGCACAAAGTGAATGTCTTGAACTTCGGCAACCAGATCATGGATGGAACTCCCGAGGCGGTTCAGGCCAACCCAGCCGTGATAAAGGCCTATTTGGGCGAAGATGATCTTTATTCCACAAGGAGGTAGAACTAGAAATGAAAGGATCCGGGATTGAGATCACCAAAGAGCTCACGATTCCCAAGCTCTTTCTGAGCCAGTGCAGAAAATATGGCGATAAAAAGGTAGCCATGAGGGAGAAGGAGTTTGGCATATGGATCCCCTTTACCTGGCAGGATTATTATGAAAACGTCAAATCTCTCAGTCTCGGGATGGTCAGCCTTGGTTTAAAGCGCGGGGACAAAGTGGCCATGATCGGAGACAATCGTCCGGAAGGCCTCTGGGCCGAAATGGCCGCCATGTGCGCCGGAGCCATTGGGGTCTGGCTTTTTCAAGACTGCATGATGGATGAAGTCAAGTATATCATCGATCATTCGGATTCAAAGATATTTGTGGGGGAAACGCAGGAGGAGGTGGACAAGGCCCTTTCCATCAAAGATGAGTGTCCCAAGCTGGACATTATTATGTGGGATGATCCTAAAGGGATGAGGAATTACCATCAAGATTTCCTGATTAGCGTGAAGAGGGTTCAGGAACTGGGCAGGGAGCTTGACAGGAAGAAACCGGACCTGTTTGAAAGCATGATCAATGAAGCTCATGGCGACGATATCTGTCTCCTTTTCTACACATCGGGCACCACGGCCCTTCCCAAGGGCGCGCTCCTCTCCCACTGGAATATGCTGACCATGGGGCACAACCTTATGGCCGTCGATCCCTGCTATGATACGGATGATTTTGTTTCCTACCTTCCATTTGCATGGATCGGGGAGCAGATGATGTCCATTTCGTGCGGCCTGCAGATGGGGTATACCATTAATTTTCCTGAAGGACCCGATCTGGCACAGGAAAATATCAGGGAGATCGGCCCCCATGTGATGTTTGCTCCCCCGAGGATGTATGAAGGGATGACGCGTCAGGTGCAGGTGAAATATATTGATTCCACATGGATCAAGCGAAAGTTCTATGAATTCGGCATCAAGGTTGGTTACAAGGTCGCCGGTCTGAAATTCGAAAAAAAGCCGGTTTCTGTGGGGCTGAGGTTTGTGAACTGGATCGCCTCCATCACCATGCAGAAAAAGCTGAAAGATCATTTGGGCATGTCGAGGCTCAGACACTGCTATACAGGCGGCGCCGCCATGGGGCCGGATCATTTCAAGTTCTTTCACGCTCTCGGAGTCAACCTGAAACAGATTTACGGTCAGACGGAAGTGGCCGGTATTTCCATCGTTCATAGAGACGGCGATATCAAATTCGACACGGTCGGAACTCCCATCCCCGAAACCGAAATCAAGATCACGGAAGAAGGGGAGATTCTTACGAAGAGCCCCTCTGTTTTCCAGGGATATTACAAGAATGACGAGGCCACCAAAAAGACGCTGGTGGATGGCTGGCTCTATTCGGGAGACCGGGGTTTTATTGACGAAGATGGTCACCTGGTGGTGTTTGACCGTTCCAAAGATGTCATGACTCTGAATGATGGAAGGCCTTTCTCTCCGCAGTATCTTGAGACCAGGTTGAAATTCAGCCCCTTTATAGGGGAAGTCTGGGCTATCGGAGACAAGACGGGAGTTTATTTCGGCCGTCATGTGCATCGATTATGCGGTGGTGGGGAAATGGGCCGACGACAAGAAGCTCAATTATACCAGTTATCCGGAACTGTCCCAGAAACCGGAAGTTTACGAGATTGGTTAAAAAGCAGATCCAGGAAGCAAACAAGGATCTTCCGGAGCCGGCCAGGATACGCAAATTCGTGAACCTCTATAAGGTATTTGATGCGGACGATGAGGAACTCACACGGACATCAAAATTGAAGCGGGCATTTGTGGAAAACAGGTATAAAGACATCGTGAATGCCCTTTATTCCGATGTGGATGTGGTGCACATGGATACCACCATAACCTACGAGGATGGAAGGGAACAGCGCATCAAGATCGACCTGCATATCGAAGAGATCGGGGCGTGACAAAGCTTACTTGAAAGGGGAGGAAGGAATGGAGCTCTTTTTTATGACCTTGACCACGGGAATCATGGTGGGCGGCATTTATGCATTGGTGGCTCTAGGATGGGTTTTGATCTATAAGTGTTCAGGCGTTCTCAATCTGGCCATGGGGGAGCTGACCCTGATCGGGGCGTACGTAGCCTACTCCTTTTATAATGCTGGTCTTCCTTTTGTCGTTGCCGTGATCCTTACCCTTGGCGTAGGCATTATCCTGGGTTTTCTCACCGAGCGTATTTTTTTGGACAAGCTCATAGGGGAGCCTATTTTAGTCCGTCATTATGGTAACGGTAGGTCTCTCCTTTTTTCTGAAGGGCCTCGTCGGGTTTATCTATGGTACGGATACGAGGGTGTATGCCCCGCCTGTTTTCGAGCTAAAACCGATCACCATCGGGATTCTCAAGGTATCGCCGGTGTATCTGTGGTCCTTTATCCTCTCCATCGTGCTTCTTATAGTGTTTATGCTTTTTTTCAAATACACCCGCTGGGGTCTTTCCATGCAGGCTACGGCCGATGATGAAACAGCCGCCCTTTCCCTTGGCGTAAGCGCCCGATTCGTTTACGCGGCCGCCTGGGCAATCGCCTTCATGAGCGCCGGCGTAGGGGGAGCGCTCTTGGGGAATATTAACGGAATCAATACTTCGGTGGGGTACCTGGGACTGCTTGTGTTGCCCGCGGTGGTGCTTGGCGGACTCAATTCCGTGCCGGGCGCCATTGTTGGGGGGATTTCCATCGGGCTTCTCCAGAATTTTTCGGGGACCTATCTGGATCAGTACTTTCCAGGGGGGGTAAAGGAAATCGTTCCTTTTGTATTTATGGCGGTTTTTCTCCTTTTCAAACCTTACGGCCTCTGGGGCTGGGAACGGATTGAACGCGTCTAAGAAGATAGTTCACGGAGGGGTATTTCATGTCCAATGTTTGGTTGCCATGTGGTGATTATCATCAGAACTATGCGGAAGATCAGGGCTGGTGGCAGACAACTTTTCTTAAATCCAAGATGATTCTGCTGCTTCTCATCACTTTTGTGGGAATCCCGCTGCTTCCGGACTACTGGATCAGTGTTGCGACCATGGTGGGATATACGGCCATGGGAGCCCTGGGAGTGCAGCTCCTTATCGGATATACCGGTCTGATTACATTAGGTCATTCCGCGTTTATCGCGGTGGGAGCATACACCAGTACGATGCTGGTACTCCAGTTTCCCTGGCCTCCCGGCATCGTGGATGCAGGGTTGGCCTATCCCATAAGCATTATTGCCGCGGGCATTGTGGCCGGACTCTGGAGCGTGCTATTCGGATTGCCATCCGCAAAGGTAAAGGGTTTTTATCTAATTCTTACTACCATGGCCGCCCAGTTTATTACGGTGGATTTTATCCTCACCCAGTATGTTTCGCAGATTGGTGGAAGGGGCCAGGCATTTTCCCTGCCGCCGGGAACCATTAAAATAGGACCATGGGTCATCGAAAATGAAGTTCGGATCTATTATGTCATGGCGGTGTTGCTGTCGCTCATGGTGATTGTTCTGGCCAATTTGCTTCGCTCAAAACCGGGAAGGGCATGGGTGGCCATAAGGGACAACGATATCGCGGCGGAAGCCCTTGGAATTAATATTGTCTGGTATAAACTGCTGTCCTTTTTTGTGGCCGGGTTCATGGCCGGGGTGGCGGGGGCTTTCTGGGTATGCAATACGGCCGCTCTCAGTCCTGAGCATTTTACTTGGGGGTGGTCCCTTTGGCTGGTTGGGGTTATCCTGATCGGTGGGGTAGGTTCCATCCATGGGGCTATTTTCGGGTCTATCTTCATGGTGGTGATCATGGAGCTTCTCCAGATGGTGGTGATTCCCATGGGGGATTACTATCCCGAGCTGCTGATGGGATTCACCTACATCAAGGATATGGCCTTCGGCCTGGCCATCTGTGGATTTCTTATCTATGAACCCAACGGCCTTGCCTATCGCTGGTGGCAGGCCAAGAACTACTTTAATTTGTGGCCATTTTCGTATTAACCTGTAATCCTTTTGGAAAGGAGGTGACTATCCGTTAGATCCTGTCCGGCTTTGTTGACAAGTCAACTCGTTGTTTTTTTACCAAATAGCAAAAGGGGGGAAACAGATGAAAAAGAGCATCGTACTACGGCTTCTGGTTGCGTTTCTGGCAGTTTTGTTTCTTATGGGGTTCTCCGGAATCGCCGCTGCCAAAGATATTAAAATCGGTGGGCTGATGGACTGTACCGGGGGCACCTCGGACGTGGGCAAGGACTATGCCATCGGCATGGCGGAGGCTTTTAAGTACATCAATTCCGTGGGTGGGGTGAACGGGAAAAAAATCAAATACACCTGGTTTGACTATGGGTACCGTATTCCCGAAGCTATCACTAAATATAAACTTCTCAAGAGACTCGGCGTTATCGCCATCATGGGATGGGGCACGGGCGATACCGAGGCGCTTTCTCCCACGGTAAACAAAGATGAGATTCCCTACGTTTCCGCTTCTTATTCGGCCCATTTGACCAACCCCGCGAAAACGCCCTACAACCTTTTCTTTGCATCAGACTACTCAACCAATGCGCGATCCGCATTAACAGCCTGGTTTGACAAAAAATGGCCCCAGAAGGCGGACTACAACAAGAGAAA
This sequence comes from uncultured delta proteobacterium, assembly GCA_963747555.1. Classification (GTDB taxonomy): domain Bacteria; phylum Desulfobacterota; class DSM-4660; order Desulfatiglandales; family Desulfatiglandaceae; genus DUZB01. The sequence goes on from CAVVFZ010000014.1 coordinate 115,905, forward strand.
ACCGAGAATGGCGTGTGCCTATATGTTTGCTTCGCCCTACTGCAGCGCTCCTATCAAGGCGATCAAAGATCATGCGCAAATGCTGGGTTTCGAGATCGGTCCGGATCAGGACGTTTCTCTCTTTGCTCTGGATACCAAGAGCCAGATCATGGCCCTTAAGGAATTCAAGCCCGATGTGGTATGGCATGGAAACACGACCATGTCCGTCTCCGCTACCATCCGGGACGCCTTTGCCCTGGGTCTTGGCGCCGATTGGATAGTCGACAACTGGGGGTTTGATGAAAATCTGCCCCGCTTGGCCGGCGAAGCAGCTGAAGGGGTAATGGGCTGTACGCCCCATGCATTTTTTGGCCAGAACTACAAGAATATGGACCTTGTTGTCGATTCCGCGGCAAAATACAATCCCGGTATCCCTCAGGTAAAAAGGCTCAATCGAACCGTACAGGCATGGGGAGATGCCCTGGTGCTTTGGGAGGCCATGAAGAGGGCTGATAAGGCGGGAGACCTCACCAGTGTGGGAATCATGAAAAAGGGATTCGAGACCATGCGCAATTACGACATCGGTCTGGGAGCTTCTCCGGTGACGTACACCCAGTACGATCATCGTCCGGCGACCGGTTGTTTGATTCAGGAGTGGAAAGGTGGCGTATTCCAGGAAGTGGAACGTGTGGATCTGAAGGCACGCTGGCCCGAGCACTGGGAAAAAGACTGGTTGGGCTGGTAACCGAAAACCATAATAAAGACCTTTGGGAGGAGCATCTCTTGGAGACATCCGAGGCTATACTCAGCATCAAGAATATCGAGGTCAAGTACCACGAGGTTATTCTGGTCCTCAAGGGGGTTTCCATTAGCGTGCCTCCGGGAGGGATCGTCGCCCTGTTAGGCGCCAACGGCGCCGGAAAAAGCACGACGCTCAAGGCCATTTCCGGACTTTTGAAGGTGGAAGACGGGGAAGTGACCGATGGGGCCATCGAGTTTGAGGGCGAGCGGATTCACCACGAAAAAGCCGCGAATATTGCCAGGAAGGGGATTATCCAGGTTATTGAGGGCCGCAGAATCTTTGAGCATCTCACCGTTGAAGAAAACCTCAAGGTGGGAGCGCATTTGCGGAAGACGGGCACTGTAAAAGATGGCCTTCAAATGGTATACCACTATTTTCCCCGGCTCATTCAGAAGCGCGGGGAAACAGCGGGGTTTGTAAGCGGCGGTGAACAGCAGATGGTCGTAGTGGGGCGGGCCTTGATGACCGAACCGAAGCTGGTGCTGTTGGATGAGCCTTCCATGGGTCTGGCGCCCATGCTTATTCATGAGATCTTTAACATTTTGACGAAGCTGAATTCCGAGGAGAAGATATCGATCCTTCTCGTGGAACAGAACGTCAAGCTTGCCCTGACGGTGGCGCCTTATGCCTACGTAATGGAGACGGGAAGGATTGTCATGGATGATCCCTCCGAAAAGCTGATCCAAAACGAGGATATCAAAGATTTTTATCTTGGCATGGGCGGAAAAGGCGAGAAGAAGAGTTTTCGGGATGTAAAGCACTATAAGAGAAGAAAAAGATGGTTGTCCTGATGCCGGATGTTCCGTTCGGTGACGTTCACCTGGAAAAGATGAGACAACGCGGAAGGAATTTGGATTCAGGAACCTGAAACACCAATCTGATAGGGGGTTTATTATGAAGAAGAAACTGGCTTTTTTGACAGTCCTGATATTTGGCCTGAGTCTGGGCCTGACGGCTTGTGTAACCACACCTGTAAAGCCCACGGCGGCGAATCTGAAAGATCCGGTCATCACTCTTGAATCAATGGAAATTCCGCAGTACGACGGGTTCTGGTATTATTCAAAAGCGGCGAAACCGGTAAAGGGAGAGCCGGGAGATCGCGGGGCCTTTCTGCCCATGAGCTTTCTTTTCACCGTCCAGAACCCCAATCCCTATCCCATACTCCTGGAAGGGATCCAGTTCACTGTGAATTTTGATAATGATTTTGATGTGGTGACCGTCAACAATCAGGATTCCTATTGGATTCCGGCGGGGAAAACCACTGATGTAAGAATTTCCACCTTGATTACGGTTCGGTCGGCGCTTCTGAGCCTGATGGTAACGGGCGGATTCAAGCTGAAGGCAAAAGGGTGGGACACCTGGAGCACTCTTGAAAGATGGTGGAAAGGGGTCCCGGAGATGACGGTTCCCGTTCGTGTCAACGAAGGGGCGTTTAACTTCGTTGCCGGGGATGTCGAAAAGGTTGTGCCATTTACCGCGCAGGTAAAGTAAACGATAACGACCTTTCGCCCTTTGTCTTGCAGCGCACCTCAAACCTGTAGACAAAGGGCTTTTTTTTGTGAGGCATGATTATGGGACTATATGATTTTACCTTCTACGATCTGATTAATCGCAATGCCGTCAGCTTTCCGGACAGGGCTGCATGGCTGGAAGTTGATGATGACAGGACGCTGACCTTTGCCCAGTACAAACAAAAGGTGGATTGTCTGGCCTGCGGGCTTCAGAAGGCCGGGGTCAAACAGGGCGACCGGATTGGGGTCGTGGGAAAGAACAGCCTGGAATACTTTCTTCTTTATGGCGCCGCGGCCGCCATAGGCGCTATTATGCTTCCTATCAACTGGAGGCTTTCTCCGGATGAGGTGGGGTATAACCTCAACGATTGCGAACCGGTCGCGGTATTTGCGGACAAAGAATTCCAGGAAAATGTGATCGGACTGAAGGAGAATCTTCCCTCTGTGAACAAATATTTCAACCTGGGGAAAGAAGGAGGCGGATTCTCGGGATTTGAAGCATTGCTGGCACAGGGGAATGCCTTTGACGCACCTGACGTTGCCACGGATGACGGGTTTGTCATTATTCACACTGCCGCTGTGGCCGGGAGGCCAAGGGGCGCCCTCCTAAGCCATGGAAATATCCTCTGTGCCAATATGCACCTGGATTATCTCTGTAATATCAAACCGAATGATGTGCAGCTAAATATCCTTCCTCTCTTTCACGTGGGAGGCCTTTTCATGGTCACCGCCACATTCCATGCGGGGGCCCTAAATGTGAATATGAGCAAGTTCGACGCAAAAACGGCCGTGGAGACTATCCGGGAAAAGGGGGTCTCCATCCTGATTGAATTTCCGCCCATTCTGTCCTCTATTCTTGACGAACAGGAAAAAACGGGGATTGACATCCGCTCTCTGAGAGCCGCAGCCGGTCTCGAAACACCAGAGACGATTGAGAGATATCAGAAATTAACCGGGGGAACGTTTTATGTGCTTTATGGCCAGACGGAGACATCTTGCCTTGCGACCTTCGGACCCTACAACGATAGACCGGGCGCTGCCGGAAAAACATTGCCGCTGGCCGAAGTCAGGCTTGTGGATGACTACGACCACCCTGTTCCCGTGGGCCAGGTGGGAGAGATTGTTGTGAAAGGACCCATGGTTTTCAAGGGATACTGGAATCTGCCCGATGACAATGCGTACACCTTTAGAGAAGGGTGGCATCATACGGGAGATCAGGGACGTTTTGACGAAGACGGTTTTCTGTGGTACGCAGGGCGAAAGGCGGAAAAGGAGTTGATCAAGCCTGGAGGAGAGAATGTGTATCCGGCGGAGGTTGAAAAGGCGATTCTTCTCCATCCATCAGTAGCGAAAACTGTGGTTTTCGGGGTTCCGGATCCCAAATGGAAGGAAGGCATCAAAGCGGTTTGTCTGTTGAAAGAAGGCGCCCGTCTCACTGAGGCGGAGCTGATTGATTTTGTCGGTGGAAAAATTGCACGTTACAAGAAACCACAGTATGTTGATTTTGTTGCAGATCTTCCCCTTCTTAAAGATGGTGTAATTGATCGGGCTAAAGTAAAAGAACTGTACGGTGGAGTGCAATAGGGGATGATAAAAAGCGGGTACACAACTGAAAGCCCTGTACAAGGTGCAGGGCTTTTTCTTTGAAAACAGCTGACTTTTGTAGTCTGCAATTGTCATTATGGATGATCTGTAACCGTAGACCATGGGGGTTTCTTTCAAAAGGTTGCCAACTGTCCTCTTTATATAAATTTTGCAGATGCATAATACCTTATGTTACATTACCCAACAGGCGGTGAGGCGCTTTTGGCTCAGGAATCCCGACTTGTGAGCCTGTTTCCAGCCAAATTTTGAAGCTGTACCGCCGTGTTATGAAAGGGTAAACGTTTTTGGCGGCGTTTTGAAAGAGACCCCCATGGCCGGTTGCGGTCAAAGAGCCATAATGACAATTGCTGTTTTGTAGTTGATGTCGGATTCTTCTTTTCTTATTCTGTTCTTGTCGAAGGTTTCTTGTGAAGAGCCCGGTTGTGGAGATCGGGACAATGGTTTATCTTCTCTGTTTTGTTTATGAAGGATTGTTGTGCTGAAGTCAAAAGCGAAAAGGATCTTTCTTTTAGGGTTTATTGTTCTGGCATCTTCCATATCCATTTTGGCATGGTTATGGTATGGTGAAAACGGATTTGTTCATCTCTATCAAACAAAAGTGGAACGTGAGGCCTCTTTGGAGAGAATTCGAGTCCTTTCCGAGGAAAACCAGGCACTTCTTGAGGAAATACATCGCTTACGGACAGATATGAGCTATGTGGAGTCTCTTGCTCGCGAGAAGCTGAATTTGGTCAAGGAAAATGAAGTGATCTATCGTTTCGGGGCGAATGACGCATCCAAAAAGAGCACGGAGAAGAAAGGGAAAGGAGAGTGAAAGATGGATGGTTCGAGAGATATACTTGAAAAGATCTTGCAGAATGAACCTTCTCGGGAGACTCTGTTTATTGCCCTTGAAAAACTCAAGAAAGAAGGTCGCTGGAACGAAATAATCAGGACCTGTGTCAGGCTTTCAAAAATATTCTCCGATGACGTTCGTATAAAGATTGTTTTGGCCGAAGCCTATGAAAAGGTGGGGTTTCTGGGTCTGGCGGAGAGGGAGCTTTCAGAGGCCGTAGCCGTTGCGGAAAACTTGGCCCCAGTCCATAAAAAACTTGCCGCAATCTACGAGAGTCAGGCCAGGCATGAAGAAGCGGCATGCAATATTCGAAGATATCTGGCCTATTTCCCGGACGACCCGGAGGCATTGGCGTTGCTGGAAAAAATTATGAGTTCTATCCATAGGTCTCCCGTCGGAGATAAGGCAGGTGCTTTTTTCGATGATCTGGCTACTCCTACCATTGCTGAAATCTATTTTGATCAGGGACAATTAGAGGCTGCGGTCAGCGTCTATGAGAAAGTGATATCCAAGAATCCCCGGGATGAGAAAGCCCTTGTTCGCTTAAAGGAATTGAAGTCGCTGCTTGAATCTGCCGAGAGCCATGCCTTTCAAGAAAAAAAAGCAATCCACAACAAGGAAAGAATGATCGAAATTTTAGAAAGATGGCTACCAAGAATCAAGGAGATAGCACATGCAGGGGCACGCTGAAAATTTCGGGTTTATCGCAACAGGCATAGGAAGCGTTCCTTTTTTAGATGTTGAGGCTTCCTGTCGTGAAATCATCGAATCCCTGCCCCATCTGCCTTTTTGGCCTCAGTTCGTAAAGCGCAGCTTTCTGGAAGACATGAATGTTCAGTACAGTGAAGGACTTCCTCTGCTGACTGTAAACGAGAAGAATAGATCTCTGGAGATATCAGAGGGTGGACAGCGGGAAGGCGCCCTCGTAGAGTTTTATGAGCATTTTTTGGTGCAGGATCTGGAATATTTCGCTATCAGCCGGCAGTATGCTCCAGGACTTTACACGCTTCTTGAAGACATGGAAAAGGGCTTGGCCCCAAAAGCAGAGTATATCAAAGGGCAGATCGTAGGGCCTGTTACGTTTGCATCCGCCATTGCGGGGATGGATGGAAAACCGGTTATTCATGACGCGGAACTTTCAGAAGCCCTGACAAAAGGTTTGGCCATCAAGGCCTTGTGGCAAGTGAACAGGCTGAAGGGTTCCGGCAAAAGACCGATGCTTTTTCTGGATGAACCTTCCCTGTCGGGTTTCGGGTCCGCTTTCTCAGCCATCCAGCGAAAAGACGTCATTGAGATGCTGAGCACTGTCATCAATTATGTCAGGGAGAACTCGGAGGCCGTTATCGGTATCCATTGTTGCGGAAATACGGACTGGTCTATGATTCTGGAGGCAGTTCCCGACATCGTAAATTTTGACGCTTTTGCATTCATGGACCATTTTCTTCTCTACAAAAAGGAAATTGAGCGGTTCTTCAGCGGTGGAGGAAGCATAGCGTGGGGAATTGTGCCTACGTCAGACTTTAAAGACACGGTTACCGTGAAAGAACTATCTCTCAAGTTGGAAAAGGGTTTCAAGATGTTGGAAAAGATCGGCATTTCCCGGGATACTATCATTCGCAGATCCATCCTTACTCCGGCCTGTGGAATGGGAACCATGTCGCAGGATATGGCAAGGAACGCTATCTCTCTTCTGTCGGATCTTTCCCGGACATTAATGGGTGGACTTTAGAAAAAGGAGAAACAGTATGAAAATTGCCGTGAGTGGTAAAGGGGGAGTTGGAAAAACCACGTTTGCCGCTTTTTTGATCAGGGCTCTGGCGGATTCAGGAAAAAAGGTTCTGGCGATTGACGCGGATCCTGATGCGAATCTGGCCCAGGCGCTCGGTGTGGAAGATGCCAATGAAATCGTTCCTATCTCGCAGATGAAGGAGCTGATCGAGGAGCGAACGGAAGCCAAAGTAGGAAGCATGGGTTCGTTTTTCAAGCTCAATCCAAAGGTGAGCGATCTTCCCGAAAAGCTTTCAAAAGAGGCGAATGGTGTAAAGGTTATGGTAATGGGTGGCGTCAAGACCGGAGGGGGCGGCTGTATTTGTCCGGAGAGCATCCTCCTGAAAAGGCTTCTGTCCCATATTGTTCTCGCGAGAGATGAGGCGGTGATCATGGATATGGAAGCCGGTCTGGAACATTTAGGCCGGGGAACCGCCATCAGCATGGACAGGCTGGTGGTTGTTGTGGAGCCAGGGAGGAGAAGCATTGAAACCGCCCATCAGATTCGAAGACTTGCAGGCGATCTTGGGATGACGAAACTCAGTTTCGTGGGAAATAAGATTCGGGCCGACAAAGACAAGGAATTTCTTCTCAAGGAAATGTCTGATTTTGACTTTATTGGATTTATGCCTTACAGAAATGAGATTATTGAAGCTGACCTGAATGGGCGTCCGCCCTTTGAGAAGGACAGCGAAGCCCTTGAAATCGTAAAAGATATGTTGAAAAAACTGGAGAGCTAAAGGAGATTACCCTATGAAGAAGCGAATTTACAACTTTAATGCAGGTCCGGCGGCACTGCCTTTGCCGGTGTTAGAGGAGATGCAGTCGGAACTTCTGGATTTCAAAGGGTCCGGGATGTCCATTCTCGAAGTGAGTCATCGATCAAAATGGTTTGACGAAGTCATCAATGATGCGGTTCTACGAACTCGGAGATTGCTGGGATTGGGCGACGAATTTGAAGTGCTGTTCCTGCAGGGAGGCGCAAGCCTGCAATTCTGCATGATCCCCATGAACCTTGGTCTGGAACGAAAGCCCGTCGATTACATCAATACGGGGACTTGGTCAACAAAAGCGATCAAGGAAGCACAGATTCAGGGGAAAGATGTTCGAGTGATTGCTTCTTCGGAGAAGAAGGGGTTTTCTTCCATCCCGACGGATTTCCAGGTCGATGCGGATGCAGCTTACCTTCACATTACTTCGAATAATACGATTAAGGGGACCCAGTGGGCTCAATTCCCTGACACCGGAGGGGTTCCTCTGGTCTGCGATATGTCTTCCGATATCATGAGCAGGTCCTTTGATCCTGCCCCGTTCGGCCTGATCTACGCCGGCGCCCAGAAAAATATTGGACCCGCCGGCTCAACCATGGTGATTATCAGAAAGGACATGCTGGAAAGGACCCCGAAAAATCTGCCCACCATGCTCAAATATACGACTTTTGCGGAAAAGAACTCTATGTACAATACGCCCGCGTGCTTTGTCATCTATACCGTGAACCTGGTCCTTAAATGGCTCGAAGAAACCATCGGAGGGCTTGGGGAGATGGAAAACATCAATCGAACAAAGGGTGAAATTATTTACGGATGCCTGGATCAGTCGGAGTTCTACCGGGGAACAGCTGAAAAAGGGAGCCGGTCTCTTATGAATGTTACCTTCAGGCTTCCCGGTGAAGACCTGGAAAAGAAGTTTGTGGCGGAAGCCCTCGAGGCTGGTTTTGGAGGGTTGAAAGGCCATCGTTCCGTGGGTGGATGCCGGGCTTCTATCTACAATGCCACCGGAATTGACGCAGTGCGCGCGCTGGTGGCCTTTATGGGGGACTTTGAAAAGAAACAAGGATGAATATTGTGAAAAGGACAAGGGTCGCAGATCTTTTAACCGGGGAAAGGGTTGGCGACGAGATCGTGGCCATGGGATGGGTCCGCACCCGGAGGGATTCCAAGGGGGGATTTTCCTTCATTGAGCTCAATGATGGAAGCTGTCTGACGGGCATTCAGATTATTGCGGACCAGACCCTCCCCAACTACCTGGATGAGATCGTGAAATTGCAGACGGGCTGTTCTATCCGGGTTTCAGGGATCCTTGCGGAATCGCCGGCAAAGGGGCAAAAGGTGGAGGTTAAGGCGATTACGCTGACCGTACTGGGCTGGGCCGATCCTGAGGTCTACCCGCTGCAAAAAAAACGACACTCTTTTGAATTTTTGCGAACCATCGCCCATCTCAGGCCCAGGACCAATACCTTCGGCGCCGTGGCCAGGGTACGAAATGCCATGGCCAGGGCGATCCATGCCTTCTTCCAGAACCGGGGTTTCATCTATGTGCAAACCCCTATTATTACCGGTAGCGATTGTGAAGGGGCCGGTGAGATGTTCAAGGTGACTACGCTTGATCTGGAACAGGTCCCGCGGGAAAAGGGGAAGGTGGACTTCACAAAGGACTTTTTCGGGGTGCCAGCCAACCTGACCGTGAGTGGTCAGTTAGAGGCCGAAATTTATGCCCTGGCCATGGGGGATGTGTATACATTCGGTCCCACTTTTCGGGCGGAAAACTCCAACACCTCCCGTCACTTAGCTGAGTTCTGGATGGTAGAGCCCGAGATGGCCTTTTGCGATCTGGAAGGAAATGTGGAACTTTCGGTAGCCTTTCTGAAGGAGATTTTTGCCGCAGTTTTGCATGATTGCCGGGAAGATATGGAGTTCTTCAACCGTTTCGTGGATCAAACCGTGCTCAAGACGGTGGAGGATCTTATCGCCGTGGAATTTGAATGGATTTCCTACACCGAGGCGATCAGGCTGCTTAAGAATGCGAAGCAAAAGTTTGAATATCCCGTGGAATGGGGCTCTGATCTGCAGTCCGAACACGAGCGTTATCTGTGTGAGAAGGTCTTCGGAAAACCCGTAGTTCTCACCGACTATCCGAAAGAAATTAAGCCGTTTTACATGAAGATGAACGAGGACGGAAAAACCGTAAGGGCCATGGACGTTCTGGCTCCGAAAATCGGGGAGATCATCGGGGGAAGCCAGCGTGAGGACGATTACGACATCCTCTATCAAAGAATGGTCGATGCCGGTTTACATACGGATGATTACTGGTGGTATCTGGATCTCAGAAAATTTGGAACGGTTCCCCACGCGGGCTTCGGCCTGGGGTTCGAGCGCCTTATCCAGTTTGTAACCGGCCTTTCCAATATCAGGGATGTGATCCCGTTCCCGAGAACTCCCGGAAACCTCGCTTTTTGAGCGTAAAAATCCCGACTGTTGGCAAGCGATAGACGTCCATTCCCATTTTGCTCAAATCCGCGGGTTTGGATTGTAGATTCAGCCAAACCAAACCATTCCGCCAACACTCCTGATTAAGCCCCCTTCCGTTGGATCCGGCCGACGGCTTCTGAATTCAGAATTCGGCGGACCAGAAGGTCCATGCAGTGGTGTGTGTTTTCCGGACTGAAAATGGTCGATTCCCGAACAAAATACCGATGGAATAGTTCCTCTTTTACGTCCTCCAGTTTCTCAGGGAATCGGGCACAGTGGGACACCCGTTCCAGCACCCATTCGAGTTCTCCCGCGGATCCTTTCAAAAATCGGGCCGCTTCTTCTCCGGAATAAACGTTGCAATGCCCGGGACAGATCCACCGAGGTCCCAACTCCCTCAGATTTTCAAAGGTTTTCAGGTACTGGTCGTAATCCACATAGAAATTGGATACGAATTGGTCCGGGGGCAGACAGAAGCCCAAATAATCGGAACAGAACAGCATCTTTTCCCGAGGTTCCCAGAGAGCCAGGCCACCCATGCAATGACCGGGAGCGTCTATGATCTCCAACTGAATGCCGCCTAAGTCCAGAATCTGGCCCGGACGGACTACTTCTTCCACTTCGTAGAAAAGAGGATCTTCGACCAGATTCCGATCCGATATCGCACCGAGCTCCACGAGCCGCGAAGAGGTGTAACGGTCTTCAAGAAAGAAGAATTTCCGGATTTTTTCCTTTGAAAGGAGCTCCTTTGTTTTCTCTCCTGCCGTGACGGTCACCCAGGGGAGGGCCTGTTTTAGTGGGCTAGTACCCGTTACGTGGTCCGCATGGGCATGGGTGACAAACAGCTTCTTTATGCTTGCAGATCCAATCTGAAGTTGTTCGATCTGATCAATAATCTGGGCCGCGGTTGAAGACAGGCCCGCCTCTATGAGGATACAGAACCGGTCTCCTTTCACCAGATACACGGATATATAATGATTTCCCAGCAGGAATACACGCTCTGTCAGTTTCTTGGGGTAATACATGAAGGTCCTTTCTTTTCTCTCTCTATCTTCCGATCCAGTGTCCGGTAGCAAATGGCCTCGGCCAAATCGGGAGGCCCGATTTTCATGTCTCCCTCGACACAGACGATGCTTCTGGAATTTTCGAAAACGTATATCACCTATCCCTCGAAATTCCAAACCAAATATTGGGAAAATGGGGCACGGGTATTGATAAATCAGACGTTTTCCCCGCTCCTTTATGAGCATTTTTGCGCGTTGAGGATCGGGGATTTTACTTGCATAAAACAAGATTAACAAATTGTATCGTATCCTATTCAAATTGCCTGGCAGCAAAATACAGAATCAGGAAGCCATTCCGTCCCGAGGTCTTTTTTGCTGCCGCATCTGATTCCTATGGAGCGCCGGTCCTTCTATGCTGGTACGGAAAGGGTCGCTGGAATCCAATAGGTTTCATTTTACCAGCATAGAAGGACCTTTCGACGGTCGGTGAAGGTTTATCCAAGATGCGGCAGCAAAAAAGACCTCGGGACTCCACTCAGCCAGGATTTTTGAATAAGATACAACAAATTGATAACAGGATGCTTTTCATAAGTGGCGAATCTCACTGATGCATTGCATATTAGGAATCTGCTCCGATGGGCAAAAAAAACTTGACAACGCCGTTGGAAATTCGTTAATCAAATTTAAAACGTTTTAGTAAAACGTTTTAGCTTCTGTTGCCCGTCTTCTTCAAAGGTCTCTGGGAATGCTTGCATGAGTCGGATTACTATCAAGGATATCGCTCGAATCGCACAGGTTTCGCCGACAACGGTTTCGTTTGTACTTAACGGCAAGCCGGGTATCTCCAAGGATACAAAATACCGTGTTCTCAGAGTGGCCAGAGAGCTGAAATACACCCCCAACCTGGTGGCCCGTTCACTGGTGAGCCGCCAGTCCGACTCCGTAGCGCTATTGATTACCAACACCAAAAATCCCATATTCCCGGAGATCGGCATTGGGGTCGAGGAAGTGCTTCAAAAAACAGGGCTTTTTTTGAACATCATCTCGACGTTCGACGACTTGAAGATTGAAGGCAAGAAGATCGGGAACATGAGAGCCCGGGGCATCGATGGACTGATCGCCTCCTGCGGATTGATCGATGATCCACACCTCACGCAGTTGGTTCGGGAAGACTTTCCAACGATTTCCGTATTGCGTCGAATATATACCTGTCCGGAGATGGATTACGTGATCGTGGACAACGTTAGGGGCGGTTATATGGCGGTGGAGCATCTCATAAAACTGGGGCACCAGCGTATCGCCGTAATCATGGGTCCTCAGAATACGTCTACCGGCCTGGAACGATTCCAAGGCGCGATGCAGGCCATGGAGGCCTATGGGATTTCGGTGAATAAAAATCTCTTGTTCGAGGGGGACTACTTCCGTGCGTGTGGATACCTTGCCACCAACTCTTTTCTGGGTCTGCCGCCCGATGAACGCCCCTCGGCGATCTACGCGTGCAACGACGACATGGCCATGGGGGCCTTCGAGGCCATACTGGACGCAGGGCTTATCGTCCCGGAAGATATGGCGTTGGTAGGATTCAACAATGTGGAGGCCACTTCGTTGCGTACCGTCGAAATGACGACCATTGAACAGCATTCAATGGAAATGGGTCGACTGGCCGCACGGAGGATAATCCAGAAGGTCGGCAAACAACGTGGCTACAATAAACCGTATCAAGTGACTTTGGAACCCGAGCTGGTCATCAGAAAGACCTGCGGGTACCACCAAAAGGGCTACCGCTCGGAAATCGGGCGGGCGATTCAGCCGAGAATGTCAGGAGGGAACAGTGTTTAAGGGAAAGATAATCGACCTATCTCAGGAGATCTATTCGGGCATGCCGGTGTATCCGGGCCATATGAAAACCGTGATCTGGACCCATCTGTCCCATGAAGAATGTCAGAGGCAATTGGGAACCGGCTTTTCTTACGAAACCAGAGGCATCTTGATCTGCGATCATGGGCCCACGCACATTGATTCGATAAGCCACCTATCGCGTGATCCCAATGCCCAGTCCGTAGATCAGCTTCCCCTTGAGAAATGCATCACCGAGGGAGTGTGTATCGACGTCAGCGACATCGAACGTAAAACCCAGTTCGGGAGAAAAAAGATAGAAAGCGAACTGGCCAAATACGATCAGGAAATTCGTCAGGGGGACACGGTATTGTTCTACACGGCCCACTACGATCGTTTTTACGGAAAACCCGAGTATATGACCGACTATCCGGGGCTGGACCGTGAAGCCACCGAATATATTATCGATCAGGGCGCGGTCAACTTTGGCGTGGACTCGCCCAGCCCGGACATGTGGTATGACAAGACCTATCCCTGCCATAGTGTCTGCGGGGAACGCGGCGTAACCCATGTTGAAAACCTCTGCAACTTGGACAAACTCTTGGGGAAACGTTTCACCTTTATCGGCTTGCCCTTGAAGATACGCGGGGGAACAGGTTCACCCATGCGTGCGGTTGCCGTCCTGCCCGGAGAATAGAAAAGAAAGAAAAGAAAGGGAAGAACAGAAAGAAGTCGACTCCTTTCTCCGGTATGTTTAAGGGAGAAAGCGCCGTACAAGGGAGGGAAAAAATGCCTAAATATCTTAAACGAGCAAAACAAAAACCCAAAGAAGATCTGACCGCGGTACGCGACACCGTGGCAGAAATTATTGATAAAGTCCGCAGCGAAGGGGAGGCCGGAGTTCGCTTTTACTCTGAAAAATTTGATGGGTGGTCACCGGTAAGCTTCAAAATATCCCGGGATGAAATCAATGCTGCAAAGGGTCAATTGTCGCCCGGCATGGTGGAAGATATTGATTTTTGTCAAAAGCAGATCCGGAATTTCGCCACCGAGCAGATGAAACGATTGGCTGACTTCGAGGTGGAAACCTTACCCGGCGTGTTTTTGGGGCAGAAGATCATACCGGTGGCATCCAGTGGTTCCTATGTGCCCGGCGGGCGGTATCCCATGCTCGCTTCGGCACACATGACCGTAATCACGCCGGTGGTGGCCGGCGTCTCACGGGTAGTGAGCTGCAGCCCGCCTGTCAAGGGAAAAGGCATGTACCCGGCCACGCTCTATTCCATGGCCGCCGGCGGAGCGAACGAGATTTACTGCATGGGCGGGGTTCACGCGTTGGCGGCCCTTGCCTGTGGCATGGAGGGACTGAAACCGGTAGACATGGTGGTTGGGGCGGGAAATAAGTATGTGGCGGAGGCCAAACGCCAGCTCTTCGGAGATGTGGGCATTGACCTGCTGGCCGGTCCCACCGAAATCCTGGTGATTGCCGACGACCATGCCGACCCTCTCATCGTAGCCGCCGATATCCTGGGGCAGGCCGAGCATGATCCCAATGCGAGACAGTGTTTGATTGCCCTGTCCACCTCCATAGCGGAAAAGACCATGGTCGAGCTGGATAAGCAGTTGAAAGTCCTGCCGACCCGGGACATCGCGGAGGTGGCCTGGCGGGACAACGGCGAGGTGATCGTGGTAGATTCCAGAGAGGAAGCGCTGGAACTCAGCGATGAATGGGCGCCTGAACACCTGGAGGTCCAGACCGAGGACTGGCGTTACTATCTGGAGAATTGCCGGAACTACGGTTCCATGTTCTGCGGCGAAGAAACCACCGTGGCTTACGGCGACAAGACCATAGGCACCAATCATGTGCTCCCCACCATGAGGGCGGCCCGCTATACGGGCGGTCTTTCGGTGGGGAAATTCGTCAAGACGGTTACCTATCAGTATGCTAACAAGGAGGCATCCTACAAGATAGCCGAAGTGTGCGAGCGAGCGTGCAACTACGAAAACATGCTGGGGCATGGAATCAGTTGCAAAGTGCGGGTGGAGAAATACGGACGATGAAAAAACCTGAATTCAACCTCGAAGGCAAATGCGCCCTGGTTTGCGGAGCAAGCGGAGGCATCGGAAAAGTGACCGCCCTTCTTCTGGCACAGGCCGGCGCCACTTTGTACCTTTCCGGCACAAGGGATGAGAAACTTCGGAGCGTGGAAGAGAAAGTCAAGGGGTTGGGCGGCCGGTGTCACCGCCTGGCTCTGGACCTTACCTCCGAAGGCGAGCCCGCGCGTCTGGTTGACTCCGCGATGGAGCGGATGGGACGTCTGGATATATTGGTTAATGCCATGGGGATCAACCGTCCTCAAAAAGCGGAGGAGGTCACCCCTGACAACTGGGATGCAGTCATGGACATCAATCTGCGCTCCCTCTTTTTCGTTTGCCAGGAGGCCGGGCGCCATATGATCCGACAGAAATACGGGCGTATTGTAAACATCTCGTCCCAGACCGGCACCGTGGCCATTCCTTTGCGAGCTGCCTATTGCGCAAGCAAGGCCGGGGTAGACCAGCTGACCAAAGTTTTGGCCCTGGAGTGGGCGCCGCACAACATCACGGTCAATGCTGTGGCCCCAACCTTCGTGCAGACCCCCTTTGTAACCGAGATGTTCAAAGACGAATCCTTCAAGCGCTATGTATTGGATAGCATCCCGTTAGGTCGTATGGCACGGGAGGAGGAAGTGGCGTACGCCGTCCTTTATCTGGTGTGTGATTTTGCGGCGATCGTCACCGGCCATGTCCTACTGGTGGACGGCGGCTGGACCATCAAATAAGTGGACCACGCGGTTTTCACCGCTCTTATTAGCCGAATTCTAACTGAGGAGGAGATCTTATGAAAACGAAAAGGAAATGGACGTCATGGATTATGCTTACGCTGGCCTCATCTTTTCTCTTTGCCGTGCAGGCTCTGGCGGCTGACACCATCAAGGTCGGAGCGATCCTGCCTCTTACGGGACCGTATGCGGCCCTGGGAGACGACCAGCAGAAGGGTGCTGAACTTGCTGCCAAAATGATCAACGCCAAAGGCGGGGTTCTGGGCAAGCAGTTTGAGATTGTAGTACGGGACTCACAGCTGAATGGGGGCGTAGCGCTCCGTAAAGCCAAGGAACTGGTATTCGAAGAGAAGGTCAATTTCATCGCCGGGTCCCTTTCAGGCGCCGTGTCCAAAGTGCTGAACGAATTCGCGGATAAGAATAAAATCATCTACATGGGATTTCCCCAATCGGACATGGTGACCGGCAAGGATATCTCCAAATACGGATTCTCGGGGATGGTGACGCCTTTCATGGCAACGCAGGCCATGTCCCAGTTTGCATTCAAAAACCTGGGTAAGAGGTGGTTCTCTCTTACCGCTGATTATCGTTGGGGACAGCGGCTGCTCCAAGGTTGGATCTATGCGAGCGAGATTCACGGCGGTACCTTTCTCGGGAATGTCTACGCTCCCTTGGGAACCAAAGACTTTTCGGCATTTCTCCCTCGCATCATGGCGGCCAAACCCGATTTTATCGTTTTCAACAACCTGGGCAGGGATCAGAACGCGGCCATCAAGCAGGCTTACGAGCTTGGCATTGTCGGAAAAATTCCTATCGTTTGCAGCAAGACCACCATCTTGACCATGAAAGAAGTGTACCCCCTGTATGATGAAAGCATTTACGGCGGTGTGGACTTTTACTGGGAATTGGCCGACAAGTACCCCACAGCCAAGAAATTTGTTGATGCATTCCAGAAAGAATACGGGCGGCCACCCCGCCAGGACAGCGAGTCCGGTTTCCACCAAATGATGGCGTTGGCCGATGCCATCAATCGGGCTGGAACGGTGGATACGGACGCGGTGATCAAAGCCCTGGAGGATGGGAAATACGCTTTCACCAAGGGCGAGGAATACTACCAGAAGTGCAACCACCAGCGGGTTGAAAGTTATCTGGTGTTGCAGGGACTGGGCAAGGCTGCCAAGGGTTGGAAAGTAGCCAAGATCGTGGAGGAAGTTCCGGCTAAAGACATCATGCGAAACTGCGAGCAGGCTGAAAAAGACCTGCCCAATGCCAATATTCCTCTGCCGAGGTAGTAACGGCGATTCGGCGGCGGCCTTAAGCGGGCCGCCGCTTCTTGAAAAAGTGCTGTTCCTGTCGTCTTTCGTCTTTGCCGGCCGGATTAGGATCTTATGGGCGACTGCCTCGTGAGATTAAAAACACCGCGGCCAATATCCGGATACCGGCGTGCCCCAAGAATGGCCGACGAACTGAGAGAGCCATGTTCGATATTCCCTTCAACATCTTAATCATGCAGGCCATCATCGGTCTCGCCCTGGGAGCGATCTTCATACTGCTGGCCAGTGGGCTTTCCATGATCTACGGTCTGATGGATGTAGTCAATTTTGCCCACGGTGTCTTCTATATGCTGGGCGCCTTTGCACTGTTCCAGTTTAACATGTTGGTCGGGAATTTCTGGATCGGGCTGGCCCTGGCTGTGCCTGTGGTCGCCGGACTGGGAGCGCTCACAGAAATGGGACTTCTTCGTCCCCTATACAAAACCGGGAATCCATTGTATCCCTTGCTCCTGACTTTCGGTCTTTCGGTCGCCGTTCCGGATATCATGAAACTCATATACGGCCTCATGGCCATGCCGGTCAATTATCCTGAGGGTTTGTCGGGCAGCTTCATGGCCGGGGGGCTCATTATACCGAAATATCGCATGTTTGTAATCGCCATCACCATTGTGGCCATGGCAGCTCTGTTTCTGTTTCTCAGAAAGAGCAACCTGGGCATGATTCTCAGGGCAAGTACCACGGACAAGTCGATGGTGGATGCCCTGGGTGTAAACGTCTCGCGAGTCCTGACACTGGGCTTTTCCATAGGTATCGGCCTGGCAGCCCTGGGAGGGGGAGTGGCCGCGCCCATGGTGGCCGTGGAACCGGACATGGGGTTGAACATGATCCTGCAGAGCTTCGTGGTGACCGTCGTGGGCGGACTAGGCAGTCTGGGAGGGGCCATCGTGGGCGGCATTATTATCGGACAGGTCGTATCTTTCACCAGTCTGTTCGCCGGTGAATACGCCGATGTTGTCATTTACCTGGTCATGGCCGTGATTCTGCTGGCTCGTCCCCGCGGTCTCATGGGCGAACTGGGAAGGGAATAAAACGGTGCTCATAGTGCGCAGAAACAGGATGGGCTGAGAATTATGTTCAAGGAATATAGAAACATAGCCTTTGCCGGGGTCATTCTTCTGACCCTGCCGTTGTGGATATCCGTTTCCACAGCCACGGACATTCTCATTTTTGGTCTCTACGCCATGGGGTTCAACGTGGCTCTTGGATTTGCGGGGGTGCTCTCCTTTGGTCACACGGCTTTTTTCGGTCTCGGCGCTTATGGCGCCGGAATGGCTCTGCGCTATTTTGGCGCCACCGTATGGACTGCTTTAGGGTGGGGCCTGGTAGCCTCCTCTTTGGGAGCTCTTATTCTGGGAGCGATGTGCGTGAAAAAGCGAGGCGTTTACTTCGCCCTTCTCATTGCGGCGTTTGCCCAGATGTTTTATTTTCTGGCGCTCTCGCCGTTGAAACATATCACCGGTGGAGAAGACGGCCTGAAGGGGATCCCATTGTTGGAGTTGAATTTTCCCTTCAAGGTAAATCTGGGAGATCCCCATAACCTGTTTTTTTTCGTGCTGATCGTGATGATGGTTTGCATCGTGCTGATGCATCGCATACTGAATTCACCTTTTGGGTCCCTTTTGCAGGGCTTGAAGGAGAACGAACAACGTCTGAAGGCCTGTGGATATGACGTCGTTTCGATCAAGATATGGGCATTCACTATCTCCGGGCTCTTCTCCGGGATGGCCGGCGCCCTGTACACGGTGAACCTCGGCTATGTTCCCCTGGACTCCTTCTTCTGGCTAAACTCCGGTCGTCCGCTCGTGATGACTCTTTTGGGAGGCATGCATACCTTTTTCGGGCCCTTGTTAGGGGCCGGCATATTTATCTTTTTTGAGGACACAGTGAGCGTTTACACCCCCCGCTGGGAAGTCTTCGTGGGTACGATGGTAGTTTTCCTGATTCTGACCTTCCCGGAGGGCATCTTGGGAACGATCAGGGAACGTCTGGGAGTGGCCGGCGAAACAGAACGGAACAAGGGGATAATGTGGCTGAAGAAATTATTTTAGAGACCCGGGGACTGGGAAAAGAATTTGGCGGGATCAAGGCCGTCCAACAGGTGAACTTTCGGCTGCCGAAGGGGGAGATTCGGTCCATCATCGGGCCCAACGGCGCTGGAAAGACCACCTTTTTCAACCTATTAGCCGGCAAGCTCAGAGCCAGTTCCGGGCATATTCTCTACCGAGGTCGGGATATCACCGGCCTTCCGCAACATCGGGTGTGCCGTATGGGCCTTACCAAATCCCATCAGATCACCAGCATTTTTCCGAAGTTGACAGTGTTCGAGAATGTGCGCCTGGCCGCTCAGATGAGGGTCTCTCGTTTCAATTTCTGGGGCCGTTACGACCGGCTGCCCGATGTAAACGCCAAGGCGAACCAGATCCTTGATCAAGTGGGATTGGCCGAAAAAAGGGATCTACTGGCCGCCAACCTGCCCTATGGCGATCAGCGCTACCTGGAAATTGGTATCACCTTGGGCACCGATCCTGAGATATTATTATTGGATGAACCCACTGCCGGTATGACTCCGGCCGAAACCCGGGACACCGTGACACTGGTGAAGAAACTGGCAGAACATCTTACGATAGTGATTGTGGAACACGATATGAGCGTAGTAATGGGAATATCGGGATCCATCACCGTGCTGCACAATGGATCAATCCTCGCCGAAGGTACGCCGACGGAGATTCACAACAACCAGGATGTTCAGCGTGTTTATCTGGGAGGGCATTGATGTTCCTTACGTTGCATGACGTACATACCTATTACGGACGGAGCCATATCCTGCAAGGCATCGATCTGGAGGTCGGCCAAGGCGACCTGGTCATACTGATTGGACGGAACGGGGTAGGGAAGACGACCACGCTGAAAACCATCATGGGCATCGAGCCTGCCCTTTCAGGTCGGATAACGCTTGACGGAATGGATATTACATCGCTAAAGCCACACCAGATCGCAGCCAAAGGCATTGCTTATATACCCGAGGAGCGTCGCATCATCCCCAACTTGAGCGTGCTGGAAAACCTGAAGTTGGCCATGCTGGTCCGGGGCAGGCTCAGCCAGCGCGAGGTGGACGAAAGCCTGGACCAGATATTCAGCAACTTTCCCAACCTGAAGAACCGTTTGGCCAACCGGGGAGATGCACTGAGCGGTGGTGAGCAACAGATGCTGGCCTTGGCTCGCGCCATGGTGGCAATGCCCAAACTGATTCTTGTGGACGAGCCCTCCGAAGGGGTCATGCCCATCCTGGTCGATGAGATCGGCGAGATACTGAAACGTTTTCTGAAGGATGGGGTGACCATCCTCCTGGTCGAGCAGAATTATGAGATGGCCTTTGGCCTGAGAGATGACTCGCGTGTTTACATCATGGAAAAGGGCAGAATCTGCCACGAGTGCGGCATACAGAACCTGTTGGCCGACCGCGACCCTCTGGTAAAATACTGCGGCATACAGCTATAGCCGGTCAACCGTACCCAAGAGATTTCTATGGTATCGATCATGCGCCGAAATGCGTTAATCATCGTCACCCTGGATACAAAATCTGAAGAGGCCGCGTATATTCGCCACATCCTTCAGGAGCGGGGTCTGACAGCAAAAATTATAGACGGTGGCGCCCTTGGCGATCCGGGAATTACGGCCGACATCCCCCGCCAGGCGGTTGCGAAACGGGCAGGTCACGACTTGGCGGAGCTTGTTGCCACGGGCGACAAGGGACGTATCATGGCAGCCATGACCATCGGCGTAACAGGATGGGTGAACGATCTGTACAAACAGGGCGCTATCCAGGGTGTGATTGGTCTTGGAGGAGGGCAGGGTACCTCCATGGCCACCGCGGCCATGCAAGTGCTGCCCCTGGGATTTCCAAAAGTCATGGTTACCACCCTGGCTTCAGGCGATATGCGGCCTTTCATCGAATCCAAAGATATCGCGGTCTTCCCATCCATAGCCGATATGCTGGGGATGAATCGGCTGTTGGAGACAACGCTGGGCAACGCGGCCGGCGCGCTTGCGGCCATGGTCCAACAACCCTCTGTTCAAAGGACTCCGGCACGACACACCGTGGGAGTAACCGCTTTCGGGGTGACCACCCTGGGGCTTATGAAGCTCAGGCGCCTCTTGGCCGGTCCGGAATTGGAGATGGTATTCTTCCATGCCAACGGTGCGGGCGGTGCGGCCATGGAATCCTTGACCAGGGAAGGGCGTTTCGACCTGCTTTTGGATTGGTCGACCCACGAACTCTTAGACCGCGAGGTAGGCGGCATCTTTTCGGCTCGTGATGATCGCCTGGATATCCTGGCCGAGAGAGAGATCCCCTGTATGGTCAGCACCGGGGCCATCGACTATGCGTGTATGGGACCGTTCGAGAAAATGCCGCCCTACTGGCAAAGTCGAAACGTCATTGTACACAACCGGAACATCACCCTGATACGAGCCACGGCACAGGAGATGGTGAATGCGGCGGATTTTCTGGCCCGCAAGCTCAATCAGGCCCTCGGCCCGGTTAAAGTATTGATCCCGATCGAGGGTTTCTCGGAACCCAATGCCAAAGGCAAACAGTTCTATGAACCGGAGGCGGATGCTGCCTTCAGAAAGCACCTGAAAGACACCTTGAACGCGTCTGTCGAGGTGATCGAGCTGCCTTTTCATATCAATGACGATGCATTTGTGGAACGAGCTGCCCGGGAGATCACCTCTTTGCTGTCCGAGATCCCACCCAAGGAGAAGAGATCTAAATGAACACGTTTATAGTCCCGCTGAATACAGGCTACATAACCCTGGATAAAGGGGTATACATCACCGGGGGCCACGACTACGGAATCGAAGTCGAGGTTCCCACGAACGCCTTCTATGTGGAAGCCGACAATCGGAAAATTCTGGTGGACACGGGCATGGCTGAAACGAAAGAGGCTGATTGGCATCATCCCGGGTCCCATCAGCCCGAGGGATACCGTATCGATCAGCGGTTGGCCCAGATGGGCGTGGGGCCGGAAGAGATCGATGCCGTAATTTTTACCCATCTTCACTGGGACCATTGTGCGAATATGAAGCTCTTCAAAAATGCCGAATATTGGGTGCACGAAAATGAATTGGCCTTTGCATTGGATCCACATATTCTCTATTACAAGTCCTATTGTTCCGAGAAACTGAAAGTCGTACCCCCTTTCAAAGACGCCGTATTCCATACCGTGTCAGGGGAGTATGTATTCAGCCCCAGCATTACGCTATTTCCAACTCCCGGCCATTGCCCCGGTCATCAGTCGGTGGAGGTGCGGACAGCGTCGGGCAGCTTCGTGATTGCCGGCGATGCGGTATTCGCGGACGAGAATCTGTTGCCCGACAAGAAGCGAGGGTTAAAATTCACCCCCATGGGGCGATTTGTCAATGTGTTCCAGATGTATGAGAGTATGGAGAAGATTATCGGCCGGGCGGATAGGGTGCTGACAAGCCATGGCGTCGGTGTGTACCAACAGGAGCGCTGGCCGTAAAATAGGGATGGCAACCGGGAACCTTGCTGTGACAGCATATGAAGCAACAGACGCCCGTAGGCAATTTATTCGCGCCTGCCGAAGGGCTTTTTCTTTGGGACTGCAGATGTCCACCGGCGGTAATCTCAGCATGCGTATCGATTCGTCGGTTTTTCTGGTAAAGCCCAGCGGAAAGGCACTGTGCGCCCTTACCCCGGGTGACCTTTTGGTCTGTGACGACCAAGGCAGGGTGATGGGAGGAAAAGGAAAGCCGACCAAGGAATTCAACTCGCACCTGGCCATATATCGGGTTCGATCTCAAATCGGAGCCGTCGTACATTACCACCCTCCCTATGCCACGGCGTATGCGGTGGCCGGGCGTGAACTGCCTCTGCCTACAGTGCACGCTCGCCGCACCTTGCAGCAGGTGCCCTTGATCTTGCCTCCGGGAGAAGGAAGCCTTGAGGTTTCCGCAGCCCTTGAAAAGGCCTTTTCCAGGCGCGAACTGCGCGCCGCTCTGATGGCGGAACACGGAATCATCGCTGCCGGGTCGGACCTCGCCGAAGCCCAAAATCTGGCGGAACTGGTGGAAGAAAGCGCCCGGATCGCCTATCTGGCATCGCGGATAGACAGCTTTGATATTGCCTGAACCGGGGCGCTGAACTTTATAACCCGGATATCGGAGGTGCGGATATGTCCAAAATCAGTTTGGCAAAGGCGTCTATTATTGCCGACGCTGCCTTGTTCAAGGGGAGAGAAATTGATTGTGATCCACTTACCGTGGTGGTTTTGGATGACGGGGGGCATTTTAAAATCGTCAAACGCGAGGACGATTCCGGTCTGATGAGAGTCGAGATCGCGCTTGGAAAGGCCTGGGGGGCTTTGGGAATGGGTTTCGCTTCGCGCGAGCTGTCGAGGCGGGCGGAGAAAATGCCGGTCTTCTTCGGTGCCCTGGCCGCCATGTCCAACGGGAAGATGGTGCCTCTGCCCGGAGGCGTCCTGATACGCGACGAAAAAGGCTTTCTCGTGGGCGCCGTCGGCGTCAGCGGGGATACCTCGGATCGCGACGAAGAGTGCGCCGTTTACGGAGTGGAAAGCGCGGGATTAAAACCGGACATCGGTGAATAAATGTCATCTGTAAAGTGAGTCAGGTTTTGATTCCCTGGAAATAAAAAACAGGAAAGGAAATTCAATGGAAAACGCAATTGGCATGTTAGGTCTATGCATCATGGGCTCTGCCATGTCGAAAAACCTGCTGAACGCAGGCTTTAAAGCGCTGGGGTACGACATTTTGCCGGATAAGGTGACCGTCCTGGAATCCATGGGGGGGGGTTGGTGCAACCTCCGCGGAAGAGGTGGCCCAAAAGAGCGTGGTTGTTGTCTCCGTGCTTCCCACGGAAGCCTCTTTGCTGGAATCAGCCCAAAGCCTGGCAGCTGTGGCCAGGTCCAATCAGATCCTTGTGGAATGCAGCACCATGCCGCTGGATATTAAGATGCAAGCCAAGAACATATTGGATGCGGCTGGAGTAGAAATGTTGGATTGCCCCCTTAGCGGAACCGGGGGCCAGGCGGTAAACAAAGATCTCTCCGTGTATGCCAGTGGTGAAAAATCCGCCTACGAGCAATGCATTCCCCTATTTGAAGGCTTCGCGCGCTCCCACTATTTCATCGGAGACTTCGGGACCGGTTCAAAAATGAAGTTCGTGGCCAATCTTCTGGTAGCCATACATAATGTCTCGGCTGGGGAAGCCTTTGTGCTGGGTATGAAAGCGGGCCTCGACCCCAAGCAGATCCTTGAGGTCGTCAGCGACGGCGCGGGCACGTCACGCATGTTTGAGATACGCGGACCGATGATGGTTGCCAACGATTACGAACAAGCCACCATGAAAGTAGACGTTTGGCAAAAAGACATGAAAATCATCAGTGCCTTTGCAAATGACCTAAAATGCCCGACTCCTCTGTTTGCAGCCTCGGCCCAGATTTATACCAATGCGTTGGCCCATGGCCGGGACAAGGAAGATGCAGCATCGGTATGTGCCGTTCTGGCTGAGATGGCCGGGTTAAAGCGGGACTGATCTGTGAGCCTCTGAAAGACACGCAGATGGATGTTTCGCACGAAGAGCGGCGTTAAGGCCCGATACCCGTGAATGAATACTATTCACTGTTTAGGAAAAGAGTTTGTTATAGGGTCGAGGGATAGTCAGATTTGGTCTCCGGTAGACCCTATTAA
Organism: uncultured delta proteobacterium; assembly: GCA_963747555.1. Lineage (GTDB taxonomy): Bacteria > Desulfobacterota > DSM-4660 > Desulfatiglandales > Desulfatiglandaceae > DUZB01. Next base: position 140,382 of record CAVVFZ010000014.1, read on the forward strand.
TGTATGAATTAAAAGTCAAGTGCGGAGTGCTATTTCGACTTACGATATGATCCGGCCTAACACATCGGAAAACACCTTCCTATCTCACCATCTTCCGGTCCAGTGTCCGGTACTGAATGGCTTCTGCTATGTGGGGAGAACGGATATGGGGGCTTTCTTCCAGGTCGGCGATGGTCCTGGCAATTTTGAGGATCCGGGCATGGGCCCTGGCGCTCAGGCCGAATTTTTCCATGGCCTTTTCCAGAAGAGCGCTTGATTGGGCATCAATGGGGCAGTATTCGCGGATGTGCCGGCTGTTCATTCTGGCGTTTGTGAGGATTTTCGTTCGGGAAAATCGTTTTGCCTGAATTTTCCGGGCATTCAGGACCCGTTTCAGGATCTGGGCTGAGGAAACCCCGTCTTCTTTGCTGGAAAGATCTTTGTAAGGGACGGAAGGCACTTCCAGATGGATGTCGATCCGGTCCATGAGGGGTCCGGAAATCTTCGCCCGATATTTCCTGATCTGTATGTGGGAGCAGGAACAATCCCTTTTTGGGTCGGTCAAAAAACCGCACGGACAAGGGTTCATGGCCGCCACAAGCATGAATTGGGCGGGATAGACCACCGTGAAATTGGCCCGCGATATGATTACCTCGCCGTCCTCTATGGGTTGTCTGAGGACTTCCAGGACATTTCGGCGGAATTCCGGCAATTCATCCAAAAAAAGCACGCCATTGTGCGCCATGCTCACCTGACCGGGTTTTGGGTTTTGCCCTCCGCCGATCAGACCCGCATCGGATATGGTATGGTGAGGCGCACGGAACGGTCTTTGTGTGATCAGGCCGGAACCGGACGGCATGAGTCCCAGGACGCTGTAAACCTTGGATGTGTCCAGGGCCTCTTGAAAAGTCAGTTCAGGGAGAATAGTGGGAAGCCTCTTTGCCAGCATGGTCTTCCCCGATCCGGGAGGACCGACCATGATCAGATTGTGCTCACCTGCTGCAGATATTTCAATGGCTCTTTTGGCGTTTTCCTGCCCCTGAACGTCTTTGAAATCGAGATCAAAGCTGCAATCATGAAAAAAAGGATTATCTTTCAACTGCACGGGGGTAAGTTTCTGAATGCCTCTGAGGGCGCCGATGATCTCTGCAAGCGAGCCGACAGGAAAAACTTCTATACCTTCCACAACCGCTGCTTCAGGGGCATTTTCTTTTGGAAGAAAGATGCCCTTGTATTCAAGGTCTCTGGCTGTTATGGCTACAGGTAAAACTCCCTTCACCGGTCTTACCATGCCGTCGAGGGCCAGTTCCCCCAGGAAAAGGTACGAGGAATAGGAATCCCTTTGAACCAATCCTGTGGCGGCAAGTATTCCGATGGCTATAGGAAGGTCAAAGGCGGAACCTTCTTTTTTTACGTCCGCCGGGGCCAGGTTGACGGTAATCCGGTCCGCGGGAAAATGGTACCCTGAGTTCTTGATGGCGGCCTTTACCCGCTCCTTGCTTTCTCTTACGGCCCCTTCGGGAAGGCCGACAGTCGAGAATGAGGGGAGTCCCTGCGAAATATCCACTTCAACTTCTACCACATAAGCGTCTATTCCTGTAAGAGCGCTGCTGAAGACTTTGGATAACATAAGGGGTTTGTTTCCATTCCTGTCAGGGTTTTTGAATAGGATATGAGCCTTTTCAGCTGATTGAGAACACAATCAGGATTTTCAGGCACTTTATCCTTTACTTCTATCATAGAGCGACTTATAATACAAAGTTTATTTTATAATGGATTGCCTCATAGTGTTTTGGTTGTAAACCGTAAGATCTGTAAGAGCAAGCAGGTTGTTGATCGGGAGACTGCTTCTCCTTTTGCTGACTCTTAGGGTTTCTTGAAGTCTTAACTCCTAATTGGCAGGGAGAAAAATATGGCTCGCATCACCGTTGAAGACTGTCTTGAAAAAGTGGATAACCGCTTTGGATTAATTCACCTTGCAGCCAAGCGGGTTCGTCAGCTCAGATCTGGCGCGGAACCGCTGGTGGTTTGCAAGAACAAGGATATTGTAGTTGCACTCAGGGAAATCGCCGCGGGAAAGGTTCATCAGTGGAAAGAATCTGATAGCCTGCCCCTGCCCGAAAATGAGCCGGAACTGTTAATCGAAGAATCCCTGACTGATGAGAACACTGAATCCAACGAGGTTCAAGATATAGAGGATTCTGAAAAAGAAACTAAAGAAGATTGACCATGATTAAGAGAGATTATTATGAGATACTAAGTATCTCCCGGGACTGTCAAGAGGAAGAGATTAAGAGAGCTTACCGAAAGCAGGCCCTTAAATATCATCCGGACAGGAACCAGGGGGATAAGGAAGCCGAGGAAAAATTCAAAGAAGCGGCTGAGGCGTATGAGGTCCTCAGGGATAGTGAAAAGCGTAAAATCTATGACCGGTTTGGCCATGAAGGTTTGACGGGCAGTGGTTTCAAGGGTTTCAGTGGTTTCGATGACATTTTTTCGAATTTCAGTGATATTTTTGAGGGAGTTTTTGGATTTGGCGGGGGGGGAGGCCGATCGCGGTCCCGCCAGGGAAACAGCCTCCGTTATGATGTGGAACTCACATTGGAGAAGGCTTTTGAGGGGGTGGAAGAAGAGATAACCTTTCACAGACTTGATCCGTGCAAGACCTGTGATGGGTCGGGCGCAAAGCCGGGGACGGTTCCACAAACTTGCTCCACGTGTCAGGGCAGAGGGCAGGTCATCCGTTCTCAAGGATTTTTCCAAATCAGCTCACCGTGCCCCGTCTGTCACGGACAGGGTGAGATCATTACCGATCCCTGTCCGGATTGCAGAGGCGGCGGGAAGACGAGAATCGAAAAGACGATCAGTGTGAAAATACCGCCCGGAGTGGAGAACGGTTCTCAAATGCGGATCAGGGGGGAAGGGGAAGTCGGAGAACACGGAGGTCCTTCCGGCGATCTTTTCGTCGTTATCCATGTGAAGGAACATGACTTTTTCAGGAGAGACGGAGAGAACCTCGCCTGTCAAATTCCGGTGTCGTTTGTGCAGGCAGCCCTGGGCGCCAATGTGCCCATTCCTGTCCTCGGCGATGAAAAAGAATACGATTTCGAAATCCCCGCGGGAACACAGCCTGGACAAGTAATAAGAGTGCAAGGCATGGGGATGCCTGGTTTGCGGGGAATGAGAAGGCGTGGAGATCTGTATGTGGAAGTTATCGTGAAGATCCCCGAGAAATTGAGTCAACGTCAGACGGAAATCCTACGGGAATTCGCCGATACGGAAAATCTGCCCACGGCATCCAAAAAAAAAGGAAAAGGTTTTTGGAAAAAAATAACGGATAATGCCTGACCGGAACGCTCTTCAAATTCCGGGTGTTTAAGTGTAGAATCTGAAATCTGCTGGTTCCTGATTCAAACAAGGAGCACGAGATGTTAACCAAAGAGCAATATGATTATTTTAAGGACCTTCTGAACGAAACATTGGATCGGTTGCTGGATGAGGCAAACAGAACGGTCAGCGGGATGACGGATTATGGCGAGACATTCCCTGATCCTACGGACAGGGCAACGCTTGAATCGGAAAGAAATTTCACGCTTCGGATTCGAGATCGTGAAAGAAGACTGATTTCAAAAATCAAGGAAGCACTCGACAGGTTGGATCAAGGTTCATTCGGGGTTTGCGAAGAATGTGGAGATGATATCGGTATGAAGAGGCTAAAGGCAAGACCGGTAACCACGCTATGCATAAAATGCAAACAGAGCCAGGAAAGCGATGAAAAGCTTAAGGGGCTTTAATCCGTTGTTATTTCTTTTTTGATGTTACCGCATGGCTCGACAACGTCGTGTGATTATGCAGCTAACGGCTGAATACTAAAAGCGTTTTTTTGCTGAAATTCAGGTGAGGAAGGGGAGGGCATCCACGAATGTTCAGCGAACCTTTCGGTGCGCGGAGTTACGGAAAAATCCCTTCACAGGCCGGCTCGATTGGATGCCCGGCCTTTTTTTTGCCGGAAAAGTGGTCCTACCAGTATGCATGCACTCTCGGGGACATCAGAGCCTTACTTTTGCCGACATAACCCCCTATAGAAGAGATGTCACTCAGGATATGGCACCAGGACGTGAACTTGAAGGAAGTATGAAAACCGCCCAGAACAAAAATTCCGGAAAGAAACGTTTGCAGCACAAGATACACAGAGAGGTGATCACGACCCATATCAATGCCGATTTTGACGCCCTTTCCTCCATGCTTGCAGCAAGCAAGCTATACCCGGAGGCTGCTCTTGTTTTTCCGGGATCCCATGAAAAAAATCTCAGGAATTTCTTCATCCATTCCACTTCCTATCTTTTCAATTTTGCCAAACTGAAACAGATTTCTTTGGCCCATATCGAGAGGCTGATCCTGGTAGACACCCGGCAGAAAAGCAGAATTGGTCCGTTTGCGGAGGTAGCTGAAAAAAAAGGGGTTGATGTCCATATTTACGATCATCATCCCGATTCTGACGATGATATCCATGGAAATTTCGAGATTATCAGGAAGACCGGTTCCGCAACCGCCTTGCTGACGAAAATCCTCAGGGAAAAGGACATTTCCATAACTCCGGATGAGGCCACCATCATGTGTCTTGGCATCCATGAGGATACCGGTTCGTTCACGTTTTCTTCCACAACCCCGGAAGATTATGATGCGGGGGGATGGCTGGCATCCAAGGGTGCGGACCACAACATGATATCCGACATGCTTACCCGTGAACTGACTACGCAGCAGTTATGGCTTTTAAATGATCTGACCAAATCTGCTGCCGCACATATCATTAACGGCATTGAAATTATCGTTACCAAGGTCATCAGCGATGAATACGTGGGGGATTTCGCGGTTCTTGTACATAAGTTGATGGAAATGGAAAATCTTAATGTGGTTTTTGCCATGGCGCAGATGGAGAACCGCATCTACCTCGTGGCGAGAAGTCGTCTGGAAGAGGTAAACGCCGCGGAAATCGCCATGGCATTCGGAGGGGGAGGGCATCCGCAGGCTGCTTCCGCCACCATAAAAAATCAGACACTGATCCAGGTGGAAGAATCTCTGGTGACTCTATTGAAAAGCCGGGTCTATTTTGCCAGAAAAGCCAGGGATATGATGTCTTCTCCTGTTATTCAGGTCTCTTCCGGAGACAAGGTCAAACATGCCTCCGAACTTATGACTCGTTATAATATTAATGTCCTTTTAGTGGTTGATGACGACCATCTGAAAGGATATATTACGCGCCAGATCGTTGAAAAGGTGATCTATTTCGGACTCGGGGATCTCAAGGTGCAGGATTATATGAATATCGAATTTTCCATCGTTGATCCCAATTTTCCACTGAGAGAAGTACAGGAACTCATTATAGGCAGCAAACAGCGAATTCTCCCCGTGGTTGAAAAAGACCATCTCCTCGGAGTGATCACCAGGACGGACCTGTTGAATATTCTGGTGGGGACCCCGTCCATCCCTGATTTTCTTTATGATTCCAAAACGAATTACCATTTCATTCGAAGCAAAAATGTAAGCAGGATGATAGAGGAATCTCTTCCGGATAGAGTCAGCAAGCTCCTCGTAGATATCGGGAGGGTTGCGGATCTCTTAGGGTTTAACTGTTATATCGTGGGAGGCCTGGTTCGCGATATCTTTCTGAAGCGAGAAAACCTGGATGTAGATATTGTGATTGAAGGGGACGGAATAAAGTTTGCGGCGGAATTTGCAAAACATCATCCCATTCGGGTCAGGACCCATAAAAAATTCGGTACTGCGGTAATGATCTTTCCAGACGGTTTTAAAGTGGATGTGGCAACGGCGAGAATTGAATATTACGAAGCGCCCGGAGCGCCTCCCATTGTTGAAACAAGTTCCCTGAAACTTGATCTATACCGCCGAGACTTTACCATCAATACCCTTGCCGTAAAACTCAACAACGGGCATTTTGGAAACCTCATCGATTACTTTGGCGCACAAAAGGATTTAAAAGACAGGATGCTCAGGGTCCTCCACAATTTAAGTTTCGTGGAAGATCCCACTCGCATGCTCCGCGCGGTGAGGTTTGAGCAGCGGTTCGGCTTTACCATTGGAAAACTGACCCTGGCACTCCTGAGCAATGCGGCCAGAATGGACTGGATCAAGAGCCCGGCATCCAAACGCATTCTTCAGGAACTCAAACTGATTCTGATGGAGAAAGATCCCTTGAATGCCTTGAGCAGGCTGTCTGAATTGGATCTTCTTCAATTTATTTCACCGGAAATAAAGCTTGAAAAAGCGCATTTGGATCTCCTTCAAGAAATCGAGAAGGTCATTGCATGGTATGTCCGGCTTTATCTCGATCAGCCACTGGAACAGTGGAAGATATACTGGTACGGATTGACCAGCGCATTAAGCGAGGAAACCCTGGATCAGTTGAACAAAGAACTGGAAATGCCGGACTACAGCCGGTCGAAACCGGTTTCTCAAAGAGAGCAGGAAAACGATATCCTTGACCAGCTTTACCGATTCGAAGGGACCGATTATCAACTTTACACAATACTTCTGTCCTATGATACGGAAAAACTGCTTTATCTCATGGCAAAGACACGAAATGAAAAGACAAAGAGATTGATTTCCAGCTATTTTACCAGGTTGAAAGGAGAAAAGATCTACCTGACGGGAAAGGACCTGATCCGGATGGGGTTTGAATCCGGACCGATTTTCAGGGAGATTTTTGAACGGCTTCTCGAAGCCCGCCTGAACGACATTACCAAGACATGGGATGATGAGAGGCAATTTGTACTGGAAAAGTATGGAGATCGATTAATTTCTAACGAACTCAAGATTTAAACCAAAGGGGGAAAGTTGTAGGATGAAAAAAGGAAAGATTGTAAGTGGCATGAGACCGACGGGAAAGCTGCATCTCGGACATTTGCACGGAGCGCTCCTCAACTGGAAAAAGCTTCAGGAGGAGTACCAATGCTATTATTTTATCGCGGACTGGCACGCGCTGACCACGGAGTACGCACATCCGGAAATCATCCGGGAAAGCAGATATGAAATGATAGCAGACTGGATTTCCATCGGGCTCGATCCCGAAGAATCCGTATTTTTTATCCAGTCCGAAATCAAGGAACACACGGAGCTTCATCTGATTCTTTCCATGATTACTCCGTTGTCCTGGTTGGAAAGAAACCCCACCTACAAGGAACAACTCACGGAACTGGTCAAAAAGGAGATCGCGACGTATGGATTTCTGGGGTATCCTGTCCTTCAGGCCGCGGATATCCTCATGTACAAGGCCAATGGCGTGCCCGTGGGGGAAGACCAGGCGCCCCATGTTGAACTTACAAGGGAAATTGCGCGACGTTTTAACCATCTCTATGGAGAAGTCTTTCCCGTCCCCGACACACTTCTTGCGCCTACGTCCAAACTGCTTGGAATCGACAGACGCAAAATGAGCAAGAGTTATGGCAATGCGATCGACCTGACCGATTCTGCAAAAGAGGTTGATGCCAAGGTTTCCCGGATGGTTACCGATCCCCAGAGGGCCAGAAAGACTGACCCCGGCGACCCGGATGTCTGCAATGTTTACACCCTTCATGAAATCTATTCGGATGCTTCGGATGTGGAAGAGATCAATAAGTCCTGCCGAAAAGCCGGGATCGGGTGTGTGGAGTGCAAGAAGAAAATGGCGGCCAGTTTGAAGATGGGCCTGGGGCCCATTTGGGAGAAGAGAAAAGCGCTGGGCGAAAATATGAACAAAGTTGAGGAAATCGTTGCGGAAGGAAATAGAAAAGCAAGGGCGGTTGCAGTGGATACCATGGCGCAGGTGAGAGAGGCGTTAAAGATATAGCAGTGATGGAGCCCCATGGAATATGAGGTGAAATTAGAGATTTTCGAAGGACCTCTGGATTTGCTGATCCATCTGATCAACAAGAATGAGGTGGATATCTTCGATATTCCCATCTCTAAAATTACCGACCAATATCTGGAATACCTGGATATGATGGAGGCCCTGAATGTCAGTGTAGCGGGTGATTTTCTGGTCATGGCCTCCACCCTTATTCACATAAAATCGAAGACCCTGCTGCCCAATGTGGGCGATACGGATGAAGAGGAAGACCCGCGCCTCGAAATTGCGCGGCCTCTTCTTGAATATATGCAGTTAAAGGAAAAGGCGCAGGAACTCGCGGAAAGAAACCTGCTGGGGAGGGACGTCTTTACCAGGCAGGAATCAGTCCGTTCAAAACAATTGCTCAAGGGGGAAGAGGTACCGCTTGATGTGAGCCTGTTTCAGCTGATGGATGCATTCCGGCAAATCATGGATCAGCGCCGGCCCGGCGCCGGCATGCATATCCAATCCGAGAAATGGAGCATTAAGGAAAAATCCCAATATATTCTGGATACCCTCAGGAAGAAGAACACCATTTTTTTCCATGAGCTCTTTGATACGGAAGGGACGGCCTCCGAATTCATCGTAACCTTTCTGGCCCTTCTGGAACTCGTGCATGTCGGATTTATCAAGGTTTTCCAGGCCTCCTATAAGAGTGATATCAAGCTGATGGCCTGTTTTGAAAACGGCGGGGAGGTTTCTTGATGGACAAACCGTTGAAGTTGATCCTTGAGGCCCTCCTGTTTGCTTCCTCCGACCCATTGAGCGAGCGGGAGATCAAGAACTGCCTTCCGGAGATATCCTTGTCGGAGATCAAGACTGCGCTGGTTGAACTTCAGGACGACTATAGAAGCATGGACCGAAGCTTTACCGTCGAAGAGGTGGCGGAGGGATTTCATATGAGAACGAAATCATTTTATGCTCCGTACATACTGAAAATGTTGCGGGACTCGCCTACGCGTCTGTCTCGTGCAGCCCTGGAAACCCTGTCGATCGTTGCCTACAAGCAACCGGTCATCCGTCAGGAAATTGAAAGAATTCGCGGCGTGGATGCCGGTGGTGTTCTTCGTGCGCTCCTGGAAAAAAATCTGGTCCGGATCATGGGCAGGAAGGCCATCCCGGGAAGGCCGCTCATTTATGGAACGACCCGGAAATTTCTTGAAGTATTTGATTTGAAAGATCTGGACTCGTTGCCAAAATTAAAGGAAATCAGCGATTTTATCCCTTCCATGGAAGCCATGCATCAAAGCTCGAATTCGGAGGAAGGAGACCAGGAAGTTGGGGAGGAATCGGAGTAAGTCCTGCAAATGGCACGTCGTGTTTCCTATTCAAATTCCCCGGCAACCACATACGGCTCTGGAATCCATTCGGTCACGAGGTCCTTTTTGCTGCCGCATCTGATTCCTACGGGAGCATCGGCCCTTCTATGCTGGTACGAACAAGAGGATGAAACGCAAGGAGTCTTGTTGTACCAGCATAGAAGCGCCTCTCAACGGTCGGTGAAGGTTTATCCAAGATGCGGCAGCAAAAAGGACCTCGTGACCCCATTCTGGCAGGGATTTTGAATAAGATACTGCGTCGTCGACAATTCCGACCGATAATGCAGTCCAAAATCTTTATCTGGAAATCTATAGGGTAGGGGATGCAAAGGCTCAATAAAATTCTATCTTCAGCCGGTCTTGCTTCGAGAAGGCAGGCCGATGAGTGGATCAAGGCCGGCCGTGTGTCCGTAAACGGCCGGGTTGTCGAAAAACCGGGAACCACCGCCCTCTGGGGAAAAGACCGCATCACGGTGAATGGAAAAGAGATTCCTGAACCTCCGGAAAAAATTTATCTGATGCTGAACAAGCCCTTCGGATATATCTGCTCCCTTCGAGATCCGGAGGGAAGGCCGCTGGTAACGGACCTGCTTCAGGGAATTCACGATCGGATCTATCCGGTCGGCCGATTGGATTTTGATTCTCTCGGTCTCCTGCTCTTCACCAACGACGGGGAGTGGGCTTATCGTCTCACCCACCCTAAATTTCAGATACCCCGCACCTATAAAGTGACCACGGAAGGAATAATAACCGATCAGGCCATGCATCGCCTGAGAGATGGAGTGCCTCTTAAAGATGGTCCCAGCGGTTCCTCAAGAGTCACGTTGCTTTCAAGAAATGAGCGGCAAAGCCTGATCAGGATGACCATTACCCAGGGCAGATCCAGACAGATAAGAAGGATGCTGGAAGCAGTGGGATACAGGGTGGTTCATTTGATTCGCATATCCTATGGAAATCTCCAGTTGGGCAATCTTAAAAGCGGGCGATATCGTTATCTGCAGGATGACGAGGTAGGGGCCATGAAGAAGTTAGTGAAGATGGCGTGATTTTTTTGTTTGCATATCGCGGGCTGTTGTTGTAATGTAGCGCCTGTTTCAAGCAGGCTATTCCGAATTTGCTTTCGGGCGGTTAACTCAGCGGGAGAGTGCCATCCTCACACGGTGGAAGCCGCGGGTTCAAATCCCGCACCGCCCACCACAGCAAAACATTATCCCCTCCCAAAGACCTCTTCTTTTTTGTTCCCTATTGTCAGTCAAGGAGGCTATGATGATCAAATTCTTGAACCTTACAAGACTTTTCAGGATTCTGTTGTTTATGGTTTTTGCCGTTTTTGTGTTTGGAGGGTGCGACAGCGGTGAAAAAGCAGTGGATAAAATCACGGGGAAGGAGGATGTTAAGGAGTACAAAAAACTGAAAAAAGAAATCGGAAAGATAGCCGACGAGCAGGCGAAAAAATACGATAAAGCCGTGGATGAGCTCAAAAAGGGCGAGGAAAAGCAGTGATGGCGTTGGAAGTTCCGCTCGCCTATTTTGAGCTTCAAGCAAACCTATGAGACGAATCCCGATGAGATTGCCCATGAATACAAGAGGCAGACTGTTCTGGAACTTTTTGAATGGGTTCTATTTATTTAAAATTCAAGGCCTCAAAAATTTTATGATGGAGTTTCTCTTTTAAATCCGGCCGAATCCGCGAAGATCGGCATACCGGCGATTGAATGTCTGCGAGATAATATGCAAGAAAGTTCAGCGACTCGCCGATATCACACCCCTCCAGCCGCATTTTATGGATAAAAGCAATAGAACTGAGCAATAGAAATGACTGAACACTTAAATCGGTTACCCTTCTCAGAAAAAATTCCCGCTCACGGACATCCCTGCCATAATAGATGACCCCTGCCAGGAGCATGAATCTCACCCTTCGGATTCTTCGAAAGGCTCCTTTCCTTGCGTTTTCCAGCACTGGATCACGATATCTAAGATCCACGGACAGTTTTTTAAACAGTTTGAATGCCGATTTTAGGATGCCTATCCAGTGGCTCCCGTATCGTTTCGACCCTTTTGTCATGCTTCTGATAAGAAAAAGCGGTGGGTATATGGTATGGATTTCCGTGGTGCCTTCAAACACCGTTGTGACCCTGAAATCCCTGAGCCTTTTTTCATAGGGCAAGGTCTTGAGGTAACCTGAACCGCCATGGGTCTGCAGCGCGTCATAGAGGACATCCCAGGCGCGCGTGGTACTGAAAAGCTTGGCATGGGAGCTCTCAATGGCCACACGCACCAACGGGTCCTTTTCGAGCATACCCGCAGTAAAGGCCGTTATGGCCTTTGTGAGAAAGGCGTTCACACGGGCCTTCACGATCTTTTCCTGGATCAGTTCGAATTGGGAGATGGGAACGCCGAACTGGATTCGATTATTGGCCCTTTGAAGCATCTCCTTGGCGGACTGGGTCATCAAACCATTGGATGCCGCGGCAAGGCCCAACCGTCCATAGTTTAGGATGGTCATGGCGATCTTAAAACCGTCACCCGGTTTGCCGATGAGATTTTCGGAAGGGACTTTGACATTTCTAAATTTTATCACCGTGGTGGAACTCACGGTGAGCCCCATCTTGGGCATATTTTTCCCTACTTCAACCCCTTCCCAACCGGTCTCGACGATAAAGCCTCCCATAAATCCGGGAGTCTTCTTGTCCATCTGGGCAAAAACCGTCATCGCGCCGGCGTAACCGCCGTTTGTGATATAGGTTTTGGTGCCGTTTAAAAGATAATGACTGCCGTCTTCCGACTTTTCCGCGAAGGTCTTTATGTGCTGGGCGTCGGAACCTGTTTCCGGCTCCGTCAGGGCATAGGCAAACAGGATTTCTCCAGCGGCGGCGCGAGGGAGGTATCTCTTTTTCTGCGCTTCCGAGCCGTAAAGAATAATGCCTTTGAGGCCTATTGAATGATGGGCAAGGGGAATGAGGGCCAGTGCCATGTCCTGGGCAGCGGCGGCCTCAATGATACCCAGATAATCGGAAAGAGTCAGGCCGCTTCCGCCATAAGATTCAGGGATGGTCAAGGCGAACATCCCCGTCTCTTTTAGCCCCTTCCACAAGTCCTCGGGCAGTTTCCCCTCTTCCTCCAGCTTTATTGGTGAATATTTTTTTGCTAACGCAAGGTAGGCGTTCAGGATAGAAATCCCTTTATCGGAACCCTTTGATCCCTGGCAAGACATAAAAAGTTCTTTATCAAACCCGCCCTGATACAGCTTTTCGAGGAATCCTTCTTTGTCCATAATGTTTTCCTTTTTGGAAAAGTTTTCGATAATATTCGACACCTATTCAAAATAATTCTTGAAATAATGCATAGTCAAGAAATATCGTAGGAAATGGAGTTTTACATGGGCTCTGCCTCTGATAGCGAAAAGAGTCAGCAGATCGAGACAGAAACTTCGCAAACGACTATTCACCGCCCGCTACGCTCAAGACGCTAAGAACGCTAAGATTTTGGTTTTTTACCGAATCGGAACGGACGCTTCGATAAACCAATCAGCCCTGCGGGCGTTTTAGAGAATGTTTAAGTTATCGGAATTATATTCTGAAGGATCACGGTGAAGAAAATGATGGCTGTTTTTTCGAATCGTCCGTTCCGATTCGAAAAAGGCTTTGCGTCCTTCGCGACTTGCGGTTCAATCCAATTGAAGGTTCACATGAATGGAGACAAGGTGAATAAGAGAGGTCTTCTTTGCATTGGACATAGGGGCGCCATGGGTCATGCCCCGGAGAACACCCTTTTGTCGTTTAAAAAGGCCCTTGAACTGGGCGCTCCCTGTGTTGAAATGGATGTCTACCATGTGGACGGCAATCTCCTGGTCTTTCACGATGAACGACTGGAACGCACAACCAATGGTTCGGGATATCTCCTTGATCACGATTTTGAAACCCTGCGCTCTCTGAGTGCGGGAGATGGAGAGAGAATTCCGACGCTTTTGGAGGTATTTGAAGCCGTGGATAAGAAAGCCGGGGTGAACATAGAATTGAAAGGACCCGTTACGGCGCGTCCCGTTGTGGATTTTATTTCCGCCCAACGCAAAAAGGGCTGGACCGATGACCTGATTCTGGTGTCGTCGTTCAATCACCGGGAGCTTCAAGAGGTTCGCCGGATGGATCCTTCCATAAAGCTCGGGGTGCTGATGGTGGGTCTCCCGGTGGATGATGCCGCCTTTGCGGCCGCCCTTGGGACCTATTCGGTCCATCTTTCCCTGGAATTCATCGACCGTAGAATTGTTGACGATGCCCATTTGCGAGGGCTGGAGGTCTTTGTATTCACCGTGAATCATCCCGACGATATACATAGGATGGAACAGCTCGGGGTGGATGGGGTATTTACCAACTACCCGGAAAGGGTTTTGGCCCGTCCAAAGGCGAGGAGAATCATCGGCTGGCCATAACGGCCCTTTTTCACCTGGTCGTTACCCTTTCCAAAAAGTCTCCGATGGCTCGGTGGACCCTCTCCGCTCCCTCCCCCAGCAGAATGCCGTGGCGGCTGAAATTGAACAGCAGGTATTCCTTGTCCGTAGAGCCCAGGCGCCTGAAAACCTTCCTTGAGCCTTTGGGGTTTACAATGGGGTCGCCGTCCGCCTGGATCACAAGGGCGGGGACTGTTATTCGGGGCAATTTTTTTTCCAGCGATTCCATGAGTACACCGAGTTCTATGACGCCTGTTACAGGATTTCGAAAGTAGTTGATGTGCGGATTTTCCGGCCTGTTTTCAATGAATTCCAATTTTGCTCGCTCCATTTTCATGAAATCCATGGACCGATTCCATACGCCGACGGCGGGGAGAAACCGAACCGAAAAGTCCTGAAGTCGAAGGGGAGGAGATACGGCGAATAGAGCCGTGATATTGTTTCCCCTTGCCCCGAGATTGAGGGCCAGACCCGCCCCGGTGGAAAATCCGCCGACCACCACTTTCTTGCACAAGCTGCTGACAATGGCATACCCTTCATCGACCGATTCTATCCAGTCCTTAACGGTCCTGGTGGCCAGATCGTCGGGCGATGTTCCGTGCCCGCTCACACGAGGGGCGTAAACGAGAAAACCCCTTTTCCCCAGGTACTCCGCCAGTCCCTTCACTTCCGGAGGTGCCGCCATATATCCATGGACCAGGACGATGCCTGTCTTCCCGAATCGATTCCCGATGAGATAGGGCATCCCCACTTCCTTATCTTTGGATTCTCCTTCCCTATGGAAGGCCTCATATGCTTCCTCAAACCGACGAACGGCGCCCTTCATAAGACTGTCCGCGATGCGGCGCCTTACCAGAAAAGCAGGGCGCCACGCGATAAAGCGGATTTTGCGTTGAAGTTTTTCCAGGGGTTCCACCTCATTTGCCATGACCTGAACAGGATGATCAACGCGTACGCGGTGAAAATTAAAGACATTTTTGAATTTTGCAGGATCCTTTATGAGCGACTTTCCTTCCTTTTTTATCATACCCTTGTCCAGGGCAAGGGACAGAAACGATTGGTACTTGTGAAAGCGATCATCCGTAAGGAGATGGACCTGATCTTTTTCAAGATCCTCATGGAGAGAGATGCCCATCTTTTTAAGTGGCAGTGTGGCAGCCAGAAAGACCTTTTGCCTGAAATCCATTTCAGCTATTTTTCTATTCGGGATCGCTTTGAGCAAAGAGGCAAACAAGTGGTCGTGGTTTACCGTGGTCAGGTGATAGATGGAAGACATGTATTGGAACATGACTTTCAATGCGATCCTGTGCATGGACCGTCTTGATGGGATCGGGTCATCAAAATCTATCCTTCGTGAGGATGTTATATCTTTTAAAATGAAAGATTTTTGAAGGAACTTTCCCACCTCGATTCGTTTTCCGAATTGGATGTCCACATCAACACCTGAGAGAAGCATGGTGCTTTCTGCCACAATCTCTTCAATACCCCGTTCGGAAAGTTCGTCCATGGTCTTTTCCAGGAGTGTGCTGAACCTGTTCTCATGAAATCTCAATGGATAATAAGTGATGTTTATGGGAACAATATAGGTGTGTCTTTTTAAGACCGGTTCCATGGAGTCCAGTGTGAAAGAGGCCATGAGGCGTTTTGCCTCATCCGGTGCGGATTCGTTCAATGCCTTTAACCTTTGTCTGTAAAATTCGGTCCTGAGAGCCAGGGTTGCAGCACCCGTGTGGGGAGGATGTTTGCCTCCCGCGTAAGAGACAATATAACGGCCTTTCTCCACGATCTTTTTGTTTTTGACCATACGCCCTTCGGGGTACACCACCCATGCAGCTTCTCCCGTCAAGAGTGATTTTACCATCAGGAGGTCCCTGTGCGGATCGCGGGTGGAGATGACTCCCAGTTTGTCGAATATGGTGATGAGAGGGCCCTTGAAGAGGCTGTAGTCGGCAAGGGACCAGATGGGAATCCCGGTCAATTGGTAAAGGTGGCGAGGCAAAAACAGGGTTTCAATTCTGGTAAAATGGTTGGCCACGAAAATGATCGATCCATCGGGGATGTTTTCTTCCCCGTGAATATGGATGTTGAGTTTTGACAGTTGGGAGAGCTTCTTTACGGCAAAGATCGTTGTCAGGTAGGCGAATTTGTTCATGGATTTGCATCCTCCCTAAGAGGGGTTCCTGAAAAGGCCTGGTGAAACGATGCGGGCCGGGTATGGCAAAAAGGGAAGAGGAGGCCTTCTCTACCTTTCGTTTGGATGTGGTTTCCGCAAGGGAAGAAACATCGGCACTTGCCGTTGATACTTCCGGTACGAATCACCAAAGGCGCACACAAGGTCGCGTTCTTCGAAAACTGCGCCCACAAAAATCCAAATGGTCCAAAAGACGTTCAGGAGCAGGCGGTCGGCGGTAATGTCCGGACAGGACCAAAGCAAGACCACAACACAGTCATAAAGAGGATGGCGTACCCACCTGTAAGGACCGTCGATGGATAAGGAAATCGGTTTTAGAGTCTTGCCTTGGAGCGCGGCTTTGATCGGCCGGATTCCAAGCCCGTCAAGAGAGCTTAAAGCGTTCCCCCCCCACAGGAAGCCCAGGATCGCCACAAAGGTAGCGCCACGGAAGAACCATCGAGGAGGTCCTTGAACACTGAGCAGGGTTATATCCGTTGGTTGCCAAAAAACAAGCAAGGCGAGGAGCAGTACGCCCGAGGAAATCGCGTAGATGGCGCCGTGGCAATAAACCGGTACGATCGCTTCGAGCCTCCGCTTAAAGGTTCTTCTGACCATTACGCTGTGCTGCAGACAGAAAATCAGGCAAAGAATTCCATCCAGGACCAAGGCCCCAGTGGTGGAGAGGCCCATGTCAAAAACCGGGATCGGACCCAGCAGGAGAAAGAGGCCCAATAACGACAAAGATGTACCGGCAAAGAATGTGGCCGCGACCATTGTCGCGTATGCGTGGATTTTGGACATTTCCCTCCTTGCAGGCTTACGGAAACCATAAACGAGATCAATTTATCATGCCGACCGAACAAGAGCAACCAATGAGTGCAGACGCATTATTATAGATCGTACACGAATCTTGACTAAAATCTACTGAAATTGTACGGTTCGCATGGAGAATTGATTTTGATCCCGCCTCATCCGATTCTCCTTCCAGAAATGAGGTTAGAGATTCCATTCAACAAAAGGAAAGAGAAATGAACGTAAAAAAAACAATCGAGAGGAAGCAACTTCTCATAGTGGACGATGAACAGGATGTGCTCGATACCCTTGTGGAACTCTTGGATGTCTGCCGTATTGACACGGCCAGGACCTTTGAGGAAGGCAAACGGTTGTTGGAAGCGAACAGCTATGATGTGGCGATCCTGGATATCATGGGGGTGGACGGCTTCAAGCTCCTGGAAATCGCCAACAAGCGAGGCATCCCAGCCCTGATGCTCACGGCCCACGGTCTTTCGGAAGAAAACCTGAAGCGATCCGCCGAGGAGGGGGCATCCTACTATGCGCCCAAGGACGAAATCAATCAGATCGATCTCTTTGTTGCGGACATCATCGAGGCCAGAGAGAAAAAGAAAAACGTCTGGGCAAAGTGGCTGGAAAGGCTGAGCGGTTTCTACGACAGCCGGTTCACCGGGCCTAACTGGAGAGAAAAGGACAAGGAGTTCTGGGAGAAGAAGCTGAAGGAGACGAACTACCTGTAAGGGCAATCCCAATTGCAGCAATAAAGTGGATAAAAAGATATTCAAACTGCAGTTCGTGGTATTTGCACTGGTGACGGCGGCCTTCACCAATATTTATATCACCCAACCCATCCTGCCCGTCCTCCAGAATGAATTCAGGGTGTCTCCGGTACAGGTCTCTTTTACCATATCGGCCGTGCTATTGGGCATTGTCCTTTCGAATCTATTTTTTGGATTCTTGTCGGACCGGGTATCCATTCATCCCATCATCCTTGCGGGAGGGATCTGCGTTGCGTCTGGTGGGCTTATCTCCGCCCTGTCGCATAATTTTACGGTTCTGGTGGCGGCTCGGCTGTTTCAGGGCCTCTTTATCCCGGCCCTCACCACCAGTCTGGCAGCCTGGCTTGCCAGAACACTGCCCGGAAAACGGCTGAGCGTTGTCATGGGATCCTACATCTCGGCCACCATCCTTGGGGGACTTGGCGGGCGTCTGCTGGGCGGCTGGATTCATTCCCCGCTTCACTGGCGGTATGCGTTTCTGTCCGCCTCCTTTTTTATTGTGGTTGCAACCATTCTTGCCCTGGTGGTGCTGCCCCGTACAAAGAAAAAGGGAACCCTGTCTCCAGGAATGGACGTCGGTTTTTTCTCCCTGTTGAAACGAAGGGACCTGTTGCTGATCTTTTGCTGCGGGGCCGGGGGGCTCCTGATCTTTTCCCCGGTTTTCAACTTCCTGCCTTATCGGCTGGCTGGCGCCCCCTTTTATTTCCGCACAGGGCTGATCACTTTGATCTATCTTGTTTATGTGTTGGGAATATTCCTGGGTCCTTTGGCAGGACGCTTCGGAAGTCGATTCGGGGGTGGAAATACCCTGATTGCCGGGACTTGTATCCTTGGCCTTTCCCTTGTTCTGTTGTTGATCCCGTCCATTGTTGCCGTTATTGCAGGACTTTTGGGGGTCTGTGCCGGATTTTTTACCATTCATGCCATGGCGGTCGGGTTGTTGAACCAGAAACTCTCCAGCAGTCACGGGAAAGCCAATGCCCTCTATGTGCTCTTTTACTATGGCGGTGGATGGCTCGGTATAACGGGCGCCGGTTTTGCCTTTGAACAGGCCGGATGGAGGGGCGTTGTGGGCTTTGTTATGCTGTTTCTGACCATTCCATTCATCACGGGCTTTTTTGAAAAAAGATTGGATTTAGAGCGATCCCGTGGGAAAAAGTTTCCTGAACGTAAACCCAATCTTTCTTCTCCTAAAAAACAGCATGGACCCGGCAATGTAATTTGAATTCTTGCCAGGAAGATCTTATTTTCAAAAAGCTCAACTTCTCTCCGACAAAGAGGAGCTGTTGGGTCCTGTAACCATTTTTGACCCGCAAACGATATCTGGGAATGAAAGGAGAATGGAAAATGCTGAAAAAAGAAGTGTCATACGCAACGAGAGTTTGGGATCACTATGAGTTGTACCATCAATGCCTGTTTTTGATCCTGGGGCTTATCACATTGATCGGTTTGACTTTTTCATCGGCCAAGGCGGAAAATACAACCCCGAAAATCCCATTCAAGAGTGTGGACGATCAGATGGCGATTTTGACGGAAAAGCTGAAGTTGACTCCGGAGCAGGTGGACCAGGTTCGCCCCATCATTCAAGACTTTTCAGAAAAACGACAAGCCCTGTTTGAAAAATATCAAGGGAAAGGGAGAGGAGCTTATAGAGATCTTTTTAGCGAGGCAAAAACCTTGAATGAAGAAATGAAAAGCAAACTCAAACCGATCCTTACAGCCGATCAGATAGAAGCCTACACAAAGCTTCGGGAGGAACAACGGTCGGAAATGCGCGAAGAACTGAAAAACCTAAGAAAAAGCCATACTGATCAATAGGCGAAAACATGTGTAACTATAACAGCTTGGGCTATGGAAATCACACAGGGAAGCAAATATGCCGACCGGATTCACGCAGTCAACTTGCGTGACCGGGAAAGAAAATCTTGTTCCTGGGCCACCATTTTATCCCGAATATCCAGCAAATGGGTCCGCATAAGCGTGATGGCTTTCGTCTCATCCCCGGCTGCAATGGCCTCCGTAATCGCTCCATGCATCCGGTCGTCATGAAGATCGTACGTGCCGGGATTGATAACGAGGATGAACCGATTCACAAAATCCATGAAGCTGTCCATCATCAAAGCGTAGAATGAATTCCCGCTGAAATGACCCAGCTTGCTGTGGAATTCCCGATGCAGGTCCTTGCGCTGTACGGGGCTGGATTCGGCTTTCTCCTTTGAAACCTGCTCACGCAGACTTGAGATCTGTTCTTCCGTAATATTTCTCAGAACAAGACGAATCACCTCAGGCTCGATGAGCAACCGGGCCTCGTACAACTGCTGGACAGTCATCCTCCGAAGCCGGACCATATCGATGAACTGTTCGCCGAAAGACATGCTGTCCAAATGGGTGACAAAGGGACCGCCTTTCGGTCCTCTCCGGATTTCAATCAGACCTTTCGACTTGAGTTCCTTCAATGCTTCCCTGATGACCACGCGGCTGACACCGAACTGTTCCACCATCTGCTTTTCAATGGGCAGGGCATCGCCCGGTCCGTAATCTCCTCTGAGAATCGAATCCTTTATTCTTGCCGCCACCTCGTCCGTGAGGCTCGACGATCGGTTGATTTGAGAATAATTATCCGCCATCGCATTTTACCTTATATGGGCCTTGCCCGATTACGGGGACGGTCGACCCCGTGCGCCGCTTGGTCTGGATGAAAAATAGAACCTTCATAAATATAGTATATATCATGTATAGCCTGTATGAAATGCAGTGTCAAGGGGGTTGTCTTGTGGATTCAACAGAGTGCCTTCTCCAATTACCGGCTTTGAATGGAAGTAAATACCTTTTTAATGGACTCCGGCGGGATTTCATTTGTAGATTCTCAAGATCAAAAAGCGCTTGACACCGAATTTTAATATTATGTATTATATATCATCAAAAGCATCTGAATATTGTGAAACAGATTCAGATGCAGAGACAAGGAGCTAAAAATCATGGATACCTACGACGTAATTGTCATCGGCGGCGGCCCCGGTGGGTATGTGGCGGCGGTACACGCCGCTCAGTTGGGCATAAAAACGGCCCTGGTGGAAAAAGAAGCCCTTGGCGGAACGTGCCTGAACTGGGGATGCATACCCACAAAATCGCTGTTGCGAAACGCTGAAGTCATTCACCTGCTGGGCCGAGGCCGTGCTTTTGGTTTTTCCTTTGACAACCTGGTGGTGGATTACGCTTCGGCCCACAAGCGAAGTCGTCAAGTGGTGATGCGCCAGAACCGCCGCGTCACGGCGCTCATGAAGAGCAGCGGGGTGACCATCTACGAGGGAAAGGCAAGCTTTTTAGACGCTGAAACGCTCACCGTGGCGCCATCCGGCGCCAGCCTTCGTGCCGGACACATCATCATTGCCACGGGCTCCGAAAGTCGCCAACTCCCCGATTGTCCCTTTGACGGGGATAAAATCATCAATTTCCGCAACGCCCTGGAAATGACGGAAACGCCCGAATCGGCGGTTATCGTGGGGGCCGGGCCCATAGGCATGGAGTTCGCAACCCTGTGGAACCGATACGGCTGCCGTGTGACGGTGGTGGAGCTCATGGCCCATGCGCTTCCTTTCGAAGACGAAGAGATCAGTGTCGAAGCGGAAAAGCAGTTTAAACGAAGCGGCATCACCATAAAGATCAAGACAGCCGTGGAGGCCGTCAAACCAGCGGCCCAAGGCGTGGCAGTAACCGTAAGGACCGGGGATACCAGTGAAAAGCTCACCGTGGACAAGGTGCTGGTGGCCATCGGTTTCACACCAAACTGCACATCACTGGATCTGGACAAAGCCGGTGTTCTAATTTCAAAAGGCGCTATTCAGGTTGATGAGACCATGCATACCAACATGCCCCATATTCTTGCCATCGGTGATGTGAATGGCAAGATGGGTCTGGCGCACGTGGCCTCGGCCCAGGGAATGATTGCCGCGGAAACCATCGCGGGCAGAGCTACCATACCTCTCAATTATACTGATATTCCACGATGCACCTATGCCCATCCGGAAGTGGCGTCAGTGGGACTTACCGAGGCCCGAGCCCGCGAGATGGGCCATGAGGTAATCACCGTCGTCTGTCCATTCGCGGGAAACGGCAAGGCGGTAGCCATGGATGACAACAGCGGGTTTGCCAAGGTTGTAGCCGAGTCCAAGAGCAAAAAGATCCTGGGCGTACACCTGGTGGGAGGGCATGTCACCGAACTGGTGGCGGGCGCCACGGGCATGATTGCGCTGGGAGCGACCGCCGAGCAGTGGGCGGATACGGTGCATCCACACCCCACGCTCAGCGAAGCACTCATGGAGGCGGCCCAGGCACTTTGCGGTCGTGCGATTCATCTTTAACGGTTCGCTTCCAGCAGTTGGTCGTTAGCTTTTGACTTTTGGCAAAATCCAAATAAACGGGGAACATGAAATGACTCACCAGATATTCAGCGCCACGGGTTGTGCCAGGTGCAACATCACCAAACGCTTCATGAAGGAAAACGGCATCGATTACGAGGAATACGACTTCAAAGCCGATGGCAAGGATACCTTTGCAAAGTTTTACCGGGCCCATCGCGGGGACATTTACCGGGACAAGGATGGTGTGGAATTTCCGATATATACCGATGGTCGGGTGATCCGCCAGGGGGTCAGCGTGGTGATCGGTCATCTTATCGCGGGCGACGGTCTTGACGGGTTTATCGGCCGAAGCGCCCTTCACGGCGACTGGATCGACGGTTTGAACATCTCGGGCGGTGACCCATCCCGGACAGAAGAACTGTTGCAGGTGATGGCTTATTTAAAGCAGAACGGCCTGAAGACCCTGCTGACCACCGACGGCCACAATTCCGCGGTGCTGAGGGCCGTCCAGGAAAAAAATCTGGGCGATCAGATCATTATGGAGGTGAAGGGGCCGGCTAAGTTGTACGAAGCGCTGACAGGGAAAATCATTACACCCGATGAATTAAAAGCTTCCATCAGCCTCGTGGCACAGTTTCCGAATTACCGGTTTTACACCACGCTGGCGCCGCTGGTTGAAAAGGATGGCACCATCCGCTTCATCACGCCGGAGGAAATCGGCGAAACCGCCAAAACCATTGAAGCGGCTACGGGCTCAAAGAAACACCCCTATGAACTGAGGTCCTTTGATCCGGCCATGGCGGCGGATGTTCGGCTTAAGTCTCAAGAACCGCTGCCCTCCAGTGCACTTTTCAAATACCGGACCGCCGCAAGACGATACATGGTGATGACGGAAATCGCAAAATAATCTTTATAGAAAAGGAGACTAATCGATGGGTACCCCGACAATCTACCCCACCGGCGCAACCC
This sequence comes from uncultured delta proteobacterium, assembly GCA_963747555.1. Classification (GTDB taxonomy): domain Bacteria; phylum Desulfobacterota; class DSM-4660; order Desulfatiglandales; family Desulfatiglandaceae; genus DUZB01. The sequence continues at coordinate 163,086 of CAVVFZ010000014.1, forward strand.
TTTTTGACCCGGACAAATGCTGGAATGGCTACACGCTTTTTATTGCCCGGGAGACTGGGCCGACACTGGTGGACATGAACGGTAATGTGGTTCATCTCTGGAAAGGGCTTCACGGTTTTCCCGCCAAGCTGCTGCCGGGCGGCCAGGTGATGGCAAGTCTCGGAGCGCGGAGCCCCAAGTACGGCTTTATGGACTATACCGATGTAGTGCAGGTGGACTGGGACGGTAATGTGGTCTGGAAGTTCGACCAGTATGAATTTATTGAAGACCCCGGACAGGAAGGCATGTGGATGGCCCGGCAGCACCATGATTACCAGCGGGAAGGGAATCCCGTGGGGTATTACGCACCGGGTCTCGACCCAAAGGTGGAAGGCGGCAATACCCTTATTCTGGGACATAAAGATGTAAACGATACCCGGATCAGCGACAAACCGCTGCTGGATGATGTGATTTATGAAGTAAACTGGGACGGAGACATCATCTGGGAATGGGTATGCAGTGAACACTTTGACGAAATAGATTTCAGCGAGGCGGCCCGCAATGCGTATGTGTCGCAATCCCACCATGGTGGTGGGAGAAGGGCAAATCGGCGACTGGATGCACATGAACAGCGTGTCAACCCTGGGGCCCAATCGATGGTTTGATGAAGGCGATAAGCGGTTCCATCCGGACAACATCATCTGGGATGGACGTCAAGACCAACATCATCGCCATTACCGACAAGGAAAGCGGCAAAATTGTGTGGCAGGTCGGCCCGGATTATGATCGGAATCCGGCGCTCAGGGAGATCGGGTGGATTATCGGTCAGCATCATGCCCACATGATTCCCCGAGGACTGCCGGGAGAGGGGAACATCCTGGTTTTTGACAATGGCGGATTTGCAGGGATACGGTTCGCCCAATCCGGGAGCGCCGACAGGTCACAATGATGCCCTCAGAGATTATTCACGCATCATCGAGTTCGATCCGGTTACCCTTAAAGTGGTTTGGCAATACAGCTATGTGGAAGCAGGTTATCTGCCCAAAATGAACAACAGCGATTTTTATTCGCCGCTCATCAGTTCGGCCCAGCGCCTGCCCAACGGCAACACGCTGATCACCGAAGGCTCCCTGGGACGTATCTTTGAGGTCACCAAAAGATATGAAATCGTTTGGGAATACATCAGCCCTTACTATGGCATCAACAATAATGCCAACTTCGTTTACCGGGCCTATCGGGTCCCCTACGAATGGGTGCCGCAATTGGAAAGGCCCGAAGAAAAGGAGATCCCAAAACTGGACAGAAGCCGGTTCCGGGTTCCGGGGGCCGAGTGGAAACCTGAAGAGGGCGTGGTTGAAGTGGAAGGCACCCTCCCTTACCCGGGGCCACAGCTTTGCGTATCCGAAGTGGATGAGCCGGAGGATGAATGAGCCGCCCAAACGCTGTGTTTATAAGCCTTCAAGGGAAAATAAACCTTCAAAACGGGAGAATCAAAAGATGAAAAGAAAACAATTGATGATCGCCATGGGATTATTCTTAGGCACCTTTTTTCTGAGCAGCTTCAGCCAATGCCCTGAACTTGCGTTTTAACGTGATGTACGGCCCCAAACACCCCCTCTGCAAGCAGGCGTTCGTTCCCTGGGCCAACGAGGTGAAAAAGGTGACGAACGGCCGCGTAAAAGTCACCATGTTCTATTCCAACGCCCTGTTCAAGCCCAAGGATGCGCTGGATGCCATTTCCTCGCGAGTTGGTGATATCGGCATCGTGCTGCCCGTCTATGCAAGCGAGTCGATTGATTCTGAACTCGGTTATGGATCAACCCATGGTGGCGGGAGAAAAGGCGCTTAAAAACAGCGAAGTTCTCTGGGATCTGTATCAATCGACCCCTGAAATGCAGAATGAACTGAAAGACGTGAAGGTCTTGTGGAGCTATATGAACCCGGCGTTTCAGCTCCATTTCACCAAGAAAAAGGTCGAGAACTTAAAAGAGCTTCAAAATGTGGTTATCAGCGCCGGCGGCGCGACCCAGACCCAGATCCTTAGGCTTCTGGGCGCCTCCCCGGAGGCCATGCCCATGGTGGATGTGTTTCTTGCCATGCAAAAAGGTGTGGTGGAAGGCTGTTTTCTGCCCTATGCCCCCCTGCGGACTCAGAAAATCGCTGATCTGACACGGTTTCACACCAATGCCAACCTGATGGCCGTATCTTTCTTTATTACGATCAACAAAGGCGCCTGGGACAAAATATCCCCCGAAGACAGAAAGGCCATCGAAGCCATCAGCGGTCTTGTGGCCGCCCGGAAAAGCGGGCAGGTATTTGATGCAGCCCAGGAAAAGGATGTGGCCTGGATGGCAAAGAAAGGCGATCAGTTCTATACTCTTTCAGCTGACCAGAAGCAGTTGTGGGCCGAAAAGGTCGCTCCCGTTCGGGAGAAATGGGTTCAGGAAGCCAAAGAGAAAGGGTATGCCGCTTCTGATAAATTGCTCGAAAAGGCGCTTGCTCTCATGGCTGAAAAGAAACAGTAGACACTGAACGGAGCAAGGAGGAACCCATGTCATTTATAGAACATGTCGAAGGCTTTGAAAAACGCATCGAACCTGTGGCCCGATATCTCAATGCTGCCGGTGCCTTTACCTCCTTGCTCATGGTCATTCTGGTAACCGCCCATGTCATCAGCCGGGCGGTGTTCAAGCAGCCATTGGTGGGAACGGTGGAGCTTGAAGAGCTGATGATCGTCATACTGGTGTTCTGCGGCATCGCCTATACGCAGATCACCGGGAATCACATCTCCGTGGACTTCATCACCGCCCGCCTGCCGAAAGGGGCGCAAGCGGTTCTGGCTACCGCCACATCCCTGGTGCAGGGGCTGTTCTTCATGATCCTCACCTGGCAAAGCCTGGTCCAATCCATCACCCGCTCTGAATGACGGAACCGCCACTTTTGATCTGCGGATGCCGCTGTTCTGGGTCATGTGGATCATTTGTTTGGGCTTTTTCCTTTTCGGGATCAGCACCCTGACCGAATTTCTGAAAAATGCGTACCACTCGCGCCACCAACGGTCATCCTTTTGCAACCTTTGTGGCCATTTTGTTTTCCGTTTTGCTGGTGGTCCTGCCCGTTCATGGGAATGGAGATGGAAATAGAACTGGGCCAGTATTTCGGTATTATCGCGCTTTTGATTTTTCTTTTTTCCGGCATGTTGATCGGCGCGGCCCTGGGGTTTCTGGGATTTTTCGGGATGGCCTTTTTGTTCGGCCCCGATTCCGGCCTGGGTCTTTTAAGAACTGTTCCCTACGCCATGACCGCCTCCTATTCCCTCTGCGTGATCCCCTTTTTTATCCTCATGGGTGAATTGTGTTTTCAATCGGGATTGAGCGAAAAACTCTATCAGGCGGCCTACAAGTGGGTGGGTCGATTCCGGGGCGGTCTTTCCATGGCCACGGTGCTGGCCTGCGGCGCCTTTTCCGCCGTCAGCGGATCATCCCTGGCCACCGCCGCCACCATGGGGGCCGTGTCTCTGCCTGAAATGAAACGGTACAAATACGCCGATACCCTGGCCACCGGCTCCATTGCCGCGGGCGGCACCATCGGCATCCTGATTCCGCCCAGCGTGGTGCTGATCATCTATGGCATATTGACGGAGGTTTCCATTGCGGAGCTATTTTTCGCGGGCATTATCCCCGGATTGCTTTCTTTGGTCTATTACATCATCGCCATAATGATCTGGACAAGGATAAACCCCGAAGTGGGACCCGCGGGTCCCCGGTTCCCCCTGCGGGAGCGGGTGAAATCCCTGAGGGATACCTGGGAGGTGTTGTGCCTGTTTGCGCTGATTATGGGAGGGATTTACGGGGGTCTATTTACGCCTACCGAAGCCGGCGCCATCGGGGCCACGGGCGCATTGGTATTTGGCCTCATCCGCCGGAGGATCACCGGAAAGAACCTGTTCAGCGCCCTGCTGGCCACGGGCCGGACCACCTCCATGGTGTTTCTGATCGTCATCGGTACAGCCATTTACGGGTATTTTCTCACCTCCACCCAGCTTCCCATGGATTTGGCCAATTATGCCACCAGTCTTCCCATATCCCCCATGGCCATCATCGGCGCCATCGTCCTGATCTGTTTCGGGCTGGGTTGCATCATGGGCACCCTGCCGCTGGTTTTCATCACGGTTCCCATTTTTGCGCCCGTGGTGGAAACCCTCGGTTTTGATCTGATCTGGTTCGGGATCATTGTCGTGGTCATCTCCGAGATCGGCATGATTACCCCTCCGGTCGGAATCAATGTCTACATCATGAAAGGCATCGCCGACGATGTGCCGCTTTCGACCATCTTCAGGGGAATCTTTCCTTTTCTGTTAGCCGACTTCGCACGTCTTTTCACATTGATCGCCTTTCCCGCGGTATCATTGTTCCTTCCCCAGCTATTGCGATGAGATAATGTATGCTATTCAAGATGCCCGAAAGGTAAAAGCGCCCTGTGAACAGCCTCTTTAAATTCATTCGGTGTCACGGGTTTTATGACCAGTGCCCCGAGGCCTATTTGTGTGATCTCTTCTTCGGAAAACTTGATGTTGGATCCGGTTACCATCATGACCGGGATATCGCCCCGAATCTTCCTTATCTCGATTGCCAACTCCTGCCCCGTCATTATTGGCATGTTCATATCGGTGACAACCAAGTCAAAGCTGCGCGGATCCCGTAGAAAATTACCCAAAGCTTCTATCGGGTCGTTTTTGAAATCCACCAGATACCCGTATTGTTCAAGGAGACATTGCGTTGTAAGGCCGACCAAACAATCATCGTCGATCGCGAGGATTTTCTTATCCTCAACAAGCTGTTTCCCTACCATATCATCATGTGGTTCCATTCGCCGTTTCTTCTCCTTTATAGCCTTGGTTACTGACCCTTGCCTTTAGCCGAGCACAGCGTACTCAGAACCAGAATGGCCCTCCATATTTCATTTATTTTTTCCATTTCCGCGACTCCCTTTGCTATGTTTCTTTCATAGCGCGGAATTCCCAAATGGTTACATTTTTTTTGCCGGCTTCTCTCATCATTCCCTGTCCAAAAGAAAATCATTTCTTCTGTAACCATCCTTGACCAGCGAACGATATTTGGGATCAGAGGAGGGAGCAAGGTTTGGAAAAAAACCCGAAGAAAAAGGCCTCGATGAGGACCTTGCACTCATGGAGTCGTTCGTGATGCCGATAATGATCGTCACATGCCTGCTCGCCCTGGGTTTCGGCCTCCTCATCTGCCTGTAGGTTTGAATCCGGAACCGTTCACCCAGGAAGACTTTTGAGTTTTTACCATCCGCGCCATGGACCCCGCCGCTCCATTTTCCTTGACATGCACATCCGTTTCCTCTACATTCCGCCCCGAAAAAGGAGGGGCCTGGGGCCCCGCCATAACATTGCATGTTCGCTGCAGCGATCGTTGTGAAGTGTTGGGGTGCGGCGTGACCGTGGGCGGCGTCGGCAGGATGAAACCATTGGAAGATTCTCCCGACGCACGCGGCGGGGCATCTCCAAGATCGAAGGAGGATGGTTATGAAACGGTTTTTGCTTGTTTTGCTGGTTTTGACAACGTGGTGCACCACCGCCATGGCGGGGGATCTGGTATCAACCTGGAAGGAAGCGGGCGGCGGCGCAATGACCCTGGCTGTTCGGGATGCAACACTCATCCGTATGGACTCGGCGCCGAACAATTATATGCTGCTGACCGGTAAGAAGGTCTACGTGGTGACAAAAGAAGACGGGCAGTGGACTGCCATGGACATGGACCAGATGTCGGGGTTAATGAAGATGTTCGGAGGAGGAGGCGCCGCCTCACATGGCGACATGAAGACCACCTACACCAAGACGGGGCGTAGTGAAACCGTCGCAGGCTACAAAGGCGCCGTCTACACCGTGGAAACACGGGATGGGGCAGGCAAAATCGTGGACAAGGGCGAAGTCGTATTCAGCAAGTCAAAAGATATCGTACGCATCAACGAGGCCTGGATGTCATTTGCCTCGGCCATGGGCCGCATCGCCGGACCCGAGCTTTCCCGACAATTGGACGCGGCCGCCAAGCAGGCCTATCAATCCGGATACGGAGGGATTCTCCGGGTGGACAACGATCTTGAGCTGGTGTCCGTCAAGAAAGAGGCGATGGATGATGCCTATTTCGAATTGCCTGACGGCGTAGCCATGAATGGGGTTCCCGAAAGACCGCAGGATGCCGCATCGGACGGTGAAGACAGCAATGCCGTGTCCGATGCCGCGAAGGGTACGGCCAAGGAAATCGGCGACGCCGCAGCCGATGAGTCGAAAAGCGCCACGGTGGAAGAAGTGCGTGAAGAGGTCCGGGGCTTCTTCAACAAGATCTTCAACAAAGACTAGATCATCCGCTCTCCCCCGCCGTGCTCGGCCGGGGGGCAAAACAGCCAGGTTGTTTCCACCAGCCCCCCCGGTCCTTTGTTGGACATGTTTTGAGGTTGCCATTTTCACGGGACTTCTCTACCCACCGGTGTCTCATTCAACCATTTTCTGTCTTCATCATCCAATTCCATGGTATCCGCATTGCATCGAGCCAACAACTCATCCAGTGAATATTCGGTGGGTTGTTGGGTTGGAGATGAAATCACATTCCCCTCCGCGACCTCAAATTTAATGGCTTGGATGGTAGAACAAAATCGCCGTGACAAAATCGGCTTGAGGTTTTCAAAATATTCTCGTATGCTTTCACACACGGGAATGATTATTTCTTTTTTCGAATTCGGAAAAGAACCCCGCCTTGAAATGCCACACAGTTGATGCGAGCCTGTGATTGAGGAAATACGGTATGAGCAAGCAAGGGGCCATCCTGGTTGTTGACGACAGTGCAGAGAATATAGACATCCTGTCCGAATTGCTGGAAGGCTACAATGTTCTTTCCGCAATTGATGGCCCTGCGGCACTTCAAATGCTTTTCAGGGAAACCGTCGACATCCTTCTGCTGGACGTCACAATGCCGGACATGGACGGATTTGAAATCTGTCAAAAGATTAAAGCACAGAATGGTTTAAAACAAATTCCTGTTATTCTCGTCACGGCTCGAACGGAAACGGATGATATCGTTCACGGTTTTGACGTGGGTGGCGTGGATTACATCACCAAACCCTTCAAAACGCCCGAACTGCTGGCGCGAATCAGAACCCACATTGAGCTGAAGAATGCTCGCGAGGAAATAAAGTCCCTCCGCGGCATTATTCCCATTTGTGCCTCCTGCAAGAAGATTCGCAATGATAAGGGTTATTGGAATCAGATTGAGGCCTACATCCGGAAGCATTCGGAGGCGGATTTCAGCCACGGCATCTGTCCGGACTGTGCAAAGAGACTTTATCCGGACATAGACATTTACGACTGAAAATATTCTCAGTTCCTTTATTCATTCTCTTTTGGAGGTCGAAAATGAAAACAGTTCCCAGACTCACCCAGAGCGATACCCGCATCATGATGGATGCGGCGGAGAAAAAGGCTGTTGAAATCGGTGTGGATATGGATATCGCCATCGTGGACGACGGCGGCAATCTGTTGATGTTTCACCGCATGGACAACGGGCGCATCACCAGTATCGATATCTCCATCAACAAGGCCTTCACTGCCGCGGCTGCCCGGAAATCCACCCGTGCCTATGGGGAAACCAGCGGTCCCGGCGGCGCCTCGTTTGGAATTCATACCAGTAACCAGGGGCGGTTTATGATCTTTGCAGGTGGGTTGCCTATTTTTGCGGACGATCAAATCGTGGGCGGCATCGGTTGCAGTTCCGGAACCGCGGACCAGGACGAAGTGGTGTCACAAGCGGGGATTGATGCATGGAAGGCTTCGTTGAATGCCGGAAAAGCAAGCTCTTGATCACATCCCTCTTTTGGGCGCCGGGTCCAGACCGCATCGTGACCTCTGGTAAGTAAGCAAAGAATCTTATTGGTGTGCAAGGCAGGGAGGTTTACCCATGGTGAATACCCTTACGCAAGTGTCGCTGGTCAGTACGGATAATCGCAAGACAGGAGTGTCCTCTTCCATTAAAGCGCTGGGGATAAACCCGGTAAAAAACAAAGACGTCCTGATCAAACCCAATTTTAACACCTCCGACGCCACCCCCGGGTCAACCCACAATGACACGCTGATTGCACTGGTGCAGGAAATCTGGAAGATGGGCGCCAAATCGATCAGTGTGGGAGAACGCAGTTATCCGCTCACACGCAACGTGATGGAAAAGAAGGGAATTCCCCCCCTCATGGAGGAACTGGACGTCAAAATTATCGATTTTGATGCGTTAGGCGACAGGGACTGGCTGGAATTCAAGCCCGAAGGTTCCCATTGGAAGAACGGTTTTCGCATTGCCCGTCCCATTATCGAGTCCGAATGCCTGATCTCCACCTGTTGCCTCAAAACGCATCAGTTCGGCGGCGTTTTCACCTTGTCGCTCAAGCTCCACGTGGGGGTCGTTCCCACCACCCGGCACGGGTATGCCTACATGAGTGAACTGCACGGCTCACCGCACCAACGCAAACTGATCGCTGAAATAAACCAGCCTTTTCACCCCGCTCTGATCGTACTGGACGGCATCGATGCATTTGTGGACGGGGGCCCGGCAACCGGCACAATGGCAAAGGGCAACGTGTTTATCGCCTCAACAGATCGCGTGGCCATCGATGCAGTGGGAGTCGCTATCCTGAAAGTCTCTAGGCAGCAACGATCAGATTATGAATAAAAAGATCTTTGATCAGGAACAGATCGCAAGGGCCGGCGAGATCGGTCTGGGGGTAACCGCCCCAGACCAGATCGATTTGATCGCGACCGATGACGGGAGCCTTGCCTATCGAAATCGCATCGCCGCCATACTGAAAAAAGGGTAGAAGCTAACAGCATCCGAGCGCATCATGAACCGCCGGAAATGGTTCTAAGCGGGCATGCAGAGCAGCGCTCTGACCTTGGCCTTAAACAGATCGGCCGCAAAAACCGGTTTCATGATGAGTGCCGTGTCCGCGCCATGACCGGAGCCCCCAATGGCAACGATCTCTTCCTCCGGCGTGACAAAGCCGTGCTCCGCCGCCATGATGGCGATCTCCACGCATACCTTGACGCCTTGGGAGAACATTCGGAGGGTATCGGCAACCACGTTCAGAGGCAGGAGATTGGTCTTGTAATGCTCTGAGAAGCCTTTCTCCACTCCGCTGAAGGCATGAAGCCCACGGACCACAAAAATCCCTTTCTGGAGCAGAGCTTCATGGTTCTTGTTGAACGCTTCCACCTGCGCTTGAAACCGGCTGCCCGCATTGTAGGTGACCGCAATAATTTTTACGGAATCGCCCGCCATCCCGTGCAGTTTCAAGGCCGTTTCCCCGGTGGACGAGGCCACCACGATCTTCTTGATGTTTGCCTCCGCTGCACGTGAAAGAGCAATCTCCAGAGTCTTTTCCGTATTCACTGCCCCTTTCTTTTCAAAATAAAAAACAGTTTTCTCTACACCACTACTCATCTTCCTTACTCCTTTCTAATATCCTTTAAAGATCTCCATTACGAATCCACGTCATTTCCAGGCCCATGCGGCCAAATACCGATAATTTGTACCATGCCCTCACAGTATCTTTCCACCTATTTTTTCGTCTTTCTTTCGGCGCGTTACTGCTTGCAAGAATTATCCTTTCCATACAAAACTCCCCTCAACGTGCGCCACTTTCCGGTTGTATCAGACATGACCTGCCAGACTCTGGAAAAGCCTTGACATATCTTTCCGTTTGTAATTAAAAACACGTATTCCTTGCCGAAAACGGCAGGGAATCCTTCCTGTCCTTTGTAAAAAAGCGAAAATAGAGGAGAACTCAGTGATCGACGGGACTTTTGGCCTCTTGTCATAAGGGAGGTAATTTGCTTGCCCTTCTGTTTCATACGGAATCAAAAACCGTTCTGTTTATCATGCATATTTAGACGCTAAACATATAGAGTAATGATAAAAAGCCAGGTATTTTTTGTCAGTCTTTTTTTGGATGAAGAATAAACAGAAAAATCATACAATCACTGGATGCCCCTCAAAACAATTGGAAACCATAAATCATGACAACTTTGCAGAAGATCCAACAGAGTATCATGGATCGGAATTACTATGTGTTTTCCCATGCTGAGGAAGAAATGGTAGATGATGATCTCGAACGTAAGGATGTTGAAAATGCGATTCTAAAAGGGCGCATAAACAAAAAAATGACCCAATACATTAAACCTGATGAGATCGGCACTATGTTGGGAGCTATCCGAGTTTCCAACAACAGCGACGAGAGGGATGGGGTCAAGTCTGCTCTTGACTCACCTTCATGAAAAGAAGTTACAAAAGACGATAATTTTTTCTTTTACTGAAAATCAGCTTGGATTTAACGGGAGTGAATTAACAACTAAGGGTAAAGTGGGAGGTGAGTCAAGAGCAGATTTGACCCCAGGACCCTCTCCGAAAAGTGAAATCCCAAATCAAGTATACCAGGGCCAATTCTATAGCATCAGCAAGACTGATGAAGAGTTATCAGCTGTCTGTCCTTCTTCCGTATTTTTAAATTCAGAAAAGTCAGACGCCGGATGGGCCTGTATAAAAGTCCTTGGACCGTTGGAGTTTTCCTTAACCGGAATCCTTGCTGACATTTCGCATCTCCTGGCCAAGGCTGAAATCAGAAAATCTTCAGGATGCAAAAAAAGCATTACAACTGGCTGAACATACTTTTAAGAATTGAAACAGAACATTTGAAATGAACCTGTAAGGAAAAACTATGAAAATCATAAAAATGGGTATCGGCACAATTATAGTACTTGGACTGACCTTGGTAATTGCTTTTCAATATTTTTTCAGATCTGCAGTGCCTGATTACAGCGGCACAGAAACTCTGGCTGGCCTGACCGAACAGGTTGAGGTTAAGACGGACGAGCACGGAATTCCCCATATCTACGCCCAAAACGAAACCGATCTTTATTTTGCCCAGGGATACATTATTGCAAGGGAGCGGCTGTTTCAGATGGATATGACCCGCCTGGCAGGCCGTGGTGAACTGTGCACGCTTTTTGGAGAGCGGACGATTGAGAAGGATCGTTTCCTGAAAACAGTCGGTTTTTACAAAAAAGCAAAGCTCAGCTACCCTTTATTACTGGAGGAAACCAAAGATGCCCTGCAGGCTTTTGCCAAGGGTGTGAACACTTACATTCAAACAGCAGATCACCTCCCCAGGGAGTATGCTATTCTTGGTGTGACGCCCCAGTTATGGGTACCTGAAGATTCTATTGTTGTCGCATTATTGATGTCTTACAGCCTGACCCGGTCCAAAAAGATCGATCTGGTTTTGCATAAAATCAGGGAAAAAGCCGGTGATGATATCCTTAAACAGATCATCCCTGCCTATCCCGATTTTGCACCTGTCCTGGCAGCGAACGGAAAAGCAGCCGGGAGTGGCGGCCAAACCAATCCCCCACCGGAAACTCATGCACCCGTTGCCGGGAAAATCGGCTTTGCTGATGATTTTCCATTTCCTCTGGATATCGCGGCCAGCAACTGGATGCTGTTTGCGGGGAGTATGACAGATACGGGCCAGGCGATGTTTGCCGGAAGTCCTGACCTGGCCCCGACACTGCCTGGACTTTTTTACATCATGCATCTCAAAGGCGGAGATGTAGATGCCATAGGCGGCGTGCTGCCAGGTGTTCCCAGTCTCGGTCCACTCGGGTATAACGGATTCCTATCCTTCAGTGCTGTGAATGGAAGGGGGGATGAGATGGACTACTTCATTGAGAAGATCAACCCAAAAAATCCCGATCAATACCTGACAGAAGATGGATATCGTGATTTTAAAATCATGGAGGAAGAAATCAGGATCAAAGTCAAAAAAGGGTTTAGAACGGAAAAGCTGAAGATCCGCACAACAAGACACGGCCCGATGATCTCTGATGTCCTTCCCGGGGCACCGGAAAACTGTGCTATGCAATGGGCTGCTCTCGATCTTCCCAACCTGGACATTGACGGGTTGATAAAGCTGGTTAAGGCAAACAGTTTTGATGAATTCAGGAAGGCACTATCCCATGTAAGGACCATCAACTTAAATATCGGGTATGCGGATAAAGAAGGAAACATCGGCTGGCAGTTTACAGCAGCCCCGCCTGTAAGGAAAAAGGGAGACGGCTGCCTTCCCGCACCAGGCTGGACGGGTGAGTATGACTGGCAGGGGTTTGTTCCTTATGAGGCGTTACCCTTTGATTTCAATCCTGAATCCGGGTATGTTGCCTCATTTAACAATGACCCTGGAAACGTCTCCTACCACCTGACCCATTATTATCTGTTTGAAAGAGCACTGCGTTTCCAGCAGATTATGGAGACCCGTCCAAAGCAGAAAGTCACATTCGAGGAATTGAAGCGCATGCAGCTGGATACGGTTTCAATGGTTGCGCAGAGATGGGTTCCCAAAATCCTGTCCGCCTGCAACAAAGGAAAAAATCTGGACGTCTGTCAGAACCTGTTCCGCGGCTGGAATTACAAAATTGAACAAAGCAGCTCGGCTGCTACCCTTTTTAACTATTTCTACTATCTGATGATGGGGAACACCCTGAAAGACGAGCTTGGAGAGGAGTTATGGGAAAAGGATTTGGGCAGAGAATACCTTTACTATGTTCCTGACCTGGTGATGACCCGAATCATAAACGATTCCAATCACCTGTTTTACGATGATATTTCCACAACTGAAATCAAAGAAAACAGAGATGATATGATCAGGAGGAGCATGTCGGAGGCCATTCAGTATCTTACAGAAAAACTAGGGGAGAACACAGATGACTGGCAATGGGGTAAGGTGCATAAAATGGCGTTTAACCACACGCTGGGCGGCAAACTTTTTTTCCTGAATCTGGAATCTATCCCGACACACGGATCGCATCATACCATCAACTCGGGGTTCTGGGATTCCGCAAAACCGTTTGACATGAGTTCAGGCGGTGTCATCCGCATGATGGTTGATTTCTCTAACCCAGAACGATCGACCATCATCAGTCCTCCGGGGCAATCCGGACATTACCTGAGTCCTTTTTACGGTGACCTGGCCGAAATCTGGGCCGCTGGAGACCAGGTCCCCATGCATTACCTCTCGGGAAAGAACTTGCCAATGACCCTGAAACTTCTGCCTGCGAACTAGTTGATCCAGATATTTGCGCAGTCCCAGATTTGGAACTATTTTATTAAACCAGTTATTATACAATGACGAGGTGGTTAGTGTATTGTTTTTTTTGGTAAATCGCTTCGCGAAGTCCGAAAACGCTACCTTCAATATGTTGAATCGGGGATTGAACAGGGGAGGCGACCGGAGCTTGTAGGCGGTGGATTGATACGGAGTGTCGGAGGATGGCGGGCTGTAAAGAATGCTCGTTTTAGCGGCCAGGATAGAATGAAGGGTGATCATCGAATATTGGGAGATAGCGGCTTTGTGATGGAGGTACTTGCAGGGGCAGAAGAGAAATTTGAACGTTTCTATGAGCTGAAAAGCAAAGGATATAATCTTGATACAATAGGGCAGAAAGTTTGCGTGCTTTTTGGTGTAGAACCGGATGAAATATATTCAAAGAGCCGCCAGAAAACAAGGGCGGAAGCGAGGGGGTTGTATTGTTACTGGGCGGTTGTGGAGCTCGGATATCCATTGGCAGATTTGGCGAGACTTCTTGGTATGACTGGTCAAGGGGTGGGATATGCAGTGCCAAGGGGCGAGCGAATCGCAAAAGAAAACAATTATAGACTCAGAGATTAAGTTAATTACTTAATGATGGACGTCCCCTGTTCCCCCCGTTGGGAATAACCAAGAAGAAAAGCCCAAAGATGCTAACACGAAAAGAATCTATAAGGATCTTAGCCGAGTACGGTCGGGAGGCTGGCTGGACTAAGCACTGTTTTGCAGTGGCCGAAGCGGCTGCGAGGGTTGGTGATGTTTTGGCGAAGAACCGTCCGATTGACCATTCTTTTCTTTGGTCTGCGGCTTTGCTTCATGACATCGGGAGATACAGAACACATGACCCATTTCTTCATGGTGTCGAGGGCTATAAACTCCTGTCGATGTTGAGGTTTCAAAATGAAGCCTACGTTTGTGCGTCACACATTCTTTTCGGTCTTAATGCCGCGGAGGCCTCGAAGTTGGGCCTGCCCGCTCGTGACTTTGTCCCACGCACTATAGAGGAAAAGCTCGTACCGCTCGTCGATTACTTGATAGAGTATGACCAGCCTACCACCTTAGACCGCAGGTTCTCGTCATTGCGTGAGCGCAATGGCGGAAATTCACCCTTCTTGAACGGACTTGATCGCGCGCAGAAATCTGCAAGACTATTCATGACGCAGATCGAAGAGATAATCGGCGAATCCGTAGAGAGTATTGTCGCATGTCAATAGTAGGAGCGGAAGAGCGGGACTTCCATAAAATCATCAAAGGAGGAATGCAAACATGTCCAGAAAGGTAATCATAAGTGCGGCAATTACGGGTTCCATCCATACCCCCACCATGTCGCCCTATCTCCCCATTACTCCGGAGGATATCGCCGGACAGGCCGTTGAGGCGGCCCGCGCAGGCGCAGCGACCGTGCACGTCCACGCCCGGAATCCCGAGAACGGGATGCCCAGCCCCGATCTGGATCTCTTTCGTGAGATCGTCGGGAAGATCCGATCGGAATCGGATGTCATCATCTGCATCACCACCGGCGGAGGCGCCGGCATGACCGTGGAACAGCGGGCGGCCCCGGTCCCGGAATTCAAGCCTGAATTGGCATCCTTCAACATGGGGTCCATCAACTTTGCGCTGTTTCCGGTAATCAAGCGGTATAAAGAGTGGAAGTACGATTGGGAAAAACCGTTCCTGGAGGGCAGCAAAGCCAACATCTTTCAGAATACATTTGCCGATTTGGAGAAGATCTGCGGCATCATGCGGGATAATGGGACCAAACCGGAGTTGGAGATATATGACGTGGGGCATCTCTATAACGCCAAGTTTCTCCTGTCCGAGGGGTTTCTGGAACCCCCTCTGTTTCTGCAGTTTGTCATGGGGATCCTGGGCGGGATACAGCCGACCTTCCACGACCTTCTCCACTTGAAGGAGACCGCCGATCGTCTCTTCGGGGAAAACCAGTATCAGTGGTCGGCCTTTGGCGCCGGACGGATGGAGTTTCCCATCTGCACAACGGCCGCTCTCATGGGAGGAAACTGCCGTGTCGGCCTGGAGGACAATCTGTATCTGTCCCGAGGGGAGTTGGCGAAATCCAATGCGGAACTGGTGGAAAAGATGGCCCGTATTCTCCGTGAGTTCTCCATGGAGCCCGCAACACCCGACGAGGCCAGGAAGATTCTGGGGCTTGGGAGGTAGACGATGGATCACAACGATGTCAAGCGTACGGTGGTAGTGGGCGCTGGCGTCATGGGGCATTCCATGGCCCATGTTTTCGCCCGGGCCGGGATCGAGGTGAACCTGGTGGATCTGGATCAGGCGGTCCTCGACCGCGCCATGGGCCTGATACCTGCCGATCTTGAGACGTTGGCGGGGTTCAAAAGGATCTCCAGGGGCGACATCCCGAAAGTCCTTGCCCGCATTCATCCGTTTACGGATCTGGCCCGGGGGGCAAAAGGAGCAGATTTCGCGGTGGAGGCGGTGTCCGAGATCCCGGATATCAAACGGGAGGTTTTTTCGCAGCTGGATCAATGTTGTCCTCCGGAGACGGTGATCGCAAGCAACACATCCTCGCTGGACGTTTTTAGCATTGCCCGGGTCACCCGACCCGAGCGCCTGGTGGTGGCCCACTGGTTTGTGCCGCCCCACATCATACCCCTGGTGGAGGTGGTTCCGGGTCCGGAGACCTCACCGGAAACGGTTCAATTCACCGCAAACCTGATGAAACGGCTTGGCAAGCGGACGGTGATCATGAAAGAATTTGTGCCGTCCTTTATTGTCAACCGGATTCAGCACAGCATTTCAAAGACGGTATGGGAGATGTTGGAAAAAGGGTGGGCAACACCGGAGGAGATCGATCGGGCGGTCAAATTGACCCTTGGAATCCGTCTCCCCGTGGTGGGAGTGGTACAAACAAACGACTTTGCCGGGCTGGATCTCATTTATCACATCATGAAAGCCGGCAAATCCGTCAGCCCCCTCGTCAAAGAGATGGTGGACATGGGGCATCTGGGCGCCAAAACATCGAAAGGCATCTATGACTACGGGGGACGGAGCGAAGCGGAGATCCTGAAAACAAGAGATCAACGGTACCTGAAGTTGCTTGATTACCTTGAGGAGATCAAGGCATTTGATCCTGTTTGAAAGGGGCATTGAAGAACTGCCTTATTGTATCTATCTTTGCGAGCGTCGCGTCTTTGCGCGAGATTTTGCTTTTTCATAAATTCATCAAAACCAAGGAGAAGAACATGGCAATTGCTTCCGATATCCGGCCGGGGGACGACCCGGCAGCCGTATCCGAGAAACTCGTTGGCCGCACCCGGACCCGGTTATTGAATGAACTGTTCGGCTACTTCGAGATCCCGGCCGCATTCATCAACCACGTATTCGGAAATCTCTATGCGCGGGATACGCTGACACAGAGGGAGCGCGAACTGTGCGCCGTAGCCGCGTTGTGTGTCCTGAATCGCACCAATGAGCTGAAAAGTCACATCATCGCGGCCGTTCGCGCCGGGGCCACCAAGAAGGAGGTGGCGGAAGTGATCCTTCAGATGTCCACGTATGGCGGGATGCCGGTCTGTATCGAGGGGTTGACAATCGCGAAAGAAGTTTTCGACAAAAGCGCTTCAGCCGGTTGATATTCGGTATCTTAATCAAGAACCCCGGCAGTAATGGAATCACGAGGTCTTTTTTGGTGCTGCATCTTGAATAAATCTCCGCCAACCCTCAAGTTTCCAACCAGGTTTTGATTTTTGCATAGACTTCCGGATGATTGAGGAGATCCAGGTGGCTCATATTGCGTCCGATCCATTGATGGGTTTCCGGAAACGCCAGGTTCCACTGAGCATTCCTGTGTCGACCCAAAGCGCTGCTCACGGTCACGAGGCCATCCCCCATAAGATCATCACCAAACCTGCCGGCTCTTTTGCCTCTGGTTGCGGCTATGC
This sequence comes from uncultured delta proteobacterium, assembly GCA_963747555.1. Taxonomy (GTDB): domain Bacteria; phylum Desulfobacterota; class DSM-4660; order Desulfatiglandales; family Desulfatiglandaceae; genus DUZB01. The sequence continues at coordinate 180,194 of CAVVFZ010000014.1, forward strand.
AATAACAGTGCACACCCTCGGGCAGAGGTACGGGGGTCCGCCGGTCCCCTGAAAGCTCGAATCTGTCGCGTCCTTTCCAGTCTTCGTCCACCACATTGCCGTAACGCAGATCGGTAATGCCGCAGCTCCTGATCTTTCCCAAACGGGAAAAAGGAGCGCTATACCGGCTTATACCCATGACGTTATCGATCCAATTGCCGCCTCTCTCCAACGGCGCCCCGTGATGGGGAGTACCCAGGAATACGAGCTTTCGAAGAGAATTCGGCCAGGTGTGTCCCGACACCCTCCCGTAATGAAAAGCGCTCCGCGAAACAAGCCCTCCCATGCTGTGGGCAATGATGTAAATCGTTAACGGTCGAGGCGATTGAATGGTGATTGATTCAAGGAGATCGGAAAACATTCTGCCGTTTTCAGAAATGTGAAGCCCGCTGTTATAACGGACATAAACCGGCGCAAATCCCAGGTCCCTGGCCAAGGCTGCGCCGTGGTCGTGCCCTCCCCTGTTCCACTGCAGATCGTTCATGCAGGACCCGTGCACCAGGATTACAAGTCTGCCATCGGACTGCCCGATCGCCTCAAGAAGGGCTTGGGTATTTAAAGGTTTTCCGTCACGACGAAACTCCATGGGAATGGCAAGGGGATTGTTCGCGGCAACCAGATGATCGCCCAGGACGCCGTTTAGTATTGAAAGAACCGCCTCACGAGCGGGGGATGACTCCTTCTCTCCCATCACCAGACTGAGTCGGTCGAAGACAACATCGATTCCGGCCCCCACCAATCCGGTAACCGTGCGGATGTTCCGGTAGACCATTCCCGTGACACCCCTCGTTCGATAGGATTCAAATGTTCCGGACGTCCGTGAAGAAGAGGTTATGGTGTGGTGCAGGGTTTCCACCATATCCGTAATGCCCGTAACGGCCTGAATCGTTAAACTCCCTATTCCGCGAAGGTCTGTTGAAATATTGGCGGCGCTTGAGCGCATCATTTCTCCTCTTCTAATACCCCCGGTAGATCCTTTTGTTTTGATTATCCCGGCATATGTGGTATTGTTAGTCGTTATTCGCAGACAGCGTTTTTTCTGCCCAGGCCCCTGTTGCGATGACAGCGTAGCCGCAACCGGTGGAACTCTGTTCTCAAGATATGGCTTTATCAGGGGCATGGCAATAAGAAATATTCGAATGGAAACTGAATAAACGGAGTTGAACCTATGAATGTATTCGGCCCAACGGAGTTGGTGGAAGACGTCCAGAAGGGCGGCCTTTGTATAGGATGCGGCGCTTGCGTCGGTCTTTGTCCCTATTTTCTCAACCACAAAGGGAAAACGGTCCAGATCTTTACCTGCTCACTGACACAGGGTCGGTGTTTCGCCGCCTGCCCCAAAGTCGAGGTGGATCTGGATGAAATCAGCAGATATCATCTGCAAAAACCTTATGAAGGAAGTCCCCTCGGGAATTTCAGACAAGCCCTGGCCGCAAAGGCCGGCGCCAGGATGGATGTGGGTACTTTTCAGGGTGGTGGTACCGTTTCGGCCCTTCTCATTCATGCCCTGGAGCAGGGCCTGATTAAGGCAGCGGTTCTCACAGGCAGCGACGAAAAAGGGCCCACACCCTGCATTGCGTCCAACCGCGAAGAAATCCTGGGTTGTACCACCTCCAAATTCACCGCAGCCCCCACACTTGCCGCATTGAATCAAGCCATAGCGGAAAAGCGCGACTCCTTTAGGGGTGGTGGGCACGCCCTGCCAGATGACCGCCGTGGCCAAATGGCGTACAAACCCCCTGGCCCGTGAGGATTTCGCGGATCGCGTTTCCTTGACCATCGGACTTTTCTGCAACTGGAGTCTGGACCAGAGACTGCTTCATTCTTTTTTAGCCGAACGGATGGACACATCTCGCATCAAAGGGATGGATATACCGCCTCCGCCGGCCAATGTTCTGGTTGTGGACCTGGGAGACGAACGGGTGGAAATTCCCCTGGACGAGATCCGGCCCTTTATCCCGGAAACCTGTGGCCTTTGCCCGGACATGACCTCGGAATGGGCCGATCTGTCGGTGGGCATGTTTGAGGGAAGACCCGGTTGGAATACCCTGCTGGTGCGAAGCCAAAAAGGGATCGCATTGGTGGCTGGAGCCGTGGAGGCCGGTTTGCTGATCACGGAGCCTATGCCCGAGATAAATCTGAAGCATCTTGAGCAAGCCGCCGGGAACAAAAAACAGCGTGCATTCCTGAGGTTGAAAGAGAGAGGATTGTTGAATCCATCGGATGGCAACGTGCGGGCACTGCTTCGTGTTCCGCGGGATGTGGCCGATTCCATACTTGAGGCGTAATACATTCAGTTGATGCGAGGTTTCAGGTTTCGGGTTTTAGCTGTAGTAGGAAAACAAAAACCGGACGGCCTGAGCTCGGTCTTAGTAACGATCTGAGGACGATCGGGCAAGCGGCAATCTTCAAATTTCGGATGCGGCCCAACGTCTTCGGCGCTCAGCTGATGCCCCGCTGACACCTGAAACCTGACACCTGAAATCGAATTTAGTATACCGGAGGAAAATATGCTTACAATAACCCAAGGCAGGCCCGGTGAAAGTTTGCTGCTGCAAGGGAATGAAGCCATCGCCCGAGGCGCCCTGGAAGCGGGCGTGAGGGTGGCGGCGGGCTACCCGGGAACGCCCTCCTCGGAGATTATAGAAAACCTGGCCAAGGTTTCAAAGGAGTGCGACCTCTACGTGGAATGGTCGGTCAACGAAAAGGTGGCCCTGGAGGTGGCGGCGGCCGCAAGTTTCAGCGAACTCCGATCCATGGCCACCATGAAACAGGTGGGCGTCAACGTGGCGGCCGACTTTCTGTTGCATCTGGCGCAGTACGGCACCAGAGGCGGCATGGTGCTGGTCTCCTGTGAAGATCCGGGGGCGCTGTCCAGCACCAATGAGGGCGACTCGCGGCAATACGCCCGCATGATGGAATTTCCCCTGTTGGAGCCGGGTGACTTCCAGGAAGCAAAGGACCTCACCAAATGGGCGTTCGAACTCTCAGAAGAAATACGCAATGTGGTGATGGTGCGAAGCGTTACCCGCATGTCCCACGCAAGCGGCAGGGTGGTACTCGGTGAACTTCCGGAAAACCTTCCTCGGGCACGGTTCAACTACGAAGGGCCCGCGACGGGTCAGATGGAAGGCCCTGTATCCACCATGCCTACCACCATCATCTTCATGCATGCCCGTCAGCAGGAAAAGCTTAAAAAGACACCGAAATCTTTGAACGTTCTCCCTTTAACACCTACACAGGTCCTGAACGTCCCGAACTGCTGATCATCACCAGCTCGGCCTGTCATTTATACTGTAAAGAGGCCGTTCATCTTTTGGGGGTCGGCCATCGGGTGGGAATATTGAAGCTTGCAACCACCTGGCCCCTTCCTCCCCGCCTTTTAGAGAAACATCTGACCGCCTGCAACCGGGTCCTTGTGGTTGAAGATTTACAGCCCTTTTTGGAGGACAATATCAAGGTCCTGGCCGCGGAATTCGGGGAACGGGTCGGATACATACAATTTCACGGTAAAAAGGACGGCACCCTGCCGTCCGTTCACGAATTGAGTCCCGATCTTGTGGCCACCGCGCTCTCAGGCATCCTTGGCGTTAAAGTCCCGTCACCACCCGAAGATTACACCCGAGGCGTTCAGGAAGTCGCGGCTGCCGGCGTTCCCCCCAGAATGGTTACCTTCTGTCCCGGTTGTCCCCATCGCGCCTCTTTCTGGTCCATTCACAATGCCCTCATCATGGATGACCGGAAAGGCTTTGTATGCGGGGATATCGGCTGCTATTCCATGGGCATGTATCCCGCGGGTTTTGAAACCCTCAAAACGCTTCACTCCATGGGATCGGGCACCGGCCTGGCATCGGGCTTCGGACAGCTTGGAAAATTCGGTTTGAAACAGCCGGTTCTCTCCGTGTGCGGCGACTCCACTTTCTTTCATGCCGTCATGCCTGCGCTTGCCAACGCCATTCACCACCAGTCGGACATTATTCTGATGGTCCTGGACAACAGCGGAACGGCCATGACCGGATTTCAGACCCATCCCGGTCTTACCCGGGACGCAGAGGGAAAGCCGTCCCACGCCATCGACATTGCCTCAGTTTGCCGGGGGATGGGGGCGGATGTAAAAATCTGTGACCCCTTTGACCTGGACCAAACCCGATCGACCCTTTTGGATATGCTGGAGCACGGGAAGGGCGTGCAGGTGCTCATCCTGAAACAGATTTGCGCCCTGAGCCCCGAGAAAAAATCCAAGAAGCGGTTTAGCATGTCCGTAAATTCGGAAATCTGTCTGGGCGAAACCTGCGGCTGCAATCGCCTCTGCACCCGATCTTTTCGCTGTCCGGGTCTGGTCTGGGACAAGAAGGAGAAAAAGGCCAGGATAGACGAGGTAATGTGTGCCGGTTGCGGGGTTTGCGCGTCCATCTGCCCCTCCGGAGCGATTAGTAAGAAGGAGGCCGCATGATATGGAAGAAATAAAGCTACCCCAGGATCCCTATAACGTGATCATCACCGGCGTCGGCGGTCAGGGAAATGTTCTGGCTTCCAAGGTTTTGGGTAATGCACTGGTCAACAAAGGCCTGGATGTTACCGTCGGAGAAACCTTTGGCGCCACACAGCGGGGCGGTTCGGTCATGAGCCATCTGCGAATTTCCGCCCAATCCTCCTGGTCTCCCCAGATCCCCAAAGGGATGGCCCATATTGTCATTGCCCTGGAGCCCGTCGAGGCGCTACGGGTATTGTCCGTCTACGGCAACCCGGAGACCCTGGTTATCACCAACGACCGGCCGGTTTACCCGGTTGGAGTAATCTGCGGGGAAATGGATTATCCCGAACAGGCTGACCTGCGCCAGTGGCTTACGACCTTCAGCCGTGCATTGTATATTCTTCCTGCCACCGACGAAGCGGTCAAGCTTGGCGCCCCTATCCTGGGGAATATCATCCTGTTGGGCGCCCTGGCCGGAATGCATGTGTTGCCATTCGATCGGGACGATTTTTCCCGAGTGATTTCCGGCATGATGTCCGCCGAAAAAGTGGGGGCAAACCTGAAGGCCTTCGATCTGGGCGCCCAACTGGTGAGTCGATGAAAGCTGAACAGCTGAATAAGCTTACTTCAGATGCTGGTGAAGCTGCTCATGTTTGAACAAGGTGTTATCAGGCCGCCCAGTGAGGCAAACAGCCTACTGGTTCGCGTCACAAGAAACTGTCCCTGGAACCGATGTCTGTTTTGTCCGGCCTACAAGGGGACGAAGTTTTCGAAGCGGACGGTAGCGGAGGTCAAAAGAGATCTGGATGAAATGGTTCGTTACCACGGCGCCCATGCCTCCGGCTTTACATCCGCCTTCCTGCAGGACGCGGATTCCCTTATCGTGCCGGCCGACGAACTGGTAGAGATTCTCAAGCACCTCAAGGACAGATTCCCTGGTATCACAAGGATTACCTCCTACGCCCGGGCAAAGAGCCTGAAGAGAAAAAGCGTGGAGTCTCTGAAACGTCTCAGAGAAGCCGGATTGACAAGGATTCACACGGGACTTGAAAGCGGATCTGCAAGAGTCTTGAAGATGATAAAGAAAGGCGAAACCCCCGAGGATATGATTGCGGGGGGAAAGCGGGTGGTTGAGGCCGGAATCTCGCTTTCGGAATACATCATGCCCGGAGTAGGCGGCAGGGACCTGAGCCGTGAACATGCGGTGGAAACCGCGAAAGTGCTTAACCAAATCCGACCCGATTTCATCCGGGTTCGAACCTTCGCCCTCCCTCCCGGATCCCCCATGGAGAAAATGGCTTCCGACGGCCGTTACATTCCTCTTGGCGATCTGGAAATCGTTCAAGAGATTCGTCTGCTTTTATCCCACCTGGATGACATGCCCAGCCACTTCCGCTGCGCGGATTTCAGTCTCAATCTCTTAATGCATATAGATGGCGTTCTGGCCACGGACAGGTTGCGCATGCTGGAAGAACTGGACGATTTTCTTTCCCTTCCCGAACTGGATCAAAAGGCCTACGTAATGCTTCAGCGTTCCGGATATTACAATCTGCATCCATCGGATATGCTCAATAACCAGAGCCTCATGGAAAAGTTTCGAGAAAAAATAAGGGAACTGGAACAGGACGATGAAACCGGCTTCGACCGATATATAAGGGCCATGATGGCAGGACAGCTGCCCAGACCCCAGACTGATTCGTGGCAAGAATAGAAACCGATCTTTTTTGCGAAACCAACAAAGACGGAAAAACAGAACAAGGAATGCCCGACAACTGGAAGGATGAGTCGGTTTGGAACCCAGTTGTAAAGGAATCCCTTTCACATCAATATTGATGTTGACTTCAAATGGAATTTGCCATAGAATTTTACGAAAGTCGTTCCGGGGCGTGTCCGCTTAAGGGGTTTTTAAACGAGTTAAAGGAATCCGACCCCGGGGATTTCGCGGCTGTGATGGCCGGGATAGCCAAGCTTCGAAACAGGCGATACCATATCCCGCCCCTTTCCAAGCCCATTGGCGATGGTTTATTTGAGCTTAGACATGTGGGAAAACTGAATTCCCGTATGCTCTATTTCTTTGTAAAAGGAAAGAAGATTATCATGGTTCATGGGATTCGAAACAAGGCAAAAAGCATTACGACAAGAGATCTGAAGGTCGCGCTGGAGAGGAAACGCGATTGGCATGAAAGGTTTGACCAATGAAACGAAAAACCAATTTTGACAGTTATCTTGAAGAACAAATAAAAGATGCAGGGTTTAAGGAACGCTTCGAAAGGGCCGGCGAGGCCTGGGAAGTGGCTGTGAAATTGGCTGCCTTGCGCAAGGAAGCAGGCTTATCTCAAAAGGAACTGGCGCAAAAAGTGGGGACAACCCAACAGCAAATCAGCCGTCTGGAATCCCCATCTTATGAGGGGCATTCCTTGAGTATGCTGCGTCGCATCGCATCGGTTTTAGGGGCTACTGTTTACGTCCAAATTCAACGAATAGACCGTTCCGGACATTCGGCCGTGGCTGAACACGTTACAACCTATAACAACAATAGATGCGACTTAAATTGAAGACAGTTCACCGGCCATCTTTTCACTTGGTTCCCAAGTTCCGGCTTGGGAACCCATTGCCGGGAAGCTCCAGCTTCCCGAAACGGAGCTATGACCACTGAAATTGATCTCCAAATATCCTGTTTTCCGCAATTTTTGTGCACCTTCTTGAAAAAACAAGACAAAAAAACGACATTGCCCGAAAAACGTTCCCATCTGTGACCTTATCTGACAAAACCATATGATATAGTCCCAGGCGACGGTCGTGCAGAACACGGATTTTTCATTCAATAAGTTACGCTGTCAAACGCGACTGCATGAACGAAAGAATCTCAGAAAATCTTTCCGTTGCGCCAAGCGGCAAAAAAGCTTAATCTCCTTTTTTGGTTCAAATGCACATGGAGGCAACATCATGGGTCGAAATATTCCTGTTAACCCGGATGTTCCGCCGTGGGCGAGAGAGACAGCCGGCTGGTCGCTTGAAGATGTTGCCCTCAAAATGAAAAAGGATATAGATGCCGTCTCGGCCCGGGAAAGAGGCGAATCAGCCCCACCTACATCCAATTGAAAGAAACTGGTTTATCAGATATTCAAGCGGCCCATCGCACTCTTTTTCTTCCCCGGCCCACCCGAGGAAAAGTCTCCCAAGCAGTCTTTTCGAACATTATCCGACGAGAGGTCGGCAAACATGAAAAAACGACTTCGCAAGAAGAAGTATTATGGCGAATTTACCGAGTGGGGCAGGAAAATCCTCATTTTCCGAAACCTAAGAGACGGCTTGGATGAATTCCTGGACGCCTTTATCGAGGAGGCAATTGAAGCCAATGGCTGCTGCTGTGGCGGTGGTGGAACAGCTGAGAAGCTGAGTTTTGTCTTAGAACTGGGCCGACGCTGGGATCTTCCTGATGACAGGCTGAAAAGGATTACCGCTTGGCTGAATGGCCGCACTGACGTTCAGAGCTGGAAAGTGGGCGAGGCATTCGACCTATGGCATGGTGACTATGAGGATATGGAAGATCAGAAAATGAGAGGAACAAATCCGCCTTAACATAAAGCGTGACATGAGTACGAGTTCAAGGATCGACGGATCGGCATCTATGACGATTTACGGGAGATCCTGAAGAGCAACCCTTCACTTGAAAAGGGTTTACAGCCATGAGTAACTGTTTTGCGCCTGCATCTGGATCTGGAGCCCGATGCCGAGGCAAAAATTCTTGAACAGCTTTTCATGCGACCTGGCAAAGCCCGAAGGCTGGAATGTAGCGACGTTCCAACCGAACTGCGCATTCCTGTCAAAACCCCCGGCAAAATGGATATGGAAGCGGCGGCGCTTAAAGTGGATGAAGCAGATGTGAAAATTTCCGGCAGCTGTATTGTTGTGCATCTGAAAAGCCTGAATCATGCCTTTACAAAGGCCAGCCTCCGTCTTCAGCCAATCCGGCGAAGTCATGGCGGGCGGGTATACGATCATGTAGCCTTGAGGCTGGAAAAGGGATTTAAGCCTCTGGAAGCCATCCGCGTCGAAAATGAGAAACGGTTGTGGCGCCAAATGATGCCATGATGTTGCAGGCATGCGCTCTTAATTGAAGGGTGACACATCCCTGCTTTTGAGATATGATGATATAAATAACGGAGAGACGGTGGAAGAAACAGGCAGATCGTTAGAGCAAAACTCTGTGCATGTCCATTGGAGATCCACGTGAAAGCGAGGGAGAGATGTTTTCAGCCGAACTGCAAAAAACCATTGCCGAGTGTGCTCGTGAATTTGATGTGAAAGCCGTTTGGATTTTCGGTTCATCGCTGGAAGATGACGCTCCGTCAAGGGATATCGATCTGGCAGTTGAGGGCATTTCTCCGAAACTTTTTTTTAAATTCTATGCTCGTTTGTTCATGGCCCTACCCAAACCTGTTGATCTTGTGGACCTCTCACAGGACATCCCCATTGCATCAATCATCCGCGAAAAGGGGGTTGCCATCTATGAGCGGTGAAGACGTGTTTTTTACGGCATCACCATTGCGGGTACCGTCCACCTGATGGGCTGGGAACGGTTTTGTCCATGCGGGCATTAGGAGTCCATGATGGCCGGACGATTGTCCTCTATTCCGTAAGCTGGTCCTGGTTTCGAGCACCCTGTTTATCCTGACTTTCGGTTGCTCCTCATCCGGTCTTTCAGCGGAGAGGTTCCCCTTTTGCCGGGGCGGGGCTTCTTTCTTATGGCAGGACCTTCAGGTAAATCACCTTGTCGTCCCCCGGTGCATAGAAATCCTCCAGCAGGGCCGCTTTTCCATACCCACAGGCCTCGTAGAAACCCCGGGTCGATCCATAGAGTTCCCGGGAGGATGTCTCCACATAGATGCGGCGGCCTCCGGCCCGCGCTATGGCCTGTTCGCTTCTTTGAAGCAACTCTCTTCCAAGCCCTGCTCCACGCAGGGACTGCTCCACGGCTATCCAGTAAAGGTCAAAGCTTTGAACGGTACAGGGGATAGGCCCGTAACAGGCATATCCGACAACGCGGCCTTCTGCTTCCGCAAACAGAAAGAAATAGCCGCTTGAAACTCCCTTCCCGATCCGCTCCTGAACCAGTTCCTGGGCTACTTCAATCTCCTCGGGGGAAAAGAATCCCGAAGATTCTATAATTTCTTTTACTCTTTTCGTATCGGCCTGGACAGGTGTTTCTCTAACAAGACGGATTTCAGATCCATGGATGCCTACCCCCTGTCCTCTACAATTCTTTCAATCACATCCTGAAAGGAAAGGTCCGCACGGGAGGCAGCAGCGGCAAATCCCGCGTCCGGAGACAGGCACGGGTTTGCATTGACCTCCAGAATCCATGGCCGGTTTTCCTGGTCAACCCGGAAATCGACTCTTGCGTATCCACGGATACCGAAGAGATTCCAGCACTTCACGGCCAGTTCCCCCATGCGTTTCAGCAAAGGCCCATCTTCCGGGGGAAATTCGAAACTGCGCGGGGTGTGATGGTATTCAAAGGAATCCGTATCCCACTTGGCCCTGTATCCCACGATTTTGCGTTTTTCCGGAGGATAATGATCAAACCGGATCTCAGCGGGAGGCAGCAATACGGGACCTTCCAGGGATGTCAGCAGGGACAGATTGAATTCCCTTCCCTGTATATATCTTTCCGCAAAACAACTGCCACCAAGGGCCTTTCTACGAACCGCCATCGCCTGATACAACTGTTCTCTATCGTGAACCGCCACCACCGAATCATCCTCGATTCCTATGGAGGCGTGCTCCCAGACGGATTTGATGATGTAGCTGTCCCCTTTTCGGGGAATCGAACCATTCAGACCGTCTTCCTGAAAAAAGGCCTCAGGCGTGGGAAGGCGCGATCCCTCAAGCAATCTCTTTGAAACGGCCTTATTGGATGTCTGATACAAGGCATCCGCGGGGGCACCCGTATAAGAGATACCGTAAAACTCCAGCACCGCAGGGACAAGGTGGATCAGTCGGCCGGAACCGGCCAGGGATTCCACCAGGTTGAAGGCAAACGCGGGACTCAGGGTCTTCAGGGCCTTCTCTATTGCGGACAGATCCACGGTGAGCCCCAGCTCTACGGGTGTATATCCCAAGGCTCCGAGCACCTCACCTACCGCCCGGACCTGTTCCAGCACATCCTTGTGGTCCGGATCGGAGCTCTTTTCGGCAATTTTGTCATACAGGATAATGGTATTCATAGTCGGTATTTTCCGGGATTTAAGCACAGAAGGATAGATGGCTGTGAAAGTCTATGCGGATCGGACTGTGGTTGCGGGAGGTTTCCGTATTAAGAGTCTGCGTTCCGCCGATTCCAGAATCATTTCTATGAGTTCCTGATAGGTGACACCGGCCAAATAACACAGAATGGGGAGATCCGAGTGCACAGGATGGAGCCCGGCCAGGGGATTCACTTCCATGAAATTGGGGATGCCCTTGCGATCGCTTCGAAGATCCACCCGGCCCCCGTCCCTGCAGCCAAGCCCCCGCCAGGAAGCCAGGGCCACCTCTTCAGCCCTCTTTGCTTCCTCGTCTTCCGCGAGACGGTATTCCACCAGTTCTTCGAAGCGTTCCTTGTTCAAGAAGGAATAAACATCCTGTTCGGCCTCTTGACGAAGCAGTACCTCCATGACGCCTATGGCTGTGGCATTTTCCCCCGTTCCGGTGATGCCCACGGTGAATTCCCTTCCCGGAAGAAATGTTTCCACCAGGACCGGCTGGTTGAACCGATCTAAGAGACCACCGCATATCGGGGAGATCTCCTCCCTTCGCGAGATCTTTGACGCCGCAGTAATTCCTTTGCCGGTTCCTTCGGCCACCGGCTTGGCAAAGAGAGGAAGAGGAAGATCCACCCTTTCCGCGTCGCCACGGGTTTCTATGATGCGGAAATCGGGGGTGGGAATTCCGATGTCGCGGATAATCCTCTTGGTCATGCCCTTGTGCAGCGTCAGGGCCAAGACCAGAGGGTCGGAAAAGGTATAGGGAATGTCGTAGGCATCCAGGAGACACGGAACCTGAGCCTCTCTGCCAAAACCCCTGAGACCTTCGGCAATGTTAAAGACCAGGTCCCAGGAATCACCCCCGACCAGCCTCTTGATGAGATGCCGGACATTTCCGATCCGATCCGTTTGGTGGCCCAGGGCCCTGATGGCCCCTTCAAGGCCCTGGATCACTTCGTCGCTGTCGAATTCGGCCGTATCCTCCTTGCTGAACCCGGCGTTGAGGTAGTCGTCTCTGAGATCATAGGTCAACCCGATCAACATGGGACAGCCTCCCCCAAGGGAAGACAGGGTTTGCACGCAAAATGGTCACCCGTAGGCTGATCAACCGGGTCCGGATAACGATAGAGTTGACCCTGGTAATTCTTCAGGACCAGATCATTCCCGTCCCGGCCCATGAAATACTCGGGAAGCAGGGGAATTTTTCCCCCTCCTCCGGGGGCGTCAATCACATAGTTGGGAACGGCATATCCGGTTGTATACCCCCGCAAGCCCCTGATGATCTCCAACCCTTTTTCCACGGTCGTACGGAAGTGGCCCGAGCCGAGGATCGGATCGCATTGATACAGGTAGTAGGGTCTGACCCTTGTTTTTAAAAGCCCCTGCATCAGACGTTTCATGGTGTCTACATCGTCATTGATGCCCTTCAGGAGCACGGTCTGGCTGCCTAACGGAATGCCCGCGTCCGCAAGACGTTCACAGGCCTGCACCGTCTCGGGGGTGAGTTCGTCCGGGTGGGTAAAATGGATACTGATCCAAAGGGGATGATAGCGCTTCAGCATTTTAGTCAATGCGGGAGTGATACGCTGAGGCAGAACCACCGGGGCCTTGGTCCCGATACGCACAAATTCCACATGGGGGATTTGTTTTAACCTTGTAAGGAGCCATTCCAGTTTTGCATCGGAAAGGGTCAAAGGATCCCCTCCCGAGAGAAGGACATCTCTGATCTCCCGGTGTTCCTGAATATAGTCCAAAGCCCTCTCCAGGCGGATCTTATGAAAGACCGTGCCGCTTCTTTGGCCCACCATCCGTGAACGGGTGCAGTAACGGCAGTAGGTGGAACAGAAATCGGTCACCAGGAACAAAGCCCTGTCCGGATAACGGTGGACCAGGCCGGGCACCGGGCTGTCATGATCTTCCCCCAGAGGATCCGATGCCTCGCCGGGGAAAAATTGTTGTTCGGCAGTAACCGGGATCACGGCACGACGAATGGGTTGAGAAGGATTATCCTTTTCCAGAAGGCTCGCATAGTAGGGAGTAACGGCGAGGGGGAGGGTTCTGCTGTAGCGGTTTATGGCTTCGGTTTCCTCTGCGGAAAGATGAATAATGGGGGCCAGTTGGGAAAGGCTTGTGATTCGATTTTTCAGTTGCCAGTGCCAGTCATCCCATTCGGTCTGGCTGCACTTGGGAAAATAAGTCTTTCGAAATTCACAGGAGGCTGGGCTCACACGGAATTTCGATACTTCCACCACCCTTCTCAGGTGTGTAACTTTGGCCCTTTTCTTTTCCCGGTCTCTCTTTACGGGTAAACACCCGGTTTTTGCCAAACACCCCCCAAATGCGAAGCTGCTACTCGGAGGCTCACTGTCATCTGTAATCAGAATCTCCTCTTCCATTTTCTACCTCCCATTGCCACCATAGGACCCTGCAGCTTTCTTCGCCTCCCAGGCAAACGCAAGACCCATGGCGCCCCTTTTGTTAAGTTTTTTGTGGTTGAACTACCCGAAGGGCTAAGCAGTTATCGTGCCAAAAAAAGAACCCATTGATATTGTGTTGTTTTTCATATCGTAGCGAAGTCGAAAGAACAACGAATTCCGAGTCGCACAATACAATCAGAGCATATTAATCTATAAATCCAATGGAATCTATCTAAATATAAAAAAGAGAAGCGAAAGTTCCCATATTTCGACCAAGGGAACTAAAGGTTCCGATTTTTCATGAAGAGATCTTGGAGGTGGATACTGAGATTAACGGAATAGACGCGAGGGGATCTTTCAGGTCCCGTCAGAAGTCTTCGTTTTATTCTAATTTGCAGGCGATTACTGAATCCAGCCCTTGACAGCTTTGTAGGGGTATTTTTCAAGACGGCCAAAGCCGTTCAGCTGTTTTGCCTTGAGCTGGATCAGTCTTGGGCTGATAATGCCGCAAAGAAAACGCGAGGCGAGATCATCGGAAACAGGACTTCCGGATACCTCTTTTAGTTCCCGGATGTATTTTTTCACGTCGGCTCTGTTGATTTCCGGCAACGACTCACCCGGAAATTTCGTTGGCACTCCGGAAATACAGAACGAACAGTTCCCGCAGGGTAAAGGAATGGTTTCTCCGAAATGTTTTGAAAGTTCCCTGGTTAAACAGGCGCTGCTTTCGAAAAGGGATAGCATCTTGTGGATTCGCGCCACATCCCCGGTTTCCTTTTTTCTGAACAGGTCAGAGAGGCGCTTTGTGGTATCAAGCACGTCGAAATTCCGGTTTATAATTTCATAGACTTCTACAGTGGATTTAGGCCTCAACTCGATCCATCCCTTCTCATCAAAATATTCAAGAGCGGCAAGCGCGCGGCTTCGGTCCGATCCGGACGCTGCAATCATTTCTTCAATTTTCGGGTAGGACCAGATTTTTGCCGTATCCGTATGCCTGAAAATGGTCTCCACAAAGGTCCTTCGCTCACCGGAAAACCGGTCGAGGATTTCCTTTTCCGTATGCAGAAATTTGAATGGATAACTTTCAAAGTAGGTAAGACGGGGTTTCAATATGCCATCCATTTCGAGGTAAACAAAAAGTGTTTTCAGGGGCAGCAGGCGGATGTCGCTTTCCATGGAAAGCCTGTTCAGACGGACTTCAAAGTGGTTCCCGACGTTTTTTTGTATGGCCTCCAGAACGGATCGGATTCCGGACAATTCCGGTGTATCCCCGTAAACAAAGTTTTCAAGCACAGGAATGTTTCCGCGATTGCCTATGAGCGTGCAGATGGAAACATGCCCGTCTCTGCCTGCGCGACCAATTTCCTGGCTGTAGTTCTCAATCGATTTGGGCAGATCATAATGGACCACCTTGCGGATATTCCTTTTATCTATTCCCATACCGAAGGCGATGGTCGCCACCACCGTAGGGAGACTCCCGTGCATGAAACGGTTCTGGATTTCTTCCCTCAAATCGGTTTTCATACCGGCATGATAGGCCCGGGCATCCAATCCCCTGGATACGAGAAATTGCGCTATGTTTTCCGCTGTCTTCTGAAGCGTAACGTACACAATGGATGGGCCAAAAGGTTCCGTTTTCAACGTTTCAACGAGAACCTCTCTTTTCCGATCTTCAGAGGACCCCGTGACCCTCAGGTGAAGATTCTTTCTGTAAAAACCGGTGACGATAACATTGCGGGGAGGGATATCGAATTTTTCACACATGTCCTCCACGACCCGCGGCGTTGCGGTAGCCGTGAGGAGCAATACCTGCGGGATTTTGAATTCCTTCCGGTACAAGGGGATTTTCATGTAGTCCGGCCTGAAGTTGTGACCCCATTCAGAAATGCAGTGTGCCTCGTCCACAACCAGGAGTGAGAGGTTCATTTTTTCAAGCTGATTTCGGAACCGCTCGTTCTTAAAACGCTCCACGGAGATCATGAGAATTTTGATCCGGTTCTGAATTCCATCCTGCAGGGTGGTCTGATATTCCTCTCGGGAGAGAGTGGAATCCAGTTTTGCGGCCGGTATCTTTCTTGATTGCAGAAATTCGATCTGGTCTTTCATCAGGGACAAAAGAGGAGAGACAACCAGCGTGATCCCCGGCAGATGCATGGCCGGAAGCTGATAGCAGAGCGATTTTCCGGCGCCTGTGGGAAAAATGGCGGCCGCCGATTCCCCGGCGACAATTTTTCCGATCACCTCTTCCTGCCCGGTCAGAAACCGATCAAAACCGAAATACTTCTTGAGTGAATAGTCTGTCATCGTTCCTCTTCACCAAGGAAGTCTTCCAAGGCTTTACTTTCGGAGATGGGGATCACCACTTTATTGGCAGTTTCTCTATTCCTTCAATAGCCCAACAGAAAAGATATGAAAATAATGCCGGCCATAACGAAAACGGTTAAAGGCATATTCGATAGTAAATTGAAACCATTCTCCACAAAAGTCCCCGGTATCCCCTTTCTTATTCTTTCCACCCTTTTCATCCTGATTACTTTATCGATGTTTATTGGATAAAACTGCAGTGCATTTTGGCGCTTGTATCCGCGTTTTTCGCCAATCTTTCTTTGGATGCATTTATTAACCATTATCTCATACATCCCGAAAACAAGGATATAGAGGACGAATGACAGGATTGTGATACTTACTACTCTTGCCACAATGATGTATGGAAACACATAAAACCACTTTGGGAAAAGAAAAGCCAGTAAAGTCAATATGATCAAAGGAAATAAGGCGTATTTGAAAATTGCCTTGGAAAAAATAGCCAATATCACACCTATTTCTGCAAGTAGCTTCATCTTTGACTCTTTTACCCCATATTTGATGTTTGTATTGAACCTAAGACCTGCATTCAGTATTTTCGAAGAGAGTTGAAAATATCCGACTTTCAATAGGTTATTTAAATCAATAAGACGGATTTGAAGACACCGTAATGCTGCTCAAAAAAGTAAGGACTTTTGACCATTTATTTCGGAAATACTGAACCCTTCTGGAGCGCCTCTTTTACCAAATCTACCGTGTTATAAAGCGCTTGTAGTATAAACATACGACTGCGCGCTTGATGCCTTGTATCTTTGGCAAAAGTGACGCTTGCAGGATTTAGGTTGAAGACTTTTTACCTGGCGTCCATCCTTAATGCAGTTGTGGACACCGCGGGTCTGTCGTTCCCTTAATACCAAAAGCTCGGACGATAATAGCGATGCAGTCGAGCCTTTTTCGCTGATATCCAAGGCCCGTCAGTCTTATCACGACAATCGGATTATTTCAATCCACCAATTTGAATAGGAGCATTTCCACCAGACTCAAGAATTTTTGCAAATGATTTTGGGCAGGATGTTTTCGGGAGAAAAATAGGAGTTATAGTGTCATCAACCGATCGTCAAAATATTCCCCAGGCGCAATTTTCATAATGATTGAGCCTGGGGAACCCTCCGTAGGCTTCGCTTTCGTTCAGAACGTCCAGTTGAAGTAAGCGCCGAAGAAAAGGGTGCCGATGTCCTCATACGAACCCACCAAATCGCCGCGCGAACCCAACTCCACCGGAAGCTGGCTTTGCACGTTCGTATCCAGCGTTCCGCCGTAGAAATACTCGGCCGCAACACCCCACATGAAGGTCTTGCTGAACTGGTGCTGGACGCCTGCTCCAAACCGCCAGGCCGCGTTCGCCGGAAGCAGCGGAGAAACATTGGAGCCGTCCTGGAATCCCGTATCGTAGGCGATTCCGAAGTTGAGCAGCCACGGTTCGCTCAGTCGGTATTGCGCGCCGGCGGCAAAGTGCCATGTGTCCTTAAAGTCAAGATTCTGCGTGAGGCTGGTGGGATCAGTCGCATTCTGGACGCCCAGCTGCACCTGACCGAACTTTGACCACTGCTGCCACCCCACGCTGCCCAGCACGGCCCAGCGTTCGCTCACCTGGGAGAAGATGCTCCCCATGAGCTGCTGCGGAACCGTGATTCCCACATCGATGTTCGCGTTCGTCAGTCCTTTCTCGGTCAACTTGGTGTTGAGACCCGGCGCCAGGTTCGAGAATTCCGCCGGCGCGCTGAAATCGAGATTCACCTGTGAATTCCAGGTGAACCCGACACGCGTATCCGGGGTGAATTCGTAGAGCAGTCCCAGATTGAAACCCCAACCCCAGGCATTGTCATCGAGCTTGAGTTGACCATCGCCGTATCGCGGGATCGACATTGTTGATCGCAACCTGATTCCTGTAGATCCCGTCCATGGCAGTCACGCTGCCCCCGATCGACAGCTTATTGGTCACCTTGTAGGCGATGGCCGGCACAAAGGAAAGACCGACCAGAGTCGCTTCCTGGACGTAATAACGACCGGCCCAATTGTCATCGTATTTGAGAGGGACACCAAAGTTCCCGGTCATGGCAAACCCCAGCTTCAGATCCGGTGAGACGCTGTAGCTGAAAAATCCGCCCCCTCCCAGGAACCACCCGTCTGATCCGAACGAACGGCCTCCATTTTCCGTGCCCAGTCCCTGCGATGTACCCGATTTGACGGAAAACTCCATGTTGCCGTAATCGACCTGTCCGGATCCCATGACCTGGGCGCCATCCAGCCTGGTCATGCCGGCCGGGTTGGTGAACACCGTCGAGGCGTCCTGCGCCCGCACATTGTAGCCCGCCGAGGCCAGACCCACATCGGCCGTACCGATCTCGTAGGTGATCAGGCCTCCCGCCATGGCCGGCAGGGCACCGAGCACCAAGGAAACCCAATATCAACGTCGACAAGATGAAAATGAAGTTTTTACCACAAATATTGTTTTGCCGCGTAGACATAAAACCCTCCTGAGTGTCTTAAGCCTCATCCGCTATTCAGCGGACTTGAAAATCCTCCACGTCTACCTACCCAACTTTTACTTCCCTGAATCCTCGTTATTCTTGTCAGATGGATTCCCTTTATTCAATAAACAGAATGCCGAGTACATCGCCACCAGCCGCGCCAGCAAGACTGCCATATAAAAGAGCCCCGCAATCGACTGCATGACTACGAGCATTCGCGCCGCTTTCGACAGCGGAGTCACGTCCCCATAGCCCACGGTGCACAGCGT
The DNA here is from genome assembly GCA_963747555.1 of uncultured delta proteobacterium. Lineage (GTDB taxonomy): Bacteria > Desulfobacterota > DSM-4660 > Desulfatiglandales > Desulfatiglandaceae > DUZB01. The sequence goes on from CAVVFZ010000014.1 coordinate 198,479, forward strand.
GATAAAACTGAAATAGAGCGCGCGAAAATCCCCCATGGACCCCTTCGCTTCAATACTTTGGTTGATAGCGAACGCTCCGGGCGTTACCTGGGAGGCCAGAATATAGGCCGGAACCCACAACAATCCCAGCAACAGAAATCCGCAGAGACCAGCGCAAAGAACGTTGGCATCGACCCTTGGAGCGTGCATGACGAACCAAACAAGCCGTATTGTGACAAAAGAAAAGAAGCATATGGCCGCAATCAGAAAGACAGTGGGCGGAAAACGATCCGGCCTGAAATGGTTCGCCCATTTACCAACCAGCGCCGGCGTGACCAACAAGACCGCCACAACCATAGACCGCCGTTGTCCTCCGACAACCAGTACCGCCGAGACCATGACCAGTGTTATCAAAACCGCATTAATCAAGTCCCCCTGAGGCAGATCTTCCACCAGAGGCGTCATAAAAATGAGGAGCAGCAACACCACCAGCAATTCGACCGCTGAGTATCGAAAGCCTTTCGGCATGAAAACGGACCGATCAGGATGTGAACTGGTGGGTTTTGTCCGTTTCATTACGGCTTCGCGGTTACATACACCAATTCGTTTCCTTGAAATACGGCGCGATAGAAATTGCCTCCGCAGTAGTAATATTCCACACCGCCCACGGGCGTCGAAGTGCAGCCCCCGGGAAGAGCGGAAACGACGGTGCCGATGGGCAGCGGTTTGCCGCTGGCAGCCGGCTGAGCCGGAGGCGTCGCGGCGGCTGCGTGTTTCTCAGCCGTCGCCGATTGTTGTTGCGCTGTAGCCGACTGCTGCTGAGCGGTTGCCGACTGCTGTTGGGCAGTGGCTGACTGCTGCTGGGCGACGGCGGCCGACGATTGGTGTGCCGCGGCGCCTGCCGCCGCAGAAGAGCCTCCGATAATGACGCCCCTGCGGAAGGCCCGGCGCCGAACGCCGAAGATCGCCTCAGCATCCGGCACCAGTTGCACCGGCAGACGTGGAATATCGGCTATTATTAAAAACCCTAAAATCATGGTTACCACTGAAATCCTGAATACTGTCTTCATTTGCATCCTCCTTTCAGCCATTAACGGCTGGAGATACCCTGAACTTTGAGAGGCATGAAAGAAATCTTTTTGACCCCGTTCGGCGGTACGAAATTGAAAAAGGCATCGTCAACGACAGGCTTCACATTCCAGTCGCTCATGACCGTCGAGATGCTGATCAGTGCGGGGGTTCCCGTGTCGGTGACCACATACTTATAAGGCAACGGCCGCCGCTATCGGCGATCCACACCTGAAAATCGACACCCGGACGGCTGAAGAGCAGATGATCGCATTTGACCCCGCTGATCAGCCGCTTTGCCGATGACCGTCGCAAGGGTCACATCCTGCATCAGCAGTTTGAAATTGTTTTGATAAATCAGATCGGCGGCCGGAATCATAAGCCCCAGGGATGAACGCGCGAAATTGAGCATCCCCTCGATGGTCCCGGGTGCGGGCTCCGTCGCATACACCTTGTCGGGCGGGTTGTACAGGGTCAGAGTTTTGCCATCGTAATAGAAAGACCTGATCGATCAAATCACCCCTCCGCTCGGAGCATTCATCTTGTCCGGCCTGCTCGACGTCACGAATCGCCGAGACATCGTCATCGACTCTGTGCCCCGAATAGGTCAAGTCCTCGATGGTGTTCTGCGTTTTCACGCTGAACTGTTTCAGGTTCCCCAAGTAGTCGCATCATCCGTTTCAGAATCTGAACAGCGGTCGGATCAATTGCCGATGTCTCCGCCCAAACCACCGATAAGCCCGAAGCCCACAGCGTGAGAACCCCCACCGCAAACAGTCCCACGGTCCTTTTCAAATTCAATTTGCTCATTTCTTCCTCCTTCTCTGCTCGTTACACATGTTTGGTCAGCCTCTTCCCCACTCCAGATTATTAAAAGAATTATCAACGGGTATAGCTGTGTGCTTCCCTACTTGGCCCGATCAAAATAGACGTTGAACCTCTGCCGCGCGACCGCCTGGTAATAGACGCCATAGAGAACGTCATTCGCCGGGTCGTAGGCGAGGGTGTAGGTGGACCCGTCGTAGCCGCCGGCGCGAAGTTCAAAGAAGAGCTTGATGGTCTTGCCGTCCCGTGAAGCCCGGGCCTCAGCGAAGGGGAGCGGCCTGGGATTCGCGTAGGCGGCGTCGAGTTTGCCGTCGGGCTCAACGCCCCGGATGGTGATCACGTAGCCACCGTCGGGTCGTACCCACCGGCCCCGTAAGATGTCGAATCCGGATTCGGACGCGACATCCGGCTTCTCGGTCTTGACCGTCGGCGCCTTCGTATCCTGCGCAATGGCCGGTCCCGCGAAAACCCCGAAGGCAAGCGCCAGTGTCGGCAGCATGCACATTACGAAATTCTTCATTGATCTTCCTCCCAATGCACTTTGTCAATTGCGAACCGACAGGCCGGTATAGGCCGCCCCCTTTGGAGGGCGGCCCGTATGGTTTATGAATGACACGGCGCTTACTCGCGACCGAGCGGCAACCTTCTTCATGCCTTCTTCCAGCTTCTTGATATCCTCCGGCGACAATTGCGGGCGGTCGATTTTGATCGTCAGCTTGTTGAATTTCGCGGTCAGCGGGAACGGCGGCATGATAGTCGGCGTCGTTCATGCCGGTGATGGTATCGGAGCCGATATCGAAGCTCTCATCCCACTGCAGGATGATCGGGATCGTCTTCTCCATCCGCTTCTGGTCGACCACCTTGCCGTCCACCTTCAGCGTGCCGGTACCGCCTTTGCCGATGCCGGAAAAGTTGTTGTACGCCATCGTGCCGACGCCCAGGCCGTCATACTTGAAGTCGAACTCGATGGTGTGCTCGCCGGGCGCGAGCGCCTCCGGGGCCTCCCACTTGATCCATTCGAGGTCGAGCAGGTTCCAGTTGAACACCGGCTTGCCCTTGAGAAGATAGAAGCCCCAGCCCGCAAAACGCCCGCCGGAGGTGGCGATCATGCCCTCTGCTCCGCCCTCCGGCACGGTGATGTCCGCTGTGAGGTGTAAGAGGTATCGAGCAGATAGGGTGCGTCGCCCTGTGGAACACCGGTCATGGGCCGCGTGTAGACCAGCTCGCTCAGGCCGGCGGTGAGGCTCGGACGCGGCGCCGCGACCCTGGCCCCCACCGAGGCGTCCAGCGGGAAGACCTGGTACTTCTTGGCCTCCTCGAGGAACATTTTGCGCATCTCGGCGACCTTCTCCGGATGTTGCGCGGCGATGTCCTCCGATTGGTTGAAGTTCTTCGTCAAGTCGTAGAGCTGGAAAATCTGGTTGTTCAGCGGATCCGGGTTGGCGGGACTGAAAGCGTCCCACGGCGCCCGGTTCACCTTGGTGCTCATGAGCCAGCCGTCGTGGTAGAGTGCCCACTGGCCCATCATCTCGAAGTATTGCGTTTTGTGCCGGGACGGTGCCTTGGCGTTGTCCGCGTCGAAGGTGTAGGCGAAGCTGGTGCCTTCGATGGGCTTTTGTTTAATGCCGTCCACGTATTCGGGCGCCGGGATACCGGTGACTTCGAGCAGGGTGGGCACGATGTCGATGACATGAACGAACTGCTCGCGCAGGCCGCCCTTGTCTTTGATGCGCTTAGGCCACTGGATCACCATGTTCTGGTTGGTGCCGCCGAGCCGCGAGGCATTCTGCTTGAACCAGTCGAAGGGCGTGTCGAAGGCCCAGGACCAGCCGGCCGACATGTGGTTGTAGGCGAACTCGGTGCCCCAGGCGTCGTAAACTTCATCTGCACATCCACCGGCGGGCGCACGCCGTTGAAGAACGCGACCTCGCTGAACGTGCCTTCGGGCCCGCCCTCGGCGCTGGTGCCGTTGTCGCCGTTCTGGTAGATGATCAGTGTGTTGTCGAGCTTGCCCATGTCCTCGAAGGCCTGGATCACGCGGCCGATCTCGTGGTCGTTGTAGGCCACATAGGCGGCGAACACCTCGACCTGCCGGATGTAGAGCTTCTTGGCCTCGTCGCTGAGCTTGTCCCAGGGCGTCAGGATGTCTTCGGGCCAGGGCGTCAGCTTCGAATCCTGCGGAATCACGCCGAGCTTCTTCTGATTCTCGAAGATGCGCTCGCGCAGCTTCTCGTAGCCGTCGTCGAACAGGTGCATGGCGTGGATCTTGTCCACCCACTCCTTGGTCGGGTGGTGGGGCGCATGCGATGGCGCCGGGCACGTAATGGATGAAGATCGGCTTGCTAGGGATCGGTCTGGTGGATCCGGTACATCCAGTCGATGGCGTCGTCGGCCATGGCGGTGATCAGGTTCCAGGAGCTCTCCTTGCCGGTGACCGGCCAGATCTTTGCCTTCGGGTCGGACCGATCCATCTTCAAGGTGCCCTCGTGACCTTTGAACGGGATAGATCTGGGTCGTGTTGCGGAAAAGGTTCGGTCCCCACTGGTTGGCGTCGCCGCCGACGAAGCCGTAGAAGTAGTCGAAGCCCATGCCGGTGGGCCACTGATTAAAGGGGCCGGCCTGGCTGGCCTGGTAGGTCGGCGTGTTGTGGTCCTTGCCGAACCACGAGGTCGCGTAGCCGTTGTCCACGCAGGATGCGGCCGATGGTCGCGTTGTCCACGCCGATGACGCTGTCGTAGCCGGGAAAACCGGTGGCCTGCTCGGCGATCACCCCGAAGCCCACCGAGTGGTGGTTGCGCCCGGTGATCAGACGCGGCGCGCGTGGGCGAGCACAGCGAGGTCGAGAATATGCGGTTGTAGCGCAGACCCTCGTTTGCGATGCGGTCCATGGTGGGCGTCGGGATGACGCCGCCGAAGGTGCTCGGAACGGCAAAGCCGGCATCGTCGGTCATGATGAGCAGGATGTTGGGCGCATCCTTCGGCGGCACCATGCGCGGCGGCCACCAGGGCTTGGAATTCAAGCGCGTCGTCCTTGATCACACCACCGAAGGGTGGAGCGGGCGGCGGCAGTTGTTTGCCGCTGATGGTCGCCTTGGCGACTGGGCGAACCCGAGTACACCGGATATGATTTTGTAGTCGCCGGATCCCCGGGCGCCGGCCTTCTCCAGAGCCATGGCCGGAAAGACCGCAAATCCCATGAAGATAAAGGTATCAACCATTGCCAAAAATCGGTTCTTTGTTTCATACTCTACTCCTTTCTTTGATAATAGTTGATATTTTTCATCCTATTTCAATCCCGCACATGGGTCATTTTAGACGCCTTTCGCCTTGAAGCCTAACTTGCAAGGCACAGCCCAATCGCCTCAAAAAGATTCTGTTCAAGAAAGGGTTTTTTCAGAAAAGCAACGGCTCCCGCTTCTATGGCCCTTTCCTGCCACTGGGGATTGTCATGGGCCGTCATGAAAAGCACCGGATACTTTGAGCCCTCGTAATGAAAGTTTTTCCTGAAGTTCAAAGCCGGTCATCCCCGGAAGACGGATATCCAGGATCAAACAGCCTTCCGCCCGTGGGCCAGAGGCAATGTCAAGAAATGCTTCCGCGGACTCGAAGGTCAGGGTATGATACCCGAACGAGTTCAGGAGCCGTTTGAGAGCCCTCCGAATGGATTCGTCATCATCGACAACATAAACTGTGAATGGTTTGTTTTGCATCCCAGCCTCCGCATATACAGAGGGACCCCATTGTTAAATCGGTTACCACCGCCTCGCTGTACGCCGCGCCACCCCGGCAACGCTCACCGGCGTTAGTGGACGTCCGACTATGGCTTCGGCAGTTGAGACGAAGCTCTGTTCGCCGGGGGTCGAAAACCACTGTTCGAATTCGAACCCACCAAGCCAGATGATCCCAGCCAGCAATATAAAACCAAATATTTTAGACATGGTCATTTTGCACCTCCCATCTTAAAATTCTTCGGAAATTCATCCGTCTTCCCGGCAATATCCTTCAAATCGATTTTTTTGGCATTTGTTGTGTTTTTGAAGCTGAAATCGTTCGCCGCAACCGCCTCTCCGGTCTTCCAGTCCCTGACCTGGATGGTGTATTCCGGCGCCTCGGGAATGTGCTTCGAGGTGATGACATATTGGCAGGGATAGGGACGGTCTCCCTGGGCGATCCAAATCTGCCAATCTACATCTTTGGTCCTGAACGCAAGGTGATCGCACTCAATGCCGCCGACCACACCGCTGCCAAGGTCCTTTATATCCACCACCTCGGGCATCAACTGATCGTAGATATTCGCCATAAGCAAATCGGCGGCAGGCAGGGGCATGTTGTGTTTATGCCTCAACTCATCGATCAGATGGTCGATTGTTCCGGGGATTTCGATCTGGGCGTAGACGTTCTCGTTCTTACCGAGAAGCGTCAGCGTCTTCCCGTCAAAAATCATCTCCACATTGGCAAAACCGCCCATGCGCGTGGCGCGGATTTTGTCGGGCCGATTGAGAATAACCGTACCCGAACTCATCAGAGCGAGTTTCTGATGATCTTTTGTGACGACTTCGAGGTCGGCATCGTATGAGAACGAAATAGCCTTCTGCGCCGCCATGTAATCGGACATGGCCTTGACGAGTCTCTTGGCATCTTCCACATCAGCCCTGGCTCCCGAGGGAGTGCCCAATACAATCACCAGGGCCAGCACCGCGGCGAATATGCCTGCCACGGAGACCTTCACCAATTTTCGGGTTACCTTCTTCATCTGAGTGCACCTCCTTAGAATACGTTTGTTTGATTATCGGTATAGTCCCAACCGATGGCCGGCTCGTCTGTTCCAACTGACACCACGGACGGCCATTACGAAGACCGAACCTTGCTCACCACCGACTGGTTCCGGGGCTGCCCCCGCCTCCATACCATACGTGTAGTGGAGTGTATGGGAAGTAAAAGAGAAAAGATATTGGACTTTAGTCCAATGAGGAATTTCGGCCTTGATCATCGTTTCGGCCAACAATGGTAGGTGCGACTTTAGTCGCACAGGAGTAGCGCGTGAATGCGGTTAAAACCGCACCTAAAGTTGGTTGTAATAAGACGGTTTGTGCCAGAGTGGCCGAAACGATGATCAATGCCGGAATTCTGATGCACAAGCTCTCGGAGTATGGTATAAACATCTAATGGTATTTCAAAAAGCACGGCGAGATTGCGGAGGCGTTTACAATGGGGGTTTTATACAACACGGATTTCTATGCATGGACCCGGGAACAGGCGGCACTCCTGAAATCAGGGAGGCTTGCTGAAATCGATATGAACCATCTGATCGAGGAAATTGAGTCCATGGGGAAGAATGAGCGCCGGGAACTGAAAAGCAGGCTTGTCATCCTTATCATGCATTTATTGAAATGGCAAATTCAGCCGGAGCGACAATCGAACAGCTGGAGGGCAACCATTGAGGCTCAGCGATTTTTAATCGCGGAACTCCTGGAGGACAGTCCCTCTTTAAAGAGTGAACTAAAAGAATTTATCAGCACGGCATACCCTAAAGCAAAACGCCTCGCGATATTGGAAACAGGACTGATCCGTGATTCTTTTCCCTCGGAATGCCCATTTTCCATTGACGATATCCTGCGTGAAGGGTTTTATCCATGATTTGGTCCAATGGGGAATTTCATACGATTGAAGAAGGGATCCCGACTAGTAAGAAAGGAGGATCATAATGGAAACAATTGAAACCAGCGAAGTGATCGTGAGAATCCCGCCTTCCATGGCATCTGACGTCGGTGGGAACGAAATTGTCGGGATGCTCCTTGATAAAGCACTGGGGAAGAAGGATTTCTACAAAAGCAAAATGAAGATTTTTGAGGCGAAGTACGGGACAGACTTTGCCGCCTTCAAGAAAAAGTCAGAGGATGGGGAAGAGAACTTCGAAGAATGGGACGATTTGTTGCTCTGGGAGGGGTGCCAACTCGCATACAGGGAATGGGATAGAAAATATGAGGATCTCAAACTGTGTATGAAATAGTCACCGCTCTCAGGAACTCAGCGATTGTTGTTGATGTCGATGTTCTTGACCTTATTGATGAGGATTCTGTCAAGCTTATTAAGATCAAGGCAATCCTCAAAAAAAATTGTGAATTGTACGTTACGGAGCTCCACACAACCGGTTACCAGAAATACTCATACCATTGCCAAAAAAGCGACGGGGAACTGATTGTCAGGTGGGACAACAAGCCGCACTGGAAAGAGATGCCCACTTACCCCCACCACAAGCATGAAGGCGCTCAAGTCGTTCCTTCGCACAGGGTGACAATTAGCGATGTTTTGGCTGCGATAGAGCAAATATTTGGTTAGGAAGGCGCCACTGCTCAGAAAAGGGAAATCAAAATAACTGAAAGAGAACCTGACAAATGTGAGCAAGGGCATTATCGACAATGGACCGGCCTCTCGATACCATCTTTCCAATTTTGGAAGCTGCCCTTCTTTTTCCCATGGACGATCTCCTGCATAAAGGTTTTTATCCATGATTTGGTCCAATGGAGGAATTCAGACTGTTGAAGAATGGAGATTGAGCTTTTCTGCAAACCTTACCAGGTCTGCCAGGGATTCGGCGGCCATCTTCTGCATCACCTGGGCCCGGTGAACCTTGACGGTCTTTTCCGTAATCCCCAGGTCATAGGCCACCTGCTTGTTCAACATGCCTCTCACCACAAGCGAAAAAACCTCATGCTCCCGCGGGGTCAGCGTATCCAGCCTGGATGAGAGAGTTTTCATTTGCTTTTTCTCTTGCCGCGTGAGGCAATCTTTTTTAATGGCATGGGAAACCACGCTCAGGAGTTCCCTTTCTTTAAAGGGTTTCTGCAGAAAATCCATGGCGCCGTTTTTCATGGCTCTCACGCTGTCCGGGACCGTTCCGTGGCCCGTGATAAAAATGATGGGAATGGAGATGCCCTTTTCAACCAGCCGGTCCTGAAGTTCGAGGCCACCCAGCTTCGGCATCTTGATATCGAGAATAAGGCATCCAGGCACGTCCGGATGGCTGAAATCCATGAATTCGAGAGCCGAATCGAAAGTCTTCGCGTCATACCCGGCCGACCTCAATAAACGCTCCAGGGACTTTCGCACGGATGGATCGTCATCCACCACGTATACAAAGGGTTTTTCCTCTGTCATTAGCGTTTTTCCTCGTATGCCGGCAGTGTGAATGAAAAAACGGCCCCACCTTCAGGATTATTGGACGCCTCCATGACTCCTCCATGGGTTTTGACGATTGTTCTACAGATAGCAAGGCCCATCCCCAAACCCTCCGGTTTGGTGGTGAAAAACGGCTCGAAGACTTGATCCATGACATCTTTTTCAAGACCGATTCCCAAGTCGGCGACTGATACCCTCACGGATCGGCCTTCCTGTATCTCCGTTTCGATGACGAGTTTCCGTCTGTCCGAGGTCTCATTTTTCATCGCGGCCGCCCCATTGATGATCAGGTTGATAATCACCTGTTGAATCTGAATCCGGTCAGCGTGCACCTTCAGCAGATTTTGGGAGTATTTCGTCCTTATCGCCAGCTCAGGCAGAAGAGAATCAGCACGTATCAGGGGCAAAACATCTCTGATTACATCGTTCAGATCGAGGACTTCAAAATGGGCCGGTTCTCTTTTTAAGAGGGAGCGGATTTTCTGAATGATATTACTCGCCCGTCCCATTGTCCAGGACAATATCATCGAGAATCTGTCGCACTTCAGCCATATCGGGCTCGCTTGCCGAAAGGAAGCGCTTGGCGGCTTCGGTATTGCTTTGAATAGCGGTAAGCGGCTGGTTGATTTCGTGGGCCAGGGACGTCGTTAATTCCCCCATGATGCCGATCCGGGTCACATGGGCGAGCTCTTCCCACTGTCGACGAGCCTTTTCTTCGGCCTCCACGCGCTCCGTAATATCCATGATTCTGTGAACGACCCGCGTTATCCTGCCTTCCCCATCCAGGATGGGGTCGGCGGATACCTGATACCATGCCTTCCTTTGGGCATCGTAAAGCTCGTTTTCCTGATGATTTTTCACCCTGAGAGATCTCTTGACTGGACAATCCACGGGCGGTCCATTCTTTCCATGCATCAAATGATGACAGAACTGGCCATGGATTTCACGGGACGGAAGTTTAAAAAGGGAAGCCGCAGCATTGTTGTGCCGAAGAATCTTGAGATCCCGATCGAGAATTATGACCGCATGGGGAATTGAATCAAAAGTCGCCTGCCATTCTTCGGCCGCCTTTCGTAAGCTTTCTTCCATTTCTTTTCGTTGGGTGATATCCACGGAGGTGCCCATCAGGCGAGTTGAAATTGTGGCTGGATATCTTCGCCCAGTGGACGACGATCCATCGGATGCTGCCATCCGGGAGGACGATTCGGTAATCGCATTTGAGTTCCTTCCCCGTTTGAAGAGTTTCTTGCACGGCACGCCTTAAGCCTTCATGATCGTCGGGATGAATCCGCTCGAAAAAACTGTCATAGGTCAGTTTTTCATCTGCCAAAAAATGAAACAGTTCCCGGGTCTTTTCAGAAACCCAGACCTCCTCCGTTTCAAGATCCATGACCCACAGGCCCGCCCCCGCCGCGTTCGTCGCCAGGCCCAGACGTGCCGCACTTTCGTGCAACTCATGATCGGCGCGCTTTCGGGCAATCGCATTGGCAAATACCTGCGCTAACAGTTGAAGCTGTTTCACAACCGGTTCCGGCCAGGTTCGTTCTTCCCGCATGGTGGTAAAGCTCAATGCCCCGATAAGCAAGTTTCCGCCAATGGATAGGGGAAACATCAGGCTGGATTTGATCCCATAGTGGCGCCACACTTCCTGATCGCGGGCAGCTTCCGGTGGCACGTCCTCCGTGGAAATGGCAATCACCTTGCCGGCCGCAGCTTGCTGCAGGTTCCAGGGAAAATACTCCTTTGCATCCATTCGATCGGGAAGCTGGTGGCCCCTCCAACCGCCGATAGAAGTGCGTAAGATAAATAAAATCGGGATTCTCCATCGGATACCTGCCAAAGCGCCGACAAAATCCAGACTCAAGGAATTCGCAAAAGCGCGCCAGTGCGTCTTGAATCGTGTTGTCAATTTGTTCAGCGGGTAGGTTGATAAACCCCGTTGAATCTCCGACAGCAACGTTTCAAACTGAAGCTGCGTCTTTCAATTCTTCTTCGGCCGATCTTCTACGCCTCCTCTGCCACAATAAGCCGGCAATCAGAAAGGACTGGGCCATGATAAAAGCCAGTGCTCCTGCGGCATAATATTTAAGGTCCCAAAGGCTGAATTCCCTGTTTATGACAATACTTCCTTTGGGCAGGTGGAACTCGCTCAGCTTCCAATGCCTGATTTCCGCCAGTCGAACATGGCCAATTGGGGCACCTCCATAACGGTGGGAATACTTTCAATTTGCGGGGTTTCCGAAAGTATCTTCAATGCCGTTTCGCCTGCTTCGGTTCCTACACTCTCGAAGCTTAACAGGGAACCACCCACGATGCCATTGTTCAGCAAGATGTCCAAAGACCCGAAAATCGGGACCTTGGAAACCTGCGCAAGCAGTCGGCTTACTTCCACCGTGGTTCGAGGTTTTCCGTTTACGTCCTTTCCGAACGCGGTGATGAACAGGATGCTGTCCGGAGGGCGCATTGGCTGCTGTGGCCAGTATTTCATCCAACGATAGTGCAGTCAGGTAGCGGAATTCCAATTTATCTTTCCAGCCCTTTGAATCTTCCATAAAAAGGTTTTCCAGCCATTTGTCCAACGGATGCGTTCCGCCCACCACATAGACTCGCTTTAGGCCGGGTACCAGATTCAGAGCGATATCGATCGTTGGTTTGAAATCCGGAATGACCAGATGCTTGATGATGGTACGCTCCGTTTTCTGCAATTTAAAGCCCTGGGGCAGGTAAAGCGCCAGTACGGGAACATTGGGAAAAATTGTTTGACACTCTTCAAGGAGGAACTTCAAAGCGTCCGGGTACAGGGTGATAATCAGATCGATTTTTTTCTCTCCATAGCGCTGACGCAGGAGTTCCACCATGAGTTTACGGTGTTCCTGGCTGGGATGGCGCCTCAAGTCCAGATGCTCATAAAACTGGTTTTTAATGGGGATTCCACCGGATTGCAAGGTAATCGAGAGCCCGTGATCGGTTTTCTCAAATGCCGGGATGTTGGCTTCGAAAGCATTCAGGATGAGCACTTTCTTATTTTCCAGAGGGTTTGGGGCCTGAGTCTGAGAATAGGCGAGTCCGACGCCGGGGCGGATAATGAAAAGCATAATGAAATATATGGGATAACAATAGATTATCCGCCTTTTTCGGCCTTCAACCAAAATCACTGACTCCATTTACATGCCGCCCGTACTGATTGGCCATAAGCCTGTTTCGACTCCCAGTCATTTATCGCCGAATTTCGCCGCCTGTGACCAAATATAAACACTTTATGGTTTTTTTACCCTCCAGACAAAAAAAAATCAAGGCGGATGAGTCCCAGTATCCAAAGTTCAGAGAGAAAGTCCGCTTTATGGAGTTGTCGCATAATACCCCATCGGGCATTGGACCAAAGTCCAATATCTTTTCTCTTTCGATATCCTTATATTCTAATATCTTTTATTTACCGACCTGATCTTTATCATCGGAAGAGTCGGAAACACTATTAACTCAAGAAGAAAAGGAGAACAAATCATGAAAAGCATTAAAATTACATCGATTGCATTGGCCTTCAGCTTGGCGGTTGTCTTTTCCGCCTTTGCCGCTCAGGAACAGAACACCCCCGGCCCCGGGGGAGTTGTCGTGGATGTGACCGAATGGTCAGGCGAAGTTACCGCCATCGATTACCAGACAAAAATGGTTACCCTCAAGGGGCCGGAAGGGAAAGTTGTTACGCTGCACGCGAAAAACGCCCGAGAACCTGGATCAGGTCAAGGTCGGCGACATCGTCAAGGTCAAATTCATTGATTCGTTGGCCATCTTCGTCAGGAAAGCGGATTCCCCGCCGGACGTAGGCGAAGGAGAGGCTGTTGCGCTTGCGCCCAAAGGGGCCATGCCCGGCGGAATTATGGCCCAAACCGTTCAAATCACAGCCAACGTGGAGGCCATAGACTACCAGAAGCGAACCGTTACTTTGAAAGGTCCGGAGGGACGGATGAGGACAATCCAGGTGGGCGACGCCGTGAAAAGACTGGAGGAGATCAAGGTGGGAGATCAGGTGGTTTTGAGGCTTACGGAAGCCGTTGCGCTCTCCGTGACCAAGCCTTGAACCCAAGTTTAAACATATGGGAACATCCGGATGAGTAATTGGCCCCAGTTTCTTGCGCTCTTCCCACAGAGCGCAAGAAATTTTCACATTCACGGAAAGGGACAATGGTTATGAATAGACGAATGAAGACATCCAAATATATAAAAATATTAACTATAGTTCTGTTAATCGCCTTTGCCGGCGCCGGTTGCGCAGGCAATGGGGGCCTATCCGATATGACCGACACCACGAAAGGGGGTATCCTCGGAGGCGCCGGCGGCGCCGCCATCGGAGCACTCCTGTACAGCTCCAATCCATGGGCCGGCGCTCTCATCGGGGCGGCTGGAGGGGCCCTCACCGGGGCTCTTGTGGGGCATTTCATGGACGACCGCAAGAAAGACCTGGAAAAAGACCTGGCGCCCCAGATCAACGAAGGACTGGTGACGGTGCAGATTTTGAAGGACAACGCCCTTCTCGTTACAACCACGGGCTCCACCGCATTTGCAAAGGGTTCAGCGGTGGTTAATCAGGCTTTCATCCCGACGGCCCAGACGATCGCGAAAGAGGTAAAAACCTACGGAAAGACCACGCTTGCGGTTATCGCCCACCCGGATGCGACAGGCACTAAACAGGAACGTGAAACTCTTTCCAATCAGCGGGCCGAGGCGGTCAGAACCTTGTTTATCAGCCTGGGGGTTCAGCCCGATTCTGGTGAGCGCATCGGGCAATCCCAACAGCAACTATCTGGACGGCCGGGTGGAAGTGGTGGTTCACCCATTGACTTCCTCGTGAAAGGGAAATGGGATTCCCAACGGCCTCGGGCTTTTCATTGCCGCATGACCCGTGAGATATCTTGTGGGTCATTCCGGCAACACCTCCAGCATCAGAAAAGGAGCAACTCATGAAAAACTTCAAGGAATCCTGCACAGGGTTAAACCGCACTCGTGCGATGATTCTCTTGGCAGTTCTCTTGTTATCAATGGCAGCATATGGGACCATTTCCACTGCTTTTGCTGCTCCTTCGGAAAAGCCCCAACTCATGTTCGTGCAGATCGCCGAAGATCTCAAGATAGACGAAGCATCGAAGACTCTCCGTCTTGTGGGCGTTAGTCAACAGACCCTCTACTTCTCGGATCGGCCGGTCCGAATCGCGGGACATCTCAAAATGGCTGATTATCTCAAGGAATGGACGGCTAAAGCCGGCAAAGACAATTTCGGCGATGACCCGCCGAACGCCACACTGTCCGTCTATGAACCGGGACAACCAGACAATACGGTTGCCGTGGTCGAAATCAACAACCCCCGAATGGATGGTTCTGATCTGACCTACAACTTTAAGCTCATCGAAGGGAATCTTCCTGCTAAAGGCGGCGCAACGGCACTTTTTATCGACTGGATAGGCGTCGGCGGCGGTGTTGGACGCGGCTACCACGGTGTGGGTGTTGGTCGACGAGGCCCGGGCTGGCGAGGATGGTAGCAGTAGCAACCGTCACGAGGGCGCGGCTCGGAAAACGGAATCGAGCAGAACTGGGAAAAGGCCAGCTGCAAAGCTTGTAAAGTGAAATTGAGACCAGAATGTTTTGATGTCGCTTCGCTCAAGCCAATTCAAAAGTGGGCAAAAGGAAGTAAGCGTTAAGCGAGCCGGTCTGCGGAGAACAAATGTTTCATACAGGCCGGAGAACAATGCAATTTTAAGGAAAAAGATGAGGAAAACAAAATGATTGGGAAAAAGAGAGCCAAAAAAGGTTTTCGTTTGGCGGTAACTTTGCTGATAGCAGCGGTTTTCGGCCTGATTTCCGTGCCGGCCGTCGCCCAGGAAGATCTTAAGCCCCAGATATTGGTGGATCAGGCCCTGGTTACCCTGAAAAATTTCGTTGCACAGTCGGATATGGCGTGGTTCAGGGATTATCTCAAGAACGCAAAGGGTGTTTTTATCGTTCCGCAGCTTCTTAAAGCGGGATTCATATTCGGCGGTTCCGGTGGAAGGGGAGTGGTATTGCTTCGCGACCCGAAAACGGGCCGTTGGGGAGAGCCTGCCTTTTACGATATCGGATCGGTCAGTTTCGGTCTTCAGATTGGAGGAGAATCTTCCGAAGTGATCATGCAGATCAGAACCGAGCACGGCATGGAGTCCCTGTATAGTTCGTCCTTTAAGCTGGGTGGGGATACGTCCGTCGCCGTGGGTCCTGTCGGCGTCGGTGCTGCCGGTAAAGGCGTGGCAGCGGACTTGGTTTCTTTCTCACAGACACAGGGGGCATTTGCAGGTCTTGCCCTGGATGGCTCTGTGATCAGGATAAATGATGATTTCAACAAGGATTATTACGGTAAGGAAGTGAGACCTGTGGATATTCTGGTAAAAAAAGATGTGAGCAATCCCGGATCTACAAGACTACGAGAAGGATTGTACAAGGCTGAGAACGGGAAGTAAGGCGGTTAGCGATCCATTAAAAGATAAGGGGAGATTTAAAATGAAGGAGATGAAGAAACCCAATGTGTTTGTCGCGGCAGCCTCGGCGACGCTACTGTTCGTCATCCTCTCGACGGCTTCGGCCGAGACCTACAAGATGACGACGCCCATCGCACCGGGTGTTGTGGTGCCGGACAAGGTCGAAACATCCATCGGTACTCTGAACCTGAACTACGGCTATCCCGATGACGCGACCACGCAGAAAGTCTACGACAACCTGGATGCCTCGCGAGCGCTTCAGGCTTACCTCCTGGCCATCCCCATCGTAAACCAGGTCGGCATGCGCGCAACCTCCGGGAGTTCGGACCGGTCAACCGGACGGATGTAATCTGGGAAGACCTGGTTGATTCGAAAACCGTGGAACTGACGGCAAACGACAACACCATATACAGCTTCATCTGGCTTGATACGAAAAAAGGGCCGCTGGTTGTGGAAGTTCCGCCCATGGTTCTGGGGCTCATTGATGACTTCTGGTATCGATGGGTTGCCGACATCGGTATCACGGGTGCAGACCATGGCAAAGGCGGCAAGTATCTCATCCTGCCTCCGGGCTACACCGGTGACGTGCCCGAGGGTTATTTCGTTGTGCGGCCGAGTACCTATGGCAACTGGATGCCATTTCGCTCCTTTCTCGTCGATGGCTCGACCAAACCCGGCGTCGAGGCGGTCAAGAAATATTTGAAGATCTATCAGCTCTCCGATGCGGCCAATCCTCCCGAAATGAAGCTCGTCAATGCCTCCGGCATTCCCTCGAACTTTGTCCCGCCCGGCGACTATACTTTCTGGAGTCTCCTGAACGAAGCCATTCAGGAAGAACCGAGCGAGGGAAGTGATCCCACCACACTGGGTCTGTTTGCCTCCATCGGCATAGAGAAGGGCAAACCCTTCAATCCCGATGCTCGGATGAAGAAGATTTTGGCGGACGCCGCAAATATCGGCAGCGTGACCGCGAGAGCAATCGCCTTCAGAATGCGCGACAAGAACGCTTTTTTCTATCCGGATAGCCCATGGCGTCTGCCCTTCTTCGGCGGCTACAAGTTCGAGAGTCTCGCCCGGCGTGGCCAATCTGGATGGCGCCGCCTTCTTTTACTATTTCGCCACTGGTGTCACACCGGCCATGGCGGAGAAAATGGTCGGCAAAGGTTCGCAGTACCCTTGGTGCGCACAGGACGCGGACGGCAACCCGTTCGAAGGCGGAAACAACTACAAGCTGCACCTGCCGCCGAATATCCCGGTCAAAGACTTCTGGTCAGTCATCGTCTATGACAACCAGACACGCTCAATGATCCAAACCGATCAGCGCTTCCCGAGCGTGAGCAGCCAGAACAAGGATCTGCTTGTCAACAAGGACGGCTCAGTCGATGTCTATTTCGGTCCCAAAGCTCCGGCAGGCAAGGAAAACAACTGGGTGCAGACGATTCCCGGCAAAGGCTGGTTCATGATTCTGCGTCTATACGGACCACTGGAGCCCTGGTTCAACAAGACGTGGCGGCCGGGAGAGATTGAACTAGCCTTGATACACGTAAAGACCGTTCATGAAGGAACTTAAGGTGGTGTAACGAGGAGGAAACAACAAACCAAAGGAGGCAGCAAATGAAAAAAACCATCGTGCTTTTGGTAGGGATCATCACACTGGCCGTGACAGGTTGTGCCAGCCAGTCCCAACTTCTGACAACAAGCAAGGCATGGCCATGCAGACGGCACTGAGTCGGGGACAGTTCGATTTGAACTGCCCGAACGCATCTACTGTCCTTATCTCCAGAGAAGTCATCAACCCGCTGTAGAAAGCCCGTGGGTGAATGGGATTCCAAGGGCGGAATATACTATCGGCGTAAAGGGCTGTGATAAACGTGGAACCTATGTCGTCATCTGCCCCGAGGGAGGGGATGGCTGTTATCCGGCCGGCCCAGGGGGATTCCACAAATGGTAAGCCGGCTCAAGGCAAGAAAAAGGGAGGACCATTGTGAAAGCACCCATTACGTTTATTCTCATGCTGTCGCTCCTGACCATCGCCGGTGGGCAGGCATCAGGCCAGGAATTGATCGTTTATCCCGCCAAAGGGCAGAGCCAGCAGCAGATGGAAAGAGACAAGTTTGATTGCTATTCCTGGGCCAAACAACAGAGCGGTTTTGATCCCATGCAGACACAGGCGCCCACCCAACCGTCGCCTTCCCAGCCGCCTCCGGGCGCTTCACCAGGAAGCGTCGTCAGAGGCGGCGCGGGTGGCGCTGCACTTGGCGCGGCCGTCGGGGGAATCGCGGGCGGCTGGAGCGGGGCCGGAAAAGGAGCGGCCATCGGCGCCCTCACCGGAGGCGTTTTCGGTGGTCTGAGAAGCCGGTCGCAAAACCAGCAGGCCGCGCAGGCCCAGCAACAATATGCCGCTCAGCAGTCCGCGCAATACCGGCAGAAACAGGACACCTACAACCGGGCCTACTCCGTGTGTCTCGAAGCAAAAGGATATATGGTCAAGTAATGTTTGTTTCTAACCCCTGGAGGTGGTTATGAAAATATGGTTAACAGCGTCGATTGCCATGACGGTTCTGCTCAATCTTTCCCTTGTCGCCAAAGCCGGGGACTTTGACGGTTCGAAACCAATTTTGTGCTCGGTGATTAAGGTGATAGAGAGTACGCCCGAGGGAGAATGCCAGGAGGTAACACCGGAAAGTGTTGCCGTGCCTCAATTTCTTATGGTTGACCTTGATAAGAAAATGATCAAGCAAATCGGGAAGAACGATGGGGATCGCAAGAGTGTAATCAAGAGAATGGAACGGCTGAAGGGTAAGATTATCCTTCAGGGTTCGGACGAAGGAATACAGGATCTTAGAGACAGTGTCGGCTGGACGGCAATGGTTTCAGAGGAAACCGGCAAATTCGTTGTGACGGCCTCCGGGGACCAGGTGGCCTTCATCGTGTACGGTGCTTGTATTCAATTACCATAGAATACACACAAAAGCAGAAACCTTCGTTTAGTAGGGATATTTTGCCATAAAATACACTTAAGGCCCTATGTTATACGTTTTGGTGCGCTGTTACTATTCGCGAATTCAGGAAGGCGGGATTTCGGATTAAATCAAAAAAAAAGGAGTTTAAAAAAATGAAATTGTTCAAGAAGCGTTCAGGTTTCACAAAAATCGTGGCGGTGGGGATTATGATGTTATTTTTCTGTGCGGCTTGCTCGGGAAGCGGTGGTCTTTCCAACATGACGGACACCGAAAAAGGCGGCATTCTGGGTGGTGCAGGCGGGGCCGCCTTGGGCGCCATCATATACCACGGCAACCCTTTGGCCGGTGCGCTGATCGGAGCGGCGGCCGGAGTACTCACCGGCGCTGTTGCGGGGCATTTCATGGATGACCGGAAAAAGGATCTGGAGAAGGCCCTGGCGCCACAGATCAACGCCGGGGAGGTGACCGTTCAGGTCCTGAAAGGGAATGTCATACTGGTGACGCAAACCGGCGAGACGGCCTTTGCACCCGGTTCGTCAGTGGTCAAACAGAACTTTATCTCAACCGTTCAGACCATCGCAAAGGTGATGAAAACCTATGGGAAAATGACGCTTGACGTGATCGGCCATCCCGACAAAACAGGGACGAAAGCGGAGCGGCAAACCTTGGCCGATCAGCGCGCCGAAGCGGTCCGGACCATGTTCCTGGGGATGGGGGTTCCTTCCGCCCTTGTGAGGTCATCGGGCAACGCCAACAGCGAGTACCTGGACGGCAGGGTGGAGCTGGTGATCAGTCCCGTGGTTCAAAATTGATTTCGGTTACAACGCGCTGCTTTTAAGGTGCGGACCGAATGCTTCCCCGCGATCAACCACCGTCAGTTTTAAAACGGGGAAAAAAAGGAGAATAGAGATGAATAGGAATTGTGTTTTACGTCGGTAGCCACCGTGACGTTGGTGCTCGTCATCCTCTCGACGGCTTCGGCCGAGACTTACAAAATGACGACACCCATCGCACCCGGAGTCGCGGTGCCGGACAAGGTAAGACGCCATCGTCGTCATGTAGACAATTTTGATAGAGCGCAGACGGATTTTGAATACGCCGGCATAGTTAAGCAAGCAGGTGGTATCAACAAGGTACACAGTAACCGTGCGCCCACACCAATCGACAAACAGAATATCATTCGAATGAACCGGGATACCCTTTAAGGGCTTTTGGTCCATAAGCCTCTACAATGAAAAGGGCTATTTTCAGCAGAATAAGTTGAACGCGTACAGCTGCGATAATCTGAGCGCCAAACCAAACAATGATGGGTCTTTCACGATTCGGTTTGGAGGCTGTACGGCTACAACCGAGAACTGCCTGCCGATCATGGAAGGTTGGAACTAGGCCGTTCGAATGTACGAACCGAGCAAAGCGATCATCGATGGCACATGGACATTTCCAGGGCCACCGAAACCAAGGAGCCATTGATAAGCAACAGTATCGGCACCGAATAAACTTAAGCCCCGGTGCACAAAATTTACCGGGCCGAGATGCTCAGATTTAAACGCCAATACGCAAAAGGGGAAGGAGTTGAATATGCCCGGAAAATATATTCCCGCAAAGGGCTGGATGGCCGCGCTTGTATTAGTCCTTACTGCTGTTGAAATAGTGCAGGCTGATGTGTCGATGGAAACATTGAAGTCAATCGCAATCCCCGACAAGATTCAGACATCCATCGGCACCCTGGAGTTTTCGACGGCATCCCGACTGATGCCACCATCGACAAGCTCTACGACAACCTGGACCGCATGCGAGGGGTCGAGGTCTATCTGAACAACCAAGGGCAGCATCGCTGAATGCCATGCGTGCAGGGCAACGCCAGCATCGGTGCGGATCGCGTCGAACAAGGTCACGATCACCGAACAACTGCTCAAACCCGAGACCCTCTACCTGACCGGCAACACATCAACCTTGTATGCCCTCATTTACCTTGACCTGAAAACCGAGGGGCCGCTGGTCGTCGAGCTTCCGCCTGGCATGCTGGGCTTCCTCGATGACGCCTGGTTTCCGCTTCGTCGAAAACCTCGGCGTGATCGGCCCGGACAAGGGCAAGGGCGGCAAGTATCTCTTCCTGCCTCCGGACTACAACGGAGCCGTACCCGAGGGTTATTTCATCGTCAAGACCCGTACCTACAACAACCTGATGTTCCTGCGTGGCTCGATCGCGAACGGGCTAGAGCCTGCCGTGGAGAACATCAAATCGAAGCTCAAGATCTACCCGCTCGCCAAGGCGGACAATCCTCCGGCGACTGAGTTCATCAACATTTCCGGCAAGAGCTACAGCACCATCGTCACGCCGCGACATCAGCTTCTTCGAGGATCTCAATCGAGCTCGTGCAGGTCGAACCATCGATGCGATTGGCCCGGAATGCGCGGCCAGTTGGCGTCGATCGGTATCGTCAAAGGTAAGCCTTTCAAGCCCGATGCCCGCATGAAGAAGCTGCTGAATGAAGCCGCGAATCTCGGCAGCGCCACCGCCCGCGCCATCACCTATCAGCCGCGCATCGACGGTGTCTTCATCTATCCCGACACCAATAGTGCCTGGACGACGGCCTATGCCAACAAGAACACATCGTTCGAGGCCGACGGCCGATGGATCTGGATGCCGGCTGCTGTTCTACTTCAACGCGACCGGCGTCACCCCCGCCATGGCGACGAGCCGAGCTGGAGAAGGCTCCGAATATCCTTTAGCGTATCTGGATGCGAACAAAAAAGCATTCGACGGCGCGAAAACTACAAGCTTCACCTGCCTCCCAACGTTCCTGTCAATAACTTCTGGGCGGTCACGCTCTACGACACCCAGACGCGCTCCCTACTGCAAACCGATCAGAGGTTTCCCAACCGTCGGCAGCCAGAACAAGGACTTCCAGAAAAACGAGGACGGCTCCTACGATGTCTATTTCGGCCCGAAAGCGCCGGCAGGCAAAGAGAACAACTGGCTGCAAACCATTCCCGGCAAGAGCTGGTTCATCGATCCTGCGCATGTATGGCCCGCTGGAGCCATGGATCAACAAGACCTGGCGACCGGGAGAGATCGAACTCGTGGAATAGAGCTGTATCAAGATAAAATATGCGGCTGTCGTTGGATACGTGGATGCATGTCTTTAAAATGGAGGAAAAACGATGAGAAAAAGTATTCAGGTCGCCTGTATTGCTATAATTATCGGGTGTGCAGCTACGACTGCGGCGGCGGAGACCCCGCCGAAAATGAGAATGACGACACCAATCCCGTCGTCAATCACTACACCGGACACAGTTGAAACAAGCATAGGCACTCTCAGATTCACCGATGGTTTGCCGGACGAAGCCACCGTCCAGAAGGTCTATGATAACCTCGACCGCCAGCGCGGTGTAGAGGTGTTTCTCAATACCATGCCGGGCGCTTCGATCAACGCGATTCGTGACGGACTGCGGAGTCAGGGCGTTGATAATCAGACGCTCGTTATCTTTGAAGACTTAATGGATTCGAAGTCTTTGTTTCTGACGCCGAATACCGAGACGGTTTACCTTCTCGGCTGGCTGGACCTCAAAAACGGGCCGATGGTGGTGGAGACCTCACCCGACATACTCGGTATTGTTGACGACCACTGGTTCCGATACGTGGCTGACCTGGGTAACGCCGGCCCGGACAAAGGTAAAGGCGGTAAGTACCTGTTTGTACCACCGGGATACAAAGGCGAAATTCCGGACGGCTATTTCGTGTACCACACTCCCACATACGGCAACTGGATCGTTGGACGCGGCTTCCTGGTCGACGGTGATCCGAAACCTGCCGTCGAGAGTTTCAAGAAAACATGGCGCCAGTATCCACTGGCAATGGCCTCGAATCCACCTGAGACTAAATTTATCAATGTTTCCGGTGTTCACTTCAACACCATCCACCCAAACGATTTTCAGTTTTATGAAGACGTGAACACGATCGTTCAGGAGGAGCCGAGCGAAGCGCAGGAGCCGGAATTACTTGGCCAGCTTATGGCCATCGGCATTGAAAAGGGCAAGCCTTTCGCGCCAGATGCGCGAATGAAGAAAATCCTGACCGATGCCGTGGCCATCGGCAACGCCACCGCCCGCGCCATTGAGTTTCGCGCCCGCAAAGAGGATGTTTATTTCTACCCTGGAAAGTCCTGGTTCTCGCCGGCAAACCCTGACGCCAGTTATTTATGGCTGCACAATGGTGCGCGCAATCTGAACGCTCGCACGAGGATGTTTTACGGCTATACCGGCGTCACGCCCGCGATGTTCCTAAAAATGATCGGTAAGGGTTCACAATATGCCATCGCCGCCGTTGACGCCGATAAGAATTATTTTGATGGGTCGAAGACCTACAAGTTGCACCTCCCCCCGAACGTTCCGGCCAAGACCTTCTGGTCAGTCGTTCTTTACGACACACAAACCCGCTCCGAACTGCAGACCGATCAACGTCTGCCAAGCACCGGCAGCGAAAAGCCGAACGTCAAGAAAAACGCCGACGGTTCTTATGACGTTTACTTTAGCCCTACCCCACCGGTGGGGCACGAGAGCAACTGGGTACAGACCGTTCCCGGGAAGTCGTGGTGGGTGATCTTACGCCTCTACGGTGCATTGGAGCCGTGGTTCGACAAGACTTGGCAGCCCGACGATATAGAGCTTTTGAAGTAACCCAGCGCTTTGCTATTGAAACCCGTGCGCCGACTGGACTGGGCCCTCCTGTGAGCGCTGAACCGTTCCGGGGCCACCGAAACAAAGGAACCATTGATAAGCAACAGTATCGACACCTTACAACCCCAAGCCTTGAGTTAAAAAGCAATGAATTAAAAACCATCAAGGAGAATGTAAACAATGAAAACGAATATTATCGCTATAATCCTCGCCGGCACGCTCACCATTGCGAGTGCTTATGCACAGGCAGAAAGCCCCAGGGAAGCCATGAAAACGAAGGCGGCGTCGATACCGGACAACGTCCAGACGGCAGCCGGTGAACTGAAGTTCTTCGATGGCGTACCGATAGGCGACACCAACGATCTTGGTCTATGACTATCTGACCGCTCGCGTGGCGCTCGGGGTCTATCTCGACAACGTCGGCGCGGTATCGATCTACAGCGTGCTCGCTAGGGATGGCCCAGCAAGGTGCCGACGCGCCCAACAAGATCGCCATCTGGGAACAACTGATGGATTCCCGGACGCCGGTCATTACCTCCAACACATCTACGATGTATGCCTATGCCCCCACGGATTTGGCAAACGATGGCCCGACGGTCATCGAAATCCCGCCCGGCATGCTGGGTTTCCTCGACGATGCCTGGCAGCGTTTCGTCGGCAATATGGGCGTCACCGGCCCGGACAAGGGCAAGGGCGGCAAATATCTTGTCCTGCCTCCCGGCTATAAAGGCGAAGTGCCGGACGGGTATTTCCTGCTGAAGCCGCCCAACCAACAGGAATTTTCTCTTCCTGCGCGGTTCCATCAAGGATGGCCTGAAGGCCGCCGCCGACAACTTCAAGTCCGGGCTGAAGGTCTATCCACTGAAGGATGCCGCCAATCCGGCGCCGACCGAATTCGTCAACATGTCCGGCAGATCGTTCAGCACAATATTCCCGAGCACGCTTGAATACTTCGAGATCCTGAACAACATCGTTCAGGAAGAGCCGATCGAGGCCGTCGGACCGGAAGTCCGCGGTTACATGGCCGCCATCGGCATCGTCAAAGGCAAGCCCTTCAATCCCGATGAGAGGATGAAGAAGTTGCTGACCGAGGCCGCGATGCTGGGTAATGCCGCGGGGCGTGCCATCACCTACGACCCGCGCATATCCGGGGTGTACATCTATCCCGATACGAAGAGCAACTGGGTTACGGCCTATGCGAACAGGAATACTTCGTTCGAAGCGGACGGCACGATGAACCTCGATGCGCGAGTGCTGTTCTACTACAACGCCGGTGGTGTGACGCCCGCTATGGCGACGACCGCATGTGGGAGCGGGCTCCGATTACGCCCTGGCTTTCCTGGACAGCGACGAACAAGCCTTTCGACGGTTCGAAGACCTACAAGCTGCACCTGCCGCCCAACGTGCCGGTGAACAACTTCTGGGCGGTCACGCTCTACGACACCCAGACCCGTTGCCAGCTGCAAACCAGCCAGCTATTCCCAACCGTCGGCAGCCAGACCAAAGGCATGCAGAAGAACGAGGACGGCTCCTACGACGTCTATTTCGGCCGAAAGCCCCCGAAGGCAAAGAAGGCAACTGGCTGCAAACGATGCCGGGCAAGAGCTGGTTCGTGCATCCTGCGCATGTACGGGCCGCTGGAGCCCTGGATCAACAAGACCTGGCGGCCGGGGGAGATCGAACTTCAGCCTTGATACACGTAAAGACTGTTCATAAAGGAACTTGAGGCGGTGTAACGAGAAGAAAACAACAAACCAAAGGAGGCAACAGATGAAAAGATCAATCGTGCTTTTGGTAGGAATCATCACACTGGCCGTGACAGGTTGTGCCAGCCAGTCCCAGCTTCTCGACAACAAGCAAGGCATGGCCATGCAGACAGCACTGAGTCGGGGGCAGTTCGATTTGAACTGCCCGAACGCATCTACTGTCCTTATTTCCAGGGAAGTCATCCAACCCGCCGTAGAAAGCCCGTGGGTGAATGGGATTCCAAGGGCGGAATATACTATCGGCGTAAAGGGCTGTGATAAACGTGGAACCTATGTCGTCATCTGCCCCGAGGGAGGGGATGGCTGTTATCCGGCCGGTCCCGGGGGATTCCACAAATGGTAAGCCGGCTACTGTAGATCGAGATCACCTGACGGACAATGACCAGCTTTAAGAAAGGCAAAAAGGAATAATGAGAAAACATATCAAACAAGCGATGAGAGTACTGGCCATAGGCCTCTTGCTCATGGGAATCCAGGGGAAGCTTCTTCTTGCCGCGGAAGAAAATACGGAGGAATTGGCCAAAAAGGCGCAAAACCCCGTGGCCGACCTGATCAGCGTCCCTTTCCAGAACAACTTCAACTTCGGCGTGGGTCCTGGTGACGATCTCCAGTACGTCCTCAATATTCAACCGGTTATTCCCATAAAACTGAATCCGGACTGGAACCTGATTACCCGCACGATCGCCCCGGTTATCGACCAGCCCGAGATGACTGTCGGGGCAGGAAGCACTTTCGGCCTTGGCGATATCAATACATCGCTCTTTTTGTCGCCCGCCAAACCCGGCAAGTTCATCTGGGGGGTGGGGCCTATCCTGCAGTTCCCCACGGCCACCGACGACGTGCTCGGCACGGGTCAATGGTGTGCCGGACCCGCGGCGGTCGGACTGGTCATGACAGGGCATTGGGTCGTCGGGGCGCTTGCCAACAACCTCTGGTCTTACGCAGGCGATGACGATCGGTCCAATGTGAACCAGTTTCTTTTTCAGTACTTTATCAACTACAACCTCCCTCACGGCTGGTATCTGTCTTCGGCGCCCATTATCACATCCAACTGGGAAGCGAGCAGCGGCAACCAGTGGACCGTCCCTTTCGGAGGGGGCGTGGGGAAGATTGTTCACATAGGGAAACTGCCTTTGAATATTCAGTTGCAGGCTTTCTACAATGTGGCGAAGCCGGATCTCGCAGCGGACTGGTCCATGCGGTTCCAGATTCAGTTCCTCTTTCCCAAATGAAATCATAAAAATCAAAAGAGCGGAAAGTGGGGAATTTGGACAAAAATCATGTTGCATTTGTATTAGGCTGGGAAATCGACGATACGGTTGCGATAGTCAAGATCACCATTCCCAAGAGTTTTGAGCGAACGGGAAAAGAAAGGGGAGCGTTATGAGGAGCATGCTGAAGGAGAAAAGCCAAATGAGAAAACGTATCAAACAATTGTTTATGGGATTTATCATCAATATGATACTCATAGGGCTGTGCGGACCGACGCTCTTTGCGATGGATGAAAAGGAAATTTTGCAGGAGAGGTATCGCATTAAGGAAATGGCTCAGGAAGCCTTGTCGACGCTCTACGAGATCCAGCCCGGTGCACGGTACGCGATTGAGCACGCCGCGGGGTACGGCGTATTCAGCACCTTCGGCATTAAGATCTTCTTCGCAGGTGGTACGACGGGGAAAGGGTTTGTTTTCAACAACCGAACGCAAAGATATACCTATATGAAAATGCTCCAGGTTCAGGGAGGTCTGGGCCTGGGGATAAGTAAGAACAGGGTGATTTGGGTGTTTGAGACGCAGAAGGCACTGAACGATTTCATCAATCTGGGCTGGGATTTCGGAGCCAAAGCCAGCGCTGCCGCCATGGTCCAGAACCAGGGTGGCATGTTCTCCGGGGCAATTTCCGTTGCGCCGGGTGTGTACCTGTATCAACTCACGGAAAGCGGGCTTGCGGCCGAGTTAACGGTCACGGGTACAAAATATTTGAAGGATAATGATCTAAACTGATGGACGTGAAAGCGGCATAGTAAACCAAACCGAACAAATCTTACGATGCGGTTTTAATTATGAGCGATGCAGCGGTTCAATTTAGTCTGACCGGCGAAGAGATCCTGACTGTCCATTTGAACGGAGAATGGCGGATGGAGACGGATGCCCCCTCCACGGAACCAATGATGGAACAACTGGACCGGCATCCTTCCATCAAACGCATGGTTTTTGATGCAGACGGAGCTCGGTTCATGGGACAGCAGCCTTCTGATCTTCTTTTTTGAGATCTCAAAACTGGCCGCCACAAAGCAAATAGAGGTTGAAAAGGACGGCCTGCCCGCCGGGGTCAGACAGTTGATCGACCTGGCCACGGCGGTACCCAAAAAGGAAGATGCAAGCCAAACCGTAAGCCGTGCGGGTTTTTTTGCTCGGGTGGGATCGGATGTAATCGATTTTGCGAAATCCGCCGGCGAACTGGTCACCTTTATCGGCGCGGCGTTTGACGCTTTTTTACGAATGCTCACGGGCCGTGCCCGGTTCAGGGCTTCCGACCTGGGGCTTTTTATGCAGGAGGTAGGGGCACAGGCCGTACCGATTGTTTCCCTGATCAGTTTCTTGATCGGTCTGATTCTGGCATTTGTGGGCGTCCTGGAATTAAAGCTTTTCGGCGCTCAGGTTTACGTGGCCGACCTGGTGGGGATCGCCATGGTTCGGGAGATGGGGGCCATTATGACCGGAATCATCATGGCGGGCCGCACCGGGGCCGCCTATGCGGCCCAACTGGGAACCATGCAGGTCAATGAAGAGATCGATGCCCTGGAGACCCTGGCCGTTCCCCCCATGGAATTTCTGGTGCTTCCCCGCATGGTGGCATTGGCCGTGATGATGCCCTTTCTGGTCCTTTACGCCGACCTCATGGGAATATTAGGGGGCGCCCTTGTGGCGGTGGGGATGTACAATATCAATATTCTCGTTTACTTAAACCGGACCAAAGACGCCGTGGGGCTCAATGACCTGTTTATCGGTCTGTTCATGAGCCTTGTTTTCGGTATCCTGGTGGCCCTCTCAGGGTGCCTTCGAGGCATACAGTGCGGCCGCAGCGCCTCCGCGGTTGGGGATGCAGCCACTTCGGCCGTGGTTACAGGGATCGTGTCCATCATTATCGCCACGGCGCTGATTACGGTCGTTTGCAGCATTTTGGGAATTTGATTTCGGAATGTGAAAATTATGGAAAATAAAGAACCGTATATATCGGTGGTGGATCTCACCATGGCTTACGGAGATTTCGTGGTGATGCGGAATCTGAATTTCAGCATAAACCGTGGCGACATCTTTATCATCATGGGAGGAAGCGGCTGCGGAAAAAGCACGCTCTTAAGGCATATGATCGGGCTCAAACCCCCTGCAAAAGGGGACATCCTCTACGGGGATTTCAACTTCTGGAAAGCGGACCAGGCAAAGCGTCAGCAGATGATGCGGAATGTGGGCATCCTTTATCAGAGCGGCGCCCTGTGGAGCTCGATGACCCTGGCTGAAAACGTGGCCCTGCCACTGCAACAGTATACAAAGTTGAGCAAAGAGAAAATCAGAGACCAGGTCTCTCTGAAATTAGCCTTGGTGGCGCTCTCCGGATTCGAGGATTTCTATCCTTCGGAAATCAGTGGCGGCATGCGCAAGCGGGCCGGCCTGGCGCGGGCCATGGCCCTGGATCCGGAGATCCTTTTTTTCGACGAGCCGTCAGCGGGCCTGGATCCCGTGAGCGCCAAACGGCTGGACGATCTGATCCTTCAGCTTCGGGACAGCCTTGATGCCACCGTGGTGATCGTGACCCATGAATTGGCCAGCATCTTTGCCATCGGCAACAACTCCGTGTTTCTGGATCCTGAAAGCCGCACCATGATTGCTTCGGGCGATCCCAAAAAACTCCTGGCGGAAGACCATGACCCGAGGGTCCAGACCTTTTTGAGGAGAGGAGAAGCAGAAGGGAATATCGGAGTTGATTCAGGAGCATGTGGAAAATGTGTCTGATGAGTGAGATTTGGGTGAGAAAGTTTGGGGCTTTAGAAAGTATTGGCGGAATCAGGGGGGTGAAAGCAAATGGCCAAACAGGCAAGTAAAACCGTTATCGGAGTCTTCGTGGTCGGTTCCATAGCCATGTTGATTGCAGCGGTGATTATTTTCGGCAGTGGCGACCTATTTAAAGAGAGAATAAAATTCGTCATGTTTTTTGAAGACTCGGTCAAGGGTCTGGCCGTTGGCGCCCCGGTAATCTGGCGCGGAGTGCAGGTGGGTTCCGTAAGCAGCATCGTTTTGCAGGCCAATCCGAAAAAACTCACCATCGATGTTCCTGTTGTCATAGAGTTCGATCCGGATCGCATAGAAATAGAAGGGAAAAGGAGCCGCAATCCCAGCGCGGAGCTGAAGCGCCTGATTGCCAAAGGGTTGCGGGCCCGGATGGCGATCCAAAGCTTTGTGACCGGTTCCTCCATGATTGAAATCGACTTTCTTCCGGACACCCCCGTACGGTTGACCGGTCTCGATAAAAGGTATCCCGAAATTCCCACCGTGCGATCGGCCATGACCAAACTGACCAGTAAACTGGAGAACCTGCCCATTGAAAAAATTGTCGGCAGACTCGACAACATCCTGGAGACTCTTAGACAGCTTGCTCAAAGAACCCGAGATTAAGGAGATGGTGCACAATTTGAACGGGGCCAGTAAGAAGCTTGACCAGGTGTTGGATAACGCGGATAAACTGGTTCTCAATGCGGACAGTCAACTCGAAAAAGATCACGGAAACCCTCGATAACAGGATGAAGGACCTTGTCGGAGGGAATGCAGACAACCATGGCGGATGTAAAAATACTGTTGAAAAATACGTCAAATGACCTGCATGGGGTATCCTCCGACCTCAGGAAACTCCTGCAGAACGTAGACGTAGAGGTCAAGCCGGTGATGCAGGAAATCCATACCGTTCTGATTTCGGCGAATAAGGCCATGGACGGAGCAACAAAGACGCTGGTTACCGTGGATGGTTTTGTAGGCGACCGTTCGGATACCCGGCGGAAACTGAATCGAACATTGGATGAATTTACGGCGGCAGCCGAATCGCTCAAATCGCTGATGGATTATCTGGAGCGACACCCGAACGCGTTGCTGAATGGGCAAAGGAGGCGCAAAATGATGACAAAGAAAAAGTTTCGGAATGTATGTTCCCTGTGGGTGCTTTCTGAGTATTTTTTGCCGTAATGCTGGTCGGGTGTGCAGGAGCAGCGGCCCGTCAACATTTTATATGCTGCGTTCCATGGAAGGCTCTCGCAGAAAGTTTATCGACGCCGCGTGACAGTGAAAAAGCCTATCCGTTCTCGTGGGTCCTGTTACGCCTGCCCGGCTACCTGGATCGCACCCAGATGGTTACGGTTGCCGGAAAAAACGAAATGGCCCTGGATGAATTCAATCGCTGGGTGGAATCGCTACGGGACAGCTTCTACAGGGTGTTGCAGGAAGATCTCTCCTCGCTGCTGAAAACACCCGAGGTGTACAGGTATGATCAGGAAGTTCAAACTCCGTGGACTTATCAAGTCTTTATCGATGTTACCCGTTTTGACTGCGCGCCCGGAGGGGAGGCGGTTTTAACCGCCTTCTGGACAGTAAAAGGCATGGGACGACAGCACCGCAGCCACAAGGCGTAAATCGATTTTTCGCGCTCCGGTTTCAGGTATCCGGTTTTTCCAGGGTTGGTGGAGGCCCAGAACCAGACCCTAACCGCGTTCAGCCGTGAAATAGCCGCGGCCATTCAGTCCTTGCGGCACTAAAATTGTGAAAAGAGTTTGCGATCACAGCATGTTGAGAGGAACTTCAAATAGATAAAAAAAGGCTTCACGCTATAAGTGCATGAAGCCCTTTTAAATCCTGGTGCCTAGGACGAGAATCGAACTCGTACGGAGACAAGCTCCGAGGGATTTTAAGTCCCTTGCGTCTACCTATTCCGCCACCCAGGCGAGGGGAGAAACGATTTTGTGACCAGGTTTTTTCCAATAAAGATTATGCGGAAGATTTGGACTTTTATCATGGCTGAGCCGCAAGTGTCAATTTGTAAATTTTTCGGAGATGCCTCTACCCCACCACCCGTCGTTCCCGTGCATTGACTATGGACAGGCTTTTCCCGGTCATTCAAAACGGGGCATCATCGTAGTCTTCAGGAGGCACGTCATTACGGTGTGTTTGCATGGTCGGCTTCCCTGAAGACGGTTGATCTCCTTCCAGGTTTTGAAGAAAAAACTTCAGGAGCCTGATCGCCTCTTCCCGGCTCCCGAGTTTGATTTTCCACGGCAGGCTTTTGTCAATCGGTTGCTTGCTGCCGTCTTTCTTTTGGGGATACATCCATTCCATAAAGGTCTTCCCGTCCTTTTGTTTTGCCGCAACGAGGGAAAACTCATTCCGATATTCATTGAGGACAACGCCGTCCCCAAACTGGCTGTCTTCATATTCGTAAAAGATGTCCTGCGCCATGTTTCCTTTCCTTTTCCCTTACAATTTGAGTGAATAGTGAAAAGGCAGACACTCCGCCTCTTCCCATAAGAGATGAAGTCCGATCAGCCTGATTTGGGCACTCGGATTCGGGGCCTTCTCCATGAAAGTTGATTCGCCATTGCTCGAAACCCTCTCAAAAGATAAGAATTCAACGTATCTTATTCAAAAACCCTGGCAGTAATGGAGTCACAGGGTCTTTTTTGCTGCCGCATCTTGGATCGACCTTCACTGACCATTGAGAGGTCCTTTCAGGCTGGTACAAAAATTAATGCCGATTTTTCGAGGACCTCTCCGTACCAGCCTAAAAGGACCGGTGCTCCACAGGAATCAGATGCGGCAGCAAAAAAGGCCCTGTGGCGGAATGGCTTTGCTGAACCCAAACATGGTACCAGGGAATTTGAATAGGATACAATTCAACGCCATTCTTTGTCTCATGGCGAATTCTTTGTATACAATTCCCTGGCTTGAGGATATTTTTCCATGAGGATTCTGGATTCGGTGGAAATGCGTTGATCTTCGGGTTCTTTATCGAGCAGCATCTTTAAAATTTCCAGGGATTTATCAAGGCGGTCTTTCATCGCATGCATTTTGCTCATGCCCAGGTGGGCGTATTTATCGTACCCTATGGTTCTTTTCATTTTATGGGAAGTCATCCGGCCTCCTATCTTTTCTACAGGTATTTTTGTTGATTTGATGGGTTTGTATGCTCGGGACATGTTTCCCACAAGCAAACGATGGAAGAGAATTTCTGAGAATCCCACGGCCTTTTTCACAGATTGTCATATGGGTGGAAATCTGTCAAGAATTGAAACAACGGATCCGTTATGAAGATCTTGCATTTTTCAAATATCCGTAAGAATTTTCTCTCAGATTTTTCTTGCCTTTTGCCCCAAACTCCTTTAATGATTGCCCGCGATTTTCTGGATGGGCTTCAATAAAGGATTTCTTAATGGGCATACATGACCTCGAAAAAAAAGTTCTGCACACATACAGGGATCTGGACCGGCAGACAAGAGATTTTAAGCTCCGCTCGGGGTTGCGGTGCGGGATTAGTTGCGGCGCCTGCTGTGAGAGTCCCCACGTGGAAGCTACCGCACTGGAATGCCTGCCCCTGGCCCATGCCATATTCCGCCGCGGCAAGGAGGAGGACATTTCGCTTATCCTTGATAAAAATCTATCTGAAGGCATTTATGGTTGCGCACTCTACCTCCCCGACTCGGAAAACTCGGGACTCGGAAGATGTTCCTTTTATCCGTTCCGGCCGCTGATCTGTCGTCTTTTCGGGTATGCCGCCAGAAGAAACAAATATGGAAAACTGGAGTTGTCTTTTTGCAAAGTCATGCAGAAAAGCCAATCCGAGGACCAAAGATCGATTCCCGCAGATGCCCTGGAGTCTTTCAATCCACCCATTTATCAAACCGCATTTCTTCGAATTGCCTGTCTGGAGCCGGCCATCGGCTTCCGTTTGCAGCCCATTAATAATGCGCTGATGGAGGCCATGGAATACGTATACTGGCACAGGCCCGGAACCTGGTCCGGTTTCAGAAAGGCCGCATAGAAATCACCCCTTTGTTGAGTGATCCCACCCGATGTTTTCCAACAGAATTCTCCGAAAATTAATTTCATAAAAATTTGATTTATTGTAAAATTTATGTTGACAACTATTTGCCTTTGAAATAGGCTTTTTCACTATGAATAGCATTCACAATTTATGAGCTCTTCCAAAAAAAACCGATGGCAAAAAGACTTGAACGGCTTACCCTGAAACAGCAGGCCGAAAAGGCCCTGCGTGAAATGATCGCATCTTACCGGTTCACTCCGGGAAAATGGATCAATGTGGAAAATCTCTCAAAAGAGCTCAAAGTAAGTCGTACACCCGTATGGCAGGCACTGAAAGATCTGGAGAAGGAGGGGTTGGTCACCCACACCCACGGCAAGGGAATTCGCATGGCCCAGATGACGCCCGAAATGACCAACGATCTGTACACGGTGAGGGGACTTCTCGAAGGGCTGGCGGCCGGCCTGACGGCCCAAACCATCACATCAGGGACACTCAAGCGTATGGAATCCATCCTGGTAAAGCAGGAGCAGGCCGTTAAGCGGATGGATCTGCTGGAATACTCCGATTCTGACTTTGCCTTTCATGCCATCCTGTACGAATCATGCGGCAACTGGCTTTTGAAGGAACTCCTCGAAAACATCAAAAGACGCTCTCGACCATTCATCTGCGATATAACGCCCGCTTTGGAAGAGCTCTACCAGGATCACAAGGACGTTGTTGAAGCTTTCAAAAAAAAAGATGCCATAGCAGCGGAAATGATTATGAAGACGCATAACAAAAGGATGCAAGATCATATTCAATGGGCGCTGAAAAACGGGAAGCGCCGTGATCCGAATTCTATAACGGACTCAACAAACTAAACCTGAATCGCCTGCCGAATTTAGCGGCATCGGCAAACCAAACCTTGTTTTCTGGAGGATCAAGATGGCTCCCACCTTTAAAGACCTGCACTGGGCAAATAATATACAGGTCCAACAGTACCTGCAACCGGAGACCCTGGAAGAAGCGCTTGAAATGCTCGATAGTTTTGCGGGAAGGGCCAGGGTGATTGCGGGAGGGACCGATGTGGTGCCCCAGCTTCGCGGCCGGGATATTGTCGCGGAAGCCCTGGTGGATGTGACCCGCATTCCCGGGATGAACAGCATTGAAACGGATGGAAAAAACATTGTTCTGGGAGGTCTGGTTACCCATGCACAGGTAGCCTCCTCAGAGCTGATCAAGACAAAGGCCGGCCTTCTTTCCGAAGGCGCGGGGTCCGTGGGATCGCCCCAGATCAGAAACATCGCGACGGTTGCGGGTAATCTGGTTAGTGGACAACCGGCCGCGGATGCGAGCATTCCTCTCCTGGCACTGGACGCCACGGTCACCATCGCGGGAAGCAACGGCATAAGAAATATTCCTCTCACTGATTTTTTTCTGGATACGGGAAAGACCGTCCTCGATTGCACCCGGGAAATCCTGACCCGCATTCAATTCAGGGGGTTGATGGAAAATGAGGGGGGATGTTATCTGAGGCTTGCCAAACGAAAGGCACTTACCTTGCCCATGCTGGTTCTGGCGGCGGTTGTGAATGCGGACATGGAAAAGCGGATCATAAACCGCGCAGCCATTGCCATTGGGCCGGTTGCCCCGGTTCCTTACAGGGCCCGAAATGTGGAAGAAGGGCTTAAAGGGGCGCCCATCAGCGATGAAACCTTTGCTGCGGCGGCAGACAGGGGGATGCTGGAATGTACTCCGAGAGACAGTTGTCTCCGGGGCTCCTGCGATTATCGCCAGGAGATGGCAAAAGTATTTATCAGACGTGGTCTCACCAGGGCCATTGCACAAATTGGTTCATAGGAGGTCCCCATGAACGAACTTAGACTTGCTTTTACGTTAAACGGGAAGGACATTTCCATGGAGATTTCCCCGAATACCCTGCTCGTGGATCTCCTGAGAGACAGGCTCGGACTCACCGGAACCAAGGTGGGGTGTCGAGAAGGAGAATGCGGCGTCTGCACCGTGCTTCTGGACGGGAATCCCGTTAACTCCTGCATCCTGCCCGCTGCAAAGATCCAGGGAAGATCCCTGACCACCATAGAAGGTCTGGCCGATGAAAAGGGTCAGCTCACTGAAATTCAGAAGGCCTTCATGCATGAAGGGGCGGCACAGTGTGGATTCTGTACCCCCGGCATGATCATGAATGCAACGGCCTTGCTGGAAAGAAATACAGAACCCGATGATCAGGAGATCAGGCGGTCTCTTTCAGGAGTCCTCTGTCGCTGCACGGGCTACCAGAAGATCGTGCAGGCGGTTGTAACTGCCGGTGAGATGAAAAAGTCACAGGGGTCATCGGAAAGATAAGACCCATCTTCAAGAGGTAACATCATGCAAGACAAAACCGAAGGAAAGGTTCAGGTTCTCACTCGACAGAAACTGGATCTTGAAAAATTGTTGGCGGCCCCTGAAAAGAAACTGTCGGTTGCAGGCAAATCCGTTACGCGAACCGATGACCTGAGCAAGGTGACCGGAAAACTGATGTACGGGGCGGATTACCCCCAGGAAGGTTTTCTGCACGGGAAGATTCTCAGAAGTCCGCATCCCCACGCACTTATCAAGGCGATTCACGTGGAAAAGGCAAAAGAACTTGACGGGGTCGCCGCGGTACTGACAGGAAAAGATGTGCCGGGTAGAAACGGTTTCGGGGCTATTTTGCCGGACCAGCCGGTCATCTGTACAGACAAGGTGCGTTTTGTCGGCGATGGGGTTGCCCTCGTGGCGGCGGAAACAGAAGAGATCGCCCATGAGGCCTTATCGCTGATTCAGGTGGAGTACGAGGTCCTGCCGGCGGTTTTCGATCCCCGCGATGCCATGAAACCCGATGCCCCGAAGGTCCATGAAGGGGGAAACCTTCTTTCCAAAAATAAACTGCGGAAAGGGGATGTAGAAAAGGGCTTTGCGGAAGCCGATGTCATCCTGGAACGGACTTACCAAGTGCCCTTCCTCGAACATGCTTACCTGGAGCCGGATATTACGTTCGCCGTTCCGCAACCGGACGGAACCATGCTGGTGGAAGGCCCCATGCAGGCGCCTTTTACGGTACGGAGAAATATTGCCGCGGTCCTCGGCATTCCCGTAAACATGGTGCGCGCCAGACAGATCCACATGGGCGGCGGATTCGGCGGCAAGGAAGACTCCCCCATTGACATCGGATGCAGGGCCGCGGTCCTGGCCCATCACACGGGCCGCCCGGTCCGCATTGCCCTGGAGAGGGAAGAAGTCACGATCCAGACTTGCAAGCGCCACCCCATGATCATGGACATAAAAATCGGCGCCGGAAAAGATGGAAGACTTCTGGCCTTTGAAGGGGTGATTTACGACGAGCAGGGGGCCTATGCGGGACTCGGCCCGCTGATTCCGCCCGCCGGAGGTTCCCACATTCATTCCATGGTCATGATGCCCGGTCCCTATGAAATCCCCCATGCAAAGGTGGATGCCTATCTTTGTTATACGAACCATCCCTACGGCGGGGCCATGCGTGGGTTCGGTGCGCCCCAGGTGCATATCGCCCATGAACAACTGATCGACGAACTGGCGGGTGAACTGGGCATGGATCCTCTTGAGATAAGACGCATCAATGCCTTCCATGTCGGATCGGTGACGGCTACCGGACAGGTCCTGGATCAGAGTGTGGGGCTCTTGGACACCCTGGAAACCTGCGCCCAGGCTTTCCACTGGAAAGAAAAGTTCGGGCAAAACAGCTATGTGGAAGGGACGGAAAGCAAACGTCGCGGCATAGGAATCGGAATGGGATGGTATCGCACCAGTATCGGTACGGCCGGCGATGGCTGCGGCGCAAATGTGTATGTCCACGAAGACGGTTCCGTCCTTCTCTATTCGGGCATCACGGAGATGGGACAGGGGGCTTTCACGGTCCTTCCTCAGATATGCGCGGAAGAGCTGGGTGTGTCCATGGAAGACGTGCGTCTGGTCAAACCGGATACGGACCAGGTTCCCGAGTCGGGACCCACCGTAGGCAGCCGCTCCACCACGCTCATGGGCAATGCCATTATCATGGCCGCCCGTCAGGTGAAGGCTTCCATCCTTGAAATGGCTTCCGAGATGCTGCTGGTCCCCGTGGAGAGGATTGAAGCAAAGAATCGGCTGATTTACGACAGAGAAGAACCAAATAAATCCCTGGCGTTTAAGCAAGTGGCTGCCAGGTGCATGGCTACGGGGAAACGGCTCATCGGCCAGGGTTGGTGGACTCCTCCTGCCGCTTCGCTGGACCCGGAAACGGGCCAGGGCAACCCCTACTTTGTGTACACTTACTCCACCCATATGGCTGAAGTATTGGTGGACGTGGAGACCGGCGAGGTGGAAATCACCGATTATGTGGCGGCCTTCGATGTGGGAAAGGCCATAAACCCCAAGGCGGTGGAGGGCCAGATCGAGGGAGGCGTAGCCATGGGTCTGGGCTATGCCCTCATGGAAGAGGTAGCCATGGTGGATGGCGTACCGCAGAATATCAACCTGCAGGATTATCTGATTCCCACAACCCTGGACGTGCCCCACATCAAGCCGATCATCCTGGAGGTGGAAAATAAGCTGGGACCTTATGGCGCGAAAGGAATCGGCGAAATGCCCAACATTCCGGCGACCCCGGCCATCCTCAACGCCATCGCCAACGCGTGTGGAGGACGTGTACGCTCCCTGCCGGCGGATCCGGAACATGTTTTCATGGCCATCAGGGAGGCCGGTGGACCGCCGGAAAGATGAGGGGGTCGGAGATCAGAGGACTGGGGTCAGAGGTTTAGAAATAGTAATGGAAGAAAATTTTTAACCATTTAAATGGAGGATGCCATGAAGAAAAGAACGATTATTTCCGTAAGCTTTTTTGTCGCAGCAGCTTTTGTCTTCGGGTTCTGGGGGCCGGCCGGCGCCGAAGGTCCGGACAAGATCAAAATCGGACTGATGTTCGGTCTAACGGGTCCTGCCTCACCCATCGGTCCGGTACAGATGAAAGGCGCCCAGCTGGCCATCAAAGAAATCAATGATGCCGGAGGCGTCATGTTCGGGGGAAAGAAGATTCCCGTGGTGGCCGTTGTGAAAGATGACGAGACCAAAGGCGATGTGGCGGTTCGGCGTTTTAAGGAACTGCGCGATGAAGACAAGGTGCATGCCCTGGTGGGCTCCACCTTCGCAGGCATCGCCAAGGCCCTCAATACACAGATGAACCGGTTGCCCATGGCTTACGTAGCAGCCTGCGTGGCGCCCATGGACATGTTTGAAAAAGGCCAACTGGCTCCGACCACCTTCGGAATTCACGGCACGGCCTACTCCATCGGCTACTCCGGAGCCGCCTACATTGCTACCCAGCTGAAACTCAAAAAGGTGTTTTTTCTGGCCCCTGCCTATTCTTTCGGGCGCGATCAGTATCAGGGCGCCAAAGATGCCTTCGACAAATACGGAGTGGAAGTGCAGTACGACGAAGCCCCGGTAAAGACCACCGATTACACTCCCTACATCCAGAAGATTGCCGAAGCCAAACCGGACATCTGCATGATGGCCCAATGGGGAACCGGCGCTATCGCGGTGATCAAGCAGGCTTACGAATTGGGATTGAACAAGAAGACCAAGATCTGGTTTAACTGGATGACCAATGTGTTCGGGAGCGGCGTACCGGCTGAAGCCCTGGAAGGCGTCTACTCGCTCATGAGCTGGTATTGGAACCTGGAAGGCTTTGCCGATCCGGAAGTAGTCAAGGCCGGGAAAGAATTCGTGGACAAATATATGGCGGCTTACAACGAGCCGCCGGATCCTTATGCGGGTATGGCCTATGTGGGCACCAAGGAACTGATTCGGGGCATCGAACAGGCCCAATCCACCGATCCTCTGGCCATTGCCAAGGCGATTATGGCCAAACCGGAATTCCCTTCCATGAAGGGACCGGGAACCTGGCGCATCGACCACCAACCTGTCTTTAAGTATGGCGCTTTTGTGGTGCAGGGCAAGGCGCCTGCTGAAAGAAAGAGCAAATGGGACCTGGTGAAGGTAATCGGCGCCTATACCGGAACGGACTACCTGCCGACCCTTAAAAGTGAAGGATACTGATAAAACCGGTCCTTTTGCATG
Source organism: uncultured delta proteobacterium (assembly GCA_963747555.1). Taxonomy (GTDB): domain Bacteria; phylum Desulfobacterota; class DSM-4660; order Desulfatiglandales; family Desulfatiglandaceae; genus DUZB01. The sequence goes on from CAVVFZ010000014.1 coordinate 237,630, forward strand.
AAAAACCCGGGCTGAGCGGTTTACGGTTTTGCGCCATGGCATGAGGCCGTGAACCGCTTGCCCACTGAAATGAAGAGTGAAATGGCTCAAACCATCCTGTCCACGAAAAACGCATCCAAACATTTTGACGGCCTGGTGGCGGTAAACCGGATTACCTACGAGTTAAGGGAAGGGGAATCGGCCGGCATCATCGGTCCCAACGGGGCCGGAAAGACCACCTTTTTCAATCTGTTGACCGGTTTCTATAAGCCTGATGAAGGAGCGGTTTTCTACTACGGAAAAGAGATTACCCGGATGCCGTCCTATGAACGGGTCAACGGCGGCATTGCCAGGACCTTTCAGCTGGTTTCCGTTTTCGATACCATGACTGTCCTGGAAAACATGATGCTTGCCCGGATCAGGATGGGCCGGAACTATCAATCAAAACTGCGATTTTTTTTCAAAAACGTCCGGCACCGCGCCTTAATGGAGGAATGCCTTCATGCGCTGGACAGGATGGGTATAGGAGACAAGGCGGAAATCCCCACATCCGATCTTTCCTATGGCGAAAAACGGGAGCTGGAAATCGCCATCGCTCTGTCCCTGAACCCGAAGGTGCTTCTTCTGGACGAGCCGTTTGCAGGCCTTAGCCAGGTCGAGATTATTACAATCAGTAACGTCATCAAGGAATTGAAAGGAAGTTTCTCCATTGCTATCGTGGAGCATAAAATCTCCAAACTCATGGAACTGATAGACCGGCTTTATGTGATTAACGAGGGGGAGCTCATATGTGAAGGCGCCCCCGATAAAGTCATTTGCGACCCCCTGGTCAGAGAATGCTACTGGGGAAAAGAAGACATGGTATGCTACTGAATGTAGAGAATCTCAATGTCCATTACGGCCGGGCACAGGTCCTGCATGACATCTCCACCCATATAGCGGAGGGAGAACTCGTGTGCATGGTGGGACGCAATGGGGCTGGTAAGACAACGTTCCTGAAAACAATCGGCGGTTTCATGAAGCCATCGTCCGGCGCCATCACCTTCCGCAACCGGAGGATAGACGGTCTGCCTCTCGAAAATGTAGCTCTCCAGGGGATCAAGTACGTATTCCAGGACAAGAGGGTTTTTGGCGAACTCACGGTTCGCGAGAACATTGAATTAGCCGCTTTTCCGGTGAAAGAGAGCATGGATGAAGCTATCGAAAAAGTGCTTCACATTCATCCCCGCATGGAGAAGCATCTCGATTCAAAGGCCAAGGGTCTGAGTGGCGGAGAACGGCAGATCCTGCTCATTGGAAGGGCACTGATAGGGAATCCGCAACTGCTTCTCATCGATGAGCCCACGGAAGGGCTTGCAGCCAAGATCATCGGGCAGATCGTGGATATTCTCCTGCAGATGAAGACCAAATTGTCCATGATCGTTGTGGAACAGAACCTGGCCACCGTTTCCCGGCTGGCCGACCGTATATATGTCATGAAAGAAGGGGTTATCCTTCGAGAAATTGCTGATCGCGAAACCATTCAGAAGCCTTCTCTTTATGAGGAAGATCTTTAGGAAAAGTCATCGCTCATGTTTAGCAAAATAGAAAAAAATCCATTCCTGACCCTGGCGATCATCACCGGCGGTTTCCTTCTTTTCGGTTTTTCCACCTCCCTTCCCAAGATAACCGACTTTATGATCTTCTGTATCTTCGTGCTGGGATTTGATCTTATTTACGGACACATGGGCCAGCTGTCTTTCGGGCACATGCTCTATCTCGGGGCCGGATCTTATGGAACTGCGATTTTTGCCAACTTCGTGACCCCCAATCCATTCCTGGGAATTGCCGTCGGCATTTTTACCGCGGCCCTGTTAGCCTTCATTCTGGGGCTCATTGTGGTGCGAACCTCCGGCGCGTGTTTCGCTCTCTTGAACCTGGCCTTGAACGAGGTAGGCGCTTTCATGGTCTTGGTCCCTTTTCCTCGCTGGACCGGTGGAGAGGACGGACTGAGCCTGTTCTTTGACAGTTACGGTTTCCTGAATTTCGCGAACCCGACTTTTCTATTTTTCTTTGTGCTGGGGTCCCTGCTGACCGTCAGCTACGTGATCATGCGTTTTGTTCGATCGCCCTACGGACTGTTTCTGAAAGCCACAAAGGAAAACGAAGTGAGGGTGCGATTTCTGGGGTACAACACCTACATCTACAAACTGATTACCTTCGTTCTATCCGGTGCCATAGCGGGCTTCGCCGGAGCTTTGAACACCATCAACCTCTCCTATACCAACCCGAGCCTCATTGATCCTACGCGCAACGTGGAAGTGATCTTCGCCGCCCTCATGGGAGGCGCGGGCAATGTGATGGGCGCCGTCATCGGCGGCACGGCCTTCATGACCATCAGCAACTACCTGGCCCGATACATTATCCGGTGGGAGATGTTTTTAGGAGTCGCCCTCCTCATCTTTGCATTCAAGTTCAGGAAAGGCATCTGGGGATATCTCAGGAAGGTGTAGGCTTTTGAACTTTTCACTCTATCGCACGGTATCTAAATGCTGCAGTCCATTTTGTTCGGTTTGACTATCGGGGGAATCCTCTACATCATCGCCATCGGTCTTTCCCTGACCTTCGGCGCTATGGGAATCGTCAATTTCGCCCATGGATTGATCTATGCCATCGGCGCATACGTCCTTTATACCGGCCTCTCCTGGTTGGGATTGAACTTCATCTTGGGCGCGCTGCTGGCTGTACTGGTTTCCATACCCATCAGCTACGTGATTGAAAGATTCGTCATCCGAAAGCTTTACGGGCAATCCATCGATTATGCCATCATCGCCACCTACGCCGTATTGCTCATCGGTGTGGATGCCATCAAGTGGATTTACGGCCCCAACCCGCTGCCCATCGGTGATCCCATAGGGGAATCGATCCGCTTCATGTCTCTGGAAATGCCCGTCTATCGACTGATTATCATCGGCATTTCGTTTCTTATCTTCATCGGACTCTCCCTTTTCTTCAAGAAAACCATGGTCGGCAAGATTGTTGTGGCCGGCCTGCAGGATCAGGAAGCGGTGAGGAGTCTGGGGATACGTGTGGAAAAGTATTTTGCCGTGGTATTTATCCTGGGAAGCGCCCTGGCCGCTTTGGGAGGCGTGCTCTATGCCCCCATCAGCACCCTCGATCCTTACATGGGCTTTCACATTCTGATCCTTTGTTTTGCAGTGGTTATTGTGGGCGGAATGGGCAATCTGACAGGAACCGCCATCGCCGCCTTTGCTCTGGGAATGGTTATGTCCATCACGGGCAGACTATGGGGGCCGGCTGCGGATGCCATGGTATATGTGGTTATGGCCGCGGTCTTGATCTTCAGACCCATTGATGTTTGATATCCAAAAGGCCACCGGCCGTTAGCCGTTGTTTGGAAACGGCAAGCGTAGAAAGGCGGAAGGATTTGTCTCCCAGAATCTGCTAAAGAAAACAGGATTTCCCATTGAGAAACGAGGGAATAGGTTTTTCGTATCAAAAGACCTTCAGCTGAAGTAGAGCTTTTTGCTTGACCTGCTATCCTAAACTCGGTATGTTTCGACCCTGTAAAACAACCACTCCTTATCCCATCCATCGATTCAGGCTTGGACATTCCTTGCATCATGTCTTTTCATGCCATTGGCGGAAATGTCGAAGACAGCTATTAAACTCCTGTTTATTCCAGGAAAGATGAAGATGATCAGCGAGATACAGGAATGACGATAGCATTAATCGGAGGACATTCTAGTCCATGACATACCCTCACATCGATCCGGTATTGATTCATATTGGTCCGCTTCAAGTGCGGTGGTATGGGCTCATGTATGTGATCGGATTTTTGGCCGCCTATCTTCTGCTTAGACATCAGGAGAAAGCCAGACCCATAGGTCTCTCCCCAGACCTGCTCCAGGATCTCATTTTTTACCTCGTTGTTGGACTTGTGATAGGGGCCAGACTGGGCTATATCCTATTTTACCAGTATATGAACCTGATTGATTATATTCGTCATCCTCTGGAAATCATCGCTGTCTGGCACGGTGGAATGTCCTTTCACGGAGGACTGATCGGAACCGCTATCGCCGCCTGGTGGTTTTCCAAAAGAAAACAGTTTCCATTCCTGTCCATTGCAGACAGGATTATCATCGCCGCTCCCATCGGGCTCGGCCTCGGGAGGATGGGAAACTTCATCAACGGAGAGCTATATGGTCGGACTTCCGATCTTCCGTGGGCCATGGTCTTTCCCGATGGCGGACCTTTGGCCAGGCATCCCTCTCAACTCTACGAGGCCATTTTGGAAGGGCTGGTATTGTTTCTGATCCTCTTGTGGCTGAGCAAGCGAAGAATGCCCGATGGTTTTCTTCTGGGAACATTTCTCATGGGGTATGGGGTCTTCCGCTTTTTCGTTGAATTTTTCAGAGAGCCGGACCTGCAGCTCGGTTTTATCCTGGGCCCCTTTACAATGGGACAGATCCTATGCGCCGCAATGATTGGAATTGGCGTTTGCATATCCTTGATTGTAACACTGCGCCATAAACAGAATAAGCCGTAACTAGGTTTCCTGCGTCCGAACTTGTTCTTGGACCTAAAACCGTAATCCTTTTAGACCAGATAGAAATCCTATACAAGACACGACTTGTTAAAGAGATCGGCGTGATTGACTCAAGCGCCCAATTGGACGTTCTTTCAATCCTAAAGCGACTGTTTTCATTTTGACAATTGATCAGGTAGCCCATGAACACAACCCCGAATGATCCATGCCATAACTGTGGAATCTGTTGTCTATCTTTTTCAGTTCCTCCCTTCGATGCCAACGATATCGAAAGGGCGTCGGATGAACTTCTTCAACAAGTTGAGGCCTACGCCCACAGCGTTAGGCATCGGAGATCCAATCCGTGCCTCTGGCTGGATCTTGATACCGGCAAGTGCAAGCACTACAGATCCCGGCCGGTCCTTTGCCGTTGGTTTGAGCCGGGGTGTCAGGCATGCGAAGATCTCCGTATCAAAGCCGGTCTTCCGAGCTTGCAGCGTAAGCGCGTTTAGATCGGCGAGGAGATAACCTTCCGATTATTTTCCCGTCAAGGGCATTACCTAACCGGGTGAGGCATTTTTTTATAGATGTCCCATAGGCTCTCTATATGTCATCCCAGCAAGAAATAGTTGTTGGCAAAATCTTACCTTTCCCTTACTTTAAAAGTAATAAGGGAATTCAAAGAAAAGATGTTTTGTGGAGAAGAACGGATGAAAACCTGTTCATCAAAAGTTACATCAAAGGGTCAGGTTGTGATCCCCAAAGGACTCCCGGAGAAATATGCCATTGTTCCTGCTACGAAGATCCGTTGGATTCCAACTGAGGAGGGCATTTTGATGGTGCCGGAATCCGCTGATCCAATACGGGCTGCAAGGGGCATGTTGCGAGACTCCGGCATATTGAAAGCCTACATGAAAGAAAAAAGACGCGAGAAGCAGCGGGAGACGGCTTGACACTGCCAAATTTTGGGAGTTTTTATCTCGATCGTAGACGCAGTGGACGCGTGTTTAAATTCAATCCAAGTCAAAGACTCAAGGCTTTGTTTGGTTGGTCCTCTTCATACAAGAGCCTCCTGTTATCCCTGATCCTTTCCTTTTTTCCCGACCGGTTCGCCAAATCCAACAAGGTGGAAAATGCCAGACGAAACCCATAAAACACCCCAATATCTGTTATTGGCTTGCGATGGCCGAAAAGGGAAACCTGGAAACATCTCAATTGGGTTTGCTCCACTGGTTAAGGAAGGGTCGAAATGATGAGAACAGAAAGCAAATTGATCATAAAGAGCGTGGTAGCAAATAACAGAATAAGCAAGATCGGAATGTTTCTATTAGCATTGTATCTGGTCCTCTCAGTCGTTGGCTGCGCATCAGACAGAGATCTTGTAAACCATCTCGCACGGGAAGTTTATACGAAAAGTCAACCGGAAGATCCATTGCCTCCCAAACCTTTCACCTCCGACGGTTGTTCCTGCTGGTGGGATGGAGATTGGGTGGATTGCTGCGTCCGTCACGACCTCGTTTACTGGATGGGGGGCGAAAGTGAAGAAAGAAAACAGGCAGACCTTGAATTAATGAGATGCGTGGAGGGGAAAGGGCATTCCGTTATGGGAAGGATGATGTATATGGGCGTGCGTGTTGGAGGAGTCTGGTGGTTGCCCACGCCTTTCAGGTGGGGCTTCGGTTGGAATTATCCCGATACAGGCCCTCCAGGCAAACCCTATGAATGATGCAAATTTCAGACAGAAACAAAGCCCGGGGGCATGGCTCGGGTGGATATACGGAAGAAGACCTTCTGCGGAGACAACCGCGAAGAGTGGGGCCGTGGGCGTCCTTCAGGTTCCCTTCAGCCGAAAAATTCGCGATGGTGGCTTACCATCGGTTTCGATTGGCAATTCCATCGATAACATATTGCCATCCCATCTGATTTCTGATTTAAGCCTCTTATCGGTTTTAATGTTCGCCTACCTCCCTCTTAACTCCACGCCAAACCCATATTCACGTTGAGGCCTAAAGCATGACAGCGGCAAAGATACTGTGCTGTGGACTGCCTCTTTTCAGGTCCGTCAAAGGAACGCCTCACCTCTGCCATCGTCACCCGGGTCATCCAAGAAGCAATCAAAATCCAGCAAGGCCTTCCAAATCAACACCTCGGACCATCAACCGGATCAAATTAGACGCAAACAGCGCGCTCCTCATCCGGGACGTTAATCACAAAAAAAACCTTGTACTACTGTAACAAATTTGTTATTTTTCAATCATGACATGGCAAATCAAATATTATAATGAAAATCTCGAAGAAGAAATCCTAAATTTACCTGAAGGCCTGTTAGCAAGGTATTTACGATTAACGGACCTAATGCTCGAATTTGGGGCAAATCTAGGCTTACCTCATACCAAGCGCATCGATATGGGTTTGTTTGAGCTTCGAGCGAAAAGCAAAGAAGGGATAGTAAGGGTTTTCTTTTGTACAAAAATAGGTAAGAAAATCATTATGCTTCATTCTTTTATCAAGAAATCTCAGAAGACACCCAAAAAGGAGATTAAAACTGCTAAATCAAGAATGAAGGAGGTACTGAATAATGAAACATTCTGAACTGAAAGAAAAAGCTTTAAAAAAACGAAATGTCCAAACTGAATATGAAGCACTGGAACCCGAGTTCAAGCTGCTCCGTGGCCTATTAAAGGCACGGCAAAAAGCTGGACTGAGCCAAGCAGAAGTTGCTCAGAGAATGGGAACAAAAGCCCCGGCAATCACAAGACTTGAATCATCATTAAGTAGTGGGAGGCATTCACCTTCTATTGCAACGATCAAAAAATACGCTGATGCTCTGGATTGTCACTTAGAAATTAAAATAGTTGCAAACAACTAGCTCTGCTTGCATAACGAATTGCTAAACCGCAAATTAATCATCGCTTCTCCGGTTAGCATGGCGTTTTTGATCATTTAAGATGTCCCCCGCAAGGAGATTCAGGCGACCTCGTAACCTCGACAGCTGGGCTTTTGGTGCTATATACAAACACCAACGGAGTGCGTGTGGTACAACTGGCGCATATCAAAGTGATTGAAAAGCGGCAATACGCTGTGAAGTTCAGCGGATACACTGCGGTCCAACTCACATTATGCCGGCAATAAGAGAAGGGGGTTTTTCGCAAATAAATAACTCGGAAGGCATCGGAGTTATTTGCTTTTTTATGGACTTACCGAAGGTGCTCAATTCACAACCGCTTGCCAAACATGTTTCATTCAAAGGTTGGCGTAACAGATTAATGCCAAAACAAAGAGTAAAGAGAAAATGGCAACAAGAATCTCGAAGAAAGATTTAGTGGAGAAACTGGCTTTGCGCTTGTCCGTTGATCATGAACTGGCCGAAAAGTATCTTGATGCGGTTACCGAAACCCTTTACGATACATTTAAAGCGGGAGACGGCGTGACGCTACCGAATTTTGGGAGTTTTTATCTCGATCGTAGACGCAGTGGATGCGTATTCAAATTCAATCCGAGTCAAAGACTCAAGGCCTTGTTTGGTTGGTCCTCTTCATACAAAGGGCCTTTATAGGAATAGAATTTCTTGGCTTCATAATGAGAATCGCTGAATAGTGCGTGCATTTGTGGTGCCGTGGGCGTCCTCAAGGTCCCCTTCAGCCGAAAAATTCGCGAGGAATTGGCGGTGGATCTGGCTATTGAAACAACGCCCGGCAGAATGGCGGAAGATCAGGACCCCTACGACATCAGCCGCATCGATTTTGATAAGCTCAAGAAGGAGTTTGAGTGCTGTTCGTCAAAAAGGACGACGGTCCAGACCCTGAAGCAGGCCGTTGAAACCCGGCTCCGGCGGCTCTTGAAACAGAATCCCCTGCGCACGGACTTTCAGCAGCATTACGAGGCCACTGTCGCGGAATATAATCGCGAAAAGGACAGGGTGGCCATCAGAACGGACTTTCGACGATCTATTCACACTGGTGCAGGCGCTGGATGAAGAAGAAAGCAGGGTGCTCCGCGAAGGCCTTGGTGAAGAAACCCTGGCCGTATTCGACTTGCTGAAGAAAGGGGAACTGAACGCCGCCCATATCAAACGGATCAAGGTCGTTGCCGTCAGTCTGCTGGAAACGTTGAAAACGGAGAAACTGCGCGTCGATCATTGGCGAGACAAGGAGGCCACGCGCGACGCGGTGCGGGTAACCATTCAAAATTTCCTTTGGAGCGACAAGACAGGCCTGCCGGTCGATAGTTACACGGAAGACGACGTTCAGGCCCGGTCAGATGAAGTGTTCCGCCATGTGTTCTGGGCGTACCCGACGGTCCCGTCACCCTATTATCAAAGTGCGGCAGCTGCATGAGCCAGTTTCCATCCATAAATGCCCCTTTTCCGCAATCCCCCGGTGGGATCGGGACAAGTCGGCGTCAAACTGCGGGTTTCCTTGTGCGACGTGCTATCGTACATCTCCGCCCAAACCCTTGTTTTCCCAGGAAACAGCCCTGGAGCATAGACCTTGACCTTGCAAAAAATTGCTCATTTCTGAATTGGAAATCCACCGTGCCCGCAATAGAATTAATGGATGGGTATGAGCTAAATAAGGTGAAATGGCAAAATGGTGTAAAAGAGAGGTATTATGGCGAAGTCGAAAAGAAAGCAATTTGGTCAATTGACTCCTGAATATAATTATTCCCTTAACCCCTATCCGGATTTGCAATTCCCAAGATCCCCCTGTTATGACGCCCCCATTATCCACTGAATGGAAAAAATAGTTTTCGTGACGGAATACTTCGACAGAAATTAAAGGGCATGATGTCACGGTTCCATGGGACACTGGGGGAACAAGGGAGAGGCGCATTGCTGGCACGCCGCAGTATCCACCTGGGCCAGAATCTGGTCGATGGCTTCCTTCTGAGTGGCAAAGAGGTGGTCCGGGCCGATGATTTTCAGATAACCGCTCCGTTCAAGCACGCCCATGACATCGGGTTTGATTTCGCACAGGTAAAGGCTGCCCCGTTGGGTTCGGCGTCTCTGGGCTTCCCGGGCAAGCATTTCGGCGCTTGCCACATCCATGAGATTGATCCCGCATCCCACAATCAATACATTGCGTTTGTGGATCAATTGCTTGTCGATATTGTGCAGGTATTCGGCCACGTGGTTGACCGACCCGAAAAAGAGCGGGCCATCGATGCGGATGATTTTCAGATTGGGGCATTCCATGTCCGTTTCAAGCAGCGGTAGCCCCGATTTGTCCGGATTGGGCGCCAGGTTGGCAATTCGGGGATGGGCGGTACGGTTCAGGTACAGGATCAGGGAAAGCAGCACACCGGCGTAAATGGCAAACTCCAGTTCCAGAAAGAGGGTGGCCAGAAAGGTGGCCAGCATGACTGCCGTCTCCTCGCCGCTGGTTCGGATGATCGTGCGGATGTGGTGCAGATCAATGAGATTATAGGCCACCAGCAAGATGATGCCCCCCATGGCGGCGATGGGAAGATAGGCGGTCAGGGGCGCGATGAGCAACAGCAGCAGAGCTAACAAAAGAGCCGAAAAGACCGCGGAAAGCGGTGTGAGGGCGCCGGCCTGATAGTTGATGCCGGATCGGGTGAAGGATCCGGAGCCGGCGTAGCTGGAGAAAAAGCTGCCTATGATGTTGGACAGCCCCTGTCCGATGAATTCCTGGTTGCCGTCGATGGGCTGTCGGGATTTGGCCGCAATGGATCGGCCTATGGAGAGTGCTTCGATCAGGCCCAATAGCGCCACGGCCAATGCCTTGGGCGCCAGCTGACGGATGGTCTGGAAAGAGAAATCCGGAAGTGAGGGGGGCGGAAGCCGGGCCGGCATTTGTCCGATGAGATGGATGCCGTGCTCACTGCCGTTCATCAGCAGGCAGGCCAGGCTGCCGATAATCATGGCGAAAAGCATCCCGGGCCAGCGGGGAATCACGATCCTGAACAGGATCGCACATGTCAGCGTCACCATGGCCACGACGATCACGTAGGGGTTGATATGTTCAATTTCGTTGAGGATACCCATCCAGACGTGAAAAAATGAGTGGTCCCGGGGCATGGTCAGACCAAAGACATGTTTCATCTGGCTCGTGGCGATGAGGATGGCCGCACCCGATGTAAAACCGACGACCACGGAATGGGAGACGAAATTGACCAGCGCGCCCAGCCGTGCCAGGCCGAAGGCCAGCTGGTACACCCCCGCCATGAAGGTGAGGGTTAATGCAATACGGATATATGCCTCCGAGCCAGGTTCGGCCAGGGGGCTGATGGAGGTGAAGACGACAATGGAGATGGCTGTGGTGGGACCTGATATCAAGTGCAGGGAGGATCCGAAAAGCGCCGCCACGATGGGGGTGACGATGGCGGTGTAGAGACCGTATTCCGGGGGGAGTCCGGCGATCATGGCAAAAGCCACGCCCTGGGGCAGAACAATGACAGCGCCTGTGAGCCCGGCCAGAAAGTCGGCCCGCACCGTGTCCCACCCGATGAAATTCCACCAGCGCAGAAAGGGAAAGATCCTTCGCAGCCACGACCGACCGACGTGCGCGTCCATTCCGAAATCGAATCGATTCATACCCTTTATCCATCCGGCCGATCGGCAGGTTCGCTGCTATTGTGCATCAGTCTTCCACAACAAAGGGAACGACGTTTACCTGGAGCGATGCCACTCCCTCCACTTTCTCCGTCAGGCGTTGGACCCTGGCGGTGATCGCTTTTTCGTCCACCAGTGACCCCCGGACGTTTACGAATACCTCTCCATTGCGGACATCGGCCATGACCCTCGAAAAATCCTTTATCAGGGCCGCTTCCACCAGTGCGGCCAGGGCCGCATCGTCCAATCGGCGACGGCTTGCCCCGGTGCTCTCAAAACAGGGTTGGGCGAGGGCGTTCCGTATGATGGAGACGGCATCGTCCACGTTCATGGTCTGGATGTGCAGGACCATGTCATAGAGCAGGGGATTCCAGGTGTCCTGTCCGTACAGGTGCATTCCCCATTTGCGCCGTTCGGCGTCGTCGTTGACAAGCAGCGTGCGGGCCTCTTCGGCGGAGATCCGCTCGCGTTTCATCTCCTCGCGTACCCGGTCTTCCAGGTCCGCGCTGATCCGGACTTTGAGCACGTGGGAAATCCCTTGCAGAAAAAAATGGCCCGCCAGTCCGTGAAAAACGACGTTGTCCTTCTGCAGATGGGCGAGCAGCGCGGCACGAAAGAAAGCGACGAAGCTTTCTTTGCCGGATCTGAATCGATCCAGGATCGTCGGGGCGTCGTGAATGGCCCGAGCCAGCTTCAGTTCAGGGATGTTGAAAAGCTCGGAGGCTTCGAGAATGATCTCCCGGGAGATGCACTCGTAGTTCAATGCGGCGGCCAGTTTTTCAGCGACCTCTTTGCCCTTGCTGTAGGAACCCCTCGAGATGGTGACAATCGACATCAGGTCAACCCCCGTTTCCGGCTGGTGAGGCGACAAAACATTGCTTTTTCAGGAATTGAGTATAAAGAAACCGCGCTTGGAGTTCAAGGTCAAAAGGAATATGAATATTTGATTTGCCTCTTCCCGCGTGCGGAAGGGAAGGGGGACGCTGGTAAACTGGAATTCCGATATAAGGATTACAAAATAATTGAATTTTTTCCAAAAATATCGAAGCGTAAAGTACGTTGACAGGGAATCTGGAGTTGATGCATGATTGATTCATGCCGAGACAAGCCCGCCTTGACGCGCCCGGTGCCCTGCACCACATTGTGATCCGGGATATGGAGCGTCGAAAAATCTTTATAAACGACGGGGACCGGGAGGATTTTCTATAGCGCCTTTCGAAGCTTCTACCGCGAACCGGAACCGCCTGTTAAGCATGGGTGTCCATCCCGAATCGTCTTCTATTCCCCCTTTCGAACTGGAGCCACACCTCTTGTTTCTTTAATGAGAAGGCGACTTCCGGGCTATGCGGTAAGCACCGATCGCCCCACGAACTGATACGTCCGGAGTATGATGATGCCACGGTGAATTTGTTCTAAGCAAGAATATGCCTTGAATAAAGCCATATCGGAGGTTTTGAATATGTCGAGAGGTTTCAGTGTTCAGTGTTCAGATGTCAGAAACGGACGAAATGCTTTATCCTGAAACCCGAAACCTGAAACCCGGCCATCCATACGCTCAGCAACCGAAATGAATGAGTTCTCCTTTCAAATTTAATGGCTTGGATGGTAGAACAAAATCACCGTGATGATGATGCGGATCGAGTTGCCAAAAAGGTAGTTGAGGTCTATGATATGGATGTGCGTTAAGTATTGTCCAGGGGCAAGCAGCATAGTTCTTTATCAGCGTCCACTTGAACTTGAAGGTCTGACTAAATGAAATTCTCAAATTCCTACGTTGGCTTAGGCGAGGCTTTTTACGAAAGAATACGGCCCACACCCGTTCGGGATCCCCGACTCTTCTTGTGGAACTCCAGCCTGGCTGAACAGCTGGGTGTTCAGGATGAATTGAAAAACGATCCGGTTGCCTTGGCACAGGTCTTTTCGGGAAATCAGATCTTACCCGGATCGGAACCCATTGCCACCGCGTATGCGGGACACCAGTTCGGCAGTTTTGTCCCTCAGTTGGGAGATGGAAGAGCCCATCTTCTGGGGGAGGTGTTGGATCCATTCGGAAAAGGGTGGGACATTCAGCTCAAAGGCTCCGGCCGCACCTCCTTTTCAAGAGGTAGCGATGGCCGTTGCCCCCTCGGTCCCGCCGTACGGGAATTCCTCATGAGTGAGGCCATGAACGCCCTGCGGGTTCCAACGACGCGGTCGCTGGCGGTTGTCACCACCGGAGAACCCGTCTTTCGTGAGGCCACGTTGCCGGGTGCTGTCGTGACGCGGGTTGCCGGCAGTCACATCCGTGTCGGCACCTTTCAGTATTTCGCGGCCCGTGGTGATCTTCTATCTCTTAAGACCCTCTGTAATTATGCCATGAAGCGCCACTACCCTGAGTTGCAGGGAGAAGACCAAAAGCCCTATATTTTGTTCATTGACAAGGTCATCGAAAGGCAGATTCGACTGGTCGTTGACTGGATGAGGGTCGGTTTTATCCATGGCGTCATGAATACGGACAACACAACCATTTCCGGGGAAACCATCGACTACGGCCCCTGTGCCATGTTGGGGATCTATGATCCCCAGACCGTTTACAGCTCCATTGATACGATGGGCAGATATGCCTTTGGCAACCAGCCCAAAATTATTCACTGGAACATGGTACGATTCGCGGAATGCCTGTTGCCACTCATTGATCCTGACACGAATAAGGCGGTGGATCAGATCGGACCTGTTATTACAGCGTTTCCAAACCGTTTTGACACGGAATATATGAAGATGATGGGAAAGAAGCTCGGCCTGATATCTCTTGAGGAAGAAGATCGGAGTCTAATCACGTCTGTCTTGAACCGACTGAGGGACAGGCGCATGGACTACACCGTCACTTTTGATCTCCTGACCAAATCCTTAATATCCGAGGCTGCGGCTTCTCGGATGAATGATGAACTTGGAGACCATTTTGAACCCTGGAAAAAACGATTAAGCGAACAACACGCAGATCCGCAAGAAGTACAGAAGCTGATGCGGCAACACAATCCTGTGGTTATCCCGCGGAACCATCATGTCGAAGCGGTGATTCGAGAGTGTGTGGAGAAAGGTGAGGTTACATCGGCCGAGAAATTTCTTCAGGTCCTTCGCTTCCCTTATGAAGAATTGCCGCAAACATCCGGGTATCAGGACCCGCCTATTGATGGCGATGCCAATTATCAGACTTTCTGCGGAACTTGAAATTTGATCGATTATCGAAAGCCGCATCAGAACAGCCACCCCATGAACCTAATCATGGCCGGCATGCCCACGTCCATACCCACGGGGCTGTCGACCCATCCATTCTTACCACTCAGCGGGGAATTTGGGCCATTAAGTGGTCGTTCATCGGCCTGTTCGCTACCGCAGCTCTTCAGATCGTCATCGTCAGGTTTTCCGGCAGTGTGGCGCTTCCGGCCGACACGATCCATAACATTGGGGACGCTGCCATGGCCATTCCCCTGTGGATTGCCTTTAGGCTTACACGCCGGAAACCCACTAAACATAACGGTTCATGACCTTTTCGATCCATTCCGGATCAACACCCATCCCTTCATCGGAGTCACCTACTCCGGGCAGTAAGTCTCCGCCGTGACCGTTGAGGAAGGCTTAGAAGGCAACCTGACGGTCGATCGCCAGAAGATAATTGCAGGATTCAGATCAGATTATCCGTTGAGAAATTGAACGGGAGTAATTATCGTAAAAAAACAGGATCGAGATGAATTGGTCGAACGATTATGAACAATTCTCTCGGAAATCTCGACCCCATGTTAGGCTTGGACTCTGATTCCCTTAACGACTGGAAAGGAGGAACGAAAGATGACATTTTCAAACAAGCAGGCCCTGATCGTCGGGGGCGGAAGTGGAATGGGTTTGGAGACAGCCAGGTTGCTGGTGAAAGAGGGTGCATCGGTGACACTGGTCGGACGTCGGCAGGAGAAATTGGAGATGGCACGGGAAACGTTTGATTCCCCCGAAAACGTGCACACTTTCCGATGCGACCTCACGAGCAAGGAGGATCTCGATCGACTGATCCGTTATGTCGCTGAAGAAATGAAGGATATAAAGTACCTCCTTAACGCAGCGGGTGTTTTCTCTCCCAAGTCCTTTCTTGACCACACCGAAGAAGATTACGATGCGTATATGGATCTCAACCGGGCTATCTTTTTCGTAACACAACAGGCGGCGAAAAACATGGTGGCGAACGGAGGAGGCGCTATTGTCAATATCGGTTCCATGTGGGCTCATCAGGCAATTAAGGCGACGCCTTCATCGGCCTATTCCGCGGCCAAGGCCGGTCTGCATTCCTTGACCCAGAATCTGGCGATGGAGTTGGCGGAACATGGCATTCGCGTCAATGCGGTGGCGCCCTCCGTCGTGGAAACTCCCATTTACGAGGCGTTCATCAAATCCGACGAGGTCCACGAGGTTCTCCAAGGCTTTAACGATTTTCACCCCATTGGACGGATCGGAAAACCTATGGATGTAGCGGCGGTGATCGTGTTTCTCCTTTCGGATGAAGCAAGTTGGGTAACGGGCGCAATTTGGGATGTTGATGGCGGGGTTATGGCCGGGCGTAACCAATAGGGTTTCCACTTGATAAAGATCAAGGGGCTTAAGGAGGGATACACAAATGTCTTTCATTCGAAAAATACGAAAAGTCCTTAAGAGCAAACCAACGATTGAAGGGGCCGGCGTTCATTTGCAAAGAGTTTTCGGGTTCAGCGAAGTGCCCCTTTTCGATCCTTTTCTACTCCTTGACGATTTTCGCTCCGATAATCCCGACCATTACCTGAAAGGCTTCCCCTGGCATCCTCACCGCGGAATCGAGACCATCACCTATGTCCTGGAAGGCGATGTGGAACATGGAGACAGTCTTGGGAACAAAGGGATTATAGGCGCCGGAGATGTACAGTGGATGACCGCAGGAAATGGGATCATCCACCAGGAAATGCCGAAAGGGGATGCCAACGGGAAAATGTACGGATTTCAGCTCTGGGCTAATCTGCCCTCCCAAAAAAAGATGAGGAATCCGCGGTATCGAGACGTTGCGAGTGAACAAATACCTGAAGTCAAACTTCCTAACGGGACGACCATCAAGATTATTTCCGGAGAAGTATCCGGCACAAAAGGTCCGGTACAGGGCATTGAGATTGCTCCTGAGTATATGGACGTTACGGTTCCTGCCCATTCCGAGTTCAGACATCCCACGAAACAGGGGCATACGGTCTTTGCTTATATAATTGAAGGACAGGGATATTTCTGTAGGGAGAAGAATCCTTTCACCTATGAAGTGGAGGGGAGAAACTACTTTGACATTCAGCGCGATCCGTTTTTGGAGAACGGAACGATTGTGCTGTTCGATGACGGTGATGAGATAGAGGTCTTTACCGAGGAGCATAAAGTGCGATTCCTCTTGATTTCCGGCAAGCCCATTGGTGAACCAGTGGCGTGGTATGGTCCCATTGTCATGAATACCAATGAAGAATTGCGAATCGCGTTCGAGGAATATGAGCAGGGAACTTTCATTCAATATGGCGAAAAAAATGCGATGAGCGATTAACGATTTTATCAAACGGACAAAAATTTCCTCTAAAGTACATACCCCCTGTTGCCGATACGTATATTAAAAATCCGGCAGTTCTCATTTTGGAATTATGTCTATGTGGGAGCAGCTTTGGCTGCTTCCGGCAGGGGCTTGGATCTGGTAGAAAGAGAGACCGTGAACATCATTTCATCAGGTTCCTGGGAATAGGACAGGAAACCGCCCATCTGTCTGAGCAGTCTACTGGAAAGGGGAAGCGCGCTTCCTCGATAAGCTTCGCCAAAAGGCATAAGTACCCTGCTCACTCCTTCGTCTTTTATGTTTGGGCCACGGCTTTTGAATTCGATATTAACATTTCCTCTGCTTTGAAAAGTTCGCATGTAAAGCGTATCACCGACATCCATTCCCTTTAACGCATTCAGAATCAAATCGGTAAAAATCTGGGCCAGAATATCTCTGTCCATATAAACAGGGGATAGGGATGAGGCCAATCTGACCCTGCTTTTGGCGCCGCACTGTGCCATATTCGGACCAAGAAGTTCCAGACACTCAATCAGGACGGTATTTACTGAACAATACTGGCAGGTGAACTCTATAGGTCTCAGGTATTCTACAATTCTTCTGAGAATTTTTTCAAGCCGCCGAGACTCATTCAGAATAATATCCCCCTCCGGCAGATCAGGATATTTCTTTTTAAGCCTTCTGGCAAAACCCCCTATTGAAACCAACGGATTACGAATTTCGTGAGCTACTTCCTCTGAGATGGCGCCAAGAATCCTCGCATTCTCATCCTGTAACTTTGCCCTTTCCAGAAGGACGCGATCCGAAATATCGATGATAAGCCCCGAGAATCCTGGAAAGTCAGTCTTGTAAGGCATGGATTTTATCATGGCGTGAATGATATGGCCTTCTCTGTGTGTTAGACGACACTCCGTGGTGAACCTTAAATTCTTGGACTTGAAAGCTGAAGCAAATAGACCTCTCACACGCGCTCGGTCTCCCGGATGGATTATTTTCACTATCCAGTTCGGATCAGCCATGGCCTCTTTCGGTGAATAGCCCAATATTGGTTCTGAGGCATTGCTGACAAAATTCAGGGAAAGGTTGTGATGAATGACGAAGATGATAGATGGAATATTTTGAAGCAGGCTGAAATACCGTTGTTCCGTTTGTTCAAGGCGCTCTGAGAGGGCTTGTCGTTCTTTAAACCGCCTCAGACAAAGTTTCAGCACACCCAGCCCGAGGGGTTTCGACAGGTAGTCATAGGCGCCTATCTTTATGGCTTCCACGGCATTGTCGAATGTACCATACCCGGTCATAAACACGATTTCGATGCGTGGATCGATTTCCTTCATTTTCGATGCCACTTCCAACCCGCTCATGATCGGGAGATTAATGTCCACAAATGCCAAGAGAAAACGACCCTTTTCAAAAAGAGCCAAGGCTTCTTCAGGGTGTGTGCAGACCGACGGCTGGTACCCTTCCTGGCGCAAGAACTCCGCTACTATTTCACCTCCGGAAGGTTCGTCATCAACGACCAGAATTTCCTGTGTGTTATCAGGCATGGTCACATTCAGCCGATTAATGCAAAGGACACGCGTGAAATCAACCTGAGCGAGTAAATAGACGATGTCGGAATAAAAGGGTTTTGTATGAAAGTGTTGGGCGGTTCCTGATCTCCCTTACGTTTTCTATCTAGTTTCCATCCATAAATGGCCCATTTCCGCAATCCCCCGGTAGTATCGGGACAAGTCGGCGTCAAACTGCGGGTTTCCTTGTGCGACGTACTATCGTACGTCTCCGCGTCCCGCCACGGCGGGATTTTCCCAGGAAACAGCCCTGGATCGTAGACCTTGACCTTGCGGAAAATTGCGCATTTCTGAATTGGAAGCCCGCAGTGCCCACAAGTTCATTTATGGATGGACACTATCTAAAGACCTGTTTGAAACACTTGTCATAAATATTGGCGATGTAAAGCACGGCTAAAATTTATCACAAATCCCTGGTAAGTCAAGATCTTATATCTGGGTGAAATAGGTGCTCCTGAAAATCCCCTCGACAAAATTGATTTAACTCTTTAGGGGCAATGGAGATTACTGACCTGATTGAAGGAAAGTCATCGTGAAATTGCTCTTGGATACGCATTTTGTCCTGTTGGCTGCAGGTCAACCGGAAAAACTCTCCGAATCAGCTCGAACACTCCTGACAACACCTGAAAATACTTTGTTCTTCAGTGTGGCCAGCATTTGGGAGATTGTAATCAAACGAGGGTTGGGGAGGGATGACTTCAAGGTGAATCCGCGACGTTTGAGAAAGATGCTGATCACGCACGGATACTTCGAGCTGCCCGTTGCCGCAGAGCATGTCTTTACCGTCGAGACGCTCCCTTTGCTTCACAAGGACCCTTTTGATCGCTTGCTGGTGGCACAGGCCCGTGCGGAAGGGATGGTGCTCCTGACGGTTGATGCATCCGTTTCTCAATATAAGGAATCCGTGCTGATGGTTTAGCACTGTCTTGTTGTATCCCTACCCGTCGCCTTTGTTCTCTTAATATGTCCACTACCGTGGGCATGATTTTACCTCCTGTTTGCGGCAAGGCCAGGTCTACGGCTGCCTTGCAAAGATAATCGGGCGCCTGGAACCTGGGCCCCGATGACGGCAGCCACCTGCCGGTCGCTGAAATGATCGCCCGTCTGATGCTTTTGTCATCAAAAACGTTAGAAAAATTTATGTTTTTTGTGACTCATGAAATCACCGCAAGCTGTTGAGTTAAAAGATTTAACCCATTATTTTGAATGGAGTAAGCCGCTTCGATCTGGGATGGCTGCATCAGCCTGGACGATAGGGCGTTTTTTGGTACACCTTGAAATCATTGGGTTTTCGAAATACCGCTCGGAGCATATTGAGAGCCAGGGCCATTTCCAGCCTGTAGCCGTAACCCTATAGATTGAAAGGTTTTCTGTCTTTTTCACTATCCCATGAACCCTTAATTTGTTCATTTCATGGCGGATTTGTGCGGGATTTCGGAAAAATTGGGGAAGATTATTGAGCAGATCGACTGTCCTGAAACCACCCGCCTGCCATAGGTCAAGCTGGTTATTTCCCTGAAGTGGAGTCTTGTCTCAGAATGGGGTTATTGGAAACTTCAGGTGAAATGGCATTGCGGGCAGGTCTGAGAAGCCTGACAATACCTGCTGAGAAAAAGAGAGGAAGGATGTAGCCCCGAATGATGACCCGATCGAAGCAGAAATATTTGAACTTGATTTTTTTTGAGAACTGATTCAAAAATGAGTTGCCTGCCCGGTTAAATCCTGTGTGACAGGGCCGCCGGAAGCAGCATTTCACCGGGTGAAGGCGTTCCTCCGGTAAGTGAGTGTTGGCAAACAATCCATACCGGATCGCCCATGAAATTTCAAATGAAAGAAAGGTGTTTTAGGCGGGGGGTTAAGAAACTCGAGGATGGTCAGATGCGGCCATGAGCCTCGCCATTATTAATGCCCGGGAATTGCCCCGGCCAATTTATAACCATTATGTTATTAACCCCTGCCTAAAGCTCTTTTCGGAACTTCAGTTTGGTAAAAGATAAGGTTTTTCATGTTTCATGAGAAAATTCTCCTTGCATAATATGTGCAATATTTGGAATTTTAGAGAGGGATTTTGGGAGGATCACCACTAAATAGAACGGAACTCCTTTCCAGAAATCTGAAAATGGTGTATAAGTACTGAGAGGTGTCAATAAATTGGCGATAATTGTCCTTTGTCGATACGCTGTCAGAGGTGTAAAGGAGCGGGGGGAAGATTGGAGTGGAAGATCTAGAGATATTATTCGTTGATGATGAAGTTGAGATACTCAATATGGTAGGTGAGTATTTATCTCGAGAGGGATACAAAACGACCCTTTCCGACAATGGTCTGCATGCCCTTGGATTGGTGAAAGAAAGGCCTTTTGATGTTGTTTTTACCGATTTTAAGATGCCTGGATTTGATGGGCTTGAACTCATGGCAGCCATTAAGGAGCATCGTTCTGAAACCGAGGTGATTATGGTAACCGGGTTCGGGACAATCGAATCAGCTATTACGGCCATGAAATTCGGCGGTTACGATTACATTCAAAAGCCTATAAAATTGGCCCAATTGAAGATACTGTGCGAGAAAATTTCGGCAGAAAAGAAACTGAAGGACTCAAATCTCTTCCTTAAGAAAAATCTGAAACAAAGAACCGGATACCGAGGGTTGATAGGGATCAGCCCGCAAATGCAAAAAAATTATGAAATCATGGAAAGAATTGGATGGAGCAGCCCAAGTATTCTGATTCAGGGAGAAAAAGGAACCGGAAAGGAGCTGGTGGCAAGGATTATTCACAAGACTAGTGATCGTGCCCATAAGCCCTTTGTTCATGTCAATTGCAGTGCCATTGTGGAAGGAGCTCCTGAAAGCGGTCTTTTTGACCACATTACTGATCTGTTCGACGCAGCAAGGGCGGGGACGATTTATTTAGATGAAATTGAGGAGATTCCACCTTTTCTACAGCCAAGGCTGCTGCACGATTTTCAGCAATCGGATGAATCTCCGAAGGAAGGGAAGGGTGCACCGAGGAGAGACGTCAGGATCATAGCTGCCACCGAGAAAGATGCGGGGCAGCTCGTGAGGAGCGGGACTTTGAGAGAAGATTTTGTTCAACGTCAAAGATTTTTCTTTATCAACTTGCCCCCTCTGAGAGAGCGTCGAGAAGATATCTGCCTGCTGGTAAACTACTTTCTTTCCATCTATTGTAATGGTGCGTGCGAAAAGGCGCTGAACCTATCACCGGAAGTCATGGATATCTTTTTGGAATATCACTGGCCGGGAAATGTGATGCAATTGGAGAATGTCGTCAAAAAAGCCATTGGCGCCGGAGCGGAAAAGGCGATTGAGGTAGTCCACCTTCCTCGAGAAATGAGAAAGCTTGCCATGAAGAATGTGGGGGACCTATGAACAAGAGGGGCGTTCTGATGACAAAGGCTCTCTTTTTTTTTGTTATCCTCTTCCCGTTTCTCCTCCCTTGGTAGACGATACAAACATTAGAGTCTTATCCCACCACTTAAGGAATGCTTCTCCTCCCTTACGGTTTTCACCCGACAATCATTCGTTGAGAGATCATGCAAATTTCAGCCATGGCGTTCTTGTTACATTTGTTTAGGGCGAAGTGGAGAGGAAGTGAATTGTATTTCAGGTAGTTATAGAAAAAGGGAAATAGTTGAGGTCTATGGATGCGGTGCGGTCGGTAAGTCTCAAAAAAGGAAAATCAAGATTTGGGTGTTTGCGATGTCAAATTTTGAACGTCAAAAATATCCTCTTTTCCCAGTTCGTTCCAAATGGCCAGGCCCATTTTTTCCGGCAAGACTGGTCTTTCTACATACATGCCTGCCCCTAAATTCTGATTTTTTTAGGCGATTTGTAACAGAAAATCCACTGGCAATGATCGCTTTTTCTCCTGGATGGAGTTCAATAATCTTCTGATAGGTGTCGAGCCCATCCATACCGGGACCCATCATCATATCCAGTAGCAATAAGTCAACCTCGCCGGTCTTTAGATATTCAACAGCCTCTTCCCCATTCGAGGCCGAAACCGCGGAATACCCCAGCTCCATGAGCATATGAGATGCTACTTGCCTCTGCTCTTCCAGATCATCCACGATTAAAATGGATTCCCCTTTACCCTGTAGGATTGAAGAGCCAAAGCGGATTTCTCCTCAGACAATTTTTCATGTCTGATCGGAAAATAAAGAGCAAAGCTGGTTCCTTTTCCTTCAATGCTTTGAACATCAATATATCCGTTATGGTCTTTTACCGTTTCCCATACCATGGCCATCGCTAAGCCTGCTTCACTTCTTCCCATTTTCTTCTTCGTATAGAACGGTTCAAATATCTTCTCTATTTCATCCGGCGAAAGTCCCGTCCCCGTATCCGAAATGGTAAGAACCGCGTATTCCCCTTCCTTTATATCGTCATAACCTTTTATGGGTTTATCAAGGTATCGGTTCTCGGTGGATATGGTTAGATTTCCTCCTTCTGGCATGGCCTCCGCGGCGTTGGAAATAAGGTTCATCAGGGTCTTGGAAAGGTGTGTTGACGATCCGAATATGTTGAGGGCGCTTTTATGGAGATGGATTTGCGTTTGCACTCCAAGATGATGCCACTGAAGTCTTTCATGCTCGGGGCTTTTCAAGTATTCGGAGACAACATCATTCAGATTGACCACCTCAGTAACAACAACGCCTCTTCTGGCCAATGTTAATAGGTCCTGAACTATCGCCGCTGCCTTTTCTCCCGACTTTTGTATGGTTAAAATGTCACTTCTTAAAGGGCTGTCCTCAGGGAGTTTCAGCAACAACAATTCAGGATAGCTTACAAGGCCGGAAAGGATGTTGTTGAGGTCGTGACCAACTCCTCTTGCAAGGGTCGCTATGTCCTCCATCTTCTGTGCTCGTTGTAGTTGTGCCTCAAGACGGTTGAATTCCGAGATATCATTCACCGCCAAAATATATCCCATGGAGGGATCTGCGGGGTCCAGGGAACAGGCGCGAACGATACAGGGAAAAACACTCCGGTCCTTCCGAACCCACTGGGTTTCCAAAAAAGCACCCTCTATCATTGCAACATCTGAATAGAGCTTCCGTTCTGCTCGGTCATATTCGTCATTATTCCGGTAGAGGTCCTTATCATTTTTCCCCGATAAGGCATCTTTTTCATAACCCAGCAATCGATACATGGTTTCATTGGCCCATTCAACCCGACCGTTTACTACCAAGGCGATCCCGACAGGTGAAACCCGGAGAATAGCCTTCATTTTTTGCTGGCTCTTCCGCAACGCCTCCGTTATGAGATTCCTCTCTATGGTCATCGCAGCTTGGCTGGAGAATAGCTTCAACAGCTTGAATTGTCTTGAAAGATGGGTGAATTTAGCCTGGTCCAAACCGATAGCAATGACCCCCACACGCTCCGGGCCTGACAGCATGGGGATGCAGACGATTCCTTCTTCGCCAAGGATGCGAATAATCTGGTTGTCCAGGATGTCGGGGGCCTGAACCGTTGATTGGTAAAAAGAGTTCTGAGGTTTTCCCTCAAGAAGAGAGGTGACCAAAAGACTTTCCTTCATTTGCATGGGGATGCGCAGGCCTTGAATTGCAGAATGGTTCTTGTTGCCCCCGATAGTCTTCCCGATTAGACAGTCTTTCTCCAGAGATCGGAGAAAAAAGATGACATTTTCCACATCAAACAGAAGTTCAAGCCCTTGGTGAACGGCTCTTAATATGGAATTTTGATCATCTGCTTCCGAGAAGCCCTGGAGGATTCCAAACAGAAGTGAAAACTGTTTCACTTCATCCGCCAGCTCTTTCTGCCTTTTCATATCATTCTCAGAAAAATAATTTGGCGACTCCCCCGGCCTCTCAATTTCTATGCCCAACGATTCAGCCACCTGCGCGGTCTTTTCATCGGCCTGGGACAATAATTGCTCAACATCAAGGGCCTTAAATTCAAAAACATCCAT
The DNA here is from genome assembly GCA_963747555.1 of uncultured delta proteobacterium. Taxonomy (GTDB): domain Bacteria; phylum Desulfobacterota; class DSM-4660; order Desulfatiglandales; family Desulfatiglandaceae; genus DUZB01. Next base: position 261,793 of record CAVVFZ010000014.1, read on the forward strand.
CGCGGTCGCAAGGGCTTCTTCCTTTTTCCAAATGGGCTCTTGACATAAGGCGTTCGCTACAGCGACAATCCGTGTCAGCAGAGGGGCCTGGAGAATACTGTTTTTCGATTCGTGATGGCCGGAAATGGCATCCGCCATGGTTGTCGGCAACTTCCACTGACGCACTAACCACGTTCCAATTTCGCAATGGTTGGCAACCAGTCGGGATTCTTCCTCCAGGAGCAAATGTTGATTGTCTCCATAGACATCCGACAACTGTGAGTATTGTTCCGGAAAGTTGATCGCGAGAACCATTTTCCCGATGTCGTGCAGCATTCCGGACAGAAATGCTTCTTCAGGCTGATTGAAGATGGTCTTTTTTGCTATAAGCTTGGATAGAACCGCGCATTTCAAGGAGTGCCACCAGAAAATCTTAAGCTTGAAACCAGTTTTCTCTTTGCCCTGATTGAATACCTCGTATACGGAAGTGCAGATGGCAATATTTCTGATGGCATTGGTGCCAAGAATCATAACCGCTTGATGGATATCTCCAACTCGGTGAGGAAGTCCATGATAGGCGGAATTCACCATCCTCAGGATTTTAATGCTCAGAGATGGGTCTTTCTCAATGATTGTAGACAGGTCTTTTGAATTTCCTTTTTCATAATTGCAGACGTCGATCAGTTTCAAGAGGATGTGGGGCAGAGTAGGGAGATCCTTTAGATTCGCTATTTTCTGCAGCATAGGTTCTTGCGTAATCATCATATAATTCCTATTAAGGACACGTTATAGGCCGAGAACGAGCACCCTTGGAAAAAAAAGCAGTATCAGACTTCTAAAATATATATTAACACATTGCTCTATCTTCCTGGAGAAATTTATTCATCTTGTCCGTCCATCCTAAAGAAACAAGCTCTTTGCATTCGCCGTCATTTATGGTACGTTTTTTGCCTTGAGAGTTGGAAATTTTTTAGGAACTTAGGCCCCGTCGGAAACAAAGGGCAAACCCTGTTGAACAAGCTGGATCTGATCGATCTTGCGAGCATGAATATTGTTGAATCACATGAATTGCAAATTGACAAACCATAGCCCTTTAAATAATTTGGCCATGGTCGGCAATTTGATCGCGAAACTCGAAAAGGAATACCATACATTCATTTCGGACTCGATAATCTCGTTATTCCTCATGGATTTTAAGAAGCCGTAACCGTTTTCTAATCGCACACCCGTTTATCAACCTTTGTGTCCGGGTTCTGTCCGGATCGTTTTTTTCAGGAAAGGAGAAAACCATGGAATTGCCTGAGTATATCACTATTGAAGAGGTTAAGAGAGTTTGCAAAGCCGTTGGATTGAGCGACTGGTCCGAAAAGAAGGAACCAACGGTTTCAGAGGAAGAAGCATCGATGATTCTGGACATGGTTAATGTGAAATCGATGGAGATTCCCCTGCAGGATTTCCGATTCGGCCTGGAAGTGGAGTTGGAACATGGCACGCGGTTTGACGACGCCAATGTGACAAACAATCATCCCATTCTGACGGGTAAAATTGTTCTTGCCCACCTGAAAGAGACCATGGATTACTATAGCAGGATTGATGTGGCCGAATTGGAAGGTGATTTATTAAAGGCCATACTATCCCGAAACCTCGATAAAATAGAGGACAAATATAGAAGGCTGGTCGAGGCGCAACGGGTGCTTAACGAGGCCGTATCAAGGCAGTTGAAGGTGCGGGTCTGACCACTGAATGGAAGGGGAGGGTAAAACCACAAAATAATCCTGCCGCCTCGAACCTTGAGCTGCCTGGTTAATCGTTTCTTCAAAACCTGTTGCGGGGAAAAATATGCGTCAAAAAGGACGTTTTTCGGGGGAGCTGACCGCCTTTTTAGCTCTTTTTCTCGATAACATAGGTGTTTTTGTTTTTTTTAGCGGGATTCTGGTCTTTACATTCAACTACCCCATAGAAATCATTTTGAAGCATATGGTGCCAGGGACCGCCATGGCGGTTCTGTTCGGAGATCTCGTCTATAGCTACATGGCCTATCGATTAGGCAAATCCACAAAGAGGACCGATGTTACCGCCATGCCCCTGGGGCTGGATACGCCCTCATCGATCGGTCTGGCCTTCGCGGTCATCGGTCCGGCGTATGTGGCGACAAAGGACCCCATATTGACCTGGCAGATCGGGATGGCCACCCTATTCCTGATCGGCCTTGTAAAGGTCATCACCTCCTTTTTCGGCAGCCGTGTTCAGCGTATCATCCCGAGAGCGGGACTTCTGGGGTCGATTGCCGGGATCGGCCTGGTTCTCTTGGGATTCCTTCCTCTGTTGGAAATTTTCAATGAAATCGTGGTGGGAATGTTGGCGCTTGGGCTCATATTCGCGGCGCTCTTAGGCAGAATGACATTGCCCGGCAGGATGTCCGGAGTCTTGGCCGCCGTCATTCTGGGTGCCGTTCTCCATCTTATTTTAGGCTATGCCGGGCTGTTGCCCGAATTTCAGAAACCCGCATGGACCTTTGCTTTGTGTTTCCCTTCCTTTTCTTATGAATTCCTGGAAACCCTGCCAAGATGCATAAAATATCTCCCCATAGCCATTCCCTTCGGACTGATGACCATCATCGGGGGTATCAACAATACCGAAAGCGCGCGTCTTGCGGGAGACGATTATAAGACCCGGGACATCCTTTTGACCGAAGCCTTGACATCTCTCATTGCCTCTTTCTTCGGCGGGGTGATTCAAACAACTCCCTACATCGGCCATCCCGCTTACAAGAAGATGGGGGCCACGTACTGGTATACCTTGGCGACCGGCCTGCTCATCGGGCTGGGTTCGCTCGTGGGGCTCCTCTCGTTTTTCCTGGCGCTCATTCCAAGGGCCGTTCTTGCACCCATATTCCTCTTCATTGGATTCGAAATCGTACACCAGGCTTACAGGGAAAGCCCGGAGTCCCATTCTCCCGCCGTCAGCTTCAGCTTTCTGCCGGTCATCGCAAACCTTGTCATGATCATCCTCACCCAATTCCTTGCTTTTGCAGGCGTCACCTCCGACGCATTTCCTTTGCGGCTGCAGATTTTGCACCAATCCCTTACGGTTTTAAGTAACGGCTTTGTCCTGACCGCCATGCTCTGGGGTAGCATCGTTGCCTTGATTATTGATCGAAAGGCACATGCCGCCGCCGCATATTCCCTCTGCTGCGGAGTCTTGACTGCCTTCGGGCTGATGCATTCCATTATCCCCTCGGGTGAAATATATCTCCCCTGGAGTGCACCGAATGATACGAATCTCTGGATGGCCGGCGCCTATGGGGTACTTGCCTGTGTTCTTTTTGTACAGAGGGAGAGTGCCCAACCCCTTCCCAGCCAGGCATTGGGTTAGACCTGCACTTGTACTCTGCAGGGAAGGGCCGCGGACTCCAGTAGAAATTAGATGTGGCAAGGGAAAAGACCCTATGGCGGAATGGTTTGGCGAAACCTGCATATTGAATCCAAGAAATTTTAACAGGATCTGATTAGATGTGAATGTTTTCCGTGAAATTAAGGAGTTGACTGCTTGGAATACTATACCCAATGGGGGTATGCAGGACTCTTTCTGGCGTCATTTCTTGCGGCGACAATACTGCCGCTCAGCTCGGAAGTGGTCCTTGGCTTTCTGTTGTTGAACGATTTCGATCCGGTCATTTCTGTGGGCATTGCCACATCCGGAAATGTCCTCGGATCATTTGTGAATTATGCATTGGGCTATTGGGGCAGCCTGCTTCTTGTAAAAAGAGTCTCAAGAATCTCGGAGGAGGCATTTTGTAAGGCGAAACAAAGATTCAAAAATTATGGACTGTTCAGCCTCTTCTTTGCATGGGTCCCTGTAATCGGCGATCCGTTAACGGTGGTTGCGGGAGTAATGAAGATCAATATGTGGGCATTTTCCATTCTGGTTGCATCCGGCAAACTGGTTCGATATATCCTCATCAGTTATCTGATCCTTCCATGAGAAAACCAGGGGAACTCCTGATTCAAGAATGACTCCCGTCATAAGGCACTTTTTGCCGCGGCCGTCTTCATAAAACATCTGTGACTCTCCGTGAATTTTTCCTTTCCGTTTGGAATACCTTCCATGGTCTTCCTCCTTGCCAAAACATATGAGAATGAATGTTCATTCCATTTCCGTCCAATAAAGTCAGGCTCGAAAGGCCTCCCAACAGATTTCTTCGGCCCGTGCAATCTGTTCAGGCGTTATATCCAGATACCCGGGTCAGGAGGCCTTCATCATCTGGGTAACCATTCCGGAGACCACCGCTATCCATAGTTGGGGGTTCACCTGTTTGACGATCTGGTCCCTTTGGCCCTGTTCAAAAATCCGCAACTCAAATCAGAGGGCACTTTATAGTCTATCATGTTTGGGATTTCAACAATTTCGGAAATGCCCCTTGTGGGTCGCTCACACCTTCTTCCTGAAATCTGAAAAATGTGCTATATTCTGAATTCAATACATAAGAATCGAAATTGAATGAGTTTTCCGATCAAATAGGTTAGGGGTCTTTAGAATGGCTTTAGTCGATGTGAAGGGCATGGATATCGCCAGGGTGATCGAATTTTACGGGAATCAATCCCCATTCAGGGATAGGACCTTCTTTATGTATTATGATGAAGGGGGTGGATTTCGAGAGGTGTCTTTCGGTCGTTTTTTCAAAATGTCCCTGGATTATGCCGTGATGATCGACTCTTTGAGAACGCGCCGGGGCAGGGAAGGGGGCGCGCGTTTTCATGTGGGTTTCTATATGCAAAACACTCCCGAGGTGCTCTATGCCTTCGGAGGCTGTGCCTTTGCCGGTGCCACCCTGGTGGGGATCAACAATGCCCAGATGGGACAAAGACTGGCCGCGGACATCCGGAATATGGATGTGGACATGCTTTTGGTTGACGAGGTCCAACAACCCAAGTCGGAGCGAACCTTTCTGGAATCGGTGGCGGAAGCGCATGAGAACCATGATCTTTCCCCTCTCTACCCCGAGTATGTCATTGCACGAAAACAGCAGCAAAGAAACCATCCCGCCGCCGTGGCCACCCTGGAGGAGATGCTGAAAGGCATAGTCGGCAAAGATTTTACCCCAACGCCCTTGCAGCCGGAAAGGGCCGGAGTCATCATTTTTACCTCCGGAACCACAGGGACCCCCAAGGGAATCGAGGTCTCGTGGAAAAAACTTTTCGACGTGGGAGTCATGTCCACCACCATCCTGCATTACGGAGAACAGGATGTGAGCTATGTGTGCATGCCTCTGAATCATTCCAATTCCCTTTACCTGAGTTTTATTCCTGCCCTGCTCAACGGCGCCAGGCTCCTGATGAGGAGGAGATTCAGTGCAAGCCATTTTGTGAAGGACATCGAACGCGTGGGCGCCACCGTCTGGAACAGTGTGGGGGACCCGGTGAGATATGTGCTGAATACGGTGGGTGAAGAGGCCGACTATGCCCATCTGCCCCTCAGAACCGTGATCAGCACCGGAACCAACGCACAAAATCGGAAGGCCTTTACCCGGATCTTCGGGCTGGATATCTTTACCGAGGCTTTCGGTTCTACGGAAGTGGGGGCCATTGCCACGGTGACGCCGGACACGCCTCCCTTCTGCGTGGGGAAGTACCTGCCCGGAAAGGATGTCAAGATTGTGGACGAACTCACGGGGGCGGAATGTGACGCCGCTCAAGTGGATTCCGAAGGGCGAATCCTCAATTTCGACAGGGCCGTTGGCGAGATCGTGGTTAGTCAGGAATCATTAGGCGATTCCGCCTTCACCGGATATTACAATATGCCGCTCGAAAGTGCTGAAAGGGTGGACGAGGCGGGGTATTATCACATGGGGGACCTGGGTGCCTGTGTGGAACGGGGTGGAGCGCGATACATCATTTTTTTGGGGCGAACTGGAACGGACAGGCTTCGGTCCAAGGGGGAGAATTTCTCCGCGGCCTTTGTGGAGGAAATCGTCCTGGGGTACGACGGGGTGGTAAACTGCGTGGTAATCGGCATTCCCCATGTGGACAGCACGGAAAACGACAACCCCATATATGTCGTGGAGGTGGAAGATCCTCCACGGTTTGACGTCGCCGCCCTCTACGCCTTCTGCAACCGTAATATCCCCTCCTACGCCCTCCCCGGATACATTCGGGTGGTGGCTGAACTGCCCAGGACCGACACCCGGAAGATTCGAAAACCGGTGCTTCTCCATGAATTCATAGAACGGAATTCTGAAAAAGACGCCGATGCGTGCGATATCCTCTACACCGTGAAAGGGGGCGCGCTTCAGGAGTTTACCGCGCGGGATTTCGAACAGGAAATGGGTCGGTGTACCGATCCCATGGTTCGTTCCCGGTTTGCGGCCGTGACCCGAAGACAGGATCTCTTCCGGGACAAACCGTGACCCGGCTGACATTTTGGGAAATCGAAGGAGAAATCGATGCGCGTTTTGATTTGTGATGATATATTTCCGGCCATGATGGAAGTCCTTCACGGCCTCCTTTCCGAGGATGAGGTGCGTTGCTGCCGCCAGGAAGAGGTGGAAAAAGAGGCCCCCTGGGCCGAGGTTCTGATCCCCTCCATGACCCGGATCACGTCCCGGATCATACAGTTCGCCCCGGATCTGAAGCTGATCCAGCAATTCGGGGTAGGCCTGGAGGGTGTGGAGATCCCCGCCGCCGCAGCCAGGGGGATCCCGGTGGCCAATGTCCCGGGAAATCAGGCTCCGATTCACGCCGAGTGCACGGCCGAGGGTGGACTATTTTTGATGATGGCCTGCGCCAGGTTGTTTAAGAGGACGCAGGAAACCCTGGCCAGGGGGGAATGGGGACGACCCAGAGGGGTGGCTCTCATCGATCGAACAGCTCTCATTATCGGCCTTGGCGCCGTTGGAAGGGCCTTGGCACGGCGTCTTACGGCCCTGGGGATGAAGGTCATGGCCACAGAGATCTCTTCCAGGGACGGTCTGGCTCGGGAACTGGGGCTGGTCCTTGTGGAAGGACCGGAGAAACTCCATTCCTTGCTGCCTCACGCCGATTTTGTCATCTCCGCGGTTACGCTGACGCACGAGACCCGGGGGAGCCTTAATCGTTCGGTTTTTGAATCCATGAAGCCCACGGCCTATCTGATCAATATCAGCCGCGGCCCAATTGTGAACGAGGACGATCTGCTGGCGGCCGTTAACGAAGGCGTCATCGCCGGTGCGGGTCTGGATGTGTTGAGTTCCGAACCCCCTTCTCCGACCCACCCGTTCGTAAACCATGAGCGGATCGTGATTACACCGCACACCGCCGGCGTTACCGAACAGTCCTTCAGCGCCCTGGGCCGGGGAGTAGCCGACAACATCTCCCGGCTGAAACAGGGGCTTCCCCTCAGAAATACCGTGGAATGGTAAAGAAATGACTACTCCCGTTAAAGAGGCCTTTATTTCTCTTCTTTGACGTATTACCTTAAAAAAACTGTTTCAAAGTGATGACCCACCTGCCATTTAAAGGAGTGTGCCTATGCCTCGCAAGAAGATCGACATTCCCGAACATTACGTGGAGTACCTCTCCATATTGGACGAAGAGGGCCGTTTGGACAGTGACCTTGAACCGGATATCCCGGATGAGCTCCTGCTGAAGCTCCATCGAGCCATGGTTCTGGGCAGACGGTTTGACGAACGTATGCTAAACCTCCAGCGACAGGGACGAATCGGCACGTTTGCGCCGGTGACCGGCCAGGAGGCCTCCCAATTGGGCGCGGTGGCGGCGTTGAGAGCTTCGGACTGGATCGCCCCGTCCTTCAGAGAGACGGCCGCCCAGTTATGGCGGGGAACGCCCATGGAGAGCTTTTCTGCTCCTATTTGGGGGATTTGCCGAAGGGGCGCAGGGAGTAGCGGAGTCCAACGATCTGCCCGTATCCGTGCCCGTTGGTTCCCAGGTGCTTCATGCAGTGGGGTTGGCATGGGGCATCCAGTATCGAGCAAAGGATGATGTGGCCATGGCCTTTTTTGGAGACGGCGCCACCTCCGAGGGCGATTTCCACGAGGGTCTGAATTTTGCCGGTGTCTTTCAGTTGCCGGCGGTCTTCCTGTGCCAGAACAACCAGTGGGCCATTTCGGTTCCTCGCAAAAGTCAGACGCATTCTTTCACCCTGGCCCAGAAGGCCCTGGCCTATGGGATGCCCGGCATTCAGGTGGACGGAAACGACGTATCTGTCCGTCTACACGGCCGCCCGGGAGGCCGTGGACCGGGCCCGGTCAGGCGGCGGACCCACCCTTATCGAGTGTGTTACCTATCGGATGATGATGCATACGACGGCCGATGACCCCAAGCGATACCGAACCGAGGATGAGGTGGAAGGATGGCGGAAACGGGATCCGATCATCCGCTTTCAAAAATATCTGCGCGATAAGGATCTGCTCGCCGCGGACGGAATCGAGACTATCGAGGCGGAAATCAAGGCGGAAATCCAGGGGGCCGTCGATCGAGCGGAGGCGGTGATGAAGGCCGAGGTGGACCCGCTGGACATGTTTGATCATGCCTATGCGGAAATGCCGTTGCATCTGGAAGCGCAAAGAGCGGAGCTGAAGACGGATCTGGCAGCGGATGAGGAGGAGAACCATGGCTAAGATGACAATGGTCCAGGCTTTGAATCTGGCCCTTCATCAGGAAATGGAAAAAGATGACCGCGTCATCGTTTTGGGGGAAGATGTGGGCCGGGACGGGGGTGTATTTCGCGTAACCGAAGGACTGATCGAGCAAGTTCGGGGATAAGAGATCCGTTGACACCCCGTTGGCGGAATCAGGGATCATAGGCATGTCCATCGGCATGGCCGTTTACGGTTTGCGACCTGTGTGCGAGATCCAGTTTTCTGGATTCACCTACGAAGGGTTTCACCAGATCGAGTCCCATGCCGCCAGGCTTAGGTGGCGGAGCCAGGGCCGTTTGAGCGTACCGATGGTGCTGCGGGCGCCCTATGGAGGGGGGGTTCGGGCCCTGGAGCACCACTCGGAGAGCCGGGAGGCCTATTACGCACACACGCCGGGATTGAAGATGGTCATTCCCTCAGGCCCCAGAAACGCCAGGTCCCTGCTCTTGAGCGCCATCCGTGATCCGGACCCTGTCATATTTTATGAAGCCAAGGCCCTGTATCGGGCTTTTCGGGAAGAGGTGCCCGACGAGGAAGAGACCCTTCCCATCGGGAAGGCACAAATTGTACGGGAGGGCAAGGATATCACCCTGATTTCCTATGGGGCCATGATGCGCCCGACGCTTGAAGCGGCAACCCTTCTGCAGGAAAAGGACGGCATTCAGGCGGAGGTCGTCGATCTCCTCACCATCTCGCCTCTGGACGACGAACCGTTCGTACAATCCGTACAAAAGACCGGACGGGCCGTGGTGGTTCATGAAGCCCACAGGAGTTTCGGGCCCGGGGCCGAAGTAGTGTCGCGCATTATGGAAAAAGCATTCTATTACTTGGAGGCGCCCATCGGGCGGGTCACGGGCTATGACGTCATTATTCCCCTTTTCAGCCGGGAAAACGCCTATTTGCCGAACGCCAATCGCATTGTGCGAGCCGCGAGAAGGACCTTTGACGTATCTACGTTCAGGAGGGTTAAGGAGGATACAGATGCCGCTTGAATTCAAACTGCCCGACCTGGGTGAAGGAGTCCACGAAGGGGAGGTGCTCAAGGTCATGGTTTCCGTTGGCGATGAGGTCACGGAGGGGGATTCCATTCTTGAGATCGAAACGGACAAGGTGACCGTTGTCATCCCATCGCCCTTTACCGGGGCTGTCCTGGAGATCCGGGCCAAGGAAGGGGAAACCGCCCGTGTGGGTGATGTGCTCATGATTTTCGACGATGGTAAGGGCGTCTGAAAAGGCCGCGGAAAAGCCGATCGCAGTGAAAAACCCGAGGAAAAAGTACCCGAACACCGTCCGACGCCGGCCAAGACCCTGAACGAACCCCCAGCCGATCGGACCAAAGGCCCGATCCCGGCTTCGCCCGCAACCCGGCGCCTCGCACGCGAATTGGGTGTGGATCTGCGCCGGGTTTCGCCCACCGGCCCCGGGGGACTGGTTTCGGCCGATGATGTGCGGGCACATGCGGAAAAAGGCGGGGCCACGGAAGGACCAGCGGCCTCTGAGGCCACGGCCGAAAAGGCGGAAGGTCGGGCTCCGGTGGCGGAGGGTGAAGGCCGGGCTCCTGCGGCGGGGTTGCCTTACATAACGGCGCCTCCCCTGCCCGATTTTGAAAAGTGGGGATCCGTGGAGCGCATACCCCTTCGGTCCATCAGAAAAGCCACGGCCAGACAGATGGCCCTGGCCTGGTCTCAGATACCCCATGTCCAGAGCCAGGATCTGGTGGATGTGACCCGACTGGACGAATTTCGCCGCAAACACAAGGGGGAAGTTGAAAAAAGGGGAGGCAAGCTGAGCATGACGGTATTTGCACTTAAGGCGGCCGCCACAGCGCTTAAGACCTATCCCAATTTCAATGCCACCCTGGATGCGGCAAAGGGAGAGATCATCCTGAAACACTATTTCCATGTCGGCGTGGCGGTAAATACCGAGGACGGACTGATCGTGCCGGTGATGAAGGACGTGGATCGTAAAAGCATCCTGGAGCTTTCCGTTGAATTGAACGAACTGGTGGAGCGAACACGTCTTCGAAAGGTGAAGCTGGACGAATTGCAGGGTGGGACCTTTACCATCACCAACGTGGGTCCGATGGGAGGCGGGTTTTTCTCGCCCATCATCAACTATCCGGAAGTGGCCATCATGGGCATGGGCGGTGCCAGCATGCAGCCGGTGGCGATGCCGGTCGAGGGGGGCGGCTACGATATAGTCCCGCGTCTTATGATGCCCCTGATCCTGTGCATCGATCACCGGGTCTTGGACGGCGCTCATGCCATGGCATTTATGCGGACGGTCAAGGAGGCCCTGGAGGATCCTGAGGAACTGTTCATCACCATGACATGAGTCCTCCGTCGAAAATGGTTTCTTTACACCCTAAAATATAAAGGATTTTACTATGGTCATGGGGGAATTGGTACAGGAAACAGAAGTCCTGGTCATCGGGAGCGGACCGGGTGGATACTCAGCCGCCTTTCGGGCTGCCGATCTGGGCCTTGAGGTGATCCTGGTGGACACGGCGCCGAGGCCGGGCGGGGAATGCCTGTTCCGAGGGTGCATCCCTTCGAAAACGCTTCTCTACCTGGCGGAGCTTATTCATGATGCCCATCGTGCACAAGCCATGGGGATTACTTTTGATCGGCCGCGGGTAGACCTTGATGCCCTTCGGTCCTGGAAGAATGACGTTATTGACACGCTGGCCGACGGTCTGGTGAGGCTGAGTGGAAAACGGGGGGTGCAGCTTCTCCAGGCCAGGGCCGTGTTCGAGTCTTCGGATCGGGTGCGGCTGTTTGATTCCGATGTGAGCCATATCCAGTTTCGAAATGCCATTCTGGCCAGCGGATCCAGTCCCACTTCTTTGCCAGGCATCGAATTTTCCCCGGGCGGACGGATCATGGATTCTTCCGGCGCGCTTTCCCTGGTGGATATTCCAGAGACGCTTCTGGTCCTGGGAGGAGGGTATGTCGCACTGGAACTGGGTTCCGTATATGCGGCACTGGGCAGCCGGGTAACGCTGGCTGTCAGGAGCGACCGCCTTCTTCGAGGGGCGGACTCGGATCTGGCCGCGCCTCTCGTGCGAAGACTCCATAAGACATTCGAGGCGATCCTTTTCGATTCCCTTCCCAAGGCCTTGACGGAAGACGAAACCGGCGTGACCGTGAATTGGAATGAGGGGGATAAGGGACGTCCGGAGCGATTTGATCGGGTACTGGCGGCCATCGGTCGCCGCCCCAACTCGGCGAATCTGGGCCTTGAAAAGACCCGGGCAAAGGTTGATAAACGGGGTTTCGTGGAGGTGGATGAACAGCAACGAACCGCTGATAAACAGATATTTGCCATCGGCGATGTGGCCGGAGGTCCCATGCTGGCCCACAAGGCCTTTCATGAAGGAAAGATCGCTGCCGAAGTCATCGCAGGACAACCATCGGCCTTTGACGCCCGGGCGATCCCGGCCATTGTTTACACCGACCCTCAGGTGGCCTGGGCGGGTCTGACTGAGGATAATGCCGCAAGAGAGGGACGCAAGGTGAGCATAGAACGGTATCCATGGAAGTTCTCGAGCAGGGCTGTGACCATGGGTGCCACGGATGGCCTGACCAAGATTCTCATCGATCCGGAGACAGAACGCATCCTGGGGCTCGGGATTAGCGGCAGGGATACGGAAGGGATGATCGCCGAAGGGGTGCTGGCGATTGAGATGGGTTCTCTCGCCCGGGATCTGGCCTTGAGTATTCATCCCCATCCCTCCCTTTCGGAAACCGTGGGGGAGGCGGCCGAGATCTTCCTGGGAAGCGTCACTCACATGCTTCCCAGGAAATGAAACGTATTGCTTAATCGACTTCCCGCAATCACCGGGATTACGGAAAGGTAACCCACCTGAAAAAGGGGGGATCTTTTTCAGGTAGGTTTTGAGCGGCTTGTCAGGTAGCCGAGTTTAACCATTTACTGCGTATCTTTAAAGCTGAAGGTTACACGGCCGGGCGACCTTTTGGTCCTTATCTGCCACGTCCTTGACCTCCTCGTCCACCCCCACCGCCTTGTCCACCTCTGCCCCCACCACCTTGACCTCCTCGTCCACCCCCACCGCCTTGTCCACCTCTGCCGCCACCGTATCCGCCACCACCGCCCTGGCCACCTCTGCCGCCACCGTATCCACCACCCCCGCGGCTTTCGGTGCGCGGGCGAGCTTCGTTCACATTGAGCGCTCTTCCTTTCAGCTCTTTGCCGTTCAGACCATCAATTGCGGACTGCCCTTCAGATTTAGACGCCATTTCCACAAATCCAAATCCCTTTGATTGACCGGTATACTTGTCCTTTATAATGGTGGTGGATTCAATCTGTCCGAATGGTTCCACCGCCAGCCGTAAGTCCTCTTCAGTTACCTCGTACGATAGATTTCCCACATAGATTTTCATCCCAATCTCCTTTTGAAAAAAATAGTGATTTTCATTAGACCCAACAAGTTCCCCAAAATTTTGACAGATTTCGCAACCCCCATGAAATACGGTTCGTATCGGTTTTGTTCTTGGTTGACAAAGTACATTTCTAAGATGATTGCAACATTGCGCTTATTTCCAACACGGATATTACGTTAACATTTTAAATAGAAATAGTCTTGTGGATTCGTAACCCGCCATTTGTATTCATTTTCGGGAAGAACCGAGACATTGGGCTTCCCCCTACATTATGATGACACGAAATGGTTTCTTATTGAAAGATCAGGGTTGACTCGGGAGTAAAGGTGTGTTAACAAAATTTCTGCCTGTTTTCTGCATCCCAAAACCCAGGAGAATCCATTGCCGCCGAAAAAGCATAAGAAGATTGCCATATCCCTGTCTTACCGAAGATTCGGAGAAGATCAGGCAGTTCAGACTTCCCAGGATCGCTGTATATCTTGCCCCCGTTCTTATCCTGATTGCGATCCGTATTTCTTTCCCTTGGTTTTCTGGACTATCTATCCTTGAAAGGGGAGCACCCTCGGCTCCTTGCCTTGCAGAAAGAAAACTCTTTTAATAATGAGCAGTTTCTGTACCTGGCCCGCCGTCTGGACGAGATCACTCAGGAAATGTCCGAGATGCGGGAACTGGATCAGAAACTCAGGACCATGGTGAACTTTGAAAATGCCGAAGCGGACTCCGATTCCGTGGGTGTCGGCGGTTCCGATCCGGCGCTCCTGGATCCCAAACGGAATCTCACCGTAGTCAGTCCGGATTTGATTCGATCCATGCACAAGAATCTGGGCGACTTGAGACAGTGAGATTGAATTAAACAAACGGGATAAGATCGAGCTTTTCAAGTTTTTGGATGAACAGAAAACCGTCCTTGCATCTACTCCATCCATGTGGCCGACCAGGGGATGGACCAGTTCCCGCTTTGGCTATCGCGCCTCGCCATTTACCGGCAAAAGGGAATTTCACAAGGGGATCGATATCTCGGCAAGGATGGGGTCACCAGTTGTTGCAACAGCCGATGGAATGGTTGCCTTTTCGGGACTGGATCGGGGATATGGAAGAACCATCGTTCTCAAGCATGGTTACGGTTTGAAAACCAGATACGCACACTTGAAGAGAATTCTTGTGAAGAAGGGTCAGTTTGTAAAGCGTGGGGAGATTATCGGGCTTGTGGGGAATTCAGGCAGATCAACCGGTTCCCACCTTCATTACGAAGTTCACCTAAATGGTGTGCCCGTCAACCCCATGAAATATATTATCGATTAGGGGGCATCCTTTCTTTGAATGGACGCCCAATCGCTGGGCCTTTTCAGCCGTACCAAAAAAATCAGCTGCCCAGATCTTCTTTCAGATTTTCCTCAAATTCCTTGAAAAACCTGTCCTTTTCTCTCCAGTCTGGACCGAACCGTTTGTTAAAGTATTCTCCCAGTTTGTCAAAGAGCTTTTGCCAGACAGGCTTTCCCTCGCCCAGCACCACATCCTCAAGAAAAGAAGCAAGATCAGAGATTTTCTCCTTTGGTAAAAAAGAGACAGCGCCCAGTTTTATGGACTTTTTCAGGGATTCAGGTGAGAGGGCATGGGCTGTCAGCATAACTGTTGGAAATTCTCTGGATACGGAGGTTTTTAAGAGTTCAAAACCGTTCACTCCCATAATATCGAGAATGACGATATCATAAGTGTAGCTCAACAGGTACTGGAGGGCTGTGTCATAATCTGTTGCCTTGTGAACGAGGCACATGTCCAGTTCTTCTTCCACAGTCTCCAGAACATCTGGTTCATCATCCACCACCAATATTACTTTATCTTTCAACGCGTGTTTTTTCCCCATGCCGGTTATGTTCCCCCTTTCTAAAAGTTTTTTGAGATATTCTATAGCAGATATTCTGAATTTGTCAAAACAAATACGAAAAGCACAGCAATTCTCATTTTGGTTTTTTGCCTAAAACCGGCCATGGGGGTCTGCCTCAAAACGGCGCCAAAATCCATTGGTCATTCCATGGCACGGCGGTAAAGCTTCAAAATTTGGCTGAGATCAGACACCTGTAAAAGGAATCCTGTGCATAAGACGTGGCATAGAAGAATGCTTCACCGTTCCATGAAAACCCGGAATGTTGAGGAGGATAGTAGGCAAAGTTCATTGAAATTGCAAGGTTCTTTTGATGCTTGACCGATAGTCGGATGTGTGTGATATTGCATCCGGGACCTGGAGGAGCTTTGTTTTGGGCCGCCGAATATTCAGGATGAAAGCAAAAATGTCGCCAACCAATGATTCCCTCTCTGCAGGAGAAATATTTATGACGGATCCGGCTGTTGACCAGCAAGGTGAAGAAAATACCATCGGAACTATCGAAAATAGGATGAATCCTTCCCAAAACGTGGATATAAAATACCTCCGTCAGGAGAATGCCTTTGTGACTTCCGGTATTTCCACCCATTTTTGTGAAAAGGAGATCCTGATCCCTGTCCACATGGTACTGGCGGATTTCCAGCTGGTGGGCGCTATCATCTCTGCGGTCCTGGAAAAAATATCGATCGCGAGCGAAAGAGACGGCCTGTTTGAGTACGCTTCTGTGTTTGAAGTGTTGGATAAGAAGTACATATTTCAGGAAGAAAAGGATTATATGAAGTTATCCTTTGCTTCGTAAATCGGGCATACACCATATGGAAGAGCGCATCTTTTTTAATTGCGGCGGATTGAAGCTGGAAGGCCTGTTGGATGCCCATGAAGGTCAAAGAGCGGTTGTCGCCACACATCCCCATCCGCTTTATGGCGGCACCATGCACAGCAACGTGGTGGAGGCTGTGCTGAGCGCCTATGCCGGAAAAGGGTATACGACACTGCGATTCAATTTTAGAGGGGTAGGCGCCAGCGAAGGGGTTCATGAAAAGGGGATTGGGGAGCAGGAGGATGTCGGAGCGGCACTTGCTTTCCTTCGCGAGAAGGGAAAGTCGGTCTTCGATCTGGCCGGATACTCCTTCGGGGCCTGGGTGAATGCACATGTCGCGTGCAGGAATGGGAAGATACAACGAATGATTATGGTTTCCCCGCCTGTGAATTTTATGGACTTCTCTTTGGTGGAGCACTGTGCAGGCCTCAGAATGGTTATCGCAGGTTCCCTGGATGATATTGCGTCTCCCGACCGGATTGCCGAAGTCCTCCCCCGTTGGAACAAGAACGCCCAGTTGCGAATAATTGAGGGCGCCGATCATTTTTTCCAGGGAAAAACTGATGAAATTGAGCGGATAATCGGTGCCCTGCTTGAAATTGAAGACGGATCGGGAAAGGGTGGAGAGCAAATATGAATACGATTTCGTTTCTCAGGAATCCGATCCAGGAATACGCATGGGGTTCAAAGACGGCTATTCAGTCTCTCTTGAAGATGCCCGTCCCGGGAACAACCCCCGCCGCGGAGTTATGGATGGGCGTTCACCCAAAGGGATCTTCAGAGGTGTGCCTGAACTCGGAGTGGTTGTCACTGGTGGATGTGATTGAAAAGAATCCGGAGCCCATTCTTGGAAAGAAGGTTGCTGAACGGTTTCAAAACCAGCTGCCTTTTCTGTTTAAGGTGCTGGCTGCCGATCGCCCTCTTTCGATCCAGGTTCATCCCGATCCGGTCCAGGCACAAGAAGGATATGCAACGGAAAATCGGAGGAATATTCCTCTCACTGCCCCTGATAGAAATTACCGGGACCCAAACCACAAGCCTGAGGTCCTGTGCGCGGTCACCCCTTTTGAGGCACTGAAAGGCTTTCGCAAAATCGAAGACATAGTGGCTCTGATGAGCAAGGTCTGTATTCCGGAACTTGCGGAGCCGCTCCATCTCTTGAAGAGGAAAGCAAAT
Organism: uncultured delta proteobacterium; assembly: GCA_963747555.1. Classification (GTDB taxonomy): domain Bacteria; phylum Desulfobacterota; class DSM-4660; order Desulfatiglandales; family Desulfatiglandaceae; genus DUZB01. The sequence continues at coordinate 278,688 of CAVVFZ010000014.1, forward strand.
CCAGAGGGGTTAAAGGAATTTTTCCTTGGTCTGTTCCAGATGAGCTTTGAAAAAAAAGCCAGGGTCATTCGTCAAGCGGTCAGGCGTGCTCAAGACCATGTGAACCGGAACAGGGCATTTTACTGGATGGATCGAACTGAATCGGGAATACCCAAACGATACGGGGGTCTTTTCTCCCTTGATTTTCAATCTGGTGAGCCTGCAACCCGGCCAGGCGATCTATATCCCCGCGGGTGAGCTCCATGCCTATCTGAAAGGTGTCGGCATGGAGTTGATGGCCAATTCCGACAATGTGCTCCGGGGCGGTCTTACGCCCAAATATGTGGATGTGCCCGAATTGATCAAAATCGTATGTTTCGATCCTTGTCAGTCCCTGCTGATAGACCCGGAAGACTCGGGAGACTGTGAGCGTATTTACCTTACACCCGCTGAGGAGTTCCAGCTATCTGAAATATCCGTAAGGGAAGAAAATTCATTCATGAGTGCCGTGGATCGAAATGTAGAGATCTTGATCTGTATGGAAGGCGAGGCCCGCATAGGGGAGATGCAGGATGGTTTCTTTCTGGAGATAGCCTCGGGCGAAGTCCGTTATTGTTCCATCGTGTGCCGCGCCATACCGGATTCAGGGAAAAGCGAAATTTTTTAAGGCAACGGTATAATCAGGAAAACTTTTCAGACGGCTTCATGAGGCAAGAAGCCGGGTCCTAAGGACCCGGCTTTTATCGTCCATCTACCCTTGTGTAGCGAAAACAAATCCTCGGTCAATGGCTTTTTCATTCAGCTCGAAAAATTTGTCTTTTCCTTTCATTGCAGCCCGCATGCCTTTGCAGGTTTCCTCAAAACTCAACATTCCCGTTTTAGCGCATACCGCTCCGATCATGACCATGTTGCCGCCTCTGGCATTTCCGGCTTCCATGGCCAATTCCAGGGTGGGGACTTGAATGACTTCGATATCGGTCCGGGAAGGAGTTTCCTTGAAAAGGGAAGAGTTCAGAAATACCGTTCCCCCTTCGGCGACGGTGGGTTCAAATTTTTCCAAGGGATGGAAAGTTCATGGCCACCAAGATCTCCGGATTGGACGCCACCGGAGATGCAATCTTCTTGTCTGACAGGGTTACGGTGCAGTTTGCCGTTCCTCCCCGCATTTCAGCGCCATAGGAAGGAAAGTAGGTGACATTCAGCCCTTTGTGCATGGCTCCATGGCTCAGAACATAGCCCATCAACAAAACACCCTGGCCGCCGAAACCTGCGAAAGTTGTTCGGGTAATCATTTTTTATCCTCGTATCCGGTGCTATCTTTCATAACACCCAATGGAAAAGTCTTGACCATTTCTTCGTTCACCCACGTCCAGGCATCCTTGGGGGAAAGTTTCCAGTTCGTCGGGCAGGGAGACAGGAGTTCTACCAGGGCAAAGCCCAGGTCGTCCAACTGGCACTGATAGGCCTTTTTAATGGCCTTTTTCGCCCGTCGGATCTGCTTGACCGTAGTCAGTGCACACCGTTCCACATAGACCACGCCGTTGCTCACGGCCAACATCTTGGAGATGTCCAGGGGATTGCCATGAAGCTTTTGATCACGGCCTCCAGGGGCCGTTGTGGCATTCTGCCCCAGGGTGGTTGTAGGGGCCATCTGACCACCGGTCATTCCATAGATAGCATTGTTAATAAAAATGGTGGAAATCCTTTCGCCCCGATTCCCTGCATGGATGGTTTCCGCTGCTCCAATGGCTGCCAGGTCGCCATCACCCTGGTAGGTAAGGACAAATTTATCCGGATGCACCCTCTTGATGCCGGATGCCACTGCCAGTGCCCTTCCGTGGGGGGCTTCAACCATGTCGAAATTGAAATAGTTATAGGCCAGTACGGCACAACCCACGGGGGGGACGCCGATGGTCTTTTCTCTGAGGCCCATTTCGTCGATGCATTCGGCAACCAGGCGGTGCGCGACAGAGTGTCCGCATCCGGGACAATAATGGGTCGGGTTATGTTTTAGCGATTCCGGCCAGCTAAAGATTTTTTCGTATTGGGTTTCCGTGCTCATACTTCAATCCTCCTTCCCACTTTTCCGTCGCCTCTTGCAACCGAACGTAAGAATTCGGCCACCTCGGCAGGGGTGGGAATGATCCCTCCCGGCACACCGTGAAAATAGATTTCCGATCTTTCGCCAACGGAGAGAATGACATCTTCCACCATTTGCCCCATGCATAGTTCAAAGACGGCAATTTTGGGAACCTTCTTTGAAAGCTCACGCAGGGCCGGCATGGGATAGGGCCACAAGGTAATAGGCCTGAACAACCCCACGTTTATCCCTTCCGCCTTGACTTCTTCAATGGCGCTTTCGGCAATACGGGCTGCCGTGCCGTAGGCAACGATGACGATCTCTGCGTCTTCCTCATATTTGACCTCCCACCGACGTTCCTCGGCGGTGATTCTGTCGTATTTTTCCTGAAGATGCAGATTGTGCTCGTAGAGTTTCCCGTATGCCAGGAGCATGGAGAAAAGGGCTCTTGGTTCACGCCCTTTGCATCCGTCAACGATCCAGTCTTTTTTGGGCAGTTTCTCCAGATCGATAAAGTCGGGAAAGATCACCGGTTCCATGACCTGCCCCATCAAGCCGTCACCGAGGATCATCACGGGAGTTCGATATTTGTCGGCCAGATCAAAGGCCACAAAAGTCAGATCCGCCAGCTCCTGGCCCCCTGCAGGGGCTAAAACCGGGGTGCGGTAGTCACCGTGGGCGCCTCCTCTTGTAGCCTGGAAGTAGTCTGCAGCGGATGGGGAAATATTTCCGAGACCGGGTCCCCCCCTCATCATGTTGATAATCACGGCCGGCAGTTCCATTCCGGCCATATAGGATATCCCCTCCTGTTTGAGGGATATTCCCGGCGATGAGGAAGAGGTCATGGTACGACCGCCGGCAGCGGAGGCTCCTAATACCATGTTTATGGAAGCCACTTCGCTTTCTCCCTGGATGAAAGCGCCACCCACATCCGGCAAACGCGCGGAGAGGTATTCAGGAAGTTCATTTTGCGGGGTTATAGGATAACCGAAATAGTAACGGCATCCAGCGCGCACCGCCGCTTCTCCCACTGTGTGGGAACCGTTCATTAGCATTTTTTCACTTGGCACGATACACCTCAATGGCTACTTCCGGGCATGCGGTTGCGCACTGGGCGCAGGCGATGCATCCTTTTTCACCTTCAGAAATATTTTCTTTAAATCGAGCGGGAGAGTAACCCTTCTTATTGAGCGACTGATCCACTTCGATGAGTCCGTTAGGGCAAACCTCGATGCAGATGTGACACCCTTTGCACCATTCCCTGTCAATCACAATCTTGCCTTTTTTTCCCGTCTTAGCCATGTTTTTAACCTGATTCCGTTGGAGATAAAACCGATTGGATGAACACCATGAAAAATATTCATCGTTTATGAATAATTTATGAAAGAGAGAAAATATATTTTTGAATGACCTTGATGTCAAGTATTTTTTGGCATCGGAACCGGCCATACCCATGAGGGGGTTCCATTCAAAAAAGGTGTTACGGCCATATATTTGGAGATATCCCATAATGAGAATTGCTGCAGCGCCATGTTTTTTCTTGACAGATCCAAGGTCCTTTATGATAAGTACAACAGATAATTGCGCGGGCTGTGGCTATCTTTAAAGCCCGTTTGACCAAAATCCTTGTAATCTGAAAAAATTTGGTATTTACAATGCAACTTACTCAGCATCAAATTGATTATTGTATGGAGTGTGGGGTTTGTACGGGGAGTTGCCCTGTCAGCCGTGTTCTTCCTTCCTTTTCTCCAAGGCAGGTCATTAAACATAATCTGAACGAACCGGTCGATGATCCGGTTTTGAGTCAGGGCATATGGGCCTGTTTGAGTTGTGGTCGGTGCAGCGCGAGATGCCCCGTTGAGATCGATGTCCCCGGATTTATTCTGTCCTTGAGGCAGAAAGCTCGGGAAGCAGGTAATTTCCCTGTGGAAAGCCATCATGGTATTTTGCAATCCATCGTGGATATGCAGACGGGAGATATTCAGCAGAAACGTACGGATTGGGCGAAAGAGACGGGCAGTTTTACGGACAAGGGGGATTATTTCTATTTTGTTGGATGTCTCCCTTATCACGAGGTGGTTTTCAGCTATCTGAATATTCTCACCCCTTCAAAATGCGAAAGCGGTCCTCCGTATCCTGAACAAAATGGGCATTACGCCCGTGATCAGCAATGACGAGAGGTGCTGCGGGCATGATGCCCTCTGGACCGGGAACGAAACCACGTTTCGGAAGCTGGCGGAGCGCAACCTGGAGATTATTGCCGCTTCCGGGGCAAAAACGGTTCTTTTCAGTTGTCCCGAAGGCTATACCACCTTTAAGAACCATTATCCAAAAGTCTGCGGTGAACTCCCTTTCGAAGTCCTGCATATGACGGAATTCCTGGCACGGGAACTTCCCGGTTCCGGTCTTTCCTTCAAACCGTCCACGAATGGCGCCCTTACCTATCACGATCCGTGCCGGCTGGGAAGAGGAGCTGGAATTTATGAACCGCCTCGAGAACTGCTGAAGATGATTCCCGGGGCCAGGCTTACGGAGATGTCGCACAACAGGGAAAACGCGCTCTGCTGTGGCACCACCGCCTGGATGGAGTGTTCCAGTTGTTCCAAAGAGATGCGCCTCGAAAGGCTGCAAGAGGCGGTCCAAACCGGGGCAACGACCCTCATCACCGCCTGCCCCAAGTGCCAGATCCATTTTACCTGCGCGCGGGGGACAGCGGAGATAGACCTGGAAATTAAAGATCTTTACGCCTATCTTTCAGAAAATCTGGAAGAGGCCTGATTTTGAAATCCCCCATAAAAAAACCTTTCGCAGGGTTCGCCGGCGAAAGGTCTTTTTGTTCGTGGCCGAAGTTAAGGGTTTTGTGTTGTCGAATGAGATTCTGATCCTGATGCTGATTTGGCCATCCGGTTATTTGGAAGTTTTCAGGAACTTTTTGGCCAGTTTGCTCCAGGCGTCCGCCCCGAGTTCTTCAAAAACATCCTCAACCGTATCCCCACCGTCCGCGGCCAGTCTCATATTTTCATCGGCCTCGGCAAACAGTTTTTCTTTTTCGTCGGCCATATACTGAGCGGCCTCTTCTCCGAACAGGAGCCCCTTGAGGTTCTTGCGAAGATGGGTAGGTTCCACGATAAACAGCCATCCATCCTTGTACGGAGATTCATTGATCAATTCCGGATGGTCCACCAGCCTCTGGTTGATGTGGGTTACGATTCCATCCACCGGAGACAGGGCGTCGACCGATGCGCCATTTCGTTTCAGCCGAAAACCCGGCTTGTCTTTTGCGAGTTCATGTCCGATATCCGGGGTTTCCACGGAAGAAAGCCTTCCCAATAGTTTCTGTGCGAAGTCATCCAGACCGATGCGTACGCGCCCGCCGTATTCGGGTCTTGCCCACACGTGTCCTTCATTATAGTAGAAACCTTCCGCCATTTCAAAGCCGGCCACGTTCGTGCGGTTCGGAACCGGATTGCTTTCGGTTTTCAGTCTGCTCTGCATCATCCGGTCAAAGGAGCAGGTGCCGCATTCATAGGCGTTGGGGCATATCTTCCTGCCTACTTCGCCGGTGAGCATGTAGCGGCACTTCCTTCTCGAAGCGGGCATCAGCATCATTTGGTCCACCCAGGTGCGGCTCAGGTTGTCGGCTGCCGTAGTTACCTGGCTCGCGGCTGTCGCCTCTTTCTGCCTGGCGACCTTCAACTGCATCCCATGGTCATAGACACAGGTTGGACAATCGTAATTGTTGTCGCAGAGTTTGTAGGAGACGACCCCGGCTTCCATCCAGACGCATTTTTTCTTTCCAGGGGGGACGATTCTCATCGATTCATTTTTCATTTTTTCGGCCATTTTTGTTTCCTCCTAAAGTAACGTTATCTCTGATAGAAAAGTCTATGTAGATTCGATTGAAGCTGCGATTTGACCTCTTCATAAAGCAAGGGATGTGCCATAATTGGGATGAAAATAGATCTAAGTATTTAAATGTCTGAAAAATAAGCATATTTATGGAAAATTGAAGGTTTCTGTGGGCGTCGTGTGTGAAAAGGTGATCTGTCTATTTTTTCGACAGATTTTCAGTCCCATGATAATATTTATGGTTTAAACAGTTGAAATGATAAATGGTTATTGCGTATTGCCGAAGAAATGGCCAGGGTGCCGAAAATTTCAGCACTCCTCAGAGGCGGGAATGTCGTGTTTGTGCGCCTGCCACTGAAACAGCTCGGCACACGTGGGGCAGAAAAAATCCTCTTTGAAGTCCGTGTCGCAAATCCGCGTGGACGAGAACATGACACATCTTTTTGATCTGCAGTGGGTCAGACCATAGCTGTGGCCCAGTTCATGGAGCGCGGTTTTTTTGATGCGATCCAGGAATAGCGCCTCATCAGGAGGGGCGTCATAGAACAGGGGGTGCAGCCGGCAATGGGAAATGACCGTACATGTTCCGCCCACCTGCGCAAGACCGAAAACATATTTTAGTATGGGGACATACAGGTCTACATCGGTAACCGCTATGATTTTGCCGGAACCTTTCCACCGTTCAAGATACTCAAGTATCCGTTTGGCATCATACTGCTTTCTTCTTTCACAAAAAACATAAGCGGGAAATTGGAGAGAGGGCAGTATTTCGCATGGCAGACCGGTTCGGGTAAAAAGGAAGACCGCGATCTGTTCAGCAACAAAATGTTCCACTTTGCCGAGAGGGCATATCCTGATGCGATTGGAGGCGGGAATGGGGATCAGCTCCTTTTCAAGCCATAGCGGTCTATCTTGTTGTACAGGGTCTGGCGATCGATATCCAGCTCCCGCGAGGCTCTGCTGATATTCCAGTCGGTGTTTTCGAGGATTCTCTCGATGTGCAGTTTTTCCATCTGCTTCAGCGAAGAAGGCATTTTCTGCTCTTCCTTTCTCCTTCGGTCAAAAGGAAGATCTTCCTCGGTAATCTCTCCTCCGTATCCGATTACCAGCGCCCTTTCAATCACATTTTCCAGTTCCCTGACGTTCCCCGGCCAATCGTAATCCATCAGGAGCTTCATGGCAGAGGGTGCAATTCCGACTTCCTCTCGATTCATTTCAATACAGTATTTCTTGATGGCCGCCTTTGCCAGAAGAGGGATATCCTCGCTTCGCTCCCGCAACGGAGGGAGGTGAATGGATATCACATTCAGGCGGTAGAACAGATCCTTTCGGAATCTTTCTTCACGGATCGCCTTTTCAAGATCGCGATTGGTGGCCGCGAGGATCCGTACGTCCACCTTTATGACCTGTTCGCTGCCAAGACGATTGATCTCCCTCTGCTGGAGCACCCGCAGCAAATCCACCTGGGTCTTCAGGCTGATGTCGCCTATTTCATCCAGGAAAAGGGTGCCTTTGTGCGCCATTTCAAATCGTCCCCTTTTGGTATGCTCAGCACCCGTAAAGGCCCCTTTTTCATAACCGAACAGCTCGCTTTCAAGGAGGGAATCCGGCAATGCCCCGCAACTTACCGCAATAAAAGGCATGTAACAACGTTGACTGTTTGCATGAATGGCGCTGGCAATGAGCTCTTTTCCCGTACCGCTCTCGCCCGTGATAAGAACGGTGGAATCCGTGGGAGCAATTCGGGCGATGAGGTCGAAGATCTCGTGCATGGCATTGCTTTTTCCGATGATCTCTTTAAACTGATCCCTCTCTTCCAGCTTTTTTCGAAGGAGGACATTCTCCAGAACGAGTTCTTTGTGGGAAAGGATCCTCTTGATGAGCAGTTCCACTTCATCCGGATCAAAAGGCTTTACCAGGTAATCGAATGCGCCCAGTTTCATGGCTTGAACGGCGGTATCCACCGTGGCATAGGCCGTCATCATGAGCACTTCGACTTCAGGGTTTATCTCCTTTACGTTTTTCAGGGTCTCCAGTCCCATCCATGCCTGGCATCTTGAGATCAAGAAGAAGGACATCCCATGGATGGCTCCTGACCATCTCGATGGCTTCGGCGCCGCCCGCCGCCTGTCCTACCTGGTAACCGTCTTCGCTCAGCCAATCCTTCAGGCTTTCCCGCATGGCGGCTTCGTCGTCAACCACGAGAATTCTGGGCATTTTCGTCATTGTGGTTTCCCCTCATTAAAGAAATGGTGAAAGATGAACCGCATCCCGTTACGGTTTGGAGTTTAGGCGCTGAGGTCTCCCTGGCCGGTGTTCTTGGGCAGGTAAACCTTGAAGGTTGTGCCATGGCCTACCTTGCTTTCCACCTCAATTCTTCCTCTGTGTTCCGCGATGATGCCGTAGGTTACCGAAAGTCCCAGTCCAACCCCTTTCCCTTCTTCTTTTGTAGAGAAGAAAGGCTCAAATATGTCTTTCAGCTCTTCCTGTGAAATACCGTGTCCTGAATCGGAAATGGCTATTTCCAGAAATCCGTTCTTTCCTGAATCCGCTGTTGCCACCTTCAATGTCCCTCCGTCCTTCATGGCATCCGAGGCATTAATGAAAAGGTTCAGCAACGCCTGCTGTATCTGTTTGAAGTCGCATACAACGTCCGGGGTGCCTTCAGCGATATGTTTCTCGACGTTTATCCCTTTCATTTCCAGGTCGTGGGTAATAAGGAGGAGCGTTTTGTCGATGATTTCTTCGATGCTCCGGATTTCAAATTTCATTTTGGACTGCCTGGAAAAAGCCAGAAGATTTTTTACGATTTCACCGCATCTCGAAGTTTCATCCTCTATGGTCTTGAGATATTTCTTGATGTCGTCAAACCGATCGGGAGTGAACCGTCCGAGGGTGATCAGTTTGGTCATCAGTCGGGCATAAGTCAGCACCGCGGCCAGCGGGATTATTGATTTCATGGGCGATCGAAGCGGAAAGTTTTCCAAGCGACGCCAGTTTCTCGGCTCGAATCACCTGTTCCTGTGCTTCCTTGAGGTCTTGATAAGCGGTTTTAATGCTTTTGTAAAGATCCGCATTGCTCACGGCAACGCCTATCTGGTTGCAGATGGCGTTCAGAAAATCAATATATTCCTCTGTAAAATCGGAAGAAGGGTGGTTCGAGACGGCAATGACTCCCACCGTTTCCCCTTTGGAAATAAGAGGAAGATAAATGGTGGAGTGGAGCTGTTCCTCAACAAACGAATTCACATAAGGATCGCCCGATCTCAAAAAGTTATCGACCACCTTGGTCTCGCCGGTTAACGCCGTCTTTCCAAGAAGACCGTCGCCCACCTTGCGATGCCTCATGTGGGGTTTTCCAATGAATTTGGCGGAAAGACCCTTGTAGGCCACAAGGTCGAGCGTTTCTTTCTTTTCATCCAGCAGGTATATTCTGAAACTGTCTGCCTCTAGGATTTCAAGCATCTTATTTGTGGTTATGTTCAGCACATCATTGAGATCAAGGGTGCTGTTCACCGCTGTGGCAATAGCGTTTAAAATGGAAAGTCGGGCGTTCTGTTCCTCTATCTTCTGTTTTGCCCGTTTGCTCCTTGTGATATTTCGAATGATCAGAACATACCCGGTGATCTTTTTTACGATGTCAACGATCACATTAGAAGTGATCAAGGCATCAAAGACATTCCCGCCTTTTCCGATGAGACGGGTCTCAAACTCCAGGACAAAACCTTCTCTGAAGATGGTTTTCTGAAATCGGTAGAGGTCTTCTGCATTTTCAAACAGCTCCTGCGCGGACCCCAGGGAAAGGAGCTTCTGTTTGTTTCTGTACCCCAGAATATTCACTCCGGCCTGGTTGATTTCCAGAATATTTCCCCTGGGATCGGTCAAGACAATGGCATCCAGGGATCGCTCAAAAATGGTTCGATATAATTCCTCAGATTTTTCAAGCTGTTTAAGCCTCTTAGTGATGACGGCCTCAATGCTCCCTGATACCCGGTTCAGTTCATCGTGAATCTTGTTTTTTTCCGTAATATCCGTTGCGGTTTCAAGTACATAGGCAATTTTCCCCCGGTCATCTCGAACAGGGGTTGTTTTCACATTTACGGTGATGACCTCCCCGTCATTTCTAACCACAGTTTCTTCGCGCGAATGCACCAGACCATCCAGAAAAGATTTCTCTACCGGGCAGTCGTCGCATTTTTCGTTCACGTTTTTCCATGCCCTGTAGCACTTGTTTCCGGGACCGGCCCCGAACCGGTTTTTGAAGAGGTCATTGGACATGATGATCTGGTGGTTCCTGTTGATGGCGATGACGTAATCGGCAACGCTGTCAAAAAGGCTCCGAAAATCCGATTCACTCATAAATATGCCGGTGCTCATTGGGGCAACCCCTTATCCCGATGTTTACATTATAGCGCTATATCCCCGGACATGCGATACAAATGCTGTATGGTTTTTGGGAATCTATCTTCAAGTTTCAACCGGTTGAGGATAGGAATTAAATCACAAAAAAAATGGTCTATCAAGAGGGTTCATGTTTGTGCGGCAATTCTAATGCCAATCTCAACTATGAGGGACCTTCTCTTCATCGATAGATTTCCTCTATATGAATGAGTCTGTCTTATCTGTATTTATTTTCGGGCCCCTCTTAAGGCATCATTCCGATACCGGGAGCAGTATCCGCAGAAATCGAGCACGATCTCATCCAGATTCTGCAGGTCGCCGGCAAAGTGCATGAGGCACTTCGGATCGGAACAATGCACCAGATTAAATAGATGCCCTATTTCATGCAGCGCTACCTTGGTCAACCGTTCAAGGACCTTTGACATCGATGGAACGTTTCCTGTGGATTCCCCTTTCAACCGATGCATGGAGGCCAGGGCAAACCTGCCGCCCTCTTGTGCCTCTCCAAGAACATGGGTGAAGATCGGGATGAACAGATCCACGCCTAAAATGGCAATGACCTTGAAATACCCTTCAAACGGCATGCTTTTTAATGCTTTGATAATAAGTCCCGCGTCGTATTGCCGGCGCCTGTTATCAAAGGTGTCCGGGGGAATTTTCACAGGTGGAAGGATGTGACTGGGGTGATAGAAGTAGGTGGGGATATGCCTCGCTACAGACTGTGTGACGGCATCAGGAATAACTCCGAGAGGCAAGACCGCAATACACCCCTTTCTTGAATTCATGGCAGAATTGTTTCCGCTGTATGGTTCATTACGTTCTTTTCAACTGATACCGTTTGATCATTTTGTGCAGGGTGACCCGATTGATCCCTAATGTTTCCGCTGAACGGGTCACATTCCAGTCATTCTCCTCGAGAATTTTCTGGATGTAGTCTCTCTCCCTCTCTTTCAACGTCTTTGCGTTGCTTGTTTCAGTGGGAAAGGATTGCAGAAAGGAGAAATTTTGAATCCCGAGGCTTCTCTTCTTCGAAAGAACAACAGCCCGTTCAATGGCATTTTCCAACTCCCGCACGTTTCCAGGCCAATCATGTCTGTTGAGAAATTCCAGGGCCTCGGGGGTAATGTGATCTACGCGCCTGTTGGTTTCGTTGCTGTATTTTTCAAGAAAATGTGCCACCAGGAGGGGAATGTCCTCCTTCCTTTCTCGCAGAGGGGGAATCTTGAGCGTAATCACGTTGATTCTGTAAAAGAAATCCTCACGAAAACGGCCCGCGGAGACCTCCGCCATCAGATCTCTCCTGGTGGAGGAAATCAATCTGAAATCAACATCAATGGTCGTTCTTTCCCCTAATCTGAAAATCTTTCTTTCCTCCAGAACCCTTAGTAAATCAACTTGCATTTTCTGGCTGATCTCCCCGATTTCATCAAGGAAGAGGGTCCCTCCCGAGGCCACCTCCAGGAAACCTTTTCGCGCGCGGTCTGCTCCCGTGAAAGCGCCTTTCTGATGCCCGAAAAGTTCACTTTCCAGGAGCGTGTCGGGAAGGGCTCCGCAGTTCATGGCAATGAATGGCCCTTTGCATCTATGGCTCTTGGCATGAACCGCCTTTGCTACCAGTTCTTTCCCCGTCCCCGTTTCTCCCGTAATCAGTATGGAAGAATCGCTTTGCGCTATCTCCGGAATAAGGTCAAAAAGATCCTGCATGGGGCGGGATTGCCCAATGATATTATCAAAGCGGGTGATTTCATCCAGAAGGCCTTTCATGTAGCGGTATTTGGAGGTCAGTTCCATTTGGATGATGGTTTTTTCCATCACAAGAGCAAGTTGATCCGGCCTGAACGGTTTCAGGAGATAATCGTTGGCGCCCATCTTCATGGCTTGTACAGCGGACTCTATGGAACCGTATGCGGTAATAAGGATCACAATCGTATCGGGATAGGTCTCTTTGACTCTTTTCAATACCTCGAGGCCATCCATGTGCGGCATCTTGATGTCCACGAAAAGGACGTCAAAGGGGGTCTTTTCCAACTGTTTCAGGGCGACCGGCCCGGACGCGGCCATTTCAACTTCGTGGCCGGCTCTTTCAAACCAGTGGTAAAGGGATTCCCGCACAATTTTTTCGTCATCCACCACCATGATTCTCATTTTACGATCCATGGTTTTCCTCCGGTAAGTCCCCGCGTTTCATATCCTCGGGAAACATAACACGATTTTGCTGCCCCTGTTTACCTTGCTTTCAATTTGAATGGTGCCTTCAAGTCCCTTCACGACGCCGTAAACGATGGAAAGTCCGAGTCCCGTTCCTTTTCCCTCTCCCTTGGTTGTGAAAAAGGGATCGAAAACATGGTCCATGTCCTTTTCCTCAATGCCGCAACCGGTATCCAGAAAAGTAACCCTGGCACATCCCTTGTCAGGATCCACGTCTGAGGTTACGGACAAATGTCCTCCATCGGGCATGGCGTCAATGGCGTTGAAAATCAGGTTCAAAAAACACTGCTGCAATTCATTGACGTCCCCCCTTACCATCAAGAGAGGTCCTGAATAGACTACCTCGAGGTCTATCCCCTGCAACTGAATTCTGTGGCGGGTCAATTCAATGACGGATTTGATGATTACGTTCAGATCCAGGTCTCTGGTTTCCATGGACGATTCGCGGGAAAAAGAGAGCAGGCCGGAGATGATTTTTCCACAACGTTCCAGTTCACTGCTCATGAGTTCGAGATACTCTTTGAATTGCGCCAGGTCTTTCGGGGAAGGATCTCCCTCGTTGAGGATGGTTCGCATGAGATGTGAAAAGGTCAGCAGGCCTTGAATCGGATTGTTGATTTCGTGCACGCAACTTGCCGACAGTTGACCCAGAGATATCATCCGATCTTCCTGAACCAGCTTACCCATACCGGTTTTGAGATCTTTTAGCCGTCTTTCCCATTTTGGAGACAGTTCATCGGTAATATCCCTCCAGATCTCGATTACCCGTACCAGTTCTCCCCGGTCGTTGTGAACAGGGTAGGTCTCAAGGTCGCAAAATATGGCATTTCCCCAATCTGTCGCATGTTCGTGGATGGCATGCGCACTTTCTCCTGTTTTCAAGGTCTGCATCATGGGGCAGGTTACATCGGAATCCCACTCCGAGCAAGGAGAAGAAAACCCATGGGTGACTTCATAACAGTGCTTTCCCACGACCTCGTTTCGAATTTTCTGTACGGCCTGCAAATAGGCTTCGGAAGCCTCCTGAATCATAAAATCGGGGGAGAGCAGCACGATTCGTTCGTTGCCGTGCTGAAGAAGAAACTCCGAGACCATCCGCACATGGGAAACTTCCTGTTCCTGTTCTTTTGATCGGCCATGCATCCGGATAAACCAGATGATGATTCGGGCCAGATCGTGACCCATTACCCACAGACCCCGGGGCTTTTTTCGGGTGACTTCCAGTAGAAGGTTCTCGTCATTCGTCAGTTCGACGAAACCGTCCAGATTGGGAATGGTAAAAAGATCGGTGAAGGTGCTGGTCGTAAAAATCCCGAGTTTTTCTGCAAAGCGGAGTCCTTCGGCATCGGGGTTGAGGTCCGATACACCCAGTATTTCAAAGGTTATTTCAGGAAGCGGCGGAATATGTTGAAGAAGTTCCAGGAAGCTCTTGCAGACTTTTCCGCCTCCCACGATGGCCAACTTCAGATTCAGTTGCTGAAAATCGTCTCCGAACAGTTTGCGACCCACTTCCATGGCAACCCCCTTTTCCGTGCTCTGACCATTCTCAGATGGTTCCATTCAGATTGATGGTTCCTACTATAGCTGGGAAGGAGGCTCTGGGTCAAGCAGTCACGCAACTCAGCGGTAATTATGATTCCGGGCGTGGAGTTGCGAATATTTATCTGCAGTGTCGTGCTGGGCGATTTTCGATAGTTTTCACCGGTTGACGGTCCTCGGTTTTTGTAGAGGCCTTCAGATCCGGTCGATCATCGCCATGATCTGGGCATCATCAAAACCCTTCAGTCGGATGGCACCGCTTCGGCACGAAGCGATACACAATCCGCAGCCCTTGCAGAGAACGGGATTGATCGTTGCTGTTCCGTTATCACCGAAGGAGGACGCGTTGAAAGGGCAGATACTTACGCAGATGCCGCAATGACAGCACCATGCGGGGTTGATTTCCGCCACCGTGCCGCTGATGGTCACCTCGCCGGCCGCGAGGAGACCGGTTGCACGTCCGGACGCCGCCAGGGCCTGGGCAATGCTTTCGTCGATGGGTTTGGGATAATGGGCCAGCCCGCAGAGAAATACCCCGTCACTGGCAAAATCCACCGGCCGCAGTTTGGCATGGGCTTCTATGAAAAAGCCCTTTTCGTTTACTGGAACTTTGAAAAAGCTGGCCAGCTTTTCCTGTTTTTCCGGCAGAATTGCCGCGGCCAGGGTGAGAAGATCCGCTTCGATGATCAGGGGCCTTTCCAAAATGAGGTCCCATACTTTGATAATAAGCGCATCGTCTCTCGCAATGACCTCCGGCTTGTGATTCAGATCGTAACGAATGAAAACAATCCCTTTTTTTCGCGCTTCATGATAGAGCCCTTCCCGTTCGCCGTATGTCCTCAGATCGCGGTACAGTACCACAATATCCATGTCCGGATTTCGACGTTTCAGTTCCAGGGCACTTACCATGGTATGTGTGCAGCATACGCGACTGCAGTAGGGATGCTCGGGTTCGCGCGATCCCACGCATTGTATGAAAACAGTTGTGCCTAAATTTCCCATGTTTAGATCGTTTTCGATAAACAGTCTGTCCAACTCAAGGTGGGTGAGTACCCTCTTATCCTGTCCGTAGAGATATTCCACCGGTCTGTATTCCGATCCCCCGGTGGCCACAATGGCGACTCCGTGATCCAGGGCAATGGCTTTTTCTTTATGGGGAGTCAGGATCGAATGAAATTGCCCCACAAAACCTTCCACATGCGTCAGTTCCGTGGAACAATGCAAATGGATGCGAGGATTTTCCGTGACACATTCCATGAGTTTTCCCACATAATCCTGAATCAGTTCCCCCTGCCACGTTTTGTAGAGGTCTCTTGCCTGTCCCCCCAGTCTTGGCGAACGTTCCACCAGGTGCACTTCATAGCCCTGATCCGCCAGATTCCTGGCGGCCGTCATACCCGCCACGCCTCCGCCGATGACGAGAGAGACGGGATTCAGGTCCAGTCGGGTTTCAGGAAGAGGCTCAAGCAGCGCAGCTTTTGCAACCGCCATGCGTATCAGGTCTTTTGCCTTCTCGCATGCCAGGGCGGGAAAATGGCTATGCACCCATGAATCCTGATTTCGGATGTTGACCATTTCAAAAAGATACTTGTTCAACCCGGCGTTTTGAAGGGTTTCCTGAAAAAGGGGTTCATGGGTTTTTGGAGTGCAGGCGGCAACCACCACCCGGTTTATCCCTTTTTCTCTGATGACCTGGGTCATCTTCACCTGGGTATCCTGGGAACAGGTATATAGGTTGTCTTCCGTGTAGACCACGTACGGGAGTGACTTGGCATATTCCCTTACTTCGTTTATATTGATTACTCCACTGATATTGATTCCGCACCGGCAGACAAAGACCCCGATCCGTGGCGGTTGCCCCGCGATATCGGTCTCCGAAGGTCTTTCTTGCTTTTCGGTTCGGGACCAACGGGTTTCGCTCAACAGGGCGCCGGATGCAGCAGCCGCTGCCGAGGCCTCCATAACAGACTCCGGTATATCCTTGGGACTCTGAAAAGAACCGCAGACATAAACGCCCGGTCGGCTGGTTTCGATGGGAAGAAAATTGCTCGTTCTGGCAAAATGGTAGGCATCCAGTTCAATTCCGAGGCGCTGAGCCATCCGAACGGTTTCCCTCCCCACCTGAAAGCCGACGGAAAGAACCACCAGATTGAAAACTTCGCTCTTGCGATTCCCTCTTTCATCCACGTAGTCGATCGCCAGATCACCTTCGCCGACGGGGACAACGCTGTGGATGCGTGAACGGATAAAACTTATCCCATGCTCATTTCCGGCCCGATCGTAGTATTCTTCAAAGTCCTTTCCACACGTCCTCATATCCATGAAAAATATGGAGGCATTCAAAGGCCCGTGAGCATGCTGTTTGGCTATGACCGCCTCTTTGATGGCGTACATGCAGCAAACAGAGGAACAATAGGGGTTTCCGCCATTGTTGCTGCGAGAACCGACACATTGAAGCCATGCTATATTTTTCGGTTCTTCGCGATCGTAAGGGCGCATCAAATGCCCGGAATAGGGCCCGGAAGCACTTAAAATTCGCTCGAATTCCATGCTGGTAATGATATTGGGCGACTCGGAGTAGTTATAAGCGTCCAAAGTCGCGGGATCGAATATCTCGTTCCCCATGGCCAGGATAACGGCGCCCACCGTAAGCACCATCTCCCGTGGATGGTCATCATAACGAACAGCCTCGGCCATGCAGACTTTTTCGCACAATCCACACCCGATACAGGTATTGCGATCGATGGCAAAAGCAAGTGGGACCGCCTGGGCATACTGAATGAATGTGGCGGCCCTGAAGTCCAGGCCGCAGTTGAATTCATTGATGGCGTTTACCGGACAGGCCAGGCCGCATTGACCGCAACCCGTGCATTTTTGGGGGTCGATGAATCGAGGCTGGCTCTTAAGTTTTACGGTAAAATGTCCGGGAACGCCATTAAGTTCTTCGACTTCTGAATGGGTTATAATCTGAATGTTCAGGTGCCGGCCGACCTCGACCAGTTTGGGAGATAGGTTTCACATGGCGCAATCGTTGGTTGGGAAGGTCTTATCCAATTGGGCCATCATCCCGCCAATGGTAGGCGAACGATCTATAAGGTGAACATAAAAACCCGCGGACGCCAGATCGAGAGCCGCCTGCATTCCGGCTATCCCGGCTCCGATCACCATCACCGAACCTACTTTTCCGTTCTTTGTTTTAAGAGTCATATTCGCTCCTGTTGGTTATTTATCAAGAATAAAGAAAACGGCATCTTATTCAAAAACAATGGCATGAATGAAGTCACGAGGTCTTTTTTGCTGCCGCATCTTGGATGACCCTTCACCGACCGTCGAGAGGTCCTTTTAGGAAGAGCGTCAGATTGCCTCGGAGGAGGCCTGATTTGAAAAAAGAGGGACCGTTCCCCGGTATTGGTGCAATTCCACCCGGTGATGTCGCTCCATTTCCCCGAGACGCATGGATACCGAATAAACCGGCAGGCCGCTTTTAAAGGCGATTTCCCGCACGGAACTTGGCCCCTCCTTGAGGATCTCCGAGATCAGGGCCTTTTCGTATTGTTCCCGGCTTACTTCTTTCAAAAGATGCCCATAATGCGCAGTATCCAGTTTTTCATGGTAAACATTTTCCTTGTCTGTAAGCTGAATTTCCATGCCCATAAGCCATCGTAGCCTGGGAGAATCGAGAGCCTGTTCGGTGGCGGTCAGCTCGAGGGCGTGGGCCTCGGGGTCAAAAGGACCCAAGTCCAGTGTCTGATTAGTGAATTGGGTAACCACTTCGGCAAATCGTTTTCCTTCGGCTGCACTGACCCATTCAACGGTCATCCGCCTTCGGTCAATCCCGGAGAGATCCAACAGGTATTCCACCACTTTCATCGCTTTGGACATGTGAGCATTACCATCCAGGTAATGACATTCTCCGATGTGTCAACCGGATACAAGCACGCTGTCAAAGCCGGCCTTTAGTCCCTGGACTACGAAGACGGGGTCCACTCGACCGGAACACATAGTGCGAACCACGCGTATGCTTGGCGGGTACTGGACACGCGAGACACCTGCCAGGTCGGCGCCCGCATAGGCGCACCAATTGCACAAAAAAGCCAATATCTTCGGTTTAAAATGGTCGGACATGAAAATTCTCCCCGTTATGAACGTCCCATCGTTCCGTCTCGGACGCACATTTTGTTTCAAAAGATTTCCGGATTACTCACCGGTATGCAGAAACGTCTTTACCAGCTTGTCCCAGCCGATTTCAGGGAAATGACCGAAGAGATCAGGGATCGGTTCACCCCCTGTTGCGGCCAGCCTTTCATACTCAGGTCCCAAAAGCTGCAAGAGGCTTTTGCTCTCCTCTTCCAGCCATCGGACGCTCTCTGATCCTCGGTAGAGGCGTCTCTGATCCAGCTTCATGATGAAAGGTTCCAGGATGATCAGCCAACCTTCCCTGTAAGGGTCTTGGTGTACCATTTCAGGATGCTCCATGGCCTTGTGGTTCACTTCAAACACCTTCCCTGTCAAAGGGGAAAGGACCATTGCTTTATGGTCGTTTCGAGCGAACATCCATCCTTTTTTACCCTGTCCCAGAGAAGCGCCCCTTTCAGGCAGTTTGAACGACCCGGCCCGGCCAAAGACTTTGGCCGTGAAATCATCTAATCCGATCTTCACCCTGCCCCCTCGCTCCGGACGTATCCAGGTATGCCCCTCGTGATAGTAACAATCATCTGCCATCTTGTATCCGGAAACGAGGATAGGCTCTCTGTTCTCTATGGGACCGGGCAGGTGTTTCCCGGCAAGAGCGCTTTTTCCTCCTGCTTCAATTGCAGCATGGATCTGTCTGTCGCGGTGGTGCATCATATCGATGGCTTTTCGGGGGCACGATGCCGCGCAGATCCCGCAACCCTTACAGAGGGCGGGTATGTTTTCCGCCCTATACCCCTTTCCTGAAACTTCGTTGAGATGCATGGCCCCGAATGGGCAGGATTCCGCACATAGGCCGCAGCCGATACAGAGAGACTGGTCAACCACCGATATGATGGGGCTTATTTCAACTGTTTTCCGCGATAGCACGCCCGCTGCACGCATGGCTGCCGCCTGTGCCTGTGAGATGGCTTCCTCTATCGGTTTGGGATAGTGGGCCAGACCGCAGACAAAAATACCATCCGTTGGAAAATCCACAGGGCGCAGTTTCGCGTGTGCCTCCAGGAAAAAGCCGTCCTCGTTCAGAGGAACCTTAAGAATCTTTGTCAGGTCCTGCTGATTTCCGGGGACAATGGCGGTGGCCAGGTTCAGATAGTCGGCAGTGATTTGAATCGCCATGCCAAGGATCGGGTCCTTGACCGTGATATGCAGCCGTTCCTTCCCATCTTTCTCCGACCGGGTCACCAGCGGTTTCTCATCCAGGGTATATCGGATGAATAACACTCCCAGTTTACGGGCTTCCCGATAAAGCCTTTCCCTTTGGCCATAAGTCCTGAGGTCCCGATAAAGGATCGTGACATCCAGGTCCGGTTTTAACTTTTTTAGATGGATGGCCTGCTGAATGGAAGCGGTACAACAAATCTTTGAGCAGTAGGGATGCGGGGGCTCACGAGATCCTACGCACTGGATAAATGCCACTCCCTCCGTTTCTTTCAATCGGTCGGGCTCTCTTTCAAAAATGTCCGCCAGCTCATGCCAGGTTGTTACCCTGTCGCTTTGACCACGCAGGTACTCCACGGTCTCGGAAGGCCGGGCCCCGGTGGCCAGGACGATCACGCCATGACGAACTTCCCGCTTTTCGCCCATAACCTCCAGCGTAGTGGCGAAATTTCCGACAAAGCCGGTTACGTCGATCACCTTTGTCTCTGTCAGGATTTCGATGTCGGCATGATTGACGACTTGGGTGCGTAAGCGGATCAGATATTTTTTCACATCCTCTCCTTTCCAGGTCATCCGTAGTCTTTGAGCCTCTCCCCCCAGTTTTCCGCTTTGTTCTATCAGATAGGTGTGAAATCCCTGTTGTGCCAGGTTGAGCGCCGCATTCATCCCCGCGACACCGGCGCCAATAACGAGGGCCGCCTGATGGACTTCGAGTTTCAACGTTTGAATCGGCTCAAGCAAACCCGCCTTGGCGACGGCCATTCGAATCAGGTCCATGGCTTTTTGTGTGGCCTGTTCCGGATTTTTCTTGTGAACCCAGGCATCCTGATCTCGAATATTAGCGAATTCGAGGAGATAAGGGTTCAGACCTGCCCCGCGAATCGTTTCTCGAAAAAGGGGTTCGTGGGTACGGGGAGTACAGGCAGCTACAACAACACGATTCAGGCCATGCTTCAAAATCGTTTCCGTAATCCGTCCCTGTGTGTCCTGGCTGCAGCTAAACAGGTTGTCTTCCACATGACAAACGCCCGGGAGGGTTTTGGCATATTCAGCCGCTGCCGGAACATCCACAACGCCGCTGATATTGGTCCCGCAACGGCAGACAAATACCCCGATTCTAGGTTCTTCGTGGAGGAGGTCCTTCTCTTCCGTGACCTTTTCAGACAGTGTGGTCGTGTACCGGGAACCGGCCAACATGACTGCCGATTCCGCAGCCGCTGCCGAGGCATCCACAACTGACTGGGGAATGTCTTTGGGTCCTTGAAGCGCGCCGCATACGAAAATGCCCGGTAAAGAGGTCTTTGCAGGTGTGAGATTGCTGGTTTCCGCAAAGCCATCGGCGTCCAGGGTGATTCCTAATTTTCCGGCCAATTCCCGAGCGTGTTTCGAGGTCCGCAGTCCGACGGAAAGAACGACCATGTCGAAAATTTCCGTTTTAGTTTTTCCGTCTTCACTGACATAGTCTAACTTGAGATTCCCCGAGTTTTCATCTGCCGACTCGATGCTGTGGATTCGAGATCGCACGAAGCGGACCCCCATTTCATCCCGGGCCTTGCTATAGTACCGTTCAAAGTCCTTTCCGCTGGACCGCATGTCCATGAAAAAGATGGCTGCGTCCAGGGTATCCCCCCCGTGTTCTTTGGCGATCATAGCCTCTTTGATGCTGACCATGCAGCATACGCCGGAGCAGTATTCCTGCGTGTCTTCATGGGTGTCTCGCGAACCCACGCATTGCAGCCATGCGATCCTTGTGGCGGGCGCCTTGTCTCCTGGACGAACCAGGCGGCCTTCAAAGGGACCGGAGGAACTCAATATGCGCTCGAACTCCATGCTTGTAACGACATTGGGCAGTTCCCCGTAGCCGTACATCTTTAGTCCGGAAGGATTAAAGGGTTCGGAGCCGGCCGCAAGAACAACGGTTCCAACTTGAATATGATGGGTTTTTTCCTGTTGAGTGAAATCGATGGCGCCCGCCGGACATAATTTTTCACAGGCTCTGCACTTTCCTTTTTCAAAATAGATGCAGTGGGCTTCGTCAATCACATATTTAAGGGGCACCGCCTGGGGGTAGGGGATATAGACGGCCTTCCGTTTTTTCAGCCCTTCATTGAATTCATCATCCACGCCGCGGGGGCATTTTGTGGCGCAGACGCCGCAGGCGATGCATTTCTTCATATCCACATAGCGTGGTCGTGTTCTCAGTGTAACGGTAAAATTCCCGGGAACACCCTGCAGAGCTTGCACATCCGTCATGGTGATGACTTGAATGTTCAGATGCCGGCCGACCTCGACCAGTTTGGGAGATATGATTCACATGGCGCAATCATTGGTGGGAAACGTCTTGTCAAGGGCGCTCATTATCCCACCAATAGACGGATTGTTTTCAATCAGATAAACAAAATACCCTGCGTTGGCTAAATCAAGAGAGGCCTGCATTCCCGCAATTCC
The DNA here is from genome assembly GCA_963747555.1 of uncultured delta proteobacterium. Lineage (GTDB taxonomy): Bacteria > Desulfobacterota > DSM-4660 > Desulfatiglandales > Desulfatiglandaceae > DUZB01. Next base: position 300,544 of record CAVVFZ010000014.1, read on the forward strand.
GCCTCCTACGACCATGACCGAGCCAATGGTTTTTTTTATCATAGCGAACTCCTTAGGATTTCAAGAATAGTTGAATCTTCATTCCGGATGGTTCGAATTCGAGGTCTCTGTTCCGAGTCGGGTTGCGAGGTCAGACTTTCGCTCCTCTTTCAAGAAACATGTGAACCAACCGCTCCCAACCGCTCTCAGGAAAATTTCCGAAGAAATCATCATTGGCCTTGCCACCCGTAGCGGCAAGGTTTTCATACTCCGGACCCAGAAGACCCAAGAGGAGTCTGTTTTCGTGATCCACCCAACCGGAGCAATCTTTTCCCGAGAAGAGCGTATTCAATTCGCGTTCCAGGAAGCGGGGCTGTAACTCGAGAAGCCACCCTTTTTCATAGGGGTCGTTGTGAATGATGGCTGGATCTTCAATGGCTTCCCCATTGACAGTGAGAACGTTTCCCGTGAGCGGAGACTGAATCGAAGCGCGACGCCCATCCCGTTCAATGGACCATGCCAGCCGACCCTGATGTATGGATTCACCAAACTTTGGAAGCGAAACCTTATTAGCCTGTCCGAAAACGCTCGATGCGAAATCGTCCATGCCGATTCTGACATATGCCCCATCCATCACTTTTACCCAGGTATGACCAAAGTGATAATAGTACTCGTTAGCAAGGCGATGCCCTGAAACAACGCGACAAGACGGTTGCCCTTCAGTTGCCGGTATTACCGTTTTTTGCTCTCCACGTCTCTTATGGACGGCACATTGATAGCATTCGTAATTCTCACCGCATTCAAAGGGCGTATTAATTCTCCCGGAAAGGAAATGGATGCATGGCGAATCAATTTCCGTGTGATCTTCCGATTCGCCCTGTGCCTTTACAGGGAACCGTTCCATTTCTGATGCCGGGTTCCCTCCCATGGCTATTTTCATGGCCTTATCAAAGGTGCAGTCGTCGCAATTGTAGTGGTTGTCACAGGCTCGGAAATTGATGATGCCGGCTTTCATCCAGATACATTCTTCTTCAGCCAGATAGAAACCGGGAAGCTTCTTCTTGACGTCATCATAGGCCATGCAGGACATCCCGTCCCGTTGCAGGTGTTGAACGTACTCCAAGCCGGCATATGCCACGACTTCATCATAGTCAAAGGGCGCATCCACCGCGATTAACCTTCTCTGGTCAGGGCCTTTTTCTGTCATGCTGGAAATTTTCGTTCTCATATTGCCGACCTCCTTTTTGTCCACAAGTGGCGTTTACCTTTTCTGATCCCAGAAAAGTGGCCTTTTCTGTATTTCAAGTCTTATGCATTTCAGGGGCCATAACTGTGAATCTCCTGAAAAAACATTTTTTCCATTTGAAATGATTGAATTTTTCAGGTTGGTGTCAGAGTAAAATCAAGAAAGGGGATCCGGGAATCTTATCACGACGATTAATATGGCTACACTGTATGTAGCCAATTGCAACGATTTTTTTTGGCATCAAGATTTCCTGCTTGCCATCCCCCGGCAGGTCGCGGAGGAAATCAGCATAATCACGATCGCTGATGCCGATCGGCATGGGAAATATTTCTTGACTGTACACGTTCTATTTTATATAGCCTAACCGTATAAACCATATATGCCTTTCACGAACAAAACGTGAGACAGGTCTTATTCAGTTGAGGTGATCCGAATGAAAAAAGAAATACCCGGGAAAGTACATGGTTCCGTATGTATCATCGGGGGCGGCATATCGGGGATGCAGGCTGCTCTGGATATGGCGGATTCCGGTTTTTATGTGCATCTTGTGGAGAAATCGCCGGCCATCGGGGGGGTAATGTCCCAGTTGGACAAGACATTCCCCACGAATGACTGTGCCATGTGAATTATCTCTCCGAAACTGGTCGAGGTCGGCCGGCACATCAATATTCAACTTCATACCTGTTCAACCGTAGAAGAGATTGGGGGAGATGAGGGTGATTTCCAGGTGAAAATCAGGAAAAACCCCCGATTCATAAACGCGGAAGCCTGTACCGCTTGTGGCGATTGCGCCGAAGCATGTCCCGTGGAGCGGCCAAGCGGGTACGACATGGAAATGGTAAAACGCAAGGCCACCTATAAGTCTTATGCGCAGGCCATCCCGGGCGGATTCGCCATAGAGAAACTGGATAAGGCGCCATGCAGAATGGCCTGTCCGGCCCATCTGAATGTGCAGGGATATGTGCAGATGGTGAAGGCGGGAAAATATCTGGAAGCCGTGAAAATCATTATGCGGGATCTTCCTTTTCCCGGTGTTTTAGGCCGAATCTGTCCCCATCGCTGTGAAAGGAGTTGTCGTCGTCTGCAGGTGGATGAAGCCGTCTCCATCAGGGAACTCAAGCGAATCGCCGCTGACAACACCAATTTGAGCGACATTCCGGTTCCTGAAATCATTCCCGTAAATATGAAAGTGGCCATCGTCGGTTCAGGACCGGCAGGCCTTACAGCCGCCTATTTTCTTGCTATGTCGGGGTATTCGGTGAGCGTTTACGAAGCCATGCCGAAAGCGGGCGGAATGATGCGCTACGGCATCCCGAAACACCGGCTTCCAAGGACGGTACTGGATTCCGAGATCGAAAACCTGAAGCGCTACGGGATACAGATCCATACCAACACCGCCATCGGTCGGGACCTTACCATAGCCGAGCTCAGAGAGCATGGCGCCTCAGCTGTTTTCTTAAGCACAGGCGCCTGGAAAGGTCTGAAAGTGGGGTTGCCCGGCGAGGACCTTTCAGAGGACGTGCGTCATGTGACGACCTTTCTGCGGGAAGTCGAACTGGGCGAGCATTCGCACCTGAAGGGAAAAGTGGTGATTCTGGGGGCCGGACATTCCGGTATCGACGCCGCCCGCGTGGCTCTGAGATTAGGGGCGACGAAAGTCAATGTGGTAGACCCCTTTTCACAGGAGCAGATGCAGTATGATGCCGCGGAAACGGCGGAGATTGAAAGAGAAGGAACAAAGATCCATTTTCAGGTGGCGTCGAAAAGGATTGTGGTTGAGAACGGGAAAGTGAAAGGCATTGAATGCAATCGTACGCGTCTTACGGAACCAGACACCACGGGCAGAAGAAAATTTATTCCGATTGAGGGGTCTGAATTCTTCATTGAAGCGGATCACGTGATTGTAGCCATCGGGCAGGAGCCGGATCTGGATTTTCTTGGTGTGGATGGTTCCGGAATCGAGGTTTCCAGATGGAACCTGCTGGTGGTAAATCCCGAAACGCTCCAAACAAATGTTCCGGAGATCTTCGCCGGCGGGGACGTGATTACCGGTCCTGCGACGGTTATTGAAGCGGTTGAGGCGGGGAAACGAGCCGCCCATTACATGGACAGGTTCCTTCAGGGCGAAGAACTGCCTGAAGAGTGGATTGAAGAACCGCCCATCGGGGAAAACTGGGTGGAGATTCCTGAAGATGAGCCGGTCAGGGAAAGGTTGTCCGTAAAGACCCTTCCCATGGAAGAGGCGCTTTCCGGATTTGAAGAAGTCGCCCTTCTGCCCACTCACGAAGAAGCAACGGAAGAGGCCTCCAGATGTCTTAACTGCGGAGGATGCTGTGAATGTTACCAGTGCGTGGATGCCTGCAAGGCGGGGGCTGTTACGCTGGAGTCCCATGCGCAGCAAACAGAGGAACTATCGATTGATGTGGGTTCCGTCATCCTGGCGCCTGGGTTCAAGCCGTTTGATCCGTCCCGGTTCGAAACATACAGCTACGCGGCATATGCCAATGTGGTCACAAGCATGGAGTTTGAACGGATACTGAGCGCAACAGGGCCGTATCACGGGCATTTGCAGCGCCCTTCGGACGGCCGGGAACCAAGGAAGATCGCCTGGCTGCAATGCGTGGGATCACGGGATATCAATCAATGCGACCACGGCTACTGCTCTTCCGTCTGCTGCATGTATTCGGTGAAAGAGGCGGTGATAGCCAAAGAACACTCGGAGCATGGTCTGGACGCTGCCATCTTTTTCATGGACATGCGGACCTACGGAAAGGATTTTGAGCGATACTACAATCGTGCCAAAGACGAACAGGGGGTGCGGTTCATACGGTCGAGGATACATTCCATTTCGGAAGAGGCGGATACAAAAAACCTCGTCCTCGAATATGCCGACGAAGAAGGCATGGTGCATTCGGAGGTTTTTGATATCGTAGTGCTTGCCTCTGGAATGGAGACGCCCGAATCTCTGATAGAAACGGCCAATGATCTCGGCGTTGCACTGGATCAGGACCATTTCGTTCAGACCGGGGCCTTTCATCCCGTGGAGACATCGCGAAAAGGGATTTATGTGTGCGGCGCCTTCCAGGAACCCAAGGATATTCCCTATTCCGTTATGGAGGCCAGTGCGGCCGCCTGCAGCGCCAAAGCCCTGCTGGCTTCGGCCAGGGGTACGTTGACGAAAGAAGTGACTTATCCGGAGGAGCGGGATGTCTCCTGCGAGGCCTCCAAGGTGGGCGTTTTTATCTGCAACTGCGGAACCAATATCGGTGGGGTCGTAGATGTCCCTGCCGTGGTGAATTACGCGCGAAGCCTGCCGGGGGTAAGCTATGTGGAGGATAATCTTTTCACCTGTTCTCAGGATACGCAGGATAAGATGAAAGAAGTCATCCTGCGAGAGGGGCTGAACCGGGTGGTGGTGGCGGCATGCACGCCCAGGACCCATGAACCCCTGTTTCAGGAAACCCTGAAGGATGCGGGCCTGAACAAATATCTCTTCGAGATGGCCAATATTCGAAACCACTGCTCCTGGGTCCACAGCAAGGAAAAGGAAGAGGCGACCCTGAAGGCAAAAGATCTGGTTCGCATGTCGGTGGCCAGGGCGCAGCTCATACAGCCGTTGCCCCAGCCGTCCATCGGAGTGGACAACCGGGCCCTGGTCATCGGCGGTGGCATTTCCGGAATGACAGCTGCCCTTGGGCTTGCTGATCAGGGATTTCACACCTATCTTGTGGAGCAGTCCTCCGAACTGGGAGGAAATGCAAATCGTCTTGTGAGTACATGGCAGGGAGAATCAATTGATGCGGGTATGCGGGAAATCATAGAAGCGGTTCATAGTCATCCGCTCGTGGATGTCCATATGGACGCAAGCATCAAGGACGCAAAGGGATTCGTGGGCAATTTCACGACAACGATTTCCAGCAACGGAGTAGACCGGACCCTGGAACATGGCGCCGTTGTTGTGGCGACTGGAGCCCTGGAAAACAAGCCGGAAGAATACCTTTATGGTGCAGATGAGAGGGTTTTGACGCATCTTGAACTGGATGATGCTCTGAGGATCGGGGGTGAAAAGATCAAGAAGGCCGGAACCGCCGTCTTTATCCAGTGTGTGGGATCGAGAGAACCTCAGAGGCCCTATTGTTCCAAGGTATGCTGCACCCATTCCATCAAGTCCGCCATTGAATTGAAGGAAATGAACCCGGATATGGATATTTATGTCCTGTACAGGGATATCCGCACATACGGTCAGAGGGAGGAACTGTACAGGGAAGCGCGGGCTAAAGGGGTCATTTTCATCCGGTATGATCTGGAGCGAAAACCTATCGTAACAAAAGAGGGAGAAGGTCTTTCGGTGATTGTCCGGGACCATATTCTTGGACGGGACATCCGGATTATTCCTGATCTCGTGGTGCTTGCATCTGCCATCGTTCCCCGGGACAATGCGGAACTGGCGCAGATGTTCAAGCTTTCCGTGAACGAAGATGGGTTCTTTATGGAGGCCCATGCGAAACTGCGGCCCGTGGAATTTGCTTCAGACGGCCTCTTCCTGGCCGGCATGGCCCACTACCCGAAGCCCATCGAGGAGAGCATAGCCCAGGCTCAGGCCGCGGCCTCCCGGGCATCCGTGGTTCTTGCAAAGGAAACCCTCACCGTAGAAGGGGTGGTCTCCCATGTGGAGGAACACTACTGTCTTGGCTGCGGAATCTGTGTGGAAGTGTGTCCATTCGGAGCTCCCAGTCTGGTGGAAAGGGAAGGAGGACGCATCGTATCCCACATTGAGGCTGCCCTTTGCAAGGGATGCGGGGCTTGTGCCGCGGCCTGCCCCACCGGCGCGGCCGTGAATTATCATTATGATGACCAGGAAGTGATGACCATGGTGGAGGCTGCCCTCGACTGATGATCACCGGTTGAGGATGCGGGGGTTTCGTTCCACGGGTTTAACCATAAATATCCATCCATGTAAAAGGGATTTTAAAAATGGCTGAAGAGTTTTCTCCCAAAATTGTTACATTCGCGTGTAACTGGTGCGCCTATTCCGCCGCTGATCTGGCGGGGGTCAGCCGGTTTCAGTATCCTCCCAACATGCGCATTATAAGGGTCATGTGTTCCGGCAGAATGAATCCCAATTTTATTCTCAAGGCATTTCAAAAGGGCGCTGACGGCGTTTTGGTGTCCGGGTGACATATCGGCGATTGTCATTACCTGGATGGTAATGTAAAAGCCCAGAAGATGTTTGATATGACCGTTAAACTGATCGGAATTCTCGGGATTGATGCCGGCAGGCTGCGGCTCGAATGGATATCTTCAGCGGAAGGCACCCGATTTGCCGAAGTTGCCAGGGAATTTACGGAACAGGTCAGGGCTTTGGGGCCTTCAAGTCTGAAAAAGGCAGCCTGATCCCGAACATAACGGAAGATAGATGGCGTAAACAGGAGCAAGACCGTGAAGAAAGATATAGTCGTTATTGGTGGAGGCATCGCCGGGATCCAGGCTTCGTTGGATCTCGCCGAAATGGGGATGAAGGTGCATCTGGTGGAACGGCTGCCCAGTATCGGCGGAAAGATGGCGCAGCTGGATAAGACGTTTCCAACCAATGATTGCGCCATCTGAATCCTTTCGCCGAAGATGCTGGATGTCGGTCGACATCCAAATATTGAGTTGATGGCCTACTCTGAAGTGGAAAAGGTGGAAGGGGAGGCAGGTGATTTCAAGGTCACCGTGAGAAGGAAGGCCCGGTATGTGGAAGAAGACCGATGTACGGGCTGCGGCGCCTGCAAGGAAAAGTGCCCCACCGTACTGCCGGATGTGTTTAATGAAGGCCTTGGAGATCGGAAGGCTATTTACAGCTGGTTCGCCCAAGGAATCCCATCCACGCATACCATCGACCCGGCCCATTGCAGACAACTGAACGGCAAAAAATGCGGTATCTGCCAGAAGGTGTGCCAGGCCGACGCGGTGAATTTCGAGCAGAAAGACAGGATCGTGGAGATCGAGGCCGGGGCTATTATCGTGGCCAGTGGATACAAGGTCTTTGATCCCTCGCGCGTCCCTGAATACCAGTATCGGGAAATCCCTAATGTGATTACCGCCATTGAATTTGAGAGATTGCTCAGTGCCAGCGGTCCCACGGGCGGTCATCTGGATCGGCCATCCGATTTGGCGGTGGAAGCGGAAATCCACGGGCTGGAAAAACAGGCTCAGAAATCCCAGAAAGCGATTGCCAAGTTTGAAGAAAAATATAGCCAGGATTCGGCTGCATTTTACGAGGATTTCAAGAATGGCCAATACGGGGACGATGCGGATCGAAAGAAATGGGCGGAGAAATATGCCGAACACCTGGCCATTGTGGAACCGCTGGAGGCATTGAAAAAGAAAGCGGAAAATTTCTCCGTGGCCAAGAGACTGGCTTTTATCCAGTGTGTTGGTTCAAGGGATTTTCGGTTCTACCCGTTCTGTTCCGGTTTTTGCTGCATGCACTCCATCAAGGAAGCCATCATCGCCAATGAGCATGAGAGGGAAACCACTTCGGTCATATTCGGTATGGATATTCGAGCCGTCGGTAAGGGGTTTGAGGAATATAAGGTCAGAGGGGGGAACCAGTCCGGGATAAGCTATATCCGCGGCCGTGTAGCAGAGATCACTGAGGGCCCCAATAACAACCCCGTGATTACGTATGAAGATACCAAGGAAAGACGAGTTAAATCGGTCGATTTTGATATGGTTATTCTGGCCACGGCCTGTGCTCCCAATGAGGGCGTTGAGGATCTGGCTAAGATCTTAGGCATTGAAATCAACCGATTCGGTTTTTTCGAGACCGGCACATCACAGCCGCTGGATACAACGCGTCCCGGAATTTTCGCCTGCGGTTGCGCCCATGGACCCATGGATATTCCCGAGTCCGTCGCACAGGCCAGTGGCGCCGCGGCAAGAGCCGCACAGTTGATCAAGGATTCTACCATGCGCAAGGCATCCTGAAGGAGTCTGACCCTATGAGTAAGAAGGACAAAGAAAAAGAACAGCCAAAAGAGGATCTGCGGATCGGGGTTTTTATCTGTGACTGTGGTTCCAATATTGCCGGACATCTGGACTGTAAATCCGTAACGGATTATGCATCCCGTATCCCGGGAGTGGTGTATGCCAAGGAAAACCTCTACACCTGTTCAGAAGCCGGGATCGGCGAAATACAAAATGGGATTAAAAAACATAATCTTAACCGGGTGATTGTGGCCTCCTGTTCGCCTCGTACACACCAACCCCTGTTCCAGAGTTCCTGTTCGGCCGCGGGGTTAAATCCATATCTCTTTGAAATGGTGAATATCCGGGATCAGTGTTCCTGGGTCCATATGCAGGAAAGAGATGCGGCGACGGCAAAAGCCAAAGACCTGGTGAGGATGGGGGTTTCAAAGGCGGCGTTTCTGGAACCGCAGACCGACATCGAAGCATCCATCAACCCGAGGGTTCTGGTGATCGGTGGCGGCGTCGCCGGTCTGACGGTTGCTGAAACCCTGGCCGGAATGGGACTTGAGGTGGTACTGGTCGAAAAAGAGACGGAACTGGGCGGCTTGTTGAAAAAACTCAACCGGGTGGCCCCGCAGGGAGAAGAAGCGTCGGAGATCGTCTCCGAGCTGATCCGGTCGGTTACGAGCAGAGCCAACATTTCCGTTTATCTTGGCGCAAAGGTGCAGGATGTGGCAGGGTATATTGGAAATTACGAAATCACCTTAGGCACCGATGGAGGGGAGACCGTGCAGGAGGGAGTGGGTTGCATCGTTGTCGCTACCGGTGCCGTTCCACTCGTTCCGAAAGGGTTGTACGGATATGACGGTGAAAAGGTCATCACCCAGATGGAACTGGAGAAAAGGCTGAAAGAGGGACCGGTGGCGGCCAAAGAGGTCGTGATGATCCAGTGTGTGGGCGCTCGTTCTCCTGAACGGCAATATTGTTCGAGAATATGCTGCCAGACAGCAGTGAAGAACGCCCGGTTGCTCAAGGAACAGAATCCGGACAGCCATGTGCGTATCCTATACAGGGATATGCAGATGTATGGGACGGAAAATGAGGAGATGCTCTGGGAGGCAAGGGGGGAGGGGGTCCGGTTTGATGTGTACACCCCTGATCAACCTCCCGTCGTGGAAGATGGAAAGGTTCGGTTTTATCGCTCCCTGACCGGGGAGACTGTTGAGATTCCCTACGATCTGGTAGTCTTGTCTACGCCTCTGGTTGCCCGGGAAGGTGCTCCCGGTCTTTCCCAGCTCCTGCGGGTTCCCTTGGATCAGAACAATTTTTTTCTTGAAGCCCATGCTAAATTACGGCCACTTGATTTTGCCACAGACGGGATTTTTGTCTGCGGATCAGCCCGTTATCCCGCTACGGTGGAGGAGGCCAGGTCTCAGGGGCTTGGGGCCTCATCCAGGGTGGCCACGATCCTGTTCAAGGACAAACTGGTCACCAGCGCGATTGTCGCCGAGATCGATCCCGAGAGTTGCGTGGGGTGCATGGGATGCATGGATATGTGTCCATATGGCGCCATTGACTACCTGCCCGAGAAAAAGATCTGCCAGGTCAATACGATCCTGTGCAAGGGATGTGGATGTTGCGCTTCCACCTGTCCATCCCAGAGTGCCATGCTCAAGGGTTTCAAGCCGGAGCAGCTCCTGGCCCAGATAAGGGCACTGTGAAACAGTCAACAAACCTTGATCCTATAAGGGGAATAGATATGAGTAACGCCGATTTTGAACCGAAGATCGTCTGCTTTCTCTGCACATGGTGAGCGTACGCCGCTGCTGACCTGGCTGGGGTTAGTCGACTGCAATATCCTACGAACATCCGTACCGTTCGGGTCATGTGTTCCGCCAGTGTTTCGCCGCATCATATCCTGCGTGCTTTTCA